>DATKMW010000145.1:0-21798 GCA_035541675.1 Anaeromyxobacter sp. | reverse complement strand
CGAGCCGCTGGGCGTGCGCTTCCTGGGCCGGCTCTCCGACCAGGCCCTGGCGGAGCGCTACCGCCAGAGCGATCTCTTCTGTGCACCGTCCCTGGGCGGCGAGAGCTTCGGCATGGTCCTGGTCGAGGCCATGGCCGCCGGGTGCCCGGTGGTGGCCAGCGACATCCCCGGCTACGCCGAGGCGGCGCACGGCGCGGCGCTGCTCGTCCCGCCGTCCGAGCCGTCGCTCCTGGCCGAGGGGATCTGGCGGGCCGGGCGCGACGCCCAGCTGAGGGCCCGGCTGGTGGCGCGCGGGCTGCTGCGCGCCGATGCCCTCTCCTGGAGCCGCATCGCCGCCCGGGTGGTCCGCATCTACGAGACGGCCACCGCGGACCGGCCCTTCCTGCTCGCGCCGGCGCCGCAGCCCGCATGAGCGCCGACGGCGGCGACCCAGGCTTCCCCCGGACCTGGCGGCAGAAGGCCGTCCTCGTCCCCCTGGCCCGGGCGCTCCGGCTCTGGTACCGGCCTCGGGTGCACGGCCTGGAGGGCGTGCCGCTCGACCGGCCGCTCATCTACGTGGCGAAGCACCCGCGGTCCTGGCTCTACCTCGAGGTGGTGCTGCTCGGCCTCCTCACCTTCTGGGACTCGGGGAGGCTCCCCTTCCGCCCCATGGAGAAGCGCTCCACCTCGCTGCACCGCGCCCCGGGCCTCGGCTGGATGCGGCGCCACGTGGGCAGCATCGAGGCCACCCTGGAGGCCGGCCTGGCCGCGCTCCGGGGCGGGGAGTCGCTGCTCGTCTTCCCCGGCGGCTCCCGCGAGCTCTACGGCCCCGAGGACCGCCTCGACTGGCGTGGCCGCAAGGGGTTCGCGCGCCTGGCCGCGCTGGCCGGCGCGCCGGTGGTGCCGGTGGCCATCGCCGGCGCCGACCAGCAGCACCCGCTCCGCCTGCCCCTGGGCGGGCGGGGCTCGGTCTGGCTCCCGCCCCTTCCCCTCCCCGTCTCGCTCGACTACTGGTTCGGCGCGCCGCTGCTGCCCCCGGCCTCGGCCGAGGAGGGGCCGGTGGAGCGCTTCGCCGCCGAGGTGGCCGAGGTCGCCCAGGCGCTGCTCGACCGTGCGCTCGCCCAGCGCCACGGCAGGTGGGGGCTCGCTTGAGCCTCGCCTCCCGGCGGCCGGCCGGCGCGGCCGGAGGGGATCCCCGGGGCGGCCCGCCGCCCATGGACGACTCGCGCCCCGTCTACCGCCGGCTGATCCTGCCCTGGGCATGGGCCATGTCCCGCTACCACCGGATGGCCCTGGCCGGCGGGCCGCCCCCCACCGGCCCCTGCATCTACGTGGCGCACCACGGCGCGGGCTACCTGGTGCTCGACCTGGTGCTGGCCGGCTACCTCCTGCAGTGGAAGGGCTTCTACGAGCGGGGCGAGCCGCACACTCCGCTGCGCATCGTGGCGGCCCGCTCGCGCATCGAGCGCTGGCTGCCCGGCCTCCCCCGGGCCAAGGAGCGGGTGGGGATCATCGGCACCGCCGAGGAGGACTGCGTGGCGGTGCTCTCGCGCGGGGAGCAGCTCCTCGTCACCCCCGGCGGCGCGCGGGAGGCGCAGCCGTCGCGCGACTTCTACCGGCTCCGCTGGGAGGGGCGGTACGGGTTCGCCCGGCTGGCGGTCCGCACCGGCGCCCCCATCGTGCCGCTGGCGGTGGTGGGCGGCACCAGGGCCTTCCCCGGCCTGCGGATGGGCAAGCTCTCCCTCTGGTCGCCGCTGCCCCTCCCGGCGCGGCTGCGCGTGGCGCTGGGCGAGCCCATCCCGGTGGAGCGCCGGCCGGAGGCGGCCCGGGACCTCTCGGTGTTGCGTCCCATCCAGCAGCTCGCCTGGCAAAGGACCCGGGAGCTCCACGAGGCGCTGCTGGCCGAGCGTGCCGGGGCGGCGAGGAAGCCGTGACGCCGCTGCGCATCGCCAGCGACTGGCACCTCTCGCCCGGGAGCCCGCCCCTCCACGGGCTCCTGGCCGCCGAGTTCCTGCGCCGGGCCCGGGCCGACGGCGCCTCGGTGATCCTGAACGGCGACGTGTTCGACGACCTCTTCGCCGGGCCGGGCCGGGGAGAGCGGGCCCACGCCGCGGTGGCGGCCGAGCTCGGGGCGCTAGAGGCCCTGGGCAGGCTCCGGCGGACCTGCGGGAACCACGACCCCGACGCCGGGGAGGAGCGCATCCTCCTCGCCTGGGCGGGCGTGGGGCGGGTGCTGGTGGCCCACGGCCACGCCGCCGATCCGCTGAGCCGGTCGTGGCTGGGGCGGCTGGGCGACGGGATCTCCCGCCGCTACGGCCGGCTCGGGGTGGTGCGGGGCGCGGCGGCGCTGGCGGAGGCGGCGGCCCGCGGGCTGGCCGGGCGCCGCCTGGCGGAGGTCTTCCGCGCCCGCTGCCTGGCGCTGGTGGAGCGGGAGGGGTGCGACCTGGGGATCTTCGGCCACCTCCACGTGTCCCACCTGGCCGCCGGGGACCGCTACGCCAACTGCGGGGCGCTCCAGGAGCTCGCGCTCGAGTACCTGGAGCTGGGGCCGGAGGGGCCACGCCTGTGCACCCTCGACTCCCGCGCGCTCCCGTCGGAGGATGGCGGCCGCGCATGAGCACGCTGGCCGAGCGCTGGGTCCGCTTCGCCGATCGCCACCGCCGCGCCCTCCTGGGCGGCTGCGCCGTGGCCGCGCTGGCCGGGGCGGTGGGGACGGTGCGGCTCTACTCCGACCTGCGCCCCGATCTCTCCGAGCTCCTCCCGGCCCGCAGCCGCAGCGCCGTCGACGCCGCGACGGTGGCGGCGCGCATGGGCGGATTGGCCGAGGAGTCGGTGGTGCTCTCCGGGGCCGACCCCATGACCCTGGAGATCGCCGCCGACGACCTGGTGGACGCGCTCTCGCAGGCCCCGCCCGGCCTCATCGGCTCCCTCGAGGCCCGCCTCGACCCGCTGCGCGACTTCTTCCTGCCCCGGCTCCTCCTCTTCCCCTCGAGGGAGGACCTCTCGCGGCTCCGGGACCGGCTGGCGGCGCGGATCGCCTGGGAGCGGACGCGCGCCGGGGGCGGGACGACCGGAGAAGGCCCGCCGCCCGACGTGGAGGGGCTTCTGGAGGAGCTGTCCGGCCGGGCCGGCGACCTGGCGCACCGGTTCCCCGAGGAGGGTTACGTCCGGGGCCAGGTGCCGGGCCGGCGTCCGGGCGAGACCATGAACGCGCTGGCGGTGGTGGTGCGCCTGAAGGGGTCGCCCGACGACTACGGCCGGGTGCGGGCCCTGGACCGGGCGGTGCGCGCCGCGGTGGCCTCCATCGAGCCGGAGAGGCGCGGGCCTGGGTTCACGGTGGGTTACGGAGGCTACGTGGCCTCCAACATCCACGAGCACGAGGCGCTGGCCGAGGATCTGGTCTGGGCCACGGCGCTGGTGGTCCTGGCGGTGGCCGCGGCGGTGGCCTTCTACAACCGGACCTGGAAGGCGGTGCCGGCGGTGGGCCTCCCGCTCCTGTGCGGGACGCTGGTCACCTTCGGCCTGGCCGATCTCCTGGTCGGCCACCTGAACACCAACACCGCCTTCCTCGGCTCCATCGTGGTGGGGAACGGCATCAACGTGGGGCTGATCCTCTTCGCCCGCTACCTGGAGGAGCGCCGGCGCGGCGGGGGGCCGCGGGCGGCCATGGAGAAGGCGGTCGGCCACACCTGGCTGGCCGGCCTCACCGCCGCGCTGGCCGCCGGCGTCTCCTACGCCTCGCTCCTCACCACCGACTTCCGAGGCTTCAACCAGTTCGGGCTCATCGGCGGCACGGGGATGGCGCTCTGCTGGCTCTTCGCCTACCTCATGACCCCTCCGCTCGTGCTGGCCTGGGAGCGCCTCGCCCCCATCCCCAGGCCCGGCCAGCGGCCGGCGCACCCGCTCTTCACCCAGGTGATCTCGGCGGCGGTGAGCCGCGCCCCGCGGGCCCTGGCGGTGCTGGCCGCCTTGCTCTCGGCCGCGTCGGTGGCCCTGGTGGTGCGGCTGGCCAGGGACCCCATCGAGCACGACTTCCGCAAGCTGCGCGACCAGACCGCCCTGCGCCCCGGCGGGCCGGCCTGGTGGGACGAGCGGGTGGACGCGCTGCACGGCGGCCACCTCTCCCCCACCGTGCTGCTGGGGCGCGACGCCGCCGAGGCTCGCCGCATCGCCCGGGCGGTGGAGGCGCACCGCCGGTCCACGCCGGGGACGCTCCTCGGCGAGGTGCTCTCGGTGGACGAGCTGGTGCCCGAGGGGCAGGAGGCCAAGCTGGGGCTGGTGGGGGAGATCCGCTCCCTGGCCACGCCGGAGAACCTGGCCTTCCTGCCGCCCGACAAGCGAGCCGTGGCCCGGAAGCTCATCCCCCCGGCCGACCTCCGCCCCTTCGGCCCCGGGGACCTCCCCGAGGTGCTGCGCTCGCTCCTCACCGAGCGGACGGGCGAGGTGGGCGCCCCGGTGCTGGTCTACCCCACCGCGTCCATGGACCCCTGGAACGGCCGCTCGGTGGTGGCCTTCGCCGCCGAGCTCCGCTCCATCCCCATGCCGCGCCCCGACGTGCCCATGGCCAGCTCCACCCTGGTGTTCGCCGACGTCCTGGAGGCCATCGAGCACGACGGCCCGCGGGCCACGGTCCTGTCGCTGGCCGGGGTGGTGGGCCTGGTGCTGGTGGCCTTCGGCCTGGGCCGCAGATCGGTCCGCTCGCTGGGCGACGCCGGCTGGGTGCTGGCCTCGCTGGGCATGGGGATCGTCTGGTTCGGGGGGCTGGCCGGCGCCCTCCACCTCCGCCTCAACATGCTCAACTTCATCGCCCTGCCCATCACCTTCGGGATCGGGGTCGACTACGCCACCAACGTCTTCCAGCGCCGCCGGCTCGATCACGCCCGCTCCATCGGCGACGTGATCCGCACCACCGGCGGCGCGGTGGGGCTCTGCTCCCTCACCACCGTGATCGGGTACTCGTCGCTCCTGGCGGCGCGCAACCAGGCGCTCATCTCCTTCGGCCTGCTGGCGGTGCTGGGCGAGGTGGCCTGCCTGGCCGCCGCGGTGCTGGCCCTGCCGGCGGTGCTCCGCTGGCGCGAGCTGGCGGGGGCGGGCCGGACGCCGCCGGGAGGGGAGGCGGCGCCTGGCCGGGGGGTCAGCCGGGCGGGCCCCGGCGCAGACGAGCGCGGCGGTGCAGCCGCAGGAGGATGAAGGCCGCCGCCGCGGCTGCGCCGACGGCCGCGAAGAGGAGCCCGTGGGGCAAGGCCCCCGGGCCCGCCAGCCGCTGGTAGCCCGAGCCCAGCAGGTACCCCAGCCAGAAGTAGACCGTGGCCCAGACCGCGCTCGCCACCAGCGTGCCCAGGGCGAAGGTGGGGAGCGGCAGCCGCAGCGCCCCCGCCACCAGGGTCATGACGATGCGCAGCCCCGGCACCAGGCGGCCCACCACCACCCCCCGCGCTCCCCGCCGGTGCAGCCAGACCTCCAGCCGCTCCGCCCGGGTGGCGTCGTAGCCCAGCCAGCGCCCGGCGAAGGAGAGCAGGCGCCGGCCCGCGTGGCGAGAGACCAGGTAGAGCGCGGTCGCCCCCAGGACCGTGGCCGCCATGACCGCCCCCGCGGACGGGAGGAAGGAGGCACGCCCGCTGGAGCCGAGGAAGCCCATGGCGGCGATGAACAGGTCCCCGGGGATGGGCAGCGGCACGCCGGCCTCCTCGAGGAGGAGGACGCCGAACAGCCCCAGGTAGTGCCAGCGCAGGAGGAAGGAGGCGGGATCGTCCACCCGGATCACCCGTCCCCCATGCCACGAAGCCGCCCCCGGAGGAAGCTTCCGCCCGGCCCACCGGCCTGTTCGCCACCGGGCCGCCGGGCGAGGCGCGGGGGCGCAGCTCTCCTTGGGCCTGCCCCCGGTCGCGCGTTGGCAACCTGGTTGTCTCGTCACCAGCTTCCCGGCAGCGAGGAGGAGGAGAGATCCATGAAGCACGTCGAGCGTTTCATCCTGGCCGCGGGGGCGGCCGCGGTCCTGGGCCTGGCCGGGCTGGCGCGCGCCGCCTCCGCGACCGCGGCGCCGGGGGTGGAGGGGAGCCCGGCGACCGCTCAGAACCCCTCGGGCGACCAGGCGCCCCCCGCAGCCATGGGCGATCCGGCGCCGACGGGCCCGCTCACCCGGGCGAAGCCCCCGCCGTCCTGGTACGCCACCGAGATCCCCAGCGCCCGGATGACGCCCGAGGCGGCGCCCATCACGCCGGCGCCGCTCGAGCCGTCCTGGTTCGGGCGGCCGTAGGGCTCCGCAGCGCCCGGCCCTCGCCGCCCAAGGGTGGGCGGCGAGCGAGAGCCGGGGGATCGAGCCGTGCCATACTCTCCCCGTGCAGGCACCGTCGCCGGCCGCCCAGGAGGGCTCCGCCCACCGCGAGAAGCGGCTGGTGGCGCTCTGGTCGGTCCTGGCGGCGGTGGGGCTCACCGTCTTCAAGGTGGTGGTGGGCCTCTCGACCGGGTCGATCGGCATCCTCTCCGAGGCGGCCCACTCCGGCCTGGACCTGGTCGCCGCCGCCCTGACCCTCCTGGCGGTGCGGGCCGCAGGCCGACCAGCCGATCGCGAGCACGCCTACGGCCACGGCAAGGTCGAGAACCTCTCGGCGCTGGTCGAGACCGGCCTGCTCCTCGCCGCCTGCGCCGGGATCGTCTGGGAGTCGGTGCGGCGCCTGGCCTTCCGCGAGGTGCAGGTGGAGGTGACGCCCTGGTCGTTCGTTGTCATGGCCGTCTCCATCGCCGTGGACGTCTCCCGCTCCCGGGCCCTCTCCCGGGCCGCGCGCAAGTACGGCAGCCAGGCGCTGGAGGCCGATGCCCTGCACTTCTCCACCGACGTGTGGTCCTCCTCGGTGGTGATCGCCGGCCTGCTGGGCGTGGCTCTGGCCGGGCGGCTGGGGGCGGGCTGGCTCGGCAAGGCGGACGCGGTGGCGGCCCTGGGGGTGGCGGCCATCTCGGTATGGGTGTCGGTGAGGCTGGGCAGGAAGTCGGTCGACGACCTCCTCGACGCCGCCCCGCCCGATCTGACCGAGGCGGTGGCGGGCGCGGCGCTCGTGCCCGGCGTATCCCGGGTCCGGCAGGTCCGCCTGCGCCGGAGCGGCGCCGAGATCTTCGCCGACGTCACCGTGGAGGTCCCGCGGGAGGCGTCGCTGGAGCGCGCACACGACGCCGCCAGCGAGGTGGAGCGGGCCGTCCGCGCCGCGGTGGGCAACGCCGACGTGGTGGTGCACGTGGAGCCGGTCCGCGCCGGCGAGGAGGGGCTGCTGGCGCTGGTGAGGCTGGCCGCCGCCCGCCACGGGCTGGGTGCCCACGCCATCCGCTCCTACCGCGCCGGCCTGGGCCACTCGCTGGACGTGCACCTGGAGGTCCCGGGCGAGCTCACCGTGGGCGAGGCCGACGCGCTGGTGCGAGGCTTCGAGGCGGAGGTCCGGGACGGCGCGCCCGGCCTCGTCGCCATCCACGTGCACACCGAGCCGGTGGCCGAGGCCTTCGACGAGGCCCTGGCCGCCGAGGCGGGCGCGGGGGAGCGAGAGAAGGTCCGCCAGGTGCTCTGCGCCCTTTGGGGAGCCCCGCGGGCCGAGGCGCTCGAGGTGGTCCACACCGGGGGCGGCCTGCGCATCTCCTTCCGCTTCACCGTCCCCGCCGGCACCTCCACCGCGAGGGCGCGCGAGCAGGCGCTCGAGGCCGAGCGGCGCCTCCGCGAGCGGGTGCCCGGAGTGGCCCGGGTGCTGGTCCGCCTCCAGCCGCCGCCCTGAACGCGACGCGCAAGGGGGCCTTGCGCGGATTCGATCGGAATTTCCAGTGCCTGGGCCGAAGCGAGCGGCCCTCGCCGCACCGGGGCCGTCAGCGCTCGTCAGGCGGCCGAGCGCGTCGCGCAGATCGTGCGGGCCGATCGGTCACGCGATAGCGCCGGGCGAGAAAGCCCGATCGCGCGCGGTCGAGAAACCAGTCGACGTTTATCCCGCTTTCGGGGGTTTTCGGGCGCGCGACTGTCGGTGCATGGTCGCCGGCCGAAGAGCGAGCGACACGAAGGTGGTATCGAAATGCGGCGATTTGGCGCAAATCGAGCGAAATCACCAGGAATTACCGGCCACACCTGCCGGAAAATGCACACAGGGGTTCGATCCTGGATGCCTTGCGGAGGCGAGTTGGGTATCCTGCCGTCCTCTGCGAGGCCGGGTAGCTCTAGCGCGTCGATTTCGATGGCTGGGAGGCTGGTACCGGAGAACGCCAGAGGTCGAACGGCATTCCTGACCTTGGCGCGTGCAGGCTCGAGACGGCAGGCTTTCGTGGTACGAGTGTGATCCGGATGGTGCCGCGGGGAAGAAGGCGGCACCAGCTAGGTCCGGAGGTAGTGAGGGGTAGCAAGCTGGATCGTATGGCACGGGGCTCCATGCCTGGACCCCGGACTGTAGGTGTAGGGCAGCATCGCTTCACCTATCGAGGGAGAGACCAAATGAAGGCAATGATGAAGGCAGCAGCGGTCGTGGTGGGCCTCCTGGCCTTCGCCACCCCCGCCTTGGCCGTGGACTTTTTCGGGTACTTCCGTGACGGCGACTCGATCAGCAGCAAGGGCGGCCCGGCCCCGACCTTCGGGACCCCCGGGATGGACTACAAGCTCCGCCTCGGCAACGAGGGCGACAACTACGGTGAGTGGGGCATCCAGAACGTCATCTACAAGGACAAGGCTGGCGTCGAGGTCACGGCCGGCGTGATGTTCAACTACGACCAGGGCCTGGGCGTTGCCACCGGCACCGCGGTGCCCTTCGGCATCCAGCAGAACTACTTCAAGATGAAGGTCCCGCAGTGGGCCGGCGCCACGTTCTGGGGCGGCAAGCAGTACTACGAGCGCGAGAACATCGACATGATCGACCACTTCTACCTGAATACCAGCGACACCGGTATCGGGGTGGAGAACGTCGACACGGGCTTCGGCAAGCTCTCGTTCTCGATCTTCGGCGCCAACGGCAAGGACTCGCTCAGCCAGCCGGTCGTCTACCTCCGTCCGGACCTCCGCCTCCAGGGCATCCCGGTGTGGGCCAACGGCACCATCCTCGTCGACCTGAACTACCAGACGATCTCGCGGCACTCGGGCACGGGCTACACCACCCCGCAGGATGAGGGCGGCGGCGTGTGGGTCACCCTCGAGTGGCACCAGGACGCCATCCTGGGCGGCTGGAACAACATCGCCCTGCAGTACGCGAACGGCTCCAACTCGGCCATGGGCGGCGGCGCCCCCTCGCGCGCGAACAAGAACGACAACCAGTTCGCCGTGTGGGAGCAGCTGCTCCTCCAGCCGATCCCGATGTTCGACGTCCTGGTGGGCGGCACCTACCAGGCGAAGACTTTCGGCATCGTGGGCGGCGGCACCAACAAGGTGAACTCGTTCGGCCTCTTCGCCCGTCCCAAGGTCTGGCTGGCTGACTACTTCGCCATCCAGGGCGACATCGGCTACACCGCCGTGGACAACAAGCCCAACGGCGGCACCGAGACCAAGCCGAACCTGGTCAAGTGGACGATCGCCCCCACGCTTCTCCCGGCGCAGGGCGACGGCGGCGGCTTCTTCGTCCGTCCCGAGTTCCGCCTCTTCATCACCGGCGGCAGCTGGAACGACGACGCGACCAAGGCCGGCATCGCTGGCGGCAACTTCGGCACCGACACCAGCGGCATGCTGTACGGCTTCCAGGTTGAGGGCTGGTTCTAGCCTCACCCCGATCGCCTGAAGCACCCGGAGCCGGGAGGAGCGATCCTCCCGGCTCCTCGTTTCTGTGGAGCCCGCCGTCGCGCTCGGCCTCGGATCCTCGCAGAGAGCCCGCCGCGATCCGGACCGAAGGTGAAGCCGAGCGGGCGCGCGCGGGCCCCCGCGCGCGGCCCCGTGTCACCCGGGCGCGCGACGCCGTACCCTCCGGACATCGCTGGGGTTGCTGGCCTGGCCCGGCCTGGCTCGGCCGGTGGGTCGCCGGCCCCGAACCCGGGTCCCGCCGGACCGGGCCCTCGCACCCTTCCCCCGACCAGCGGTAGGCACCTGATCCTGTGGCATTCTCCATCGGCGGCCGCGTGGAGCGGGGATTGCTCCAGGGGCCGCCTGGGCGCCGGCTCGGCGCCGGGTCTCCGCTTCCCCACCCACCGAACGGGTCACACGCGGACGATGAGGGGCTACATGCGCACCACGGTCCGGACCATCTGCCTCGCCGCCCTGCTCGGCGGCGCCGCCTGCTCCCAGCCCGCCCGCCCGCCGGCGGCCAGCCGCACGCCGCCCCGGGCGGCCTTGACCGCCTCGGGAACCGGCGCGAGCCGCAGCGCTCACGTCGCCGCGCTCCTCCCCGACGGCCGGGTGCTCCTCGCCGGGGGCATGGTCTCCGGCGCGGCCACGCGCTCCGCGCAGATCTTCGACCCCTCGACCGGCGCCTTCACCACCACCGGGCAGCTCCTCGCCGCCCGGGCCCACGCCACCGCCACCGTCCTGCTCGACGGCCGGGTGCTGGTGGCCGGCGGCGACGACGGCGCCGGGACCGCCCTCGCCACCGCAGAGCTCTACGACCCGGTGGCCGGGACGTTCTCGGCGGCGGGCCCCCTGGGCGCGGCCCGTGCCAGCCAGACCGCCACGCGCCTGTCCAGCGGACACGTCCTGGTCATGGGCGGCCGCGCCGCAGGCGCGGCGCTCGCCTCGGTGGAGGAGTACATCCCCGCCGCCGGCGGCGCCGGCTCCTGGGCCGCAAACCCCCACGCGCTCCAGGCGGCGCGCGCCGGCCACACCGCCACCCTCCTCGGCGACGGCACGCTGCTCGTGGCGGGCGGCGAGGACGGCGGGGGGACGCCCATCCTCCAGGCCCAGGCCGCCGAGCGGTTCGACCCCGCGTCGGGCTCGACCTACACCGCGGGGGCCATGAACGCGCGGACTCGGCACACGGCCACCCTCCTGCCCGGCGGCGCGGTGCTCCTCGTGGGCGGCTGGGACGGCGCGGTCGAGCTCTCCTCGGCCGACGTCTATCGGCCCGGCACCGACGACTTCGCCACCGGCCCGGCCCTGGGCGTCGCCCGGGCCGACGCCACCTCGACCCTGCTCCCCGACGGCCGGGTGGTGGTGGCCGGCGGGAACGTCGGCGGCTCCGCGGTGAACGACGTGGACGTGTACGCGGCCGGGGCGGCCTCGGCCCTCCCCGTCGGTCACCTGGCCGCGCCGCGCGGGGGCCACGTCGCCACCCTGCTCCCCGCGGGACGGATCCTCCTCACCGGCGGCGGCCTCCCCACCGCCGAGCAGCTCGACCGGGCCGCCGACGGGTGGACCGCGCTCTCGCCCTCCGGCTACGTGCCCAGCCACGGCCACACCGCCACGCTGCTTTCCACCGGCGGCGACGCCGGCAAGGTGCTGGTGGTGGGCGGCATCGATCCCTACGGCGGCTGGCTCCAGTCGGCGCAGCTGTTCGACCCCACCGACGGCTCGCTCACCAGCCTTCCGCCCATGGGCAAGGCCCGCGCCTACCATACCGCCACGCTCCTCCCCGACGGCGACGTGCTCATCGCCGGCGGGAAGTACGGCGCCACCTCCGCCCTGAACACCGCCAAGCGCTACCACGCGGCCACCCGCACCTGGTCCGACGTCCCCGGGACCCTCGGCGCGCCGCGCGCCAGCCACACCGCCACCCTGCTCCCCAACGGCAAGGTGCTCCTGGCCGGCGGCGAGGACGGCACCAGCGCCCACGCCAGCGCCGACCTGTACGATCCGGAGGCGGACGCGCTCTCCCCCTCCGCCGGCACCATGTCGGCGGCCAGGGCCCATCACGCCTCGGCCATGCTCCGGGACGGGAGGGTGCTGGTGGCCGGCGGCGACGGCACCGCCACCGCCGACGTCTACGACCCGGTCGCCGACGCCTTCACCCCGGTGGGCTCGATGGCCGGCGTGCGCGCGCACTTCACCGCCACCCCGCTCCCCGACGGACGCGTGCTGGTGGCGGGCGGGACCGACGGGACGACGGAGCTGGGCACGGCCGAGATCTTCGACGGGACCGCCAGCTTCCCCTCCTCGTCCCTCACCCTCACCCCGCGGCTCGACCACGCCGCCGCCTCGCTCCCCACCGGCGAGGTGATCGTGGCCGGCGGGCAGGACGCCTCCGGCTTCCTGGACGTGGTCGAGCGGTACGAGCCGGCCAGCGGCCGCTTCGTCCAGTCCGGCATCTCCTACCTCGACCAGGAGCGGGACCTCTTCACCGCCACGCTCCTGCCCTCGGGCGCGCTCCTGGCCTGGGGCGGCTACAACAGCGGCGCCTCCCTGGCCATGCCCGACGTCTACGCCGCCTACGCCTCGCTGGCCGCGCCCCCACCGGACCTGGCCGGCTCCATGCCGCTCTCGTCGCCCATCCCCGGGGCCACGCTCTCGCTCTCCCCGGTGGGCGGCGCCTCCTTCATCGGCGACGTCGACACCGGCTCCAGCGACGCCCGCGAGTCGGCCGCCAACCAGCCCGTCTTCGTCCTCACCCGCCAGGAGGGAGACGGGGTGGCCTTCGCCCGGACGGCCTCGTTCGCGGCCGGGAGCGCCCAGGTGGTCCTGCCCGATGCGCTCCCCAAGGGCTGGTGGTGGATCCGGGCCATCGTGGCCGGGGCGCCCGGAAAGGCTCTCCCCTTCTACGTCCTCGATCCCTTCCGCATCGCGCCCGCGGATCCGACCGTCCCGCCGCGCGGCAGCGTCACCTTCACCGCCAGCGGCGGCTCCGGGGCCGGCTACTCCTGGCTGGTCACCCAGGCGGGCTCGGCCAGCGCCGAGACCCCCCTGCTGCCCGCCGTCACCTCCACCGGCGCCACCACCGCCAGCTACCAGGCCGGCGCCACGCCCCTCAGCACCGACGTGGTGCAGGTGACCGACTCCCTGGGGAACGCCGTCACCACCACCGTCCAGGTCGGGCCGGGCGTGACCATCTCCCCCAAGCCGGCGGCCGCCCCGCCGCTCGGGACCATCGCCTTCTCCGCCACAGGCGGCAGCGGCTCCGGATGGATCTGGTCGTTCCAGCCCGGCGGCAACCGCTCCGGCGGCTCGATCGACACCTCGAGCGGCGCCTACCGGGCCGGGCCGGTGGGAGGCGTCAGCGACGATCTGCAGGTGGTGGACTCGCTCGGCAACCACGACCAGGTCTCGGTGCAGGTCACCACGCCCGTGGTCATCGACCCCACCACCGCCTCGACCACGCCCCTCGGCGCGGTGGCCTTCTCCTGCTCGGGCGGCATGGTCAGCGGCGGCTACACCTGGAGCCTGTCGGTCAACAGGTCCGGTGGCTCGGTGGACGCCTCGGGCAACTACGTCGCCGGTCGCACCGGCAGCGTCACCGACACCGTCCGGGTCACCGACTCCCTGGGCAGCTACGCCGAGGCCGTGGTCACGGTCGGCCCGGCGGTCTCCATCGCGCCGGCCGCGCCCACCACGCCGCCCCGCGGGTCGATCACCTTCACCGCCTCGGGCGGCACCGGCGCCGGGTTCGGCTGGTCGCTCTCCACCAACGCCTCGGGGGGCTCCATCGACGCCACCACCGGCGCCTACGTCGCCGGGGCCACCCCCGACGTCACCGACGTGGTCCAGGTGCAGGACTCGCTCGGCAACCTGGCCACCGTCTCGGTGAGCGTCGGGCCCGGGGTGACCATCACCCCGACCGAGCCCGGGGCCTACCCCGGCCAGACCGTCGCCTTCCAGGCCACGGGCGGCAGCGGCAGCGGCTTCGTCTGGAAGCTCGTCACCGTCGCCTCCCAGGGTGGCACCATCGACCCCACCACCGGTCTCTACACCGCGGGCACGAAGCGCGGGGCCACCGACGTCGTCCAGGTCACCGACTCGCTGGGGAACCAGGCCACCGCCGAGGTGGTGATCTGGCCCGACTGGAGGCCGGCGGGCTCGGGCTGCAGCTCGCTGGAGGGCGGCAGCGGCGCGCTGGGGCTCATTCTCCTGGCCCTGTGGCTGGCCTGGCGCGGCCGCTCCCGCCGGCGCCGGCCGGCCCGCGGCGCCGCCGCCGCGCTGGTCCTCCTGGCGGCCGGCGTGGCCCGGGCGCAGACGCCGCCCACCACCACCTCCTTCCTGGTCGACCGGTTCCAGCCCGAGGGCGGGGCCTACGACCTCCTGGGCATCGAGTCGGCCCAGGTGGCCGGGGGATGGGAGAAGACCTTTCGCCTCTACGGCAACTACGCCAGCCGGCCGCTGGTGGTGGTGGCACCGGGCATGGACAAGGTCTCGATGCTCAAGAGCCAGACCGCGGCCGACCTGACCTTCGCGCTGGGCCTCTACGACTGGGCCGAGGTCTCGGTGGCCATCCCCGGGGTGGTGTCGCAGAGCCGGCAGAGCAACCGCTTCCTGCCGCCCGGCCTCCGGCCCAACATCGCCCAGAGCGGCTTCTCCGACATCCGGGTGGTGCCCAAGGCGCGCCTCCTCGAGTGGCGCAAGCTCCGGGTGGGCGTGGCCCTCCCGGTGAGCCTGCCCACCGGGGACACCCGCTCGTACCTGGGCCAGGGGGGCGTCACCGCCAGCCCCCGGGCGCTCTTCGAGCTCGACGACCTGGGGCCGGTGCGGCTGCTCCTCAACGCCGGGGCCATCTTCCGGCAAGAGCGCCAGCTGGTGGACCTCAAGGTGGGCAACGCCTTCACCTACGGGGCCGGCGTGGAGTGGCCCTTCCTCCGCGGCGCCCAGACGCTCGCCGCCCTGGCCACCTTCAACGGGGAGGCGGGCATGTCCGACCACTCGGCGGCGGCCCGGCCCATGGAGCTCCTGGGCGGCCTCCGCTGGACGTCGCCCCAAGGGCTCCTGGTCACCCTGGGCGGTGGGCCGGGCATCGGCAAGGGCTACGGCACGCCCGAGTACCGGGTCTTCGCCGAGATCGGCTTCTCCACCGCCCCCGCCGGTCGGCTGGCGGAGAAGCCGCCCGCGGAGAAGCCGGTGGTGGCCAAGGAGGAGCCGAAGCCGGAGGAGCCCGGTCCCGTGCCGGCCAAGGCCGAGCCGCCCAAGCCCGCGGAGCCCGCGCCCCAGGCGGAGGAGAAGCCGGCGGCGACCCCCGAGCCGGCGCCGGCAGCCGCGCCCGCCGAGCCGTTGCGCATCGAGTCCCGCGTCTTCTTCGACTTCAACAAGAAGGAGATCAAGGCCCAGTACAGGCCGCTCCTCCGCGAGGTGGCCCAGCGCATCCTGGCCGAGCCCCGCATGCGGGTGGTGCGGATCGAGGGGCACGCCGACGATCTCGGCCCGCCCGAGTACAACCTCTGGCTCTCCGAGGAGCGGTCCAAGGCGGTTCGGGCCTTCCTGGTGAAGGAAGGCGTCCCGCCCTCGCGCGTCACCGTGATCGGGTTCGGCAAGGCCCGGCCGCTCCTCCCCGGCCGCTCCGCCAAGGACCGGGCCAAGAACCGGCGCGTCGAGTTCACGGTGCAGGAGCAGTGACGGCCGGGCTGCGGGCCCCGGGGCTGCCCGCCCCGGGGCCCGCGGTCCGAAGCCGGCGGGAGGCCTCCCGGCCGCCTACCGGAGCCGCCAGGCGCCGCTGCCCAGCGGGGGCAGCGTCGCCCGCCAGCCGTCGGCCTGACGCTCGAGATGCGCCTGCCCGGGGAGGAGCGGCTCGGCGCGCTCGCCGGCCACCTGCAAGAGCCCGGTGTCGGCGGCTTCGGTCCCGGCGTTGTGGACCACCAGCACCGCCTCGGTGCCGCTCCGGCGCAGGAAGGCCAGGACCGTCCGCGGCGCGCCGGGCACCGGCACCAGCTCCAGGCTGCCGCGGCGGAGCGCCGGCGTCCCGTGGCGGAGCGCGATCAGGGTCCGATACCAGGAGCGGAGCGACCCCGGGTCCCCCCGCTCGGCCGAGGCGCAGGCCCGGCCGGCGTCGGGGCCGAACGGGTGCCAGGGCGTGCCAGTGGTGAAGCCGTGCCCGGGGGCGGTGCAGTCCCAGGACAGGGGCAGGCGCTTCTCCTCGTCCTCCTGCCCCGGGCCGTTCTCCTGCCCCAGCTCCTCGCCCTGGTAGACGACGGGCGAGCCGGGCAGCGTGAGGAGCAGCGCCGCCGCCAGCCTCAGCCGCGCGGGGTCCTGCCCGAGCTGCGTGGCCAGCCGGACCTGATCGTGGTTGGTGAGGAAGGGGGCGTCGACCGCGCCCCGGGGGTAGCTCCTCCGCACCTCCGAGAGGACCCGCGACAGCTCCTCGACCTTGCCGTTCTTGGCCGCCGACACGGCCGCGGCCGCCAGCGGGAAGTCGAGGAGGAGCTGCAGCTCGTCGGAGCCGTTCCCGTAGTAGTCGGCGATGTCCTCGGTGATGGACCAGACCTCGCCGAGCAGCGCGGCGTCGGTCCGTGCCCCGCGGGCGTCGGCGGCGAGCTCCTTCAGGAAGGCGTGGGTCTCGGGGGTGGAGGCCTGGCCCCGGCCCGGGCCGGTCTCCACCAGGAAGCGGGCCGCGTCGAGCCGGAACCCGTCCACGCCGCGGGAGAGCCAGAGCCGCACGACCCGCTCCATCTCCGCCCGCACCGCCGGGTTCCGGTAGTTCAGGTCCGGCATGCCGCTCCAGAAGAGGCCGTAGTAGAAGGCGCCGCCCAGGCGGTGCCAGGCCGGGGTGGAGAAGCTCCAGGGCTGCCCCCAGCCCGGGTTCTTGGGGCTCCACTCGTACCAGTCGCGGTGCGGCGCCCGAGGCCCGGAGGCCGAGTCCCGGAACCAGGGGTGCAGGACGCTGGTGTGGTTGAGCGGGAGGTCGAGGACCACGCGCAGGCCGCGCCGGTGGGCGGACTCGAGGAGCGCGCGGAAGTCCTCCTCGGTGCCGTAGCGGGGATCGATGTGCTCGTAGTCGGTGACGTCGTAGCCGTGCACGCTCGGCGAAGGGAAGAGGGGCATGAGCCAGAGGGCGTCCACGCCCAGCGCGCCCGGGCCCCCCTCCTCGTCGGCCCGCAGGTCGTCGAGCCGCGCGGCCAGGCCCCGGAGATCCCCCACGCCGTCGCCGTCCGAGTCGGCGAAGCTGCGCACGTACACCTCGTAGAAGACGGCCCCGTTCCACCACTCGTCCGGGCCGGCCGGCGCGACCGCGTCGAAGGCCGGGGGAGGCTCCGGCACCGCGGCCGGCGCGGTGGGCCCGGCCAGGTCGGGTGCGGGCTCGGCCACCGCCGGCGCGGCCGGCGGGGTGGCGAGGGGAGCGGGCGGCGCGGGCCGGTGGACGGCGCAGGCGAGGAGGGAGGCGAGGAAGGCGGCGGC
The DNA here is from genome assembly GCA_035541675.1 of Anaeromyxobacter sp. Lineage (GTDB taxonomy): Bacteria > Myxococcota > Myxococcia > Myxococcales > Anaeromyxobacteraceae > Anaeromyxobacter. Next base: position 4,643 of record DATKMW010000145.1, on the reverse strand, counting down.
GAGGCCGGTGCGAGGCATGTGGCGACTCTACCCCGCCGGGCTCGCTCAGGGACGCGGGCGGAGGGCGGGGGGCTCGTCCGGGGGAGCCCGGTCGCGCTCGCGCACGCAGCGCGCCAGATCGCGCGCCCGGTCGCGGAGCTCCGAGGACCAGGCCAACGCCCGCACCGGATCGGTGGAGAGGGCGAACAGGTAGGCGTCGGCGGCGCCCGGCCCCTCCGCCTCGAGCCCGCGCAGGACAGCCTCCGGGTCGTCGACCTCGATGCCGGACATCCGCCAGAGCTCCCGGAGGTAGGCGCCCCGCTCGGCGTGGCAGGACGGCGGTGCCGGGGTCTCCCGCACGGCTGGCCCGGGCGAGGGCGCTGGCTCGGCGGCGCGGGCCGGCGGCGCCCGCGGCGCCGGCGATGCGGCCACGGTGAAGGATCCGACGTCGCGGTCCTCGACGCCCTGCTCCTCCACCCGGAGCCAGCCCTCGGGGAGCTCGATGCGCTCGCCGACCGCCACGGGCTTGCCGAGCACCTCGACGTGGGCATCGTCGGCGTCGAGCCGGCCCCCGGCGCGGGGCTCGGCCGCGCCGGCGGGGAGCGCCAGCAGCAGGAGGGCAAGGAGCCATGCCCGCCTCGCGGCCGGCCTGGCCGCGGCGAGGGGGCGGCGGACCATGGAGAGAGCATCTCGGCCGGCCCCCGCGCGTGCAAGCGACAATTGCGGCCTCCCACCCACCCTGGGGCCATCGTGCTCTGGACCCGCCGGCCGGTTGCGATACCCTCGAACCATGCTCCCGCTCCTCCTGGCGCTGTCCCTCTCGGCCCCGGCCCGGATCGCCGTGCTCCCGGTGGTCGCCGGCGAGGGCGTCACCGAGATGACGGCCTCCGCCCTCACCGAGGCGCTGGCCGCGGAGGTGCGCAGGAGGTCCGGGGCGGAGGTCATCACCCGGCGGGAGATCGACGCCGTCCTCTCGCTCGAGCGGCAGAAGGCGATGATGGGCTGCACCACCGACGCCTGCATGGCCGAGCTGGGCGGAGCGCTGGGTGTGGAGCTCCTGGTGAACGGGGACGTGGCCCGCGTGGGGGAGAGCCTGCTCGTCCACTTCCGGCTGATGGAGGTGGCCAGGGTCCGCGTGGCCGCGCAGTCCGATCGCCGCCTCCGCAAGGGGACCCTCGACGACCTCCTCGACGCCATCCCGGCCATGGTGGCCGAGCTCTTCCCCGGGGGGGCGGGCGCGTCGGTCGCCGCCGACAGGCCCCGCCCGGTCGACCCCGAGGTGGGATCGGCACCGGGCCCGAAGCCGGCCGCAGCCGGCAAGCCGCTCCCGCCGCCGTGGACGGAGGAGCCGGAGAAGGTCGATCCGGCGAAGCTCGCCCAGCTCGTGCTCTGGGAGGACGGCAGGGGCAACTACCTGGCCCTCGACCCCGCCGACCTCGACGCCCCGATCTTCGCCGGCACCGCCAAGAAGCTGCACCGCTGCCGGGCCTCGAGCGGCTCGCTGAACGGCAGCGAGGGCACCGGGGATCGCACCTTCTGGGAGCCGCGCGACGGCGGCCGGGCCAGCTTCCGCTGGACGCCGCAGGAGGCCACCCTTTCCTGCGGCCAGGCGGAGATCCCCATGAAGCGCGTGCCGGCCATGGAGGCGAGGCGGCTGCTGGGCCGCGCCGAGCTCCTGGCCCCGCGCTGGCGCCGCATCCCGCACGTCCTGGCCCGCGACGACGAGGGGCTCTACTTCTACGTCGACGGCGCGCGGCTCCCCAGCGGCGAGGCCGCCGAGCCGCCCGACTTCCGGCTCTACGTGGGGAAGAAGGGCGCGCTGGCGCCGGTGGAGCTGCAGGACGCCATCAGGGACAGCGGCGGTCTGGTGTTCCTCACCTCCGGCGGGCGGCTGGTGGTGCGCCAGCAGGGGCAGAGGCGGAGCGCGGAGTGGGGGGCGGGGAGCACCCGCATCGCGCTCACCTGGCTCGAGCCCTCCGACCACGGTCCGCTCATCTACCGGGAGCTCGGGGTCTACGCCGGACAGGCGCTGGGCACCCCTTGCGACGGGCGGTTCTAGCGGCGGCGGGAGGGGAGGCAGGCCGGGCCGAGGCGCGCGAGGCCGCCCTCCCCGGAGCGCCCCGGCGGCCCCGGGGGGACCGGCCGGCTGCGGGCGCGGCGGCGGAGGCGTTCCCGGCGTGCTAATGCTCGGGCATGCGCATCTCCATCGTGGGCGCGGGTGGCGTGGGAGGGCTCTTGGCGGGCCTCCTGGCCAGGAGCGGCGAGGAGGTGGCGGTGGTGGCTCGCGGCGCCCACCTCGAGGCCGTGCGGCGCGGGGGCCTTCGGGTGGAGTCGCCGCTGGGGAGCTTCACGGTACGTGTTTCCGCTGCCGCCGACCCGGCGGCGCTGGGGCCCTCCGGGGCGGTGCTGGTGGCGGTGAAGGCCTGGCAGGTCCGGGAGGTGGCACCGCGGCTCGCGCCCCTCCTCGGGCCAGGCGCGGTGGTGGTGCCGCTCCAGAACGGCGTCGAGGCCTCCTCCGAGCTCGCCCGCGCCCTGGGGCCGGCGGCGGTGGCCGGGGGCGTGGTCAACGTCCTCGCCTGGCTCGAGGGCGCCGGAAGGGTCCGCCACGTGGGCGACCCGCCGCGGGTGACCATGGGAGAGCTGCCGGGCGCCGGGCGAGGCGGGGGGGCGGCCGGGCCCAGGCTCGCGCCGCTGCAGGCGGCGCTCCAGCGGGCAGGCGTGGCCGCGGAGCTGGTGGAGGACGTGGAGCGGGCGGTCTGGGAGAAGTTCCTCCTCGTCGAGCCCTGGGGCGCGGTGGCCGCCGCGGCCCGGGCGCCGCTCGGCTCGCTGCGGAGCCAGCCCGAGGCGCGAGCGCTGTGGGAGAGGGCCATGGCAGAGGTGGCGGCGCTGGCCGCCGCCCGCGGGGTGGCGCTGCCGAAGGACGCGGTGGCGACGACTGCCGCGCGCCTCGACGCGCTGACGCCGGGCGCGACGGCCTCGATGCAGCGGGACATCGGCTCGGGCCGGCCGTCGGAGCTCGAGGACCAGGTGGGCGCGGTCGTGCGCCTCGGGCGGGCCGCAGGGGTCCAGACGCCCGTCCACGACGCCCTGTACGCCGTCCTCATGCCCCAGGAGGCGGCGGCCCGCGGGAGGCTCCCGCCGTTTCCGAGGACGTGAGGAAAATCACCAGCGCTTACGATCTCCACGATCCAGATAGAAATGCCCGAAGTAACTGGTGATTTTCTGGGAAAGGGCGTCGCCTGCTGAGAAATTCAACGTCCCGCCGGCCGTTCGGTCCGCTCAACCTGCCGATCTTGCTCGCCCCGGCCTCTGGCGCGGCGTTTGCCAGTGAATCCGATCGGATGGCCCTCCGGCGAATCGGAGGGCGGCCTTTCGGAGGCGCGCGTGGCCACCATCATCGAGTACCTGGAGACTCTCGCAGCGTTCGTGGTCGGCCTGTTCGGGAGGGCGGGGCTCTTCCTGGTCGGGGCGCTGCTCATCGCGATCCCGGCGGTGCTCCTCGCCATCGCCCTCGGCCAGGTGTCGAGGTTTCGCTCTCGCAACGTGGTGCGCAGCGGCCGGTTCTCCTGGCGGCGCGGCGCGTTCCACGCCCCGAACCACACCTGGATCGCCTCCCGCGCGCCGGCGGAGCTCATGCTGGGGATCGACGATCTGGCCCGCGAGCTCATCCCCTCGGTGACGTCGGTGGAGCTGCCGCGGCCCGGCGTGCTCCTCCGCCGCGGAGAGCCCATCGCGGTGCTCCACGCCGGCCGGCGGAGCCTCCGCATCGAGGCGCCGGTCAACGGCATGGTGGTCCGGCCCAACGCGCGCGTGGCCGGCGACCCGGCCCTGGTGAAGCGCGAGCCATACGGCGACGGCTGGCTCCTCTCCTTCACCCCGGCCGATACCACCTACATGCGGTTCCCGGCCGAGTCCGAGGCCGCGGGCTGGCTCCAGCGCGAGGCCGCCCGGCTGGAGCACTTCATGGAGCACGAGGTGGGCTTCGCCGCCGCCGACGGCGGCGCGCTGCTCGCCTCTCCCATGTCCTCGCTGGGCGAGGAGGGGTGGGAGCGGCTCTGCCGCGCCTTCCTCCACCTCGAGGATCCGGCCAAGCCGGCGGCGACCTAGGCGAGGGGCGACCCTCACCCCCGCCGCCGCGGTGCGAGCCGGCCGGCACTCCCCTGCCGAGCTTGCGCAGGCGGCGCGGGCCCGGCCGGGCACCGCGCCGCGCGGCCTTCCGGGCTACCATGCGCCCTATGCGCCGCTGGCCCGTGCTGGTCCCGCTCGTGGCTGCGGTCCTCGCCGCCGCGGCCGCGCTCCTCCCCGCGAGCACCCCCCTGGCGGCGGTGCTGGGGGCGGGGGTGGCGGGCGCGGTCCTCTCCGCGGTCCACCACGCCGAGGTGGTCGCCCATCGGGTGGGGGAGCCGCTGGGCTCCCTGGTCCTGGCCCTGGCGGTGACGGTGATCGAGGTCGCGCTGATCGTCTCCCTCACCGTCGCCGGCGGTCCGGGAAGCGCGGGCCTGGCGCGCGACGCGATCTTCTCTGCGGTGATGATCATCTGCAACGGCGTGGTCGGCATCTGCATCCTGGTGGGCGGGATCCGCCACCGCGAGCAGTCCTTCCGGGTGGAGGGGGCCGGGCCGGCGCTGGCGGCGCTGGTGGCCCTGTCCACGCTCTCGCTGGTG
>DATKMW010000144.1:0-2373 GCA_035541675.1 Anaeromyxobacter sp. | reverse complement strand
GAAGATCCGCACCTACAACTTCCCCCAGGACCGCCTCACCGACCACCGCGTCAACTACACCCGGCACAACCTGCCGGCGGTGATGGACGGCGACGTGCAGGACGTCATCGACGCCTGCCGGACCTTCTTCGCCGCCCAGGCGCTGCGCGAGGCGGCGGCCGAGGGCGAGAAGAGAGCCTAGTGGCCGAGACCTGGACCCCGCTGCGGCTCCTGAGCTGGACCCAGGGCTACTTCGCGCAGAAGGGCGTGGACGCTCCCCGCCTCACCGCCGAGCTGCTTCTCGCCCACGCCCTCTCCTGCGATCGGGTCCGGCTCTACCTGGACTTCGACAAGCCCATGGCCGAGGCCGACCTGGCCGCCTTTCGCGAGCTGGTGCGGCGGCGCGTGGAGCGCGAGCCCACCGCCTACCTCACCCGGCGCAAGGAGTTCTTCGGGCGGCCGTTCCAGGTCGACCCCCGCGTCCTGGTGCCGCGGCCCGAGACAGAGCTGGTCCTCGAGGCCGCCCTGGCCGCGCTCCCCCCGGGCGGGCAGGCGCTCGACCTGGGCACCGGCTCGGGCGTCCTGGCCATCTCGCTGGCCCTGGAGCGACCGGGCGCCGCGGTGATCGCCACCGACGTCTCCCCGGAGGCGCTGGAGGTGGCCCGGGAGAACGGCGCCCGCCTGGGCGCCGCCGGGGTCACCTTCCTGGCCGGCGACCTGTACGACCCCGTCCCACCCGGCGCGCGCTTCCACGTGATCGTGTCCAACCCGCCCTACGTGCCCCGTGGCGAGCTGGACACGCTTCCCCCCGAGGTCCGCAGGGAGCCGCGGCTGGCGCTGGACGGCGGGGACGATGGGCTCGCCATCTCCCGGCGGATCGTGGCCGGCGCCCCCGGGCGGCTCCACTCCGGCGGGGCGCTGGTCCTGGAGATGCACGAGTCCCACGAGGATGCCCTCCCCTCCCTGTGCCTCCAGTGCGGGTTCGCGCGGGCCGAGCCCCGCCGCGACCTCGCGGGCCGCCCCCGCCTCGTCGTCGCCCACGTGGCAGGAGAGCCCGGTCCGGCGTAGAATCGCCGGCCTTCCCGGGCCGGCCCCTCCCCCCGCGCAGCCCCGGCCGGCGCCCGGGAAGGCCGGACCGCGAACCGACGGAGAGCTCTTGGACAAGATCGTGGTCGAGGGTGGCGTGCCGCTCCGGGGGAGCGTCGACGTCTCCGGTGCCAAGAACGCCGCCCTGCCGGTCATCGCCGCCAGCCTCCTCTGCGAGGGCGAGCACCGGGTGAGGAACGTCCCCGACCTCGCCGACGTGCGGACCATGTCCCGCCTGCTCTCCCACATGGGCTGCCGGGCGGAGCGGCTCCCCGGCCCCGGGCGCGAGCTCGCCCTGCAGGTCCCCGGCTCGGTCCTCCCCGAGGCGCCCTACGAGCTGGTGAAGACCATGCGCGCCTCGGTGGTGGTGCTGGGGCCGCTGGTGGCCCGCTGGGGGGCGGCCCGGGTCTCGCTGCCCGGCGGCTGCGCCATCGGCGCCCGCCCCATCGACCAGCACCTGAAGGGCCTGGCCGCGCTGGGCGCCGAGCTGCGCCTCGAGCATGGCTACGTGCAGGCCGAGGTGCCGCGGGGGCGGCTGCGCGGCGCCGACTTCACCTTCGACGGCGTGACCGTGACCGGCACCGAGAACGTGATGATGGCCGCCACCCTGGCCGAGGGCGAGACCGTGCTCCGCAACTGCGCCCGCGAGCCGGAGGTGCGGGACCTGGCCGACGCGCTCTCGGGGATGGGCGCCCGCATCGAGGGGGCGGGCACCGACCAGATCCGCGTCCGCGGGGTGGAGGCGCTCCGGCCCGCCTCCCACGCGGTCATCGCCGACCGGATCGAGGCGGGGACCTTCCTGGTGGCCGGCGCCCTCCCCGGCGGCGACGTGACCGTGCGGGGCTGCGCCGCGGGCCACCTGGGGGCCCTGCTGGAGAAGCTGCGGGCGGTGGGTGCCCAGGTGGACGAGGTCCCGGGGGGCATCCGGGTGCTGGGCGACGGGCGGCCCCGGCCGGTGGACGTCCGGACCGCGCCCCACCCCGGCTTCCCCACCGACATGCAGGCGCAGATGATGGTTCTGCTGTCCCTGGCCGGCGGCTCGTCGCGGATCACCGAGACCGTCTTCGAGAACCGCTTCATGCACGTGCAGGAGCTCCTGCGCCTGGGGGCCGACGTCACCGTGGAGGGCAAGGTGGCGGTGGTGCGGGGAGTGGCGCGGCTGTCGGGGGCGCCGGTCATGGCCAGCGACCTCAGGGCCTCGGCGGCGCTGGTCCTGGCCGGGCTGGCGGCCCAGGGGAAGACCGAGATCCAGCGCGTCTACCACCTCGACCGCGGGTACGAGCGGATCGAGGAGAAGCTCGCGCCCCT
>DATKMW010000143.1:0-13846 GCA_035541675.1 Anaeromyxobacter sp. | reverse complement strand
CGATGAGGGCCTGGGCTTCTCGGGCCGCCGCGTCACCGTCAGCACGAGCGGCATCGTCTCCCGCCTGCGCGAGCTCGGCGCGCGGCTGCCATCGCAGCTGGCCGTCTCCCTGAACGCCACCACCGACGCCCAGCGCGACGTGCTCATGCCGGTGAACCGCCGCTACCCCATCGCCGACCTGCTCCGGGCCTGCCGCGAGTTCCCGGCCCGGAACGGCCGGCGCATCACCTTCGAGTACGTGCTGCTCGGCGGCGTGAACGACACGCTGGAGGACGCCGGACGCCTGGCCGACCTGATCCACGGCATCCCGGCCAAGGTGAACCTCATCCCCTACAACGAGAACCCGGGCCTGGGCTTCCGCTCGCCGGCCCCGGAGACGGTGCAGGCCTTCCTCGACGCCCTGGTGGCCCGCAACCTCACCGTGGTGGTCCGCAGGAGCCGAGGCCGCGACATCTCGGCTGCCTGCGGGCAGCTGGCTTCGGAGGGCGGTCCGGGCGACCCGCGGCGGCGCGGGACGGCGCCGTTGACCGCCCCGGCCGGGTCGAGGTAAGCGAGGGCCTCCGTGGCCCCTGGTGGGCCACCGGCCCCGGGCTGGGCAGCCCAGGGCCACACCACCGGACCGCCGGCCCCGGCCGCGGCCCCGAGAGTGAACCCATGTCCCTCGTCGTCGTCGGCTCGGTGGCGCTCGACTCGCTGGAGACCCCCTTCGGCCGGCGGGACGAGGTGCTGGGGGGATCGGCCTCCTACTTCTCCACCTGCGCGGCCTTCTTCGGGCCGGTGCGGGCGGTGGCGGTGGTGGGCGACGACTTCCCCGCCGCGCACCTCGAGTTCCTGGCATCGCGGGGCGTCGACGTGAGGGGCGTGGCGCGCCGGCCGGGGCGGACCTTCCGCTGGAAGGGGCGGTACGAGCTCGACCTCAACGTGGCCCACACCCTGGACACCCAGCTCAACGTCTTCGCCGAGTTCCGGCCCGACCTCCCGGCGGCCTGCCGCGACTCGGAGTACGTGTTCCTCGGCAACATCGACCCCGACCTGCAGGGCCAGGTGCTGGACCAGGTCCGGGCCCCGCGCTTCGTGGGCCTGGACACCATGAACTACTGGATCACCTCGAAGAAGGGCAGCCTGCTGCGCACCCTGGAGAGGGTGGACATGGCCTTCGTGAACGAGGCCGAGGCGCGCCAGCTGGCCGAGGAGCCGAGCGTGGTGCGGGCCGCCGAGCGGATCCTGGGCATGGGCCCCAAGGCGCTGGTGGTGAAGCGCGGTGAGTACGGGGCGCTGCTCTTCTCCCGGGGCGGGGTCTTCGCCGCGGCGGCGCTGCCGCTCTCCGGCGTGCTCGACCCCACCGGTGCCGGGGACAGCTTCGCCGGCGGCTTCATGGGCTACCTGGCGCGGACGGGGCGGGAGGACGAGGATGCCCTGCGCCGGGCCACGGTGCTGGGGAGCGTCCTGGCGAGCTACGCCGTCGAGGGCTTCTCCCTGGATCGGCTGCGGACCCTGACCGCGGCCGAGATCCGGGACCGGTACGCGCAGGCCCGGCAGCTCGTGCAGTTCCCCGACCTGGAGGACGGCGCCCTCGGGGATGCGACCTCGAGTTGACGCTCGCGCGGGTCGGCGACTACCATGCCGCGGCCGGACGGCCCATGCGCATCGGGATCCTGTCGGACATCCACTCGAACCTCGAGGCGCTGACGGAGACGCTGGCCGCCGTCGGGCGCCATGACCCCGACACCCTGATCTGCCTGGGGGACGTGATCGGTTACGGGGCCAGCCCCAACGACTGTTGCGACCTGGTGCGCAAGGCCTGCGCGGTCACGCTGCTCGGCAACCACGACGCCGCGGTGACCGGCCGGATGGACTACAGCTTCTACTACGACGCCGCCCGGCACGCGCTCGACTGGACTGCCGCCCGGCTGACGCCCGAGCACCTGGAGTGGCTGAAGGGGCTTCCCTACGTCCACAGCCAGGACGGGGTCGGCTACAGCCACGGCAACCCGCTCGACCCCCAGGCCTTCGAGTACGTCTTCGCCATGGAGCAGGCCTACGAGCTCCTGCCTCAGCTGGAGCGGCTGCCCGAGGTGAGCTTCGTGGGCCACTCCCACCTGTGCAAGGCGTTTGCCCTGCACGGCGACGACGAGGTCCACGAGGTGATCGCCGCCCGCTTCACCCTGCGCCGGGGCTACAAGTACGTGGTCTCGGTGGGTTCCGTCGGGCAGCCGCGCGACTGCGACAACCGGGCCGGTTTCGTCATCTACGACACCGCCAAGCGCCAGGTGGAGTTCCACCGGGTCCCCTACGACGTCGAGGCCTCGGCGCAGAGGATCTTCGACGCCGACCTGGCCCTGAACTTCGGGAAGCGGCTCTTCCTCGGGGTGTAGCGGCTCACACCACGCTGAGGTGGGTTCCCAGCCGGTGCAGGGTGAGGAGCCCGTCCAGGTCCAGGGCCACCACCGTCAACTCGCGGTCCACCGCCAGCAGGCTGGCCGAGACGCCGGGCAGCGCCCCGACCAGCTCGCCGCTCTCCGCGGCGTGGAAGGCGAGCCCGTCCCCGGCCGCCACCAGCGTCCCGCGGGAGAGGGCCAGGGGGCCGGGGCGGCCGTGCGCGGCCACGGGCGCCGATCGCGCCCAGCGCTCCCGGCCGCTGCGGTCGAGCGCCACCAGGGCGCCGGTCGCGCCGCGCAGGACGAGCAACGGCCCCGCCGGCTGGGCCACCGGCGCCCCCGTCAGCTGCGGGGCCTCGGTCCAGGCCGGACGCCCGTCCCGCTCCAGGACGGTCACCGCCGGATCGCCGGCCACGGTCCCGGGGACGGCCAGCCGGCCACCCCAGGCCACCGGGCCGCCCGCGGGGGCGAGCTCGAGCGGCGCCTCGAACCGCCTTAGGCCGGTGGCGGCGTCGACCGCCAGGAGCGCGCTGCCCGAGGCCGCCTCGCACACCGCCAGGCAGGCCCCGGCCCAGGCCGAGGGGGGGCGAGAGATGGGACCCGGGGCGCGCACGCGCCACAGCAGCCGCCCGGCGGCGTCCAGGGCGTGGAGGAACCCGGAGTCGGATCCGACCAGCACCACGCCCCCCAGGGCCAGCGCCCAGGTGCGGCTGGCGCCGGGCGCCTGGAAGCGCCAGCGCCGCTCGCCGGTGGCCGGGTCGAGGGCGGTGACCGCCCCGGGCTCGACCAGCAGGGCGGCGCCGTCGGCGAGCTGGGCGGCGCCGGTGGGCGGGACGCCGGGCAGGTCCCGCTCCCAGCACAGCTCGCCGGTCGAGGGGCGCAGCGCCCGCACCCGGTCCGGCCCGGCGGCGATCACCAGGCCGGGCAGGCTCCGGACCAGCGGTGCGCCGGGGACCCGCCAGCGCACGGCGCCGCTGCGCCGGTCGAGGCGGGCGATCCCGCTGCGCCCCGCGGCCAGCACGGTCCCGCCCCGGAGCGAGAGCTCGGCAGGCGCCCCGAGGTCGAGCCGGGCCAGGCGCCGGAAGGACAGGCGGCGCAGGCTGCCGGGCCCGAGCGGCGCGCGCGCCACCCGCGCGGCCGGCGCGGCCCGGGCCGGCGCCGGGCCGGCCGGGGGCAGGTCGCCGGCCTCGAGCTCGTCGAGCTCGGCGACGCGCTCGGCGGCGGCGGCCTCCAGCTCGGTGAGGTGCGCGTTCTCCGCCTGGCGGGGGTTGCGGGCCTGCACCAGGCGGCAGAAGTCGAGCGCTCCCTCGACGAAGGCCCGCAGGAGCGGGAGCGGCGGACAGGCCAGAAGGCGGCCGTCGAGGAAGCTCTCCCGCCGGGCCAGGTCGAGCCGCAGGGAAGAGGGGCGAGCGCCGGGGCGGGCCAGCTCGAAGCGCGCCTGGACATCGCCGCGGCGGGCGGCGCAGAGCGCCCGGTCGGCGGCGGCGGTCAGGTCGCGCAGGCTGAGGAAGGGGTGGCCGGGGACGGCCAGCAGCTCGGCCCCGTCGGCGCCGTGCAGCACCAGGCGGCCGGGAACGAGCAGCGAGCCGAGGTCGGGGCGCCCACCGCCGTAGGCGGCGAGCAGCCCGTCGCGGTCCGAGAGCGCGACCGCGCAGCCGCACCGCCCCGGCTCCGGGCGGCGGCCGCCCAGCTCCGCACCGGCCATCGGCGCCGGGCCGGCGACCTCCACCGGCCGCGCGCGCGCCAGGCGGCGGACCGCTGCCCGGAGGTTGCGGGCGTCGCGCCGGGCGCCGGGGACCGCGGCGACGAGGTCGCGGCAGAACCGCGCCGCCGCGTCCAGGGCGGCGGCGGCCAGGGCCTCGACCTCGACCTCCACGTCGCGCGCCAGCAGGTGGGAGGTGCGGCCGAGCGCGACCAGGGTGAGGAGGGCGGTGCCCCCGCGCCGGCGCAGGACGAGCTCCAGGCCGCTGTCCCCGAGGATCACCGTGGCATGGCCGGCTCCGGCCAGGAGGCTGGAGATCGCGCCGAGGAGCTCCTCGAGCGAGGGGAGCAGCGGCGCCTCCACGCGCCCGCCGGCGAGGTCGACGCCGTCGACCTCGATGGCCAGGGCGTCGACGAGCTCGCGGACCGCCGAGGCGCCCGCGGCAGGCGCGGCCCTCCTCAGCGCGGCCGCGAGGCGCGGGTCGTCCCGCCAGCTGGCACCGGTCCGGATCCGGATCATGCAGTGGAAGAATCGCCGCGGAATCAGGCACTTTCAACGTTGACAGGGGAGGGGGTCGGCACGAATATGAACCTTCAGGGCTGCTCGCCGTCCGGGCGGGCCCCTCCACCTTGTCGACTCGACACCTACAGGCACATACATGACCTTCACGGAAGCCGCCATCGAGGTGCTGCGGCGCGAAGGGAAGCCTCTTCACTTCAAGAAGATCACGGAGATCGCGGTTCGAGAGAGCTTGCTCGACCACGTCGGCAAGGTGCCCGACGACACCATGGCCGACCAGCTCATCGCCCACTGCCGCCTCCCGCACCCTGACCGCCGCCTCGTGCCCATCCAGACGGGCACGTTCGCGCTCACCGAGTGGGGGATGGACGAGGACCCCACCGGGCTGGAGAACCTGGTCGAGCTTCCCCCGGAGGGGGAGCTCCCCTACCGAGGGCGCGAGCGCCATCCCGTCCCGTCCCGCGACATGGCCCGCGGCGCGGGCCGCCAGGAGGGGCGCCGGCGCCGCGAGGAGGAGGGGCCGCGCCCGCGCCGGTTCCCGCCGCCGTCCGAGGTCGCCTACGAGATCTTGGCCGGCGCCGGCCGGCAGCTGTCGCTCGGCGAGATCGCCGCGCAGGGGGCGGAGCGGCTGCTCATGCCCGACGCCTTCGTGCGGGACACGAACGCCTTGCAGGCCGCGCTCCAGGAGGACAACCGGCGCCGCGAGTCGAGCGGCCGCCGCCCGCTCTTCCAGCTGGACGCCGGCGCGGTCACCCTCGTCGCCCAGCCGGAGCCGGGCGAGCGTCCCGTGGTGGCCGCGGTCCGGGCCCCCCTGGGCGCCGCCGACGCGCGGCGGGCCGGGCTGGCCGCGCTGCGCCGCCGGCTGCGCGAGTGCGAACCTCCCACGGTGGAGCACGTGGTCTGCCGCATGCTGGAGCGGCAGGGCTACCGCGAGCTCAAGGTGGCCAAGCGCGGACGGGAGCACGTCATCTACACGGCGCGGCGGCGCCTGGGCGTCGCCGACGTGCGCCACGGCGTCCGCATCCTGCGCAGCTCGACCGAGGCGGGGCGGCGCGACGTGGTCGAGCTGAGGCGCGACCTGGGGCACTACGGCGCCCAGATCGGCATCGTGGTGACCGCCGGGGAGGCGACGCGCGAGGCCCGGGGCGAGGCCGGCGTCGCCGGGCAGCTCCCCGTGCTGCTGCTCGCCGGCGAGGCGCTGGCCGAGGCGTTCGCCGAGGCGGGCGTGGGCTGCATCCCGGTGGTGGTCCCCGAGCTGGACGAAGGCTTCTTCGTCACCGCGGCCGCGCTGGCGGAGCAGGAGGAGGCGGCGCGGCGGGCTCGCCGGGAGGAGCGCGAGCGGCGCGAGAATGCCGACGGCCGGCGCCGGCCCGAGCGGCCGGCCGGCCAGGAGGAGCGGCCGGAGGCCGAGGCGCGGGCGGTCGAGCCGGGCGAGGCGGGTCCCGCCTCCCCGCGGGAGATCCCGGCGGAGGAGGCGCCGGCCACCGTCGAGGCGGGCGGCGCCGAGGACGGGGCGGAGGAGGACGAGGGCCCGGACGGGGACGAGCTGGAGATCGAGCTGGGCTCCGGCGTCGAGGTGGTCGCCTCGGGCGAGCCGGGCCCGGGCGCGGCCGAGCCCGGCGCGCAGGGCGAGCGGCGGCGCAGGCGCAGGCGGCGGCGTCGCCGCGGCGGGCGCGGGCGCGCCCGCGAAGGTGCCCCCGGGCAGGAGGCGGGCCCGGCCGGCGGCCCGGCGGAGGGCGCGCCGGGCGGCGCGGGCTCTCCCCCCGAGGCGGCCGCGGCGGCGCCAGAGGCACCCCCTGCCGCAGCGGCGACCCCCGCACCCGGGGGCGACGGCGGCTCGGGAGAGTAGGAGCGAGGAAGAGGATGCGGCGCGGTGCCCAGGTCGCGCTGACCGCCTGTGGGCTGGTCCTGGCCTTGGGCTGCGGGCGCCGCCCGGCGTACGTGGTCTCGGTGCGCGCCACGGCGGGCCCCTACGGCGAGCAGCTCTCGGCGGTGGGCCTGGGGCGGTCCACCCTGGAGGACGCCGCGCGGCAGGGGCTGGCCGCGGCCGGCCTGCGCATGGGCACCGGCCGCCGCAGCTATCGCGCGCGCGTCGAGGTCGTCGCCTTCCGCGCCGGCCGGGCGCGGCCGAGCGGCGAGCCGAGCGCGGAGGTGGTGCTCGACCTGGAGCTCGAGCCGGTCGGTCAGGAGCCCGAGGCGGGCGCGCTCGCGGAGACCGGCTACGGCGTCCAGCCGGCGCCGGGCGGGCTCGACGCCCGCGCCTGGCAGGATGCCCTGGCCAGCGCCGTCCGCCAGGCGTCCGCCGGGCTGGCGCTGGCCCTCTCGGAGGAGGCCAAGCCGACCAGGCGGCTCGTCTCCGACCTGGACTCGCCCGACCCGCGGATCCGCGAGCAGGCCATGCGCGTCCTGGCGGATCGCCGGGCCAGGGAGGCGGTGGAGTCGCTGGTGCGGCACCTGCGGGACCCGGAGCGCGAACTGCGTGAGCGGGCGGCGGGCGCGCTGGCGCAGATCCGGGACCCGCGCGCGGTGGCGCCGCTCATCGAGCACTCGCGCGAGGCCGAGGACGGCGTCGAGGCGGCGCGGTACGCCCGGATCATCGGCGACATCGGCGGCGAGGAGGCCCGCGGCTACCTGGAGACGCTGGACGCCGGTGACCCGGATCCGCGCGTGCGCGCCGCCGCGCAGGAAGCGCTCGCCGACATGGCCGCCCGGGAGCGGGAGGACAAGGCGCTGGCGGACGACAGCCACCCGGCAACCCCGGGCTCCGTTTCCGGTAGGATGACCCGATGAGAAGCGCACCCGCCCTCCGTCCCGTCACCGCCGTTTCGCTGGCCCTGGCGCTGGCGTGCGCGCACGCGCCCGAGGCCCCGGCGACGGCGGAGGCCCGGCCGACCCCGCTGCCGCCCGCCGCGGCGCAGCCGTCGCCGCCCCCGGCCGCCCCGCCCGCGGCCGCCCCGCCCGCGGCCCCGGCCCCGCCGCGCCCGGCGGCCAGGGCGGATCGCGCTTCGCCCGCGCCGCGGGCCGCCCCCGCCGCGCCGCCGCGCAACGAGCCGCCCGGCCCCGGCGAATACTTCCCGCTGGCGGTCGGGAACGAGTGGGTCTACCTCGACCAGTCGCCGGCGCTGCCGGCCTCGGGGCGCGGCGTACGCCGCACGGTGCGGATCCTGGAGCGCACCGCCGACGGCTTCTTCCGCGACAGCGAGCGCGGGGAGCTGCGCGTCGACGGCGCCTGCGTGCGGGATCGCCTGCGCCGGCTGCTCTGCCAGCCGTTCACCCAGGGCGCCACCTGGTCCTCGGTGGTCTCGGTGAGCTCCACCGAGCGCTACGAGATCGCCGCGACCGACGAGTCGGTGGAGACGCCGGCGGGTCGCTTCGACCGCTGCGTGCGGGTGCGGGCCCATAACCGGGCCACCGCCGACACCGACCACGTGCTGGAGATCACCTACGCGCCGCGGGTGGGGCCGGTGCGGATCGAGACCTACGTGGTGGTGGGCGGGCGGATCACGCCGCAGGTGAAGGCGCTGCTCGAGTCCTTCCGGGTGGGCGTGGCGCCGTGAGCCGCCCCGGGCGCGACACCCCGTGGCCGGTGGGGACCATCCCCCGCTCCCCGAAGCGGCGGGGCTCGACGGGGCCATCGCGCGGCGGGCGCGCGGGGCCGTCCCCGGGGAGGCACCGCAAGAGCATGATCCCGCCTCCCGCCAGGGGCGCCCGCGAGCCGGCGATCAGCGGAGGGTCTAGCCAGTGAGCATGCGGGAGGTGGGCGTCGGGATCGCCGGGGCCGGGACGGTGGGCGGGGGGGTGCTCTCCATCCTCCGCAGCCACGCGGCCGAGATCGAGGCCCGCCTGGGCGCGCGCATCGCGGTGCGGCGAGTGGCCGTGCGCGATCCGGGACGGCGGCGGGCGGTGGAGGTGGACCGGGCGCTCCTCACCACCCGGGCCGAGGATCTGGCCGAGGACCCGCAGGTGGCGGTGGTGGTGGAGCTCATGGGCGGGGTCGACCGACCCTTCGAGCTGGTGCGGTCGGCGCTGGAGCACGGCAAGCACGTGGTCACCGCCAACAAGGCGCTGCTCGCCGCCCGCGGCGACGAGATCTTCCGCCTGGCCCGCCAGCGCGGGGTGGACGTCTACTACGAGGCGGCGGTGGCCGGGGGCGTGCCCATCATCCGGACGCTCCGCGAGGCGCTGGCCTCCGATCGGATCAACGGGCTCTACGGCATCGTCAACGGGACCACCAACTACGTCCTGGGCGCCATGGCCGAGCGGGGCCAGAGTCTGGCCGGGGCCGTGGCCGAGGCGCAGCGGCTGGGCTTCGCCGAGGCCGACCCCACGCTGGACGTGTCCGGCGCCGACGCGGCGCAGAAGCTCTGCATCCTGGCGCAGCTGGCCTTCGGCGCTCGGCTTCACCCCGACGAGGTGCTCACCGAGGGGATCCTGGGGGTCACCCAGGAGGACATCGGCTGGGGGCGGGAGCTGGGCTGGACGCTGAAGCTCCTGGCCGTGGCCCGGCGCTGCGGTGCACCGCAGGGCGGGGTGGACCAGATCGAGGCGCGGGTCCACCCCACCTTCATCCCCGCCGGCTCCCTGCTGGCCGGCGTGCGCGGGGCCATGAACGCGGTGGTGCTCCAGTCGCAGGCGCTCGGCTCCTCGATGCTCTACGGGCAGGGCGCCGGGGCCATGCCCACCGGCAGCGCGGTGGTCTCCGACATCATCGACCTCACCCGCAACATCCTGGCCGGCAGCCCGGGCCGGGTGCCGCTGCCGCCGGAGAGCCCGCTGGCGACCCTGCGGCCGCACGCCGAGATCCGCTGTGCCTACTACCTCCGCTTCGCGGTGCGGGACGCCCCGGGCGTCCTGGCCCGCATCGCCTCGCAGCTGGCGGCGCGGAGCATCTCCATCGCGGCCGTACAGCAGCGCGAGCAGAACGACCAGGGTGCGCCGGTGCCGCTGGTGATCGTCTCCCACGAGGCCCGGGAGGCGGACCTGCGGGCGGCCATCGCCGAGATCGACCGGGAGCCGACCACCCTGGCCCCGTCCCGGCTCATCCGCATCGAGGGCGTCTAGCGGGAGGCCCGGCGGCCGGCCCCAAGGGGGATTCGATGGTCAGGACCGAGATCCGCGTGATCTACGGGGACACGGATCAGATGGGGGTGGTCTATTATGCCAACTACCTGCGCTACTTCGAGGCCGGACGGAACGAGTTCATCCGGGCGAAGGGCCTTCGCTACCGGGACTTCGAGGCCCGGTTCGGAATGCAGCTTCCGGTTGCCGAGGCAGGAGTCGTGTACCGCCGTCCCGCTCGCTACGACGACCTGATCGCGGTCGAGACCTCGCTCGCCGACCTGCGGCGGGCCTCGGCCCGGTTCGGGTACCGGGTGACGCGGGAGGGCGAGCTGCTCGCCACCGGGTTCACGATCCACGCCTGCCTCGACGCCCACGGCCGCATGCGCCGGCTCCCGGCGGAGATGGTGGGCCGCCTCCAGGCCGGCGAGGCGCTCCGGCCGGTCCGGGAGGGGTGAGCGATGGATCGCAATCTGGCGCTGGAGATGGTCCGGGTCACCGAGGCCGCGGCCCTGGCCTCGGCGCGGCTGATGGGGCGGGGCGATCGCAACGCAGTCGACCAGGCGGCCATCGACGCCATGCGCCACGTCCTGGCCGACGTGCCCGTGAACGGCGAGGTGATCATCAGCGGGGGGCGGGCGGACGCGCCATCCTTCCAGGCCGGCGAGCGGGTGGGGAAGCGGCGCGACGGCGACGCCGAGCTGGAGATCGTCCTCGACCCGCTGGAGGGAAAGGACGCCTGCGCCACTGGCGGAACCAACGCCATCAGCGCCATCGCCATGAGCGAGCCGGGCCACCTGCTCCGCGCGCCCAACGTCTACATGGAGAAGGCGGCGGTGGGCCCCGGGGCCCGCGGCGCCATCGATCTCCGCCGCCCGCCCACCGAGAACCTGCAGCGGGTGGCGGAGGCCCTGGGCAAGTACGTCGAGGACCTCACCGTGGTCATCCTCGACCGGCCCCGGCACGCCGCCCTGATCCGCGAGGTGCGCGAGGCCGGCGCGCGCATCAAGCTCATCAAGGACGGGGACCTGGCCGCGGCGGTCAGCACCAGCTTCCCGGACACCGGGGTGGACCTGCTGCTCGGCATCGGGGGCGCGCCCGAGGGCGTGGTGGCGGCAGCCGCCATCCGCTGCGCCGGAGGGGAGCTGCAGGGGCGGTTCGTCTGCAAGACCGAGGCGGACCGCGAGCGCCTCCGGGCCCAGGGGATCAAGGATCCCGACCGGCTGCTCACCGCCGAGGACATGGCCGGCGGGACGGTGATGTTCGCGGCCACCGGCGTCACCGAGGGCGACTTCCTCCGCGGGGTGGTCTTCACCGGCGACGGGGCGCGCACCCACTCGATGGTGATGCGGGCCAAGACCGCCACCATTCGCTTCATCGACACCATCCACCACTTCACCCGCAGCCCGAACTACGGCTGGTGAGGCGGGGAGCATTCGGAGGTCCGCTTGGCGATCGTCACCCGGGAGGTCGTGGTCGAGGCCGGCATCGAGGCCCTGTTCGACGTCCTCGTCGACTACCCCCGCTACCCTGAGTTCGTCCCCGGCATCAAGGCCTGCGCGGTACGCGAGGTGGGCGGCGAGAAGCACGTGGAATACGAGCTCGACGTGGGTCTTCGGCGCATCCGCTACGTCCTGTGCCACCGGGAGGAGCGGCCGACGCGGGTCTCCTGGTCGCTGGTCTCGGGCGACGCCCTCAAGGTCTCGAACGGATCGTGGGAGCTCGCTCCCGAGGGCGAGCGGACGCGGGCCCGGTACTCGGTGGACATCCAGCTCGCCCGGCTGCCCCTCGTTCCCCAGGCGCTCGTCGACCGGATGAGCGACCAGCTCACCCGCGTCCAGCTCCCGCGGACCCTGGAGGCCTTCCGGGCCAGGGCCGAGCGGCGGTAGCCCGGCCGACCGGCGTGGCGCCGGCGCCACGCCGTGGCAGGGAGGCACGCCACATCGCCCCGAACAGGTTCCGGCAGCTCTCGGGCGGGGCCGCTGACCCATCCTGGGTCGGCCGCACTGCCCGGTTTCAAGGCGTTCCGCCGGTCACAGTGAATTGGCACCGGGGGCGGTACCGTCGTTAGATGGGGATGGAGGTGTGTGTGTTGCGGGTGCTTGGCCCGTGCGGCGGGAACGCCGCTTGCATAGGGTCATGGCAGGGAAGACGGGGCAGGGTGAGCCATGCTGGACGCCTACGTCATCGAGGAGATCAGGCGGCGGGAGCGAGAGAGGGTGCGGGAGGACCGGCCGTCCGCCGAGCTGCCCCTGCCCGTCACGCCTCCGCGCGGCCCCGATGAGCATTCCCCGGAGGATCGCGACGACGGCGGGGGCGTGGTCATCATCGACTACGGCTAGGATCCGGTCGTCCAGATTGCCGGCGCTCGCCAGGGGCGAACGGCCGGCCGAGGGGCGGAGACCAGACGGTCTCGCGCCCTGTTGTTTTTCTTGGACCCGGTGATCTCCGCGCCGCAGGCCCCGGGGGAGCAAGGGCCGGGCGGCGATCCGCCGCCCAGGAATGCCGTTGACCTGCCCGGCGCGTGCGAGCAGATTCCGCGCGGACTCCCCACGGGGCTCGACGCCCGGAGGCTTCGCCAGTGACCGAGATCATCAACGTGACCGCCCGGGAGATCCTCGACTCCCGTGGAAACCCGACGGTGGAGGTGGAGGTCGCGGTCGGGACGGGCGACGTCGGCCGCGCGGCGGTGCCCTCGGGGGCCTCCACGGGCGAGCACGAGGCGCTGGAGCTCCGCGACGGCGAGAAGGCGCGCTACGGGGGCAAGGGCGTCAGGAAGGCGGTGGCCAACGTCGTCGACGTGATCGGACCGGCGGTCGTCGGGCTCGACGCCTCCGACCAGGCCGCGGTCGATGCGAAGATGCTGGCCCTCGACGGCACCCCCACCAAGTCCAAGCTGGGCGCCAACGCCATCCTGGGGGTGTCGCTGGCCTCGGCCAAGGCGGCCGCCAAGGCCCACGACCTGCCGCTCTACCGCTACGTGGGCGGGGCGGGGTCGCGGACCCTGCCGGTGCCGCTCATGAACATCCTGAACGGCGGCGCCCACGCCGATTCCAACGTGGACATCCAGGAGTTCATGGTCGTCCCGCTGGGCGCCCCCAGCTTCGCCGAGGCGCTCCGCTACGGAGCCGAGGTGTTCCACGCCCTCAAGAAGGTCCTCAAGGGCAAGGGCGCCAACACCGGCGTGGGCGACGAGGGCGGCTACGCCCCCAGCCTCGCCTCCAACGAGGAGGCGCTGGCGGTCATCATGGAGGCCATCAAGCAGGCGGGCCTCAAGCCGGGCGAGCAGGTGGCGCTGGCGCTCGACGTGGCCTCCAGCGAGTTCTACGAGAAGGCCTCGGGCAAGTACGCGCTCGAGGGCGAGGGCAAGACCTTCGATGGCAAGGGCCTGGTCGATTTCTACGAGGGCCTGTGCCAGAAGTACCCCATCGTCTCGATCGAGGACGGCTGCGACGAGAACGACTGGAGCACCTGGAAGCTCCTCACCGACAGGCTGGGGAGGAAGATCCAGCTGGTCGGCGACGACCTGTTCGTGACCAACGTCACCCGGCTGGGCCGCGGCATCCAGGAGGGCGTGGGCAACTCGATCCTGGTCAAGGTGAACCAGATCGGCTCGCTCACCGAGACGCTCGAGGCCGTCCGCATGGCCCATCGCGCCGGCTACACCAGCGTCATGAGCCACCGCTCGGGCGAGACCGAGGACACCACCATCGCCGACCTGGCGGTGGCCTGCGACTGCGGCCAGATCAAGACCGGCTCGGCCTCGCGCTCCGACCGCATCGCCAAGTACAACCAGCTGCTGCGCATCGAGGAGCAGCTCGGCAAGACCGCCCGCTACGCCGGCAAGGACGCCTTCAAGGCCTTGCGCTGAAGGGCACCCGCCCCTTAAGTTCCCATCCTCGCAGGAGGATGGAGGAAAGAGCCATGCGCGCAGAGTGGATCGCCCGGAGGAAGGGCCAGCCGAACGTCACCCAGCTGCACTACGCGCGCCAGGGGACGGCCACCGAGGAGATGCACCACGTCGCCCGGCGCGAGCGGCTGCCGGTGGAGAGGTCCATCACCGTGTCGGCGCCGTACTTGATGGAGATGCGCAGCTTCTCCAGCTCGGCCTGGACGTCGCTGACCACCGCCGAGTTGCCGATGTTCGAGTTGATCTTGCAGGTGGCGGCGAAGCCGATGGCCATCGGCT
>DATKMW010000142.1:0-14458 GCA_035541675.1 Anaeromyxobacter sp. | reverse complement strand
GCTGAAGGTGGACGTCGCCTTCGTGGCCCTGCACGGGCGCTGGGGCGAGGATGGCTGCATCCAGGGGCTCCTCGAGTCGATGGACATCCCCTACACCTGCTCCGGCGTGCTGGCCTCCTCGGTGGGGATGGACAAGGTGTTTTCCAAGGTGCTGTTCCGCACCTTCGGCCTCAGGGTGGTCGACTACGTGGTCTTCCCGCCGGCCCGGGTGCCCACCGTCACCGTGGGCGACCTGCCCTTCGGCCTGCCCTGCGTGGTGAAGCCGGCCTGCGAGGGGTCCTCGGTCGGGGTCCACGTGGTCAAGGAGGCCACGGCGCTCGCGGCCGCCTGCAAGGACGCCGCGACCTACAAGGGCGACGTGATCGTGGAGCGGTACGTTCGGGGCAAGGAGATCCAGGTGGCGGTGCTCGACGGCAAGGCGCTGGGGGCCATCGAGATCGTCCCGGCCAGCGAGTTCTACGACTACGCCGCCAAGTACACCTCCGATACCACCCAGTACTTCTACCCCCCGCGCATCCCCGAGGCCCACCTCAGGGCCGTGCTCAAGGCCGGGGAGATCGCCCACCGCAGCCTGGGCTGCGACGGGGTCACCCGCACCGACTTCATCCTCACCACCGACGGGACGCCCTACGTCCTGGAGACCAACACCCTCCCCGGCTTCACCTCCCACTCGCTGGTGCCCAAGATCGCCCTGGGGAACGGCATCTCCTTCCCGGACCTGTGCGAGCGGCTCTTGGACGGGGCGGCCCTCAAGGCCTGAGCGCCCCCTCCTCCGGCGCCGCGCCCGGGGCGTACCGCCCCGGGGGGGGCAATTCGTAAGACCGCTGGACCATCTCCCGGAATTCGTAAGGAAGTTGGACCATTTCCCGGCACCGCCGAGATTCACGACGCGTCGCGCGGGGTTGCGGCGGCGGCGTCCCAAATGAGGCGTCCCCCCGGCCGCGCTCCGGCGCCCTTGCGGACCGCCGTGGAGGCGTGCCACCCTACGCCTCGTTCCGGCGGTGATTTCAACTGGAAGTCGATCTCCCCAGGAGGTCGAGACGGTCGGGCGAGCTTTCCTGGAGCCCCGGAGGATTCAGTTCCGTGCGCCCGGGGTCGCGAGGGAGGCACCCGGTGAATGAAGGGTCGCGGTCGCCCGTCGTCTAGAGGCGCGAGCCGCGCGCAGCAGATCGCAGTCCCACGATTCGACCAGGAGGTAGGGCGTGAAAAGGTACATCCTCTCGTTCCTCGCCGTCGCCGCGCTCTTCGCGTCGCCGGCCCGTGCGGCCGACAAGATCAAGATCGGCCTTTCCTTCTCCGACTTCGCGACCGAGCGCTGGGCCACCGAGCGGGACCTGATGACCAAGGCCCTGACCGGCATGGGCTTCGACGTGGTCTCGCAGGAAGCCAACCACGATGCCAAGCTGCAGAATGACCAGATCGCCAACATGGTCACCCAGGGCGCCAAGGCCCTGATCGTGGTCGCCGAGGACGGCGACGCCGCCGCCGCGGCCGTCGACGAGGCCGCCAAGAAGGGCGTGAAGATCATCGCCTACGACCGGCTCATCAAGTCCCCCAAGATCGCCGCCTACGTGTCCTTCGACAACGTGGACGTCGGCCGGAACCAGGCCAAGGGCGTCCTCGCCAAGGTCAACAAGGGCAACTTCGTGCTCCTGGGCGGCAGCCCCACCGACAACAACGCCCACCTGTTCCGCGCCGGCCAGATGGAGATCCTGAACCCGCTCATCAAGTCGGGCCAGATCAAGGTCGTGGCTGACCAGTGGGTCGAGAACTGGGACGCCGCCAAGGCGCGCGACGTCATGGCCAACATCCTGACCGCCACCGGCGGCAAGTTCGACGCCGTGGTCGCCTCCAACGACGGCACCGCCCTGGGCGCCCTCGAGGCGATGAAGCCCTCCGGCCTCGCCGGCAAGGTCCCGATCTCCGGCCAGGACGCCACCGCGGCGGGCTGCAACTCCATCGTCCGCGGCGAGCTGACGGTCACCATCCTCAAGGACACCCGCAAGCTGACCCCGCTGGCCACCCAGCTCGCTGCCGCCCTGGCCAAGGGCCAGAAGGTCGCCGGCCTGAAGCCCTACAAGCTGGCCGACTTGACCGGTGACAAGAAGTTCACTGGCACGGTCCCCTGCAGGTTCCTGCAGGTCTACCAGGTCACCAAGGACAACGTGAAGAAGCTGGTGGTCGACTCCGGCTTCCAGAGCTACGAGGACGTCTACAAGGACATCCCGAACCCGCCGGCCAAGTAAGCCCAGCCGCAGTTGTGTATGATAGAGAAGCCCGGCCTTTCGGGGCCGGGCTTCTCTCCACAAAGGGAGCGCCCCGTGGCTGAGGACGTCATCCTCGATATCTCCCAGGTGACGAAGGAGTTCCCGGGCGTCACCGCGCTGAAGGACGTCTCCATCCAGGTGAAGCGGGGCGAGGTCCACGGCTTGTGCGGCGAGAACGGCGCCGGCAAGTCGACCCTGATGAAGATCCTCTGCGGGGTCTACCCGTTCGGCACCTACCAGGGCTCGATCCGGTACGAAGGCAAGGAGCTCAAGCTCGGATCCGACTCCATCCACGAGGCGATGCAGCAGGGCATCGCCATCGTCTACCAGGAGATGACGCTCGTTCCCAAGCTCACCGTGGGCGAGAACGTCTTCCTCGGGAAGGAGCCCCGGCGCGGCCCGGTCATCGACTGGGACAAGCTCTACGCGGACACCGCGGCGGTGCTGAAGAGGCACAAGCTGCCCATCTCCCCGTTCGACGTGGTCGGGCGCCTGGGCGTCGGCCAGATGCAGATGACCGAGATCGCCAAGGCCCTGGCAGAGAACGCGAAGGTCCTGATCCTCGACGAGCCCACCTCCGCCCTCTCCGAGGCCGAGGTCGGCCAGCTCATGGAGATCCTCCGGGAGCTGAAGTCGCAGGGCGTCACCTGCCTCTACATCAGCCACAAGCTGGAGGAGTTCTTCCGCATCACCGACACGGTGTCGGTGCTGCGCGACGGGAGGCTCGTCACCACCGCCAGCACCAAGGAGCTCGCCGGCGGCACCCAGGACGCGGCCGGGACCCGGCGGGGTGTCGAGAAGCTGGTGAGCCTCATGGTGGGCCGGGAGATGAAGGAGCGGTTCCCGAAGGGCGACCGCAAGCCAGGCGATGTGGTCCTCGAGGTCAAGGACCTCCACGCCGTCGACCCCAACAACCCCGCCCGCCAGATCCTGAAGGGCGTGAGCTTCGACCTCCGCAAGGGGGAGATCCTCGGCATCGCCGGCCTCATGGGCTCCGGCCGCACCGAGCTGGTCACCACCCTCTTCGGCGAGTACGCCCAGGTCACCCGGGGCCAGATCGTGCTGGAGGGCAAGGACGTCGAGATCCACAGCTCCCGCGAGGCCATGAAGCACGGGATCAGCCTGGTGACCGAGGACCGGAAGAAGACCGGCCTCATCCTCATCCAGACCATCCTCAACAACATGAGCCTGCCCAACCTCGATCGCTTCTCGAGGTTCTTCTACATCGATCAGGACGCGGAGCTGGCCTCGGTCCTCAAGTACTGGAAGAGCCTCTCCATCAAGGCGCCGCACGTCCACGTGAAGGTGGACTCGCTCTCCGGCGGCAACCAGCAGAAGGTGGTCATCTCCAAGTGGCTCATGTCCGAGCCGCGGATCCTCATCCTCGACGACCCGACCCGCGGCATCGACGTCGGCGCGAAGTACGAGATCTACAAGCTCATGAACCAGCTGGCGGAGGCCGGGTACTCCATCATCATGATCTCCTCGGAGCTGGAGGAGGTCCTGGGCATGAGCGACCGGGTGATGGTGATGTGGGAGGGGCGCAGCAACGGCACCCTCGAGATCGCGGCGGCCAACCAGGAAAAGATCATGGCCAGGGCGACAGGCGTCGAAGTCGCGGCTGGATGAGAGGTCAGGGGACGACATGGAACCTGTCACGAGCGCAGCGCCGGCCCCGGTGGCGGAGAAGGCGGCCCCCACCTTCCTTCAGTCCGTCACCAGGAACCTGCAGTCCTACATGCTGGTGGTGGCCCTCCTCCTCATCTGGATCGGCTTCGGCCTCTCCGCCCCGGGCTACGCCAGCACCGACCACGTCCAGAACATCCTCACGCAGATGTCCATCATCGGGATCATGGCCACCGGCATGGTGTTCGTGATCGTCACCGGCGGCATCGACCTCTCGGTCGGCTACGGCTCGGGCTTCGTCTCGGTGGTGGCGGCGGCCCTGCTCTACTCCGGTGCCGCCGACAAGTGGATCTCGGCCGTCCTCCCCTTCCTCGGCCCCCACGCCCACGACGTGGTGACCGCCGGGATGGTCATCGTCCTCGGCCTCCTGCTGGGCATGGCCATCGGCGCCTTCCAGGGATCCATCATCTCCCGGCTCTCGGTGCCGCCCTTCATCGTCACCCTGGGTGGCTTCTCCATCTTCAAGTCGGGCATCCTCATCGTCACCCAGGGCAAGTCGCTCTTCATCACCTCCTTCGAGACCTACAAGTACATCGCCCAGGGGCTCATCCCCGCGCTGGGTGGGTGGATCATCGCCGTCCTCGTGACCGTCGCCCTCTTCGTCCAGGTGTACACGGCGCGGGCCCGAAAGCGGAAGCACGGCGGCGAGCTGGGCTCGCTGACCCTCCAGCTGGTCCGCGCCGGCATCTTCTCGGTGCTGGTGATCGGCTACGTGCTGATCGTGAACCGCACCTTCGAGTCGAAGCCCCAGGCCGCGCAGACGGCCGCGGCCGACGCCTCCGCGGGCACGGTCGATCTGGACAAGCTCGGCCTCGACGAGTCCCGGTCGCAGGGGGCGCTCAAGAACTTCGGCGGCGGCGAGGACTCGAGCAAGGTGGGCGCCTCCACCCCGGACGCCCTCAAGATCGAGGAGGCCCCCACCGAGGAGGCTGCCACCGAGGTCTACACGCCGCCCACCGGCGTCCCGGTGCTGGTGGTCATCCTGGGCGTGGTCGCCCTGGTGATGAGCTACATCTCGCGCAACACCCGGTTCGGGCGCTACACCTACGCCTACGGCGGCAACCGCGAGGCGGCCCGGCTCTCCGGCATCGACGTCAAGAACCTCATCTTCAAGGTCTACGTGCTCATGGGCCTGCTCATGGGCGTCTCGGGGATCGCGCTCGCCGGCTACGTCGGGTCGGGCACGACCGGCGCCGGGCAGGGCTACGAGCTGGACGTCATCGCCAGCTGCATCCTGGGCGGCACCTCGACCCTGGGCGGCGAGGGAACGGTGTTCGGGGCCATCGTGGGTGCGCTCATCATGCAGTCGCTCGGCAACGGGCTGCAGATGATGAACGTGAACACCAACTGGCACTACGCCATCAAGGGCTTCGTGCTCATCCTGGCGGTGTTCGCCGACATCCAGTTCAAGAAGAAGCGCGGCTGACCCGGGGGCGGTGGCGCGACGCTCCGCTCCCGCCTCCTCGCCCCGGCCGGGCCCAGGATCCCGAGCCATGACCCCCAGCCTCTGGGACGGGAGCCTGGAGATCGGCCACGCCCTCATCGACGGGCAGCATCGGGAGCTGTTCCGGCAGGTGGACGCGCTGTTCCTGGCCATCCGCTCGGGCCGGAGCGCCGGGGAGCTCGGCGATCTCCTCGGCTACCTCGGCGACTACGTGATCTCCCACTTCGGGACCGAGGAGGCGCTGATGGAGGAGCGCGCCTACCCCGGACGGGCCGCCCACCTGGCCCAGCACGCCGAGTTCGTCGGGGACCTGGCCGCGCTGCAGGAGGAGTACCGGCAGGAGGGGCCGAGCGCCCTGGTGGTGGTGCGCGTCAACGCCCGGGTCACCCGCTGGCTGTTCGAACACATCGCCCGGTCCGACCGGAAGCTGGGGAGGTTCCTGCGCGGACCTGCGGCCGACCCGGCCGCCTGAGCTCGAGGCCCCCTCGACCGAAAACTTGCCCTGTTCACGCCCTCGGGCATGCTGCCGTCGGGCGATAGCGCCCGCAAGCGCGCCGGGTCTCGACGCGCCGCGGCGCTCGGGCGGCGAACCACGGGAGAGGCCTGTGTCACGGGGCGTGAATCGGCGGCGGGTGGACAGGGTGCCGGCCACGAGGCGGCGCGCGGCGCTCCGGTTCCTGCGCCTGGCCGGCCCCACCCTGGTCGCCCTCCTCCTCCTGGGCACGGGCGGCGCCCTCGGGTACCGGTACGCGGTGCAAGGCGACCTTTTCCGGGTGAAGGAGATCCGCTTCCACGGCCTGGTCCGCGCCCGTCCCGAGGAGCTGCTCTCCCTCATGCCGGCGGCGCGGGGCGACCATCTGCTGGCCATCGACCCGGCCGCGGCCGAGGCGGCCCTGCGGCGCCACCCCTGGGTGGCGGGCGTCGAGGTCCACCGGCGGCTCCCCCCGGCGCTGGACGTCGAGGTGGTCGAGCACCGGGCCGCGGCCCTGGTCGACCTGGGCGGGCTGTACCTGGTGGACACCCGGGGCGTGGTCTTCAAGCGGGCCGCCCCCGGCGACGGCCTCGACCTGCCGGTGGTCACCGGGATCGAGCGGGAGGCCTGGGTGGATCGGCGGGCCGAGGTGGAGCCGCTCCTGGCCGGGGCCCTGGCCCTGGTCGACCGCTGGACGGCGCGGCGGCTGGAGGGCGCGGCGGCGGTCTCGGAGATCCACGTGGACCCGGACTTCGGCACCACCGTGGTGACCGCCGACGGGACCGAGGTCAGGCTCGGGCAGCAGGACCTGGAGGAGAAGCTCGACCGCCTGTGCCGGCTCCTGCCGGCGCTGGCGGCGGAGGGGAGGAAGCCGGAGGTGATCCACCTCGACAACCGTCGTCACCCGGAATGGGTGGCGGTGCGGTTCGCCGGGGAGAGGTAGCAGGCCGAGTCCACCGAAGCCCGGCGGAGACGCCGGGCCGGGGCGGCCGAGGCCGTGGCGCAGGGGTTGGGCGGAACGAGCCCGAGAGGGCTCCAGTGGGGCGAAAGCGCGACGGCGCGGACACGCCCGGAGGTGGTTCATGGCAAGCAGCGGCGACATCCTCGTCGGCCTGGACATCGGCACCACCAAGATCTGCGCCATCGTCGGCGAGGTGACCGACGAGGGCACGATCGACATCATCGGCATCGGCTCGCACCCCTCCAAGGGGCTGCGCAAGGGGGTGGTGGTCAACATCGACGCCACCGTCACCTCGATCAAGCGGGCCATCGAGGAGGCCGAGCACATGGCGGGGTGCGAGATCACCACCGTCTACACCGGCATCGCCGGCGGGCACATCAAGGCCTTCCCCTCGCACGGGGTGGTGGCGGTGAAGGACAAGGAGGTCCGCCCCCAGGACGTGGACCGGGTCATCGACCAGGCCAAGGCGGTGGCCATCCCCCTCGACCGCGAGGTGATCCACGTGCTGCCGCAGGAGTACGTGGTCGACGACCAGGACGGGGTGAAGGAGCCGGTGGGGATGAGCGGGGTGCGGCTCGAGGCCAAGGCGCTGATCGTCACCGGTGCCGTCTCCTCCGCCCAGAACATCGTCAAGTGCGCCCAGCGGACCGGCCTCAACGTGGCCGACATCGTGCTGCAGCCACTGGCCTCCTCCCTGGCCACCCTCTCCGACGACGAGAAGGAGCTGGGCGTGTGCCTGGTGGACGTGGGCGGGGGCACCACCGACATCGCCATCTTCCACAACGGGGCCATCCAGCACACCGCGGTCATCTCGCTGGGCGGCAACCACCTCACCAATGACGTGGCGGTGGGGCTGCGCACCCCCACCCACGAGGCCGAGCGGCTCAAGAAGCAGTACGGCTGCGCGGTGGCCTCGATGGTGGACAAGGCCGAGACCATCGAGGTGCCCAGCGTGGGCGGCGGCGCCCCCCGCATCCTCTCCCGCCACATCCTGGCCGAGATCGTCGAGCCGCGGGTGGAGGAGATCTTCATGCTGGTGCAGCACGAGATCCAGAAGTGCGGGATGGAGGAGCTCCTGGCCAGCGGGGTGGTGATCACCGGCGGCTCGACCCTCCTCGCCGGCATGCCGGAGATGGCCGAGGAGGTGCTGGGCCTGCCGGTGCGCCGGGGCCTGCCCCGCGGAATCGGCGGCCTGGTGGACGTGGTCAAGAGCCCCATGTACGCGACCGCGGTGGGGCTGGTCATCTACGGTGCGCAGCAGCAGAACGAGAGCCCCTACTTCAAGATCCGCGACGAGAACGTGTACCGGAAGGTGAAGGGGCGGATGAAGGAGTGGCTGGGGCAGATCTTCTAGCCGCGGAGGCCGAACGTGATCGAGTACACCGACAAGCAGGACGCGGCGAGGATCAAGGTCATCGGCGTGGGCGGCGGCGGCGGCAACGCCATCAACACCATGGTGGCGGCGCGCCTGGAGGGGGTGGAGTTCATCGCCGCCAACACCGATCTGCAGGCGCTCCGGGTGAACCAGGCCCAGCTGAAGATCCCGCTGGGCCGAAGCGCCTCCCGCGGGCTGGGCGCGGGCGCCAACCCGGAGGTGGGGCGGGCCGCGGCCCTGGAGGAGCGGGACGCCCTGGCCGCCGCGCTGGAGGGGGCGGACATGGTGTTCGTCACCGCCGGCATGGGCGGCGGCACCGGCACCGGCGGCGCACCGGTGGTGGCCGACCTGGCCAAGGCCGCCGGGGCCCTCACCGTGGGCGTGGTCACCAAGCCCTTCCTCTTCGAGGGCAACAAGCGGCGCAAGCAGGCCGAGTCCGGCCTGGCCGAGCTGGCGGCGGCTGTCGACACCCTCATCGTCATCCCCAACCAGCGGTTGCTCTCGGTGGCCGGCGAGAACATGTCCCTGGCCGACGCCTTCAAGCGGGCCGACGAGGTGCTGCTCAACGCGGTGCAGGGCATCTCCGACCTCATCACCGTGCACGGCATCGTCAACGTCGACTTCGCCGACGTGCGCACCATCATGAGCAGCCAGGGCATGGCCCTCATGGGCACCGGCCGCTCCACCGGCGAGCGCCGGGCGGTCGAGGCCATGCAGTCGGCCATCAACTCCCCGTTGCTCGAGGACGTCACCCTGGACGGCGCCACCGGCCTCCTCGTCAACATCACCGGAGGCCCCAGCCTCACCCTCTTCGAGGTGAACGAGGCCGTGTCCATGGCCCAGTCCGCCGCCGACGCCGACGCCAACATCATCTTCGGCTCGGTCATCGACGAGCGGCTGGGCAACGAGGTGAAGATCACCGTCATCGCCACCGGGTTCCAGGCGCGCGACGAGCGGAGCCGGGCCATGGCCCGCAAGGTGGAGGTGGTGGCCGCCCCCGCCGAGGTGGCCGCGGTCCGGACCTCCCCGCCGCCGCTGCCGGCCGAGGCCAAGGCCCCGCCGGCGCGGCGCGAGCCGGCCCGGGCGACCCCGGCCCCGGCCCCGCAGCGGACCCCGGTCTCCTTCCGCCGCGAGCCGGCCGTCTACCGGCCCGGCGACGAGGACCAGTACGACATCCCGGCGTTCCTGCGCCGGGGTGGAAGCGGAGCTCCCCGCGAGTAGCTCCCTCGACGCGGGTGGCTTTGACGCGGCGCGCCTCCTCCCTCGGGGCGCGCCGCGGCTCGTCTCAGCCCCGCCGCAGCCGCGGCACGATCACCGACAGCGACGTGTCGTACCGGTAGTTGACGTTCATGTGGCCGTCCTCGAACTCCTGGTGGACGACCTCGACCCCGGCTGCCCGAAGGGACTCGGCCACCATGCGGGCCCCCCAGCGCAGGTGGTACTCGTCCCGGGTGCCGCAGTCCAGGTAGACGGTCCCGAGGCTCCGGAAGGCCGCGATCGACGCGGGGACGAAGCGCACCGGGTCGTGCTGGAGCCACCTCTCCCAGACCTCGGGGCGGAGCCGGCCGGTGGGGATCGAGAAGGGCAGCGAGAGGCCCAGCGAGGCCCCGGGCTCCGGGGAGTAATGGGCGGCCATGGCCAGGACGTTCAGGACCGGCAGGTCGTCGCCCTTGAGCTTGGTCTCCTGCGCGCGCCTCGTCGCCGCCCGGAGCCACTCCTCGGGCGCGGTGCCGTCGAGCAGCGCCGCGGCGGCCCTGGGGAAGTCCATGAGGTAGCAGTACTCGAAGCCGGCATCGCCCGAGTGGCAGGCGACGTGGGCGAAGACCTCGGGCCGGTCCCGCCCCATGCACAGGGCGCCGTACCCGCCGGAGCTCTTGCCAAGGACCGCCCGCGCCTCCCGCGCCGGCAGGGTGCCGAAGCGCGCCTCCACCTCCCCCACCACCGCCTCGGCCACGTAGGCCTGGTAGCGCCCCACCGCCGGCGCGTCGATCCACTGCGTCCCGCCCAGGCGCGTGGCGCCGTCCGGAAAGACGGCCACGAACGGCGGCAGCTCGCCGGCGGCGATCCTCGCGTCGATCCGCTCGGGCACCGTCGGCTGGAACATGCTGAAGTTCCGCCAGCTCCGGACGCTGCCCGAGAAGCCGTGCAGGAAGTAGACGGCGGGGAGGGGCGCCCCCCCGTGGCCCGGCGGGAGGTAGACGAGCAGCGTCCGGCGCGAGGGGTCGCCCAGGGGGTTCCCGGCCAGGGGCCGGGCGTCGATCTCCAGCTCGACCAGCTTTCCGTGCATGGGGGTGCATCTTAGCCGCCCCACCCGTCGCCGCGCGGCCGGCCCGTCCGGGCGGGCACCTCCCTCGGGAGGGCCGGCCCGGCGCCCCCGGGGCAGGCGAGAGGCGCAAGGATCGGCACCCACCCGCCGCTCGAGATCGCGGCCGGCGCTCCGGAATCGGGATCGGGGGACCTAGCGCTGTCGCGCCAGCACCACCCCGCAGCGGGCGGTGAGCTCGCTGGTGCGCGCCAGGAGCGACTGCGCCTCGGCGTAGAGCACCTCGGCCTCTCCCCCCGGGCCGGAGCCGGGCAGCTCGCCGATGCGCGACAGGAGGTCCATGATGCGCAGCAGGTGCTGGTGCGCGAGCAAGAGCTCCCGGCCCAGGCGGGCGCCGTGGCGGGTGAAGATGAGCCCCCCCTGGAACAGGCGCGCCAGCGACTTGCGGTTGGCCGCGTCCACCGCCCGGCAGCGCGCCTGGAAGTCGCGGAGCCGCCGCGTGTCCCGCGCCGCCGCGAGGTCCAGCACCTCGGCGATCGGAACCTCGGCCCGCGGGCGCGAGTGGGGGACCTGGGAAGCCATGCGTAAGGGAATGGTAGGCGCGCTCGCGCGCCCCGGTCAACGGCCCGGCTCCCTTGACAAGCGCCGCGACCTCTTCCCCGACTCATGTGACGGACGCGCGTGCATGCCCGGGCCGCGGGATCCGCCAGAGCCGGGCTGCACGCGCCCGCCGGCTCAGCGCGCCTCGTCGAAGGCGAACTCGACGCGCCGGTTGGCGGCCCGGCCCTCCGCGGTGGCGTTGCTGGCCACCGGGCGGCCCCCTCCGAACCCGCGCGCCTCGAGCCGGCCCGGGTCGATACCGCGCTCCACCAGCATCTCCCGGACCCTGCGGGCCCGACGCTCCGAGAGCAGGACGTTGGCGGCCGCCCGGCCCTGGTCGTCGGTGTGCCCCAGGACCCGCAAGCGGGCGATCTCCGGGTGCCGGGCCAGGACCTGCGCCACCTGGTCGACGACCTCCACCGAGTCGGCCTCCACCGCGTCGCTGCCGGTGGCGAAGTGGATGGGCGAGAGCACCGCGATGCGCCCGCGCTCCAGCGCCACCGCGGCCGGCGCAGCCGGGGCCGCCTCCGGCGCGGGGAGCGCCGCCGGCTCCGGGGCCGGAGGGGCGGTCGGGACCTCTGCCGGCGCGGGCTGCTCGGCCGCCGCCGCGCCCGGTGCGGGCGGCTCCTCGACGGGCGCCGGGGCCGAGGGAGCCTCCTCGACCGCCTGGGCCGCCGCCGCCGTGGAGGCGGGCCTGGGCCCGAGGTCCAGCGCCGCCAGGAGCCGGAAGCGCGGGGTGCCGTAGCCGGAGGTGAGGCCCGGACCGGCGCCCACCGTGGCGACCAGGCCGCTCGTCGAGCGCCAGCGCAGCGCCGCCAGCGCCTCCACCGGCCGCTCGACCCCGCTCGCGCCCAGCTCGCCGGTCAGGGTGGCCAGGGCGCTGAGAGGCCCGCCGAAGAGCGCGGCCTCGCCGCCCAGCCCGAAGGTGGGCGCGGTCGCCTGGTCGATGTTGACCAGGTGGCGAGCCCGCCGGGCGACGAGCCCCAGCTCGACGTCGGCGCGCCAGCCGCTCGCCCCGCCGAGCTCCGCCAGCGCCGCGGGGCGCACCGTGGCGCTGCCCTGTCCGGCGTAGGGGGCGGTGGCGGTGGGCAGGGTCAGGGTGGCCGACGCCCCCAGCGACACCGGGCCCGCCCGCGCCACCACCGCCTTGGGCGTGATGCGCAGGTCGCCCAGGCCGGCGCCGGGGGTGCGGGAGGGGAGCCCGGCCTGGCCGGAGGAGGCCGGCTGGCCGTTGGTCGAGAGCACCGCCGGCAGGACCACCGAGAGCTCGCCCCACCCGAAGAGCCCCACGCTGCCGCCCACGGCCAGGCCGGTGGCCCGGCGCACCAGCTTGCGACTCGTGCCGTCGCCGACCAGCCGGAGCGGCTCGTCGGCGTAGTCGACGAGGGCCGTGGCGTGCAGCTGGAGGTGCTCCGGCACGCGGGCCGCGCCGACGCCGAGGAGGTCGTAGGCGCCGCCCTGGGGCTGGAAGCGCTGCACCTGGAACGAGGTGGTCTGCTCGGCCGCGGCCGGCATGGCCAGGAGCGCCGCCGCCGCGACCCCCGCCGCCCGCCGACGACGGCGCAGGAGCAGGAGGGCGAGCAGCCCCAGCGGCAACAGGCCCCCGCCGCCCGCCGACGAGCAGCCGCCCGAGCCCTTGACCTTCAGCCCGCCGCCCCCGCCCACGCAGGCTCCGTCCAGGCAAGCCGAGCCCGTGGCGCAGCCGGCCTGGCTCGTGCAGGTGGTGGCGCAGCGGTCGCCGGCGCAGGCGTAGCGGCCGCAGCTCGAGCTTCCGCCGGCGTGGCAGGAGCCGGCGCCGTCGCAGGTCGAGGCGGGCGTGGCCACCCCGCCCGAGCAGGTCGCCGGGCTGCAGGCGGTGGCCGGACCGTCGTAGGCGCAGGCGGTGCGGTCGCTGCCGTCGCAGGTGCCGCCGCAGGAGGTGCCGTCGCTGGCGCAGGCCGCCCGGCCGCCGTGCGGCGTTCCCGCCACCGGCGTGCAGGTGCCCGGGGAGCCGGCCACGTCGCAGGCCTCGCACTGGCCGGCGCAGGCCGAGTCGCAGCACAGGCCGTCGACGCAGTGCCCGCCCTGGCACTCGTGGTCGCCGCCGCAGGTGGAGCCGGGCGCGCTCCTCGGCAGGCAGATCCCCGCCGAGCACCAGTCGCCGGCGACGCAGTCTCCGTCGCCGGCGCAGTTCCCGGCGCAGGCCTGGCCGCCGCACAGGTAGGGGTTGCAAGCCTGCTGGGCGGGCCCGGGGCAGTGGCCCGCGCCGTCGCAGGAGGCGGGCAGCGTGGCCACGCCGCCGACGCAGGAGGCCGGGCGGCAGCCGGCGGTCGGGTAGGCGCAGGCGGAGGGGTGGCTCCCGTCGCAGGCTCCGCCGCATCCCGAGCCGTCGTCGGCGCAGGCGGCACGGGGGCCCACCGGGGCGCCGGCCGCCGGCGAGCAGGTGCCGGGCGAGGCGGGGAGGTTGCAGGCCTCGCACTGCCCGGTGCAGGCGGTGTCGCAGCAGAGGCCGTCGGCGCAGTGGCCGCTCTGGCACTGGTTGGCGGTGCCGCAGGTCGCCCCGTCGGCGCCCTTGTCGGCGCAGACCCCGCCGGCGCAGTACTCGCCGGTGGCGCAGTCCAGGTCCGCCTCGCAGCTCCCCAGGCAGGCGGTGGCGCCGCAGGCGTAGGGAGCGCACTCCTGGGTCATGGCCGCCGGGCAGGCGCCGGCCCCGTTGCAGGAGGCGGACAGGGTGGCCACCCCGTTCTGGCAGGAGCCGTCGCGGCAGGCAGCGGTGGGGTAGGCGCAGGCGGTGCGGTGGCTGCCATCGCAGGCCCCGCCGCACCCCGAGCCGTCGTCGGCGCAGAGCGGGCGGCCGCCGAGCGGCGCGCCGCTCACCGGCGAGCAGGTGCCGGGCGCGCCCTGCTGGTCGCAGGCCTCGCACTGCCCGGTGCAGGCGGTGTCGCAGCAGAGGCCGTCGACGCAGAACCCGCTCGAGCACTGGTCGGCCGCGCCGCAACCGGCTCCGGCCTGCTTCCTCGGCTGGCAGAAGCCGCCGGCGCAGTAGTCGCCGGAGGCGCAGTCGCCGTCGGCGGTGCAGCCGCCCAGGCAAGCGACCGGGCCGCAGACGTAGGGCGCGCAGGCGACGGTGGAGGGCGCCGGGCACCTCCCCGCGCCGTCGCAGGAGGCGGCCAGGGTGGCGGTGCCGCCGCTGCAGGATGCGGTCCGGCAGCTGGCGGTCGGGTAGGCGCAGGAGGTGCGGTGCGTGCCGTCACAGGCGCCGCCGCAGCCGGAGCCGTCGTCGGCGCAGGCGGTGCGGCCCGGGGCCGGGGCGCCGCTCACCGGCGCGCAGGTGCCGGGCGAGGCGGGGAGGTTGCAGGCCTCGCACTGCCCGCCGCAGGCGGTGTCGCAGCAGAGGCCGTCGGCGCAGTG
>DATKMW010000141.1:0-28678 GCA_035541675.1 Anaeromyxobacter sp. | reverse complement strand
GCTCACCCGCAAGCCGGCCACCGCCTTCCAGGGCTATCTCGACTCCGCCCTCATGACCCTGTTCGTGGCCGGCGTGGTGCTGGTGCTCGTCAACGCGGCGGTGCGCTGCGTCCGCACCGCGCGGGGCGAGGCGCCGCCGCACGAGGCGTTCGGGCCGCCCACCTCGGCCGAGGGCGTGCCCCTGCGCTGCTGCTAGCCGGCGGACGGACCGTGGCCCCGGCACGAACCGGCGCTGCTCACCCGCCCTCGCGACCCGCAACGGCGTGGTGGGCAGCCTGGCGGTCCGGACCAACGGCCACGGCGCGATCGCCCGGCACCCGCTGGCGGGCCGGCAAGCGGATACGGGTGGAGAACCTGTCGCCCCGCCGCTCGAGCACGGTTCCCTCGGCGAAAGGGAGGGCGGCCGCCGCCAGGCACAGCGCGTCGACGCTCGCGGCGCTCTGTGCCTGCAGCTGGCCGCCTTGTTCCTGGAGGGCCCGCTCGTGCCCGCTCGCCCGCGAAGGAGGCGGAGCCGACCCCGAAGGTGGCCGGGGAGCTATCGCCGCCATCGGGTTAGGCCGGCCGGCCTCAGGGGCGCAGCAGCCGAAGCATGGCGGGCTGGAAGACGAACTTCCAGTCGCCGTAGGTGCTGGCGTCCTCGAAGGCCTTGTCGGCGTCGTCGAAGTGGGCGGTCTTGAGGGGCGCGCGCGAGGAGCTGCTGGCCACGCCCATGATCCCTCCGCTGGGCGCCGGCAGGAGCACCCAGTCGACCGCGTCGGTCATCGGGTCCGGGTACAGGCGCCGGATATAGCGGACCAGGACCGGATCGTCCGGTGCGCTGCCGAGGAGATCCTGCAGCGCCTGCGGGTAGGTGCGCCGCTGGTTCCAGTAGCGCGCGATGGCGGAGCGGTACTGGTGCCCGACCCAGAGCAGCTGCTCCTCCCGGTCTCGCCGGGCGGTTGTGGCCACCACCTCGCCCACCACCGCGAGCAGGATGCCCATCACCGCCACCGTCACGAGCAGCCCGAGGTAGGTGAAGCCGCGGGCACCGCTCGATCCAGGGCCGGCGGCGCCGCCGAGCGATCCGGGGCCCACGGGAGGCCGCCCCCGCTCACCAGTCGGCATAGGGGACCCCGTTCTCGGCCGTACCCTCGGCGCCGCTCTTCACGTCCTTGACACCGTTGTCCTCCGGGTCGTCGGAGTTCACCAGCACCCACTTCTCGGCGCTGCGGGCGATGGGGTCGATCGGAACGCTGCGCAGGTAGTGCTTCTCGACCAGCGCCGCCAGCGTCTGGGGGTACTTGCCGGTATCGCCGTAGAACCGGTCGATCGACTCGCGCAGCGAGGTCAGGTCCTGCCTCAGGACCGCTTCACGGGAGCGCTGGATCGAGCGGAAGTAGCGCGGGGCGGCGATGGTGAGCAGGGTGGCGATGATGGCCATCACCACCAGCAGCTCGAGCAGGGTGAAGCCGCGGCGTCTACCAGTCACGGTAGGGAACTCCGTTGAGCCCGGTGCGCGACGAGCGCGAGTACACGTCGAAGACGTCGTCGCCCGGCTGCGGGTCGTCAGGCGGGCTGGCGTAGGACCGCAGCCCCCAGGTCTCCGCCGGCGGCGTGGTCGCGTCGGGCCAGAAGGGATCGCGTGGCAGGCGCCGCAGGAAGTAGATCTTGACGCCTTCCTTGGGGCTGCTGGCGTCGTCTACCCCGTCGACCAGCGCCTGCAGATCGGGCGGGTAGCCGGTCTTGTCGAGCTCCTTCTTGATGCGGCCGGTGTCCGAGGCCCTCTTGTAGGCGTCGATGGCCCCGCGGAGGGTCCGCAGCGTGGCGCGCAGCTCGCCCTCGCGCTCGCGCTGGTAGATGAGCTGCGCCGAGGGCACCACCGCGGTCGCAAGGAGCGAGATGATCCCCACCGTGATGACCAGCTCGATGAGGGTGAAGCCGCGGTTCCGCATCGCTCCCTCACTTGGTCACGGCGATCCGGAGCGGCGTCGCCTGGGTCGCGGCCACCGCCGCACCGTCCTCGCCGATCAGGACCACCTGCGTGGAGACGGCGATGGCCGGCCGGACCGCCACCACCCGGAAGCGCAGGTCGAGCAGGCCGCCGCCCCCGGAGACCGGTGCGCCCTGGCTGCCGGCGAGGTCGAGCTGCACCCCGCCGGGCCTGGTCTCGACCTTGGGAGCCTCGCCCGCCGATGCCAGGTCGCCGGGCTCGGCGCTGACCAGCTGCAGCGCCGTGGCGTCGAACGCCACCTGGGTGCGGATGCGCCCCAGGGCCGCGGTCGAGGCGAGCTTCACCGACACGGCCACCTCGTCGCCGACCTTGGCGGTGTCGGGGCCCTCGATGGTGACCCTGGGCCCGGCGTCGGCCGCCCCTTGCGCGGTCGCGCTCGCCGCGACGCCGTCCGCGGACCTTCCCGTCGCCTGGGCCTTGGCCTCCGGCGCCGCGGGGTTGGCGGTCCCCGGCGTCCCCGGCGTGGCGGGCGCTGTGGCGCCCGGGGCCGGCGGCGGAGACGGGGCCGGGCCCGCTGCCGAGTCGATGCGGGAGGGTACAGCGCGCGGGCCGCTCGGGGGGGCCGCGGCAGGGATCGCGGCGCCCCCGCTGAAGGACACGCCGCCCGGCACCATCGGCGCGGCGGCCGACGCCGGGGCCGCCGGGCCTGCCGGCGCGAAGCTAGCGAACGGCGCCGAGCGCGACAGCGTCTCGCTGCCGAACCAGAACTCCAGCGCCTCGCTCGAGGCCCGTGGCTGGGTGCGGATGACAAGCGGCTTGATCGACAGCACGATCTCGCTCTTGTCACGGGTCTTGCCGGTCGAGCCGAAGAGCCGGCCGAGGATGGGCAGGTCGCCCAGCAGCGGGATGTGGGTGGAGTTGCGCTGGTCGCTGTCCTGGATCAGCCCCGCCAGCACCTGGGTCTCCCCGTCCCTCAGCTCCAGCACGGTGCTGGCGTTGCGGGTGCCGATCTCGTAGGCCAGCGTGGTGCCCCCGTTGCCGATGGGCACGTTGATCTCCTTGAGGATGGAGCTGACCTCGAGCGAGATCTTGATGGCCACGTTGCCGTCGTTGTGGATGGTGGGCTGGACCTCCAGCGTCAGGCCCACGTCGACGTACTGCACGTTGCTGGTGGAGAAGGTCCCCCCGCTGGTGGCGCTGGTGCCGGAGGTCACCACCGGCAGGCGGTCGCCGACCAGGATCTTGGCCTTCTCCTTGTTGCGCGCACGGATCCGCGGGCTCGACAGCACGTTGGTGGAGCCGACCGTCTTGAGCAGGTCGACGCTCACCCCCAGCGAGGAGACGGCGATGGTGTTGGAGCTCTGCTTGCCGAGGTCGGACAGGACCAGCCCGCTGGCCCCGCCGGCCGCGGTGGCGGTACCGGTGCTGTTCAGGGGCTTGGTGGCCGAGAAGCTGATGTTGCTGGGGTAGTTGATACCGAGCTGCTCGGCCAGGCTGTGCGAAATCTCCAGGACCTCGACCTCCATGACCACCTCCGGCTCCGGCACGTCGAGCGCCGCGACCAGCTTCTCGGCCATGGCCACCCGCTCGGTGGTGTCGCGTATCACCACCGTGCTGGAGCGCTCGTCCACGAAGAGCGTCTTGGTGCCCAGCACGGTCTTGAGCAGCGACTCCACGTCCTTGGGGGCCGCGTTGGTCAGGTAGAAGGTGTGGACGATCTCGTCCCGGTAGTCCTTCTGCTTGGCGGGCGTGTCCGGGTACACCAGGGCCACGTTGTCCGACAGCACCTGGCGAGCGAGCTGGTTCTGCGCCAGCACCAGCTCGATGGCCTGCTCGGGGGACACCTGGTTCACGAAGATGGTCGTCTTGGCGTCGCCCTTCACGTCCTTGTCGAAGACGAAGTTGATCCCGGTCTGGCGTGCCAGGGCTTCGAAGATGACCTTGAGCTGCGCGTCGCGGAACTGCAGCGTGACCGGCCGGTCCTCGCGGGTCCTGAGGCGCGCGACGGTCACCACCGGAGCCTTGGCCTGGCCGATCCTCGACAGGAGCGCGCTGGCCGCGGCGAAGTTCGGGTCCTCGGCAAGAACCGCGCGCGCCTCCTGCTCGGCGGCCTCGAGCTTCTTGGCGGCGAAGAGCTGTTCCGCCTTGACCATGCGCTCGGCGTGCCGCCGGTCGGCCTCCACCTGCTCCAGGCCGTGCAGCGCCCGGTCGTTGCCAGGCTCCAGCCCCAGCGCCCGCTTGTAGCTCGCCACGGCTCCCCCGCCGTCGCCGCCCAGGCGCGCCGCGTCCCCCGCGGCCAGCAGCTGCTGCACCGCCGCCTCCCGGCGCACGCGCAGCTCGAGGCGGAGCTTCAGGTCGGAGGGGTCCTTGCGGACGGCCTCCTCCATGCTGGCGAAGGCCTCCTCGTAGTTGCCCGCCTGGAAGGCCTGGACCCCCTCGCGGTGGAGACGATCGGTGGCGCAGCTGGCGACCAGGGCGAAGAGCACCGGGATGTACAGTCGTCGGACGGACGGCCTCACTTGGACGCTCCGGCTGAGATGTTCTGGCGGATGTTGAGCGGAAGGTAGACGAACACCAGCTGGTCGCCGGCAGCGCTCTCGAACTGGTAGACGCCGTCGAGCCGATCGCCGACGCGGGCCTCGATCATGCGGTCGCCGTGCGACAGGTAGAACACGGGCGGCTCGCCCAGGGGCGCGTAGCTCCCCACCAGGGCGTAGGGGAACGGAGGCGCCGTGGGATCGGGAGGAGCGGGCGGGGGGGCCGCCGGCGGCGGGGGCGGCAGGCGAACCGGCTTCAGCACCACCCAGGAGTGCGGGGCGAAGAGCGCCGCGGCGTGGGCGGGCTCGACCACCCGGTCCGACCCCCGGCTCCCTCCGGGCGCGTCCGGGGCCGGTCCCTCCCTCGGCCCGGCCACCCCTGGTCCGCCCCCGGGCGCCGCGGCCGCGGAGGTGTAGATGGTGAGCCGGAGCTGCGCCTCGACTTCGCCGTCGGCGATGGTCTTGCGCTCCAGCGCCAGGTCGCTGAGCGCCACGGCCGGCATGCCGGCCAGGGTCGAGTCGACGAAGGCGCGGATGTGCGGGTAGGGCCCCGTGACCGGGAAGGCGATGTGGTAGCGGACCACGCCGCCGCTCCTCGCCTCCTTGATGTCGTACTTGCCGGTGTCGACCGCCAGCTGCGCCTGCGCGGCGGTGCTGAACAGCTGGCGCAGCATGGCCGGCACGTCGGTGCGGGCCGGCAGCGCCGGCAGCGCCCCGGCGGGATCGGCCGCCTGCTCCGAGGCCGGAGCGCGGCCACTCGACTGCGCCGCCGAAAGGTCGGCCCGCAGCGACTCGACCTCGGCGGCGACCGGGAGGTGGGTCGAGACCAGGAACAGCGCCGCCGCCAGCAGGAGCGCCACGCCCAGCATCCCCGTCCGGCCCGTGCGGCCGATGGCCCAGGCGGCCCGCGGCAGCCACTCGTTGCGAAGCCGCGCCGCCAGCTGGCGGGCGACCGCGGGCGCGACCGCCCGCGGGCCGGGAGCCAGGCCGCCGGCGTCGCCCGGCCTCCCCGGGGGCCTGGTGATCACGGGCGCGGCGCTCACGTGCGCCACCCCGCCGAGAGCTTGATGCGCAGCGGGTGCTCGGGATCGTCCTTGCGCCGCTCGTGGCTCTCCAGCATCGGGTGGCGCAGCACCTCGATCTTCTGCAGCCGCCTGAGGTAGGCGAGCGCGTCGGGCAGGGCTCGCACCTCGGCGGTGATCCGCACCTCCTGCTTGGCCGGGTCGGGCTCCACGGAAAGGAGCGCCACGGTCGACGCCGTGTCCCGGGCAGCGGTCTCCAGCTCGGCCAGGAGCCTGGTCCAGGGGACCCGGAGCTCGCGCTCGACGGTCGCCACCTCCGCGGCGCTCTGGAGCGACTCGGGCGTCGGAGGGCGGCGTCGCGGTGCCGCCGAGGCGCCCAGCGAGGCCTCGAGCTGGGTACGCTCGGCCAGCTTCCGGTCGAAGGCCAGGCCCAGGGCCACCGCGGCCGCCAGGCCCGCCAGGAGCAGCGCCGCGCCGACCAGCGGCCTCCGGTGCACCGGGGCCACCGCGTCCAGCCGGAATGGGCGCGCCCGCCTCATGCCGAGCTCCCCCGCAACAGGGCCAGCTCGCGAGCAGGCTCGCCGTCCCCCTCCTCCAGCCACTCGATGCCGGAGCTCGGCGCCACGCCCCGGCGCATCCAGGCCGGCGCGTCCACCAGCATGCGGCCCGGCGCCTCGCTGGGCCGGGTCAGCCTGCCCAAGGCCACCAGGCGCTCGAGCTCGACACCCCAGTCCGGGGACAGGCGCGCCACGTGGACCCGGTCCCATGCGCCGCGGCGAAGGTGCACGGCCGACATCCAGCCTTCGTCCACCCTGGCGAACCATGCGTCGTCCGCAGGCAGCCGCCGGCGCCAGGCGTTGAAGGCCACCACCAGATGCGGCTGCAGCGACACCAGCGACAGCCCCGCCGGCGCCAGCGCCTCCTCCAGCGCTCCCCGCAGCGAGGAGGGCATGGCACAGGCGACGTAGGGTCTCCCCGGCGGCGCGTCGGCCAGCGTCACCGCCCAGCCGTCCAGGGCCTCCCCGTAGGTGTCCTCGAGCACGTAGCGGGCGTGCGCCAGGCGTCCCGCCGCGTCGAGCCGGGCCGCCGGCCAGGGGACGACGGCGTAGCGCACCCAGGGGTGGTCGGCCACCACCGCCCGGGCGACGCCGCCGTGCCAGGTCCGATCGGCCAGCACCTCGGCCAGGCGCGTCAGCACCGGGCCGAGGTCGGCGGCTGCGCCCGCCGGGATGGCCTCTTCGGTCGCGGCCACCACCGGCGTCCGGAGCCCGCGGGCGCGGCGGACCAGCGCCAGCTTGCGCGGCGCCAGGTGGATCGCCACCTCGTCACGCCAGGGCAGTGACACGGTTGGCCTCCAGCAGGGTGGTCGCGCCGCGCTCCACCAGCTCCAGTGCCGCGGTGCGCATCAGCTTCGAGCCGCCGGCCAGGGCCAGCTCCTTGAGGCGGCGCGCCGGCGCCCGGGCCACGATCGCCTCCCGGAGCTCGTCGGTGAGGACGAGCAGCTCGCCGATGGCCCGGCGCCCCTTGTAGCCGGTACCGCGGCACTGGGCGCAGCCGCGCCCGGTCCGGAACCTCCAGCCCGACACCGCCGACGGCTGCAGCCCCGACTGGTCCAGGGACTCGGGCGACGGCGTGAGCGGCTCGGCGCACGGCTCGCAGACGATCCGCACCAGCCGCTGGGCCAGGATGCCGTTCAGGGCCGAGACGAAGGCGTAGGCGTCCACCTGCATGTGGGCGAACCGGCCCAGCACGTCGAAGACGTTGTTGGCGTGGACGGTGGTGAACACCAGGTGGCCGGTCAGGGCCGACTGGATGGCGATCTGCGCCGTCTCCGGGTCGCGGATCTCGCCCACCATGATCTTGTCCGGGTCGTGGCGCAGGATCGACCGCAGCCCGCGGGCGAAGGTCAGGCCCTTCTTCTCGTTGACCGGGATCTGCAACACGCCGGGGAGCTGGTACTCGACCGGATCCTCGATGGTGACGATCTTGTCCCGGCCGGTGTTGGTCTCGGAGATGGCGGCGTAAAGGGTGGTGGTCTTGCCGCTGCCGGTGGGGCCGGTCACCAGGAGCATGCCGTAGGGCAGCTCCGAAAGCCGCCGCAGGCGCCCCACCACCTCGCCCTCGAAGCCGAGGGCGTCGAGCCGCAGGCCCTGCAGCTCGTCGGTGAGCGCCTGCTTGTCCAGGATGCGCAGCACCGCGTCCTCGCCGTGCACGCTGGGCATCACCGAGACCCGGAAGTCGATGGGACGCCCCTTGAGCGCCAGCCGGAAGCGGCCGTCCTGGGGCACGCGCCGCTCGGCGATGTCCAGCTCGCTCATCACCTTGACCCGCGAGATCACCTGCTCGCACAGGTCGGCGGTACCGAGGGTGGCGACGTGCACCAGTACGCCGTCCACGCGGTAGCGGACCGAGAGCCCGTTGGGGCGCGTCTCCAGGTGGATGTCGCTGGCCCCGGCCTTGAGCGCGTCGTAGATGGTGGAGTGCACCAGTTTCACCACCGGGCTGGAGTCGGCGCTGATCGAGGCCAGCGAGAGGTTCTCGATTTCGCGGTCGCGGGCCTTCTCGCCATCGCCGGCCATCGCCGCCACGTCCATGGCCTTGAGGTCCTGCTCGTGCTTGGCGACGTAGGCGGTGATCTCGTCCGGTGCGGCCAGGTGCCAGGAGAGGCTCTCCGTGGTTCTCGCCTCCAGCCACCCGCGCAGCTTGAGGTCGAAGGGATCGCCGATGACCGCCAGGCACTCCTCACCTCGCCGGACGACCACGCAGCCGCGCCCGGCCGCTTCGGCCGGCCCGAGCAGGTCGAAGGCGGGAGGGAGCGCCATCAGCTCCGCGCTCGCCAGCACCGGGTAGTGGAGCGCGGCTCCCAGCGCCCGCACCAGGGCGTCGCCGGAGAGGCCGCTCGTCTCGGCGAGGACCGCCACCGGCGAGCGCCCCGAGGCGGCAGCAGATGCGACCGCCGCCCGCAGCGCCTCCTCGGTGAGCTCCGGCGCGGCCAGGGCCAGCGCCCCACCCTCGGCCGCCTGCGCATCCCGCCGCCCGTGCTCCTCACGGACCCGGCTGAGCTGGATCACCGCCTTCGCCTCCTGGGGTTCGCGGGCCGCGCTCATCGAAGGCTC
This sequence comes from Anaeromyxobacter sp., assembly GCA_035541675.1. GTDB lineage: Bacteria > Myxococcota > Myxococcia > Myxococcales > Anaeromyxobacteraceae > Anaeromyxobacter. The sequence continues at coordinate 20,073 of DATKMW010000141.1, read as the reverse complement.
CCCGCCAGCTCGAAGATGGGGAAGTACATGAGCACCACGATGACGCCGATGACGAGGCCGATGACCGTCATCATGGCCGGCTCGATGAGCCGGGTGGCGAGGTCCACGAAGCGCGCCAGCTCGTCGTCGTAGAACCCGGCCAGCCGCTCCATCATCTCCCCCATGTTGCCGCCGCGCTCCCCGACCCGGAGCATGCGCTCGGCCACCGGCGTGGTCAGGCCCTGCGCGGCCAGCGCGTCGGTCAGAGAGCGGCCCTCGCGGACCGCGCGGGTGGCAGAGGCCAGCCGCGGCCGGGCGGCCGCGGCCAGGAGCCCGCGGGTCATCTCGAACGCCGTCACCACCGGGAGGCCGCCGCGCAGCAGCATGCCCACCGTCCGGTAGAGGCGGGCCAGCTGGTAGAGCTCCATCCGGTAGCCGACCATGGGGATGCGGGTCAGCAACCGCCCCAGGGCGGCGCGGAGGCCAGGCCGCTTCACGGCCCAGCCGAGGACCAGCGCGCAGCCCAGGAACCCGGCCAGCACCGCGGGTCCGTGCGCCTCCAGCAGGCGTCCCCACCGCATCAGGATCCGCGAGGCCAGAGGCAGGTCGCCGCCGATGTCCTCGTAGATGCCGGCGAAGCGGGGGACGACGTAGGCGACCAGGAACAAGAGAACCAGCCCGCCGGCCGCCAGGAGCACGGCCGGGTAGATGGAGGCGTTGATGAGCCGCTTCTTGAGGAGGTCGATCTGCTGCTGGTAGGCCACGAAGCGCCGGAGGGCCTCGGCGATCGCGCCGCTCCGCTCGCTGGCCCGGACGGTGGCCACGTACAGCGTGGGGAAGCTGCCCGGGAACTCGCCCAGCGCCACCGACAGGCTCTGCCCCTCGTACAGCCTGCGGCGCACGCCCTCGAGGAGGTGCCGGACCGAATCGTCGCGCTCCTTCTCGGTCAGCGCGTCGATGGCCTCGACCAGCGAAAGGCCCGCCTCGAGCAGCGCCACCAGCTCGTTGCTGAACGCCACCAGCGACAGGCGCGCGCGGCGCGACCTCCGGAAGCGAGCCGCCTGGATGGCCAGCACGCGCAGGCCGCGCCCCATCGCCTGCCGGTGGGCATCGGCCTCGTCGAGCGCGTCCAGCTCCTGGACCGCCACCCCCTGGCCACCGTCGACGGTGGTGACGCGGAAGCGCATGTCTCACCAGTTGGTGACGTCGGCGTCCTCGCCGTTCCCGCCCGGGCGGCCGTCCTTGCCGTACGAGAAGAGGTCGAAGTCGCCGCTGTGGGTTCCGGGCTGCTGGTAGACGTAGGGCCGTCCCCACGGGTCCATGGGCACGCCCTTCTTGAGATAGGGCCCCGCCCAGTTCGCCTCGCCGCTCGGCTGCGCCACCAGCACCTGGAGCCCCTCCTCGCTGGTGGGGTAGCGCCCCACGTCGAGCCGGAACTGGTCGAGCGCCTTGTCGAGCGCGTCGATCTGGGCGCGGGCCACCTTCACCTGCGACCGACCGACCTGCGCGAAGTAGCGGGGCGCGACGAAGCCTGCCAAGAGACCGATGATCACCATGACCACCAGGAGCTCCAGCAGCGTGAAGCCTCTCCCCAGCCCGGCAACCGATCCTCGCCGTTCCATGTCCGCTCCTTCCAGGCCCTGCGGCCCTCGGACCACGAAGGTCAGCGCGCGGCCAGCATGTGCCGGTAGTCGCGCACCAGGTCGTCCGGCTTCACGAACCCCTCGATCCGCAGCCAGGACTTGCCGGGGGCGACGCGCACCAGCGTCACCGCGGTGTGGCTCATCTTCCCCCCGCGGTAGACATCGAAGGCCCGCTGGGCGGCGATGCTCGCCTCGCGGGTCCCGGTGTAGTGCTGCCACTCGCGGCCGGCGTGGAACTTGCGCGCATACTCGGCCAGGCGCGCCGGCGTGTCCTGCTCGGGGTCGATGGAGATCGACATCAGGTGCACCTTCCCGGCCTCGTCCCCCAGTCGCTGCTGGAGCTGCTCGAACACCGAGCTCATCAGCGGGCAGATGTCGGTGCAGGTCGTGAAGATGAAGTTGAGGAAGATGGGCCGGCCGTCGTCCATCTCCTGGGCCAGCGAGACCATCTTGCCGTCGTCCCGTACCAGGTGGACCTCCGGGACGGCGTACTCCCGCATCGACCGTGTGGGCGGAGCTTCGGGGTCCCCCGGGTCCATCCCGGCCATCTCATGCGCCCTGCCTCGCCAGGGCCCGAGGGACGCGGCCATGGCCAGCAACGTCAGGGCGGTCCGCGCTCCCCGGCGGGACACCACGCCGGGGCGATGGGGAGTCGACGACATCTTGGCCAGGAGGTCCGTTCCAGTCGGGCGCATGCCGAGATGGATAGTCAGCGAGCAGCCCGACCGCAATTGGTAGTGAATGCTCTTTTTTCAAGCAGACCAATCGGCCACGCACAATCCTCGGCAGGCCCGGGCGCGGGGCCGGGACATGGCCGTGCCTCCCGGGCCCTTCGGCCCGATGGACCTCACCCCGGAGCTACGCCACCGCCAATGGACGCGACGGATCGGGAGACAATCGTTCCCTTTCGTTTCCTCCTCGCTCCGATGATCAGGGCACCATCCAATCGCCTTGCGCGACCAGCGCCGAGCCGCTGGGATCCTTGAAGCGCACCAGGTAGCCTCCCTTGGACGCAAAGCGCTGCTTGGAGGCGAGCGTCAGGTGCGGGTAGTAGCCGGTGATGAGGCGGTGTTCGAGCAGGGCCTGCAGCTGCTCGACCAGGTAGGGTCGGGCGAAATTGTCCGCCATGCGGTTGAGAACGTCGGCGAGCAGGTTGCAGGCCAGGTAGGTGTCCACCTGCACCTGCTCCGCCACCACCGGGATGTGGCGGAAGGCGAACCACCCCAGCGGGTAATCGAGGCGCACGCCCCGCCGCTCGGGAAGGTCGAACGGGTAGGTCATGAGGGCCTTCCGGCGCCAGCCCGGGGGTAGCGGGGTCCTCTCCAGCCCGCCCATGAGCCCCGACACGTAGACGGAGCCGGCCTCGGCCGGCACCTCGCCGAGCGCGGCCAGGTCGGCGGGTCGCAGCCAGAGCACCATGGCCTGGCCGCCGGCCCCCGGGCGCCGCCCCGCCCTGCGCAGCGCAGCCGCGACCGCATGGCCCCGGGCGCCCGCGGGGATCACCGTGCTGCGCACCTTGACGCCGTGCCCCGAGAGCTCGGAGGCCAGCGCCCGGGCGGCGAGCTCGCCGCTGTCACCGGCCCGGTAGACCTGCTCCACCTCGGCCGCGGCCGGGCGGTCGTCCGGCCCGAGGAGGGTCCGCGCGATCAGCTGGGCCTCGAGCAGGACGCCCTTGGAGAAGTACAGGGAGTAGAAGTCGCGCTCGGCGACGACCGGCACCTCCACGTTGGGGAACAGGCAGGGGATGGCGTTCTGCTCGCAGAACTCGTGCACCGGCCGCCAGTCGGCGCCGCCCAGCCCGGAGAGCACCGCGTACACAGGCTCGGCCGCCAGGTGCTTCTCCAGCTGCGCTCGCCAGCTCCCTGCCGGTCCGGTGAGCTCCCAGACGTGCAGCTGCCAGTGCCGGTTGGCCATGTACATGCTCTTGCTGTACTGGGTCCGTCCGGAGGTCCGCATGGGCGGGGTGGGCTTGAAGGGGAAGGTGTTCTTGTCGGCCACGAAGCGCTCGAGCACGTCCAGCATCCCGGCGCGCTTCACCGGGTCGGCGTCGGGCGTGACCACGGTGGCGAAGTGCAGGACGGTGTCGGTGACCCCGGGAACCCGGCGTGGGTCGAGGTTCCTCAGGTACTCGATCAGCGTGGCCATGTCCGCATCGCCGAGCGCGTAGTGCGGCATGAGGGCGCCGAGGGGTCGACCCTCCGGGTCGATGCCCTCCCGGATGGCCCGCGCCAGGGTGACCTCGGTATAGGGAGCGCGATCGCCGTGCCGGCTCTCGACGTAGGGAACGGGCCGTGCGGCGTCGTCGGCGCGGGAGCGGAACAGGTACTCGCCGGTGACGGGCGGGATCCAGAGCCGCCCCTCGGCCGATCCCAGGCCGCTGCGCTGGTGACAGTTCACGCAAGCGGCGTCGGCTCCGGTCACCACCACGCCGCCAGCCTCCCGCGTCCCGGTGAGCGGTGCCCCGGTGCCCAGCGCGCCGCGCATGTAGATGGACTCCCCGGCGTCGCCGGCCGGTGCGGCGAGGGCCTGGGCGGGTCGGGTGAGCGAAATCAGCACCCACCCGGCCGCCAGCGCGAGCCGGCGCGAGCTCATTGCGGCGAGGTCCCTCCATCCTCGACGGGTGAGCCCACCGCGCCGGGCATGAGCGCGCTCCGGGCGGGACCCTGGAAGGCGATGCTGGGCCGCGTCCGCGCCCGGTGGTGCGTCGAGGCCGGGTTCTCGAACGCCGAGTCGTCCAGGGCCGCGTTGAGCAGCACCCTCTCGATCACCATCCTGTCCGGGCTGACGCCGGACCCCTCCCCGGTCTCGACCAGGAAGGGGATCTGCAGCCCCTCGACCTTCCGGTAGTCGCCGTAGGTCACCGAGACCCGCCGAGGCGCTCCCGCAGGGCCGTCGACCATCCGGTCGAAGCGGATGTCGAGGTAGGTCTCCGCGTCGACCCAGACGTCCTCGCTGCCCCCCTTGGCCAGGTGCACGCCCAGGTGGTAGGCCTTGCGCTCCCCGACCCGCTCGACGCCCTCCAGAGTCACCGACTCTCCCCTGGCTGCGTGATCGATCAGCGGGCCGTCGATGCCGTGGCCGGCCTGCGCCGAGCGGAGCTCGGGCAACGAGTAGGGCTCCGCCTCGGGCTTGCCGTGGGACAGGCGCATCTTCCAGCCGCGCGAGCCGTCGAAGACGCGCACCGACCTCTCGCCCATGGCGGAGATCAAGAGGCGGGTCTTGTTGGGCCGCTTCTGGTCCAGCTCGAACAGCATGCTGGGCGCGGGCGCGTGCGCGCTCTCGATGTGGCCGTTCCACACCATGGTCTGGACCTTGCGCCACGCGTCCAGACCGCCCCGGGCGGCCAGGTTCCTGGCGACGATGTCCGCCGCCGAGAGCTTGCCCGTGGGCGCGCACCCGACCAGCCACCCCGCCACCAGGCCGACCGCGCCCCACCTCACGATCGAGCGGCTCATGCCCTGGGCTTCTCGAAGAGGGCGTCGTCCAGCTGCGGATTGAGCGCCACCTTCTCGACGATCATCTTGTGGGTGTCGGGGGAGCCGTCGACCGCCGTCTCCAGCATGAAGGGCACCATCAGGCCATTCACCGGGCGGTAATCGCGCTCGGTCACCCACACCGTCCGCATCTTCCCGTCCATCCGCCGCGGGATCCCCTCCACCTTCACGTCGAGGAAGCTCTTGGCGTCGACCCAGACGTGCTTCACGTCGCCGCCCTTCTTCGTGACCTTGAGCTTGTAGGCGTCGTGGCCGTCCACTTGCTCGACCCCCGCCAGCTCCACCTTGGCGTCCTTGGCGGCGAGGTCGATGAGGGGGCCGCCCATCTCCCACTTCCCCTGCTGCTCCTTGGCCTGCTCGGGGTTGAAGGGCTCCCAGTCGTCGCGGTTCAGGTAAGGGCGCTTCAGCCAGCCGCTGGTGCCGTCGTAGACCTGCACCGCGGTCTTGCCCGCGAACACAATCTCGACCCGCGACTTGGCGGGACGCTTCACCTCGAGCAGGAAGGGCACTTGCACCTGCTGCTTGCGGGCCTCGCCCTTTCCCTCGGGCGCGGCCGCCGCGCGCGACCCCTTGCCCCTCCTGGCCAGGGCGTCGCTCACGAACCTTTGGCTGCGGGCCGCCGAGTCGCCGTAGCCCAGCTCCATCTTCCCGTTCCAGACCATCGACCGGACGCCCTGCCAGGCCCTGAGCCCACCTCGGGCCGCCAGGTGACGCTGGACGATCTGCGCCGCGGTCAGCTTGGCAACCTTCGCAGTCGCGGCCGGCTTGGCCGGGGCCGCCTTGCCGGTGGCCGCCCCCGCCGCAACCGGGGAGCTCAGCCCGACGAGGACGCCCAGCAACACCCAACCGTTGATGAACCTCATGGATCCTCCCTGCGTTGGAGACCTAGTCGACCACCAAGCCGTCGGCCCGGAACTGGCCGATCACCACGCTGACGCGGTCGCCGCGCTTGACCATCCGGCCCTTGTTGGAGAACGCCATCCAGTAGGACTTTCCCGCCTCGGGCACCTGGCTCTGGCGCAGCTTCCCGATGTTCTCCATGGCCGGCACCACCAGGCTGACCCCGGCCCTGAAATCCACCAGCGAGGGCTCGAGCTTCACGTCGCTCAGGACCCGGGCCTTCTCCGGCTCCACCACGGTCCAGGCGAACCGGATGAGCTCGCCCGACTCCACCAGCTTCACGCTCAGCGCATCGACACCCCAGACGAGCCGGTAGTACCGCCCCGCCTTGCCGGCGAACCGGTCGGGGAGGTACCTGGGCCGCGCGCTGGTGGACCTCGTCTGGGCCAGGGGTTGCCCGGCCGCGCCCGTCTGCGGGCCGCTCTGCGCCAGCGCCAGCGCCGGGACAGCGGCCAGCGCCGCGGCCAGAGCGAGCCGCGCGCGGCGGCTCCTCACCCGCGTAGCCTGGGGACGATGAGGTCGATCCATGGCCGCTCCACTGCGTCCAGCCGAACAGGGCGCCGCTCAGCCTCCAGGCGCCCAAGACCTTGCTTGACTAATTCCCGCCGGACAGTTCGCCGCATGCCTCTTGGGCCTGGTCCCTGGAGACGCCGTCAAGGGCGGCGCTGACCTCCTCGTAGCAGGCCTGGTACTCGGGCGAGCTGCGCGCTTCGCTGAGCTCCTTCTCCGAGGCATCTCCCCGCACGATCGCGGCCCTTTCCTTCGACGGAGCCCGCGCGCTCACCTTGGCGCAGTAGTTCAGGATCCCCTCGATCTTCCCCAGCGTCGCTGGATCGAGGGACGCTCTCGCCACCGTGGCCCCGGTGGAGCGTTCGCCTCCGTCCCCGGCCGGGTGTCCGGCGGCGAGGGCAAGGCCGGGGGCGAGGGAGAACGCGAGCGACAGGAACAGGGTGCGAATGGCTGGCATGGTGTCGTCCCCCTCCTTGATGGTCAGCTGGGAAACGAGGGGCCGGGCATCCACGGATGGGATGTCCGGCCCCCGCGAGCTAGTTCGCTGTCCCCGTCAGGGCCGACGCCTGGCTACCCGCGGCGTCGGTCACCGAGACCGTCGCGGACTTCACGCCGGTCGCCTCGCTGGTCAGCGGCTTGAACTGCACCGACACCAGGCACGACGCCCCTGGAGCGAGGGTGGTCTGGCCCAGGAGCTGGCCGCCGCCGGCCGGCCCACAGGTCGAGGCCGCGCGAACGATGCTGTAGTCCGCCGTGTTCGTCCCGGAGAGCGCCGCCTGGGCGATGCCGGTCAGCGGCACGTTGCCGGTGTTGGTCAGCGTGAAGATCTGCGCCGGGTCGAGGGCACAGGCCAGGATCTGGGCCGGCGTCGTGCCGGGGCAGTTGCGGGTCTGGGCCGGGCTCCAGCTGGCCGGGGCCAGGCTGGCGGCGATCACCTGCGCCACGGTGGTGCCGGTCAGGCCCACCGGGGAGTTGGCGACGGTGAAGGTCCCGTTGGTGGTGACGGTCACGGTCCCGGTCACCGTCTCGATGAGGGCCGGTGCATTGAACACGACGTTGATCGTGCAGGAGAGCCCGTTGCCCAGCGTGGCGCCGCAGGTCCCACCCGCGGCTCCGGTGGGCCGCGAGAACGGACCCGCCACGGCGATGGCCAGGGTCCTCGTGCCTCCGGTGGAGTTGTGGACCGTCAACGTCTTGGCCGCGCTGGTGGTGCTGACCGGCACGTTGCTGAAGGTCAGCGTGGCCGGGGTCACCGCCATGGCGGCGGCCGAGCCGGTCAGGGTCACCGGCGAGCCGGTCACCGCCACGCCGGTGTAGGCGACGGCCAGCGTCCTGCTGAACGGGCTGCCCGTCGTCGTCGTCGGCGAGAACACCACGTTGTAGGTGCACGAGGCGCCCACGGCCAGGCCTGCTCCGCAGCTACCGGGTCCTCCCTGCAGGATGTTCGCCCGCGCGAAGGGCGCGGCGATGGTGAACGTGCCGCCGGCCAGCGCCACGTTGCCGGTGTTGGTGACGGTCACGGTCTGCGCCGGGCTGGTCGTTCCAGTGGCCCAGGTGCCGAAGCTGAGCGACGAGGGCGAGACGGAGGCACTCCGAACCGGGGCGACCACCGGCTCCACCGCGCCGATGTCGTTCGGCGCCGTCCTGAGGTTGCCGAAGAAGTCGGTGGACGGTGGCGTCACCCCGGCCTGGGCGAGCGAGGTCCCGGCGTTCACCGCCGGCGAGGAACTGGTGATGGCGTAGTTGCCGAGGGTGGCCCCAGAGGCCGGGCTCGTCAGGGACAGCGGGCCCCAGGAGATGTTGATCCAGTTGTTGCCCTCGTCCACCGTCGCCGCCGGCGTCAGGCTGAAGATGGGGTTCGGCACGGTGGCGTCGGAGATGCCCGGAGGCACCTGGTAGCCCACCCCGCCGTTCTCCGGGGGCACTCGCGAGCCGTTGCAGTACTGGCTGATCACCGTCGGGTTCACCGCCTGGAGACCGGTGAGGCCGGTGTAGCCGGTGGTGCTGGTCAGGAACGAGTAGTTCGGCGTCAGGGTCACGCCGCTCTCGTGGGTGGTCGGCCCGAGGTCGCCCCGCACCCCGATGTCCCAGTAGGCCATGTTGCCGTCGGTCGGGCACTGGCCGGTGGTGGCCTGGTTCACGGGCGTGGAGGTGCTGAACGCGTCGTAGAGGGTCACCACGTTCTGCTGGTTCTGCGTGCCGGTGCCGAGCGGGCCGACGCCGATGTAGAACGCACGGTTCTGGTAGATGATGTTGTTGAACATCAGCGGATAGGAGAAGCCGCGGCAGGTTCCGTTGCTGGCCGTGGTCCCGGCGAAGTGCCCGGTCGGACAGGTGATGGTGGCGGGGAGGGCCGAGGCCAACTGGGCGGTGTTCTGGATGGCCACCAGACCGGCCGGCTGAGGCGCCGAGGTGGTGCCGCAGTTCGTGGTGCAGGTCGGTCCGCTGGCGCTCGCCAGCGGCGCGCCAAGGGTATTGAAGAGCACCCCCGCCGAGGCGGTGGTGTCATTGGACATGATGGTGTTGTTGATGATGTTGGCGTTCAGGGCGTCGAGCAGCGAAACCCCGCCGCCGTCCCAGCCGGCCACATTGTTGGCGATGATGTTGTTGGTGACGCCCACCGAGTACCAGGCGCTGGGGGTGGTGGGGAAGAAGGTCAGCTCCGTTCCGTTGATGTGCTGCAGGCGCAGGCCGCCGCCGGTGCCGCTCTCGGCCGCATTGCCGAGGATCAGGTTGGCGTCGACCACCAAGCCCGGACCGATGCCATCGCCGAGCCCCGGCGTGCAGTCGACGTCGGTGATGCTGCCGCACTCGGGTCCACCCGCCACCGTGCTGGCGTCCGGCGGGGCGCCCATGATGAGCAGGCCGCCGCCGTTGGTGGGGATGGTCGGATTGGTGCTCTGGTTGAACAGGATGGTGTTGTGCTGGATCGCGGGGCCTTCGACGGCGGGGTTGTGGTAGACGAAGCCGATCTGGCCGACGCCGCCGCCGTCGCCGGAGCTCAGGTTCCCGCACACCCAGTTGTACCTGAACGTGTAGTAGTCGGCGCCGGTGAACAGGCTGACGCCGCCCGCGCCCGCCGGGGTGGACGAGAAGAGCTCGTCGCCGATGGAGGAGTTGAGGGTCACCGAGTTGTGGTGCAGGTTCACGTGGGTGTTGAAGCAGAACGGCAGCTCGGTGTTGGTGGGATGCGCCGAGGTATCGCAGGAGCCCGGAGGAAGCGGGTTGCCGTCGCCTTCGAGGTAGGCCTCCGGCGCCTCGCCCTGGCCGAGGTTGATGCCGCCGCTCAGGGTCCCGGTATTGCCGTACACCCGGTTGTTGGCGATCTGGAGGTTGTGCCCCCAGCCGTGCACGAAGATGCCGCCGCCACCCTGGGAGCTGGCGGTGACGGTGAGGCCGTCGATGCCGGAGGGGTTGCAGTAGAAGTTGCTCGGGTACGGGTTGGGGCCGGCGCTAGGGCCACAATCGGCGGCCGAGAGGAGGGTGGTGCCCGCGGGGAAGGCGGACTCGGCCCCGACCCCGAATGCGGACGGGTCGAAGGGGCTCAGCCCGGTGGGGAGCTTGATCCCCTTCGCCAGGACGGTGATCCCTGCCCCTTCGTAGGCCCCCATCAGCGAGGGCTCCTGCAGCTGCTCCGCCAGGTTGCCGTTGACCGTGGTATCCCAGCCGAGGATGCCTTCCAGCGGTAGCCGGTCCACCTGCGGGTGCACGGCGTCGAAGGCCGTCATGCCCGTTCCGCAGGCGTAGGTCCCGGTGGAGTCGAAGGGATTGGTCGTCGACCGGGGCTGGCCGTTGAGGGCCAGGCCGAAGAGGCAGTCGACCTGCCGACGCCAGGGGTCGAGCTTCCCGGCGGGGTGGGTGCTGGCGCTGATGACGCTGGACGCCGCCGCCACGCCCTGCAGCCGGACCGGCTTCCACATGAGGACCAGCTCGTTGTGGACGGCCGGCGTGGTGGAGAGTCCGGGGCTCCCGTTGCCGTCGACGATGATGAGATCGCCCGGGCTGGCCGCATCGATGGCGGCCTGGATCGACTGGGAGGGAGTGACGTGCACGGGCGCCTTGCCGCCGACGGTGACCGTCACCGTGTCGACCGACTGCTTCCCGTTCCCGGCCGTGACGATCAGCTCACCGCACTGGGCCGCGGAGCCGTGGTACAGCGTCTGCTGCGTCACCGCGCAGGCCGGCACGCCTGTCGGGACGGTGACTGTGATCTGGGTGTCGCTCCAGGCGGTGATCGGCGCGTTCACGCCGCCGATGGTCACGCTCGAGACGGCGCTGCAGGAGCTGCCCACCGCGGTGCACTGTGTTCCGAACCCGTAGTGCCGGGTGATGGTCTTCTGGTTGTACGGGCTGGTGGTAGCCGACGGCCCGGAGTATCCGTAGTTGGGCACCGTCTGGTCGCCCAGCGCCGAGATGGTGAGGGTGTGCCCGGCCAGGCTGACCCAGGGACCGATGCCGCCGCTGGTGCCGTTCGGCTTGTCACCGTCGACCGCCCGGATCCCAGGCACTGCGTCGGGGTAGGAGCAGTCCGGGTTGTTGTAGCCGGCGCCGGCGAAGGCCGAGGTGGGCACGACCGGCGTGTCCATGTACTGCGTCTGCCCCGGCATGAAGGGGATCTCGTAGCAGAACTGGCTGTAGGCCGGATCGAAGAACGGGTCGGGGGTCTGCCCGTTCCCGGCGTCGTTCATGCACGTGACCATCATGGTCGGCGCGTAGCCGGTCGGGTTGGGCGGGTTGACTTCCCAGGTGGAGTAGGTGAGGCCGTTGTAGTCGCCCCACTGGTCGGCGTAGACGCGGGAGATCTCGGCCCCGGTCCAGTCCTTGAGCGAGACCGGCATGTTGGGCGGCGAGAACTTCTCACCAAAGGTCGGGGAGAAGGGATCGAACTCCGAGGTGAAGTCGTCGGTGATGACGCCGGTGAAGTGCGCGGCGACGTGGGTCGAGCTGAAGATCCAGAACTTGGCCAGCGCCGACGTCTGGTCGTCGAGCGAGACCTCCTTGCGGTCGCAGAGCGGGCGGGTGGCGCCGGCGAACGGCGCGACCTCCTTCGACAGCGGGAACAGGCTGATGTAGTCGGGGACCACGCGCATCGCGCCCACGCAGGGCCAGAAGGTCTCAACGCTGCCGGTGTCACCCTCGTGGCTGGGCAGCGTGCTCCGCCCCAGGCTCTGGGTGCTGTTCTGGGAGTTGCTGGTGGTCGTCGAGGCGGAGACCTCGGCCTGGTCGGGGAGGATGTAGATGGCCCCGCCGAGCCCAGGGAACTCCACCGTCGCCGGCGCGATGTAGTTGTCACCGATGAGGATGTTCTTGTCCTCCTCCTTCACCAGCTCGTAGCCCGGCGGCACCACCACCTCGACCACGTACTTGCCGGCGGGGAGCATGGGCGTGCCGAACCGGAAGGCATCCGAGGCGTCCGGATTGGGCACGCAGGCTGTGCAGCTCGTGGCGGTGGGCTTGCCCGTGCTCGGATCCCGGGCCGTCACGCTCGGGAACTCGTACATGCCGTCATACGGCGCCGGCTGCACCTGGTTCCAGTTGTGCATGCCGTCGTAGCACTTGAACTGCGCGCTATAGGGCATGGCGGTGATCGCCGGGCCGCCGTGCTGGGAGTTGTAGTAGTTGAGCCACTCCGGCTGGTTGAGCAGGGTGAAGAAGAAGAGGTCGGCGTTGGTGCCGCTGCCGGTGCCCTGGCCGGGGCAGTTCATGTTCGGGACCGGGGTCACGCCGTCGGCCGCGAAATGGAACCCCTGAGCCCAGTCGTCCCAGCTGCTGGTCTTGGTGGTGTCGACGAGCTTCAGTGACGTCGTGCCGTCCGGCGCCGTGCCCTCCTGGTAGAGGTTGATGGTCACGCCGGGGACGTCGGGCGTCCAGCTGGTGTGGATTAGCAACCCCGGATCGTCGAAGGGGCGCGTCGAGGCGTAGATCACCTCGCCGTGGATGCCGCCCGTCTCGCCGACGGCGAAGGGCTTCTTGCCAAACTCGATGAAGTTGTTCTGGCCGGAGAAGCCCTGCCAGCCCTCGGTCTCGACCCAGGGCGGATCCACGCGCCCGGTGGAGTTGCCCCCTCCGCCGTAGCGGGTCCAGGTGGGCGACGTCCCCGTCTCGGTGGGAGCATCGGCGCAGTCGGCCCCGGCGCAGTACCAGGCGCCCGGAACACGCAGGCTGGGGCCACCGGCGCCGCCTGCTGGCAGCGGCAGGGCCTCGTAGGTGTTGGCCAGGCTATGGGCGATGGTCGAGTTGCCGCACTGCGGGAACCCGTTCTTGCCACACTGGGCGTTGCCGTCGGCGGGCCCGCCGGCGTCGTACACCACGTGCACGCCGGTGGTCTTGAAACGGGTGGTGTCGGTCTCGATCACGTACCAGCTGAAGAGCGGGAAGATCTCGTTGAAGCCGGCGTTCCCGTCGAGGTCGGTGTTGTTGAAGTTGGAGTAGCTGCCGTCGCGGAACCGGTTGTTGGTGGCGACCAGCGTCAGGCCGGGCTCGTTGCCATCCCTCACCCCGTTGCCGTTCAGGTCGAGGAAGGTGGTGGTGTAGATGTTGGCCTGCCACTGGTTCATGGCGATCTCGCCCAAATTGCACGAGTGCTGGGTGGACCCCGCGCCCGGGCAGACGCTGGTCGGCGAACCGAGCCGGACCGGCGTGGAGAGGCCGTCGACCAGCATGTCGTTCCACTGGTCGAAGACGGTGACGCGCCAGTCGCCGTCCGGGAGGCCGGTGAGGGTGAAGGTCCCGTCGGAATTGCACTTGGTGAAGGCGAAGTCCATGCCGTCCGGGTCGCCGAAGCTGACGTAGCACTGGGTGAAGCCGAAGCTGGTGTTGTCACCGCTGCCGTAGAGCCGCTCGTCTGGCGTGCGGCTCATGCGCTCGGTGGACACCACGCCGGTGAGGGTGTTTCCGGGGCTGCAGTTGCCGGTGACGTTCGGGCTGGTGCCGTTGCAGACGCTGGCGTGCCGCCCGTTGATGATGTTCGGGTTGGCGAAGCCGATCGACACGTGGAACCCGGCCGGCCCGAACTCCTGGAAGAAGGCCGGCTCGCCGATCTTGAGGAACGAGTCGTGCGCCTTCTGGCCGTCGAGGGTGTTGGTCTGCAGCCACTCCTCGCCGCGCGCGATCCGGTCTGCGCCGGGCGTGGCCACCACGCCGTACCTCCCCGGCATCATGTTGGCGACGACCGCCTGCCCGGCCAGCGGCGACAGGGTCCTACCGTCCGACTCGTAGGTCGGGCAGGTGACGATGGTGCCGGTGATTCCGGTGGAGGTGAGATCGCTCGGGTCACGGGGGTTCAGGGAGATGGGGCAGGCGTCGTTGCCCGTCGCCGGATCCTTGGTTCCCGCCAGGCTGTTCACCAGGGGCTGGTTGAACATGTCGTAGGTCATCTGCCCGGTCGCGTCGCCAGTGCCGCCGGCGTCGTCGAAGAGCGTGATGTTGAAGCCACCCAGGCCCGGCTCGTTGGGCGAGAGCACGTCGATGCCGCCGCCAGCGTCCTGCTCGCCGTTGAGCGGGAAGTCGTCCTCGAACACGAACACGGTGACCTTGGCCGTCTGGTACGGAGACGCCTGGGTGAGCACCGAGACTGCCGTCTGGCCGGCGGCGATGGGCGCACCGCCCATGCCGTGGCCGCAGGCCGTGTTGAGGTTGCCGCTCGAGTCGATGGGGGCGGCCGCGCAGTTCAGCGGAGCGCTGAGGTTCCCGCCGATGAAGGGATTGGCCGCGTCCCCGGGCAGGATGGAGATGTAGTACCGCTTGCTCGGATCGAGCGCCACAGCGCTCGGGAGCAGAGGAGCCTGCTGTGAACCGGTGGTCCGGCAAACGCCGTTTCCGACGTCGCACACCGCGGGCTGGCCGAGCAGGGTCTGGCCGCTCTCGCAGGAGAGGGTTCCGGTGCAGCCGGCCGCGACCAGCGGCATGTAGCTGGTGTGGAAGTTGGTTCCGAAGGTGGGGATCACGGTCGTGGGGGTCGTGCCGCCGGTGTTGGTGGACTTGGTGGGATCGACGTAGAAGGTGCGATCCTCCTCGATGATCCACCGGTAGTCGGCGACGGGGTTGCCGCTGCCGTCCTGGACGGTCACGGCCAGGTTGCTGGGCGCCGGGAAGTTTAGCGTCACGCTGACGGAACTGGCGGCCACCGTCCCCTGCGAGTTCTTGGCCTTGAAGGTGAAGGTCGCGGTCGTGGCCGCGGTGGGGGTGCCGGCGAGGCTCGCGGTGAAGCCACCGTTCGGGTCGACGGCCACGGTCGCCCCTGTGGCAGTGATGGAGGTCGTGTCGACGGTCAGCGGGTAGCCTGCCGCGTCCCTGCACGACGCCAGCACGCCCGGGGGCGCCACGGTGATGCGCGTCGAGACGTTCGAGCCGAAGCTCTCCGAGGTACAGCTGATTCCGCTTCCCGCCTCGACGGGAGCGGCCGCCAGGGTCACCGTTGCGCAGGCAGCCCCCGAGGTCGCCCCGTTGCCGCAGTAGACGAAGGAGTCGGCGCTCCAGGTCGCGTTGGGTACGTAGGTGAAGGTGCCGTTGGCGTTCAGGGTCAGCGTCCCGCTGGTCGGGGCGGTCGAGACCTGCACGCCGTAGACGTTGACGTCGTTGGCGATGACGCCCTTGGCGGGATCGGACACGGCGAGCGTCTGGCCCTGAAGCACCAGGTAGCTGTCCGGGTTGGCCTTGGCGGAGGCGAGCGCCGGGGAGCTAGGCGCCGGGGCGCCGTTGACGCTGATGTACCCGAGCATGCCGCCGTCGCGGCCGATCGCGTTCGCGGAGAGGCTCAGCTCGCGGTCGTAGATGGGCAGGGCTGACGCGCCCGGCGCGGGGACGTTGACCATGACGTCATAGGTCTTGCCCGCGGCCATGAAGACCTCGCTCTGCACGCGGGGCAGGCCCGGCAGGACGTTGCCGTCCTCGGCGATGAGGGCGAATCCGGAGGCAGCGGGGTTGGTGGACCCCGGCGCCGTGTACTGCGCCCCGACGATCGACGGCACGTGCATCCGCAGGCCGGCGTTGACCAGGCGCACCAGCACGCTGCCGGTCAGCGCGGTGGTCGGGGCCGGGACGGCCGCGAACAGGGAGCGCGAGGAATTGGTCTTGTCGAAGGCCACGCCGTTGAAGAGGTAGTAGAGTGGCGAGTAGTTGACGGTCGGTGGGTAGCACTGCCCGTAGGTCGAGGAACTGGGATTGCCGCAGCCGCCGGGCAGGCCGCTCCAGGGCGCTGTCTCGGTGAAGCCGGCGGTGTTCACGGCGAGGTTGACGGCGCTGTTCTGCTTCGCGTCGATCTCGCTCATCAGCACCGGGACCTCGGCAGCGTAGGCCACCGGGACCGGGGCGGTCGGCATGCTCACGATAGGCGTGTAAGCGGGATAGGCGGTCCCCGGCGCCGTCTCGGTGGTGGGGGCGGTCGGGGAGTCGGTGGTGGGCGCGGCCGTGACCACGAGGATGCCGTAGAGGCCCATGGGGACCTGGATCGACGGGTGCGTGCCCGACTCGATGAGGTAGGTCCCGGCCTTCGGGGCCTTCCAGGTGAGCGAGGTGGTCGCCCCCGCGGCGACCTCGGTGGAGAAGGACTGCACGCGGGCTCCCTGCGTCGGCGCCGTGCCGGTAGCCCCGGTCTTGATCGGCCAGGTGGACACTTGGGCATTGGTGTGGTCCGGCGACGGGGCGGTGGTCCGCTGGGTGGTGTCCCCCAGCCCGCCGCCCAGCTGGCCGACGATGACCATGGAGGTGGGCACGGAGTTCGCGCCGAAGGTCAGGCTGTTGGTGAGGTTGATCACCAGATCCTGCCCCGACGGGACCGTGATGATCACGGGGGACCAGACCGTCGCGCTGGTTGTGTTGGCAGTCGTCGTCGCCGCGGCGCCGTTCAGCGCGGCGCAGGTCGGATTGACCGCCAGCGCGGTGCCGGTCACTCCGTTGCAGATGTAGCCCCACATGGGCACGGTGGAGCCGTCCGGCAGCGTGGCCGTGACGGACCCGACCGACACATTGACCTGCTGCTGCGCGAGGGCCGCGCCTCCTGCGAGAAGGAGGGAGCCTGCAATTATAGATCGGATCAGGATCGACTTGGCGCCGTGGATGGACATTGCGGTTTCCTCTCGGTCCTAATTCGACTCGTCGATGACGAACTCGCGCGAATCGACCAGCATCATCATGAACATCCCACCGGGGAAGATGTTGTTGGTTGTGATCTCGCGCTCGTTGTGCGAGTGCCACATGAAGGCGAACCCCGCCTCCGAGGACGGCGAGTTGGCGATGGTGCCGGAGGGAGGCGTCGTGCCGGTGGGGCCGACCGCGCGCGCCGTGGCGTCGGGCCCCAGGTACGGGCTGCCGCTGTACCAGGCACCATTGGTGAAGATGTTCGGATCGGGCAGCGTGGCCGGGCCGCCCGCCCCGACGTCCCCGAACGGCGCTACCTGCAACGGCTTGTTGTGGTCCTGGCACCACTCGAAGTAATTGATCGCCGTGGGCGCCCCGGTGTTGTAGCCGTTCGCGTCCGGGGTGCAGGGCAGCGTGGCGTTGCCATCGGGATCGGGATGAAGCGGATCGACGGGGTGGTGCCCGTACATGTCCCAGTTCAGGCCCTTGCCCGTGTAGTAGAAGATTCCATCCATCGCTTGGCCCGGGGTGGTGGTGGTGGTGAAGAGGAGCGGGCCCGCCAGGCTCCTCCCGTCGCTCTGGCTCAGGATCAGATTGCCATCGCGCGCCAGGACCCTCACGTGGTTGGCGTGTTCATGGAAGGGATGCTGCCACCGGCCCTGTCCGATGATGCGAAGGAGCGTCAGCTCCCCGGGGTGCATGTGCGGGTTGCCGTTGTATGGCTGGTGCGGGTACTGGACCGCGTAGTTGCCGTCCATGTCGTCCGGCATCGACCGGCCATTGATCAAGTAATAGGCCGGGCGATAGGGCTCAGTGGGGACGTCTAGGCTGCAGCCTACGGAGCCGGCGGTGCAGTTGCCCTTGGCCAGGACCTGCGCCTCGGCCTGGGAGTGGATGTTGGGGTCCATCTCCGAGAACTGGAACATGTACTCGCGGTCATAGCAGCTCTCTGGGTGGTCGTAGGCTGCAGCCGCGAGCCGGTAGTCGCTCTCGCCCCAGTTCGCCCGCGCCGTCGCATTGGCGCCCGGGTTCGTGGCCGGAAGCCCGGCGGCGCAATTTGCCGGAACGGCAGACGGCAGCACGATGATGGCGCCGTAGAGCCCCATCTCGACCTGCAGGTCGCCCTGCGTGCCGCTGTAGTAGGTGCGGGTGCCGGGAGAGGACGCGGTGAACGTGTAGGTGACCGTGCTGCCCGGCGCCGCCTCCTGGGTCATCAGGCCCGCGACGCCATTCGAGGTCGTCACGTTGAAGCCGGGAAAGAGGATCGAGGTGTTTCCGGCCGGCGTCGGCAGGTTGTTGGTCAGGTTCACCGTGACGGTCTGCCCCTCGGTGACGATCAGGGTGGGCCCGGGGATCTGCATGGTGTTGCAGAAAGCGCCGCTGATGGTGCTGGGCGCATAGCCGGCGGGATCACCGTTGCAGCCGTAGCCCCACGAGTAGATCATCTGCCCGTCGGGCTGGCTGATGTAGGCGGCCCTCGCCGTCAGGTTGAAGGTGGGCCCGGTGATTCCGGGCGCCGCTGCCCTCGCCGTCGACGCGGCCAGCAGCATCGCCCCCCCCGCCAGCAGGGGAAGCCAGCGGCCAATCGGATTTGTCTTCGTCGTCGCGATTGCGTTCATGGCCGCTCTCCCTAGTTGACGTGGACCTCGGTCATCAGCCCGCCGAAGTTCTCGGCGTCGTTGGCCAGGTGATCGAGGTTGGACGTGTAGAGGTAATAGGTGCCCGTGGGGACCCCGGTGGTGTCGAGGATCACGTCCAGCGACTCGCCCCCACCGAGCGTGATGGAGTTGGTGGTGTAGTACATGTTGTTGCCGGCCTGATCGCGCAGGAGCTTGGCGTTGTAGCCGATCACCTTCATGGGGATGCCGAGTGAGGCCAGCGTCTGGTACTCGGTCACGTCGAGCGACGAGATGCGCAGCAGCGCCTTCTTGCCGGCCGGGATGTCGATGATGGCGGACAGGGGCTGCGAGAAGTGGTTGGCGCCGTCGGCCGACTGCGTCTCCAGCGGGCCCGGGGTCACGGTGTCGGGGTAGCTGCGGCCGTTCAGCAGGAAGTACTTGTCCTTCATGTCGGTGAAGCCTTCGGGGTTGAAGGTCATGCCGACGAAGTGGAAGTTCGGGTCGAAGCCGTGCATCTGCAGCGGATACTCGACGTCGTAGGCCGTCGAGCCGTCGCCATCGTTGTAGGCGTACTTCGTCGCCCCGCCATTGGCCGCGCCGGTGTTCACGGCCGGGAGCGGATTGCTGCAGAGGATGTCGCTGCTGTCGCACTTGGTGCGGAGATCGCCCTGCTGCTTCTGCAGGCCGGTGTAGAGGTCCCCGGACCAGCGGTCCTGGCGGGGCCTCACGTAGATTTGGCCGACCATGCCCATCTGCAGGTGCTCGGGCGGGGTGATGTGGCAGTGCCAGAAGTAGGTCCCGGCGTCGGGCGCCAGGTAGTAGTAGGTGAAGCTGGCGCCGATGTTGATGGCCACCGAGGCGTCCGGCACGCCGTCGAAGAGGCTGGAGGCGTTCGGGTAGCCGTGGAAGTGGACGGTGTGCTGCTCGAAGAGGTCGGGCCGCATGATCATCCCGACGTTGGAGAGCGTCAGGAAGAACTCGTCGTCCTCGTCGATGGCCATGAGCGGCGCCGGGATGTTCCCGTTCATCACGCCCACGTCCATGATCTGGCGCGGGTCGACGTGGCCGTCGATGCCGGGCGCGGAGGAGGCGGTCCCGTCGGGAGACTCGGTCACCTCGGCCAGGCCGGTGGTCGTGTCCGCGTACTGAAACGCGAAGTTGGGGGGGAAGAAGCTGTTGGTGACGTTGGCGGCGGTGACGGTCCAGGTGCCGACGTAGCCGGCCAGGTCGGTGCCGCTGCCCTGGCCGATGGCGATCTGGTCGCCGGGCTGGAAGGGCGACGGCGAGTTCAGGATGACCGTGACCGTGCCGCCGGACTCGCTGATGTCGTAGATGCTGAACGTGTAGGCGACGTTGCTGGCCAGGCCGACGGCGCCGTTGTACTGCACGTTGCCCGGGGCGGCCACGGCCGGGTAGCCCGGCGGCAGCGCGGTCACGGTGTTGGTCAGCTTGTCGAAGCTGGCCGGGTAGGGGCTGTTGAAGGTGTCCGGGCTCTCGGTCCCGGGCCGGCCGCTGGAGACGTCGACCACGCCCGACAGGGGCCCGAACGAGAACATGTACGTCTGGGTGCCGTCGGCCATGGTGGCGTAGCCGTCGCCGCCGGAGATCTGCTGGCACTTGATTGCGCCGTTGACGTTGGAGGAGGGCACCAGGTAGCCGGCGCTGCCCGCCGCCTGCACGGTCGCGCCGGAGTAAGGCAACTCGACGCTGTTGTCCTTGGCGGGGTGCGTGATGGTGCTGGGCGGACACTGGACGCGGAACGACTGCGCGGCAGCGGGCGACGCCAGCGCGACGGACACCACGGCTGCGAAGCCCAGCTGGATGCAAGCCTGCCTGAACATGTTCGACCTC
>DATKMW010000140.1:0-23392 GCA_035541675.1 Anaeromyxobacter sp. | reverse complement strand
CCCCTCCTCGATCCCCTGATCCATCTCCAGCGCGGGGAGCGCGTGGGCCGGATAGCCGACCGGCCGGGCCGGAACGCCGGCCACCGTGGTGTGCGGGGGCACGTCCTGGAGCACCACGCTGCCCGCGCCGATCTTGGCGCCCTCGCCCACCACCACGTTGCCCAGCACCTTGGCCCCGGCGCCGATGAGCACGCCGCGGCGGATCTTGGGGTGTCGATCGCCGCCCGCCTTGCCGGTCCCGCCCAGGGTGACCTCGTGCAGCATGGAGAAGTCGTCGTCGATGACGCAGGTCTCGCCGATGACGATGCTGGTGGCGTGGTCGAAGAAGATCCCCTTGCCGATGCGCGCCCCGGGGTGGATGTCGACCGCGAAGGCCTCCGAGATGCGGCTCTGCAGGTACAGGGCCAGGGCGCGCCGCTCGGTGGTCCAGCAGTGGTGGGCCACCCGGTAGGCCTGGAGGGCGTGGAAGCCCTTGAAGTAGAGGAGCGGGACCGAGTACCCGCGGCAGGCGGGGTCGCGGGCCACCACCGCCTCGAGGTCGGCGCGGACGGCCAGGGAGAGCGACGGGTCGGCGGCGAAGGACTCGTCGATGAGGTCGCGGAGCGTGAGCGCCGAGACGGTGGCGCTCTCCAGCTTGCTGGCGAGGAGGAAGCTGAGCGCGTCCTCGAGCCGCCGGTGGTTGAGCACCACCGAGTGGAGGAAGCTCGCGAGCATCGGCTCGCGGGCGGCGTCCTCGGCGGCCTCCCGGCGGATCCGCTGCCAGACGGGGTCCTCTTGAGCGCTCACGGCGCACCTCGCTCGGGCGGGGAGGGTCCCTCGGGGATCCCCGCATCCTCCCCAGAGATACTCGGCCCGGCCGGCGCGGACACGGTGCAGACCCGCCGGGGCCGAGCCGGACGTACAGGCGCGTGCACCCACGCACATCGCAGGCCAGCGCCCGGGTGGGGAGGACCGAGGATCGCCGGCGCTGCGGTAGCATCGCCCGGGGGACGGAACATGACACCGAGATCGGGCGCAGCCGCGCTCTCACTGCTGGTCGGGGGGGCGCTCGCCGCGTGCAGCGCCGGCACGTCCGGCCGGGGCGGCACCGGAGGAGGAGGGGGTGGCGGGGGCACGCTCACCATCGCCACCACCGGCTGCCCGGCGGCGACCCAGGGGCAGGCCTACGCCTGCACCATCGAGGTCAGCGGGGGGACCCCGCCGTACGCCTTCTCGGTCGCCAGCGGCGACGGGCTGGCTCCGCTTCCCGAGGGGATGTCGCTCGGCACCTCGAGCGGGGTCCTGTCCAGCGCGCTGGTGGGCGGCCAGGGCTCGTACGGCGTGCGCATCCACGTGGCCGACGCGGGCGGCCAGGGAAAGGACCTCGACCTGACCCTCGCGGTCTCCGGGAGCAACGCCTGGATGGCCCAGGTCTTCCCCGCGAGCTCCATCTTCCACCACCGGGTGGACGCGGCCACGACCAACCTGCCGGTGGACGGGTCCCCGGCCGCGCCCATCTACATCGGCTACCAGGGGGCGAGCCTGAAGGTGTTCTTCGGCGCCTACAGCTACCTCGGCCTGCCCACCGGCATCCCGGCCATCGCCGTGCCCGACGACCAAGCGATCGTGCCGGTGGCGACCACGCTGTACCAGCACTACTTCACCTCCGGTCCCATCCCCTCCTATGCCCCGGTGGAAGGCACCGCGGCCTCGTCCGACGGCGACCGGCACGTCCTGGTCTACCGCCGCGCCGGGGGCGGCCTGCCGGCGGCGCTCTACGAGATGTGGCAGGGCAGCTACCTGGGCGCGGGGGGCTGGACCGACTCCTCCAACGCGCTCTGGCCGGACGTGAGCACCAACGCCCTCACCGCCCAGGGGAAGGGGACCAGTGACGCCGCCGGCCTGCCCGTCGCGCCGCTTCTCCTGAACGCCGACGAGGTCATCGGGGCGGGCACGCCGCAGGCGCCGAGCGGCGCGGTGCGCCACCCGGTGCGCTTCACCACGCAGCACACGCTCAACTACTGGGTGTGGCCGGGCACCGAGTGCGCCGGGGTGGGGTCGTGCAACGACGGCGCGGGGAGCGCCATCGAGACCGGCACCATGCTCTCGCAGTCGTCGCCGCCGGGCAGCTGCACCATGACCGGCCCCATGGGCGAGATCTACCGTCTCAAGGCGTCGGTGCCCACGCCGGGATGCGCCACCACCAGCCCGCAGGCGGCCATCATCATCCAGGGCTTCCGGGACTACGGGATCATCCTGGCCGACAACGGCTCGTCGGGCGGGCTCATCGGCACCCCCGACGCCCGGTGGAACGACGACGACCTCGGCTGCCTCACCCAGATCAGCCTGGGCGACTTCGAGCCGGTCGACGTCAGCTCGCTCATGGTCTCGGCGGGAAGCGGGGAGACGAGCAAGTAGGCGACGCCCGCGGGGACGGCATCCGGGCTCGCCGCCCCCGAGCCGTATCGCGGACCGACCGTGCAATCGGGCCGTCGCGGGCCGGAGGGCTGCGGAACGCGGTACGGGGCGTGGACCCTGCTCCTAATTCGGGAGCGGGTTCACGACGATCCGAGGGGTGCCCGCGCGAAGTCCCGCATGGCGGCGAGGTTCTCCGGCGGCGTGTCGCGCGGTATCTCGCAGCCGGCATTGACGGCGTATCGGCTCCGCCCGGCGGCCTCCCAGCAGCCCTGGAGGGCCTCCCGCACGGCCGCCGGAGGCGCGTGGCACAGCACCCGGACCGGGTCGATGTTGCCGCTCAGGAGCCGCTCCGGGCCCACCGCCCGGCGCGCCTCCTCGACAGACACCATGGAGTCCAGGTCGAGGATGTCCGCCGGCACCTCCCGCAACATGGACAGGAGGGGGGAGGTGTTGCCGCAGATGTGAAGGCGGACCAAGAGTCCCATCTCGTGCAGGGCAGACACGTAGCGCTTCTGCCACCCCCAGACGTGCTCCCGGTACAGGTCCGGGCCCACGAGCGAGCTCGCAGCGTCCCCCACGCCCATGATCTCGGCCCCCGCCTCGAGCTGCAGCCGGGCGAAGGCCATGGCGTTCTCGAACACGAACGCCATGAGGTCCTGCACGAAGGGCGGGTCCTCGAAGAGGTCGATCATGAAGGTGTTGATCCCGCGGAGGTCGCAGGACTCCGCGGTGGGGCCCTCGACCCAGCCCTCGACGAGGCGAGCCCCCGCGACGCCTTCCCGGAGCAGGCGGAGCGTTTCGAGCCGCTTGGTCATGCGGCGCCCAGGAGCGATGGGCCGGAGGCTGCGGAGCCTTCTCTTGTCCGAGAGGAGTGCCTCGCGCTCGTCGATGGCTGGGGGCTGGTCCTCGTAGTAGATGACGTTCGCGCCCAGGTCGGCAGCCTCGGTGGTGGGGCAGCTGATGGCCGAGACGTGATTCACCTCCCACGCCTCGGCGAACGCGAGCTGGCCGCGAGCATGAACGCGTGCATCGTGGATGTACGCTCCGTACCGCTCGCCCACGTGCTTCGCCGCGATCATCATGGAGATGGGGATGAGCGGCAGCCGCCCGTCCGTCGGCTGGCCGCGCATCGTCGCGAGGATCCGTTCGCGTCCGTTCATGGCCACTCGCTCCCCCGGGGATACCCGGGCCGGCTCCGGCTGGCGAGGTCGCAGCTGCAGCGGGACCCTTCATCGCCTCGGCGGCGCATCCGGATCAGGGCCCCGCGCCGAGCCCGGCGGCCTCGCGCGGCGACGCCCGAGCTCAAAGGCGGCCCCACCGCTGGCGAGGGCTCGACGCCGGGGCTGTTCCGGCGAGCGTCGCCTCGCTGCGGGAGAAGGCACACAGGAACATGGCGCGCCGCGTCGAAGGCGGCTCACCCGGCCCTTCGCGCACGCCGGCGCTCGCGCAACGACGGACGCGTGCAAACCGCCGAGTGCCTCGTTCGGCTTATGTGATTTGGAACGTATCATGTACACTTTGCCGCACTCAAGGCGATAGGAGAACCATGGTCATGCCCCCCACGCAGTGGCGCCTCATGTTGTTGCGCTCGCGAGGGCGGAGGGACGGACCCCATTCCACCGAGGCTTAGGGGCCTGCACGGCAGCCGTACTTGGCATCGCGGAGCGTGGGGATCGAGGCGGTCTTGGCCAGAAGGAAATCGATACCACGGCCGGTGGAAGATGGCCCTGAGGCCGCACCGGTCGGACGGCGGGACCGCCGCGGGCAGCGAGGAGGGGTGGCGTGCCTGAGGACCTGATTCTCGAGATGAAGGGCATCACCAAGTCCTATCCCGGCGTCACCGTGTTCGAGGACTTCGACTTCGACCTTCGCAGGGGCGAGATCCACTGCATCTGCGGAGAGAACGGTGCCGGGAAGTCGACGCTCATCAAGATGCTCTCCGGTGCCCATGCTCCGGACCGAGGCGAGATCTACTTCGACGGGAAGAAGGTCGAGGACCTGACTCCCCGCTCGGCCATGGAGATGGGGATCCAGACCATCTACCAGGAGCACAACCTCTTTCCGCTCCTGAACGTCGTCGAGAACCTCTTCGCCGGCAACGAGGTGACGAACGGGGTCTTCATCCAGCGCTCGGCGATGGTCGCCCGGGCGAAGGAGATCCTGGAGTATCTGCACTCGGACGTCTCGCCGTTCGACGTGGTCGGGCAACTGGGCGGCGGCGCCCAGAAGACGGTCGAGATCGCCAAGGCCCTCATCCAGGAGTCGAGGGTCATCATCCTGGACGAGCCCACCTCGGCCTTCAGCCAGACCGAGATCGCCAACCTCTTCAAGATCATCAAGAAGCTGGTCCAGAGCGGGATGAGCATCATCTACATCTCGCACCACCTGGACGAGGTCTTCCAGCTGGCGGACCGGGTGACGGTCATCCGCGACGGCGAGAAGGTCGCCACCTACGACATCGCGGCGCTCTCCGAGCAGCAGCTCATCCACGACATGGTGGGCAGAGACGTCTCCCTGTTCCACCAGCGGCGCTCGCCGGTGCCGGTTGGCGAGGTGGTGTTCGAGGCCCGCAACCTCTCGGGGAACGGCGTGCGAGACATCTCCTTCACCGTGCGCCGGGGCGAGATCGTCGGCATCGCGGGCATGGTGGGATCGGGCCGGACCGAGCTCGCCGAGCTCATCTTCGGCGCAAAGCGGGCCACCTCCGGCGAGATCCACGTCATGGGCAGGAAGGCTCGCCTCCGGGCGCCCCTGGCCGCCATCCAGAACCGGATGTGCTTCATCACCGAGGACCGCCAGAGCACGGGCCTGTTCCTGAAGCACACCCTCGCGCGGAACATCCCCATCGTCAGCTACGCCCTGACCAAGACGCCCTTCGCGTTCCCGAAGGAGGACGTCCGGATGTCCCAGCACTACGTCGACGCCCTGCGGATCGTCACGCCCAGCGTGTCCCAGCTGGCGATGCTCCTGTCGGGCGGGAACCAGCAGAAGGTGGTGCTGGCGAAGTGGTTCGCTACCAACGCGGAGATCTTCATCTTCGACGAGCCCACCCGCGGCATCGACGTGGGCGCGCGCGAGGAGATCTACAAGATCATGGCGGGCCTGCTGGAGCAGCAAAAGGCCATCATCATGATCTCCTCGGACATGCCCGAGCTCATCGCCATGAGCGATCGCGTCCTGGTGATGCGCAACGGGACCTTCGTCGGCGAGGTCCAGCGCGACGACATCAAGGAAGAGACCATCCTGCGGCACGCCATCGGGAGCGGAGCGAGATGAAGGTCCGGAACCTCTTGAAGCACGACAACGGTCCCATCTTCCTGACGCTGGTCTGCACGATCCTTGCGGTCTTCGTCGTGGAGCTCCTCTTCGTCCGGGGTGGGGACGTCTCCAAGGTGGCCTTCATCAAGGCCATGAACGTCTCCAACGTGCTCATGCAGATCTCCCTCACCGGCATCCTCGCCACCAGCATGACGCTGGTCATGATCTCGGGGGGAATCGACCTCTCCGTCGGGCAGATGATGTGCTTCATCGGCACGGCGATGGCCTACATGATCAAGGTCGTCGGATTGAGCAACTGGAGCGTGGTGGTCTTCGGCCTCCTGCTCGCCGTGGTGTTCCAGGTCCTCATGGGCCTCATCATCTCCTGGACGAAGCTCGAGCCCTTCATCGTCTCCCTGGGCTTCATGAGCATGTACAAGGGGTTCACCTACCTCATCACCAACGGCCGGGAGATCACCATCGAAGGGAAGTTCACCTTCCTCGGCAAGACCTACCTCAACATCACCGAGAGCTTCCGGCTGGGCATGCCGGTGATCACCCTCGTCGTCCTCGTCATCATCATGTGGCTCGTCTCGAACTACACCAAGTTCGGGCGGTCGGTGTACGCGGTGGGAGGAAACGAAAGCGCCGCCTACCTGGCAGGCATCAACGTGAGGTCCCTGAAGGTCAAGCTCTACGCCGTGAATGGCCTCTTCGTCGCCATCGCCACCATGGCCTCGCTCTCCAGGATGGGCACCGGGAACCCCCTCATGGGCGACGGCAAGGAGATCGACGTCATCGCCGCCGTGGTGGTGGGCGGCACGGCCCTGAGCGGCGGCAAGGGAAACGTCTGGGGCACGTTCATCGGGGGGCTTCTGCTCGGTTGCCTCTCCAACGCCCTCAACATCCTGGGGGTCTTCCCCTACTGGCAGTACGTGTTGCGAGGCGCCATCATCATCCTGGCGGTGCTCTTGAGCTTCCTCAGCGGGCGGAGGGCCGTGGCCACCGGCAGGCGTCTTTCGGGCAGGGGGGCCTCCGAGGCGAAGGCGGCCGCCTCCCCGGCGACATGAGGAAGGAGGGCACCCGGTTTGGGCTCGAAGGGGCAGGTCGTGAGGAAGGGTCGTGCCGATCGAGCCGAGTGATCACCGCACCAGCATCACCGAGTCGCCACTCCTGGTGACCGGACAACGGCAGAGGAGCGTTCCAAAATGAAGAGACGTCTCATGGTGGCGATGGCGGCGTTGGCGATGCTCTCCGTGGCGGCCCCGGCCTCCGCGGCGGACAAGCAGAAGGGCAAGAAGATCGGGTTCATCAACGCGGGCCCCGACGACTACTACGCGCAGTTCGGCAAGACCCTGCTCGCGGTGGCGAAGTCGTACGGGATGGACGTCACCGAGGTCAACTCCGACTACAAGCCGGAGAAGGAGCTGTCCAACGTCCAGGACATGATCGCCAAGGGCGTCGACGCCATCGCCGTCATCACCGCCGGCGCTGCCGGGAGCGCGGCCTCCATCAAGGCCGCCAACGATGCGAAGGTGCCCATCTTCTTCATCGCCGGGCGGCCCGAGGTCCAGCCGGGCACGGACCTCACCGGCCACGTCACCGACAACTTCGTGGTCATGGGCTACCGCATCGGGCAGTGGGTCGCGAAGAACTACCCCAAGGCCAAGTGCGTCAACATCCCCGGCTTCCTCGGGCAGGGGCCGGCCGAGGGCGAGATCGTCGGCTTCCAGCTGGCCATGGACGAGGCGGGCATGGGCACGGCCAAGCTCCTGAAGAGCGCCGAGTGGCAGCGCACCCTCGCCATCCCCATCGCCCAGGACCTGGTGGCCTCGGGAACGCCCTTCGACGTTGTCTTCGCCGCCAACGAGGAGACGGCCGCCGGCGTCATCCAGGTGTTCGAGGAGCAGAACGTGAAGGGGAAGATCATCGTCTCCAACAACGGGAAGGAAGAGGCCTGGCAGTGGATGAAGGAGGGGAAGATGTCCGCCACCGTTCCCAATCCCCCCTCGCTCAACGCCGACCTCTGCGTCCAGCAGATCGTCCGGTACTTCAACGGCCAGAAGTTCGAGAAGTACCTACAGATCACGCCCTTCGACGTGCTCACCAAGGCGAACCTGGACAAGGCCATCCCGTGGAACACCGAGTCCTACATGAAGGGGCGGGCCGCCAACAAGTTCACGTGGGACCTCGCCGTCTACGAGAAGGACTACGTGAAGAACAGGAAGATGTTCGAGGACTTCGACGCCAAGGTGAAGGCCTACCTCGAGAAGAAGTGACGAAGGAGCCATGGCCGCGAAGGGCGGCGGCCTCTGTCGAGGCCGCCGCCCTTCGCGGAGGCCCGGGTCGCTGTGGGTGACCAACAACACTTGCAGGGAGCGTTATGGAAATCGGCGTGTTCTTGCTGATCGAGGCTTTTCAGGGCGTCGAGAGGCAGTTGGAGTGCGCGAGAGAGATGGGATTCCGCTGCGCGGACATCACCGACACCAACGCGGGCGGCAGCATGCTGGGGTCGGCGGGCTTCTCCCCCACCGTGAGCCTCGATGAGAGCCCATTCGAGGTGAAGCGACTCTTCCAGAAGTACGGCATCCGCCCGACCACGGTGTGCGCCCACGCGGCCCTGCTGGAGCCGAGCAATCCGGGGAAGTTCGGGACTGCGGAGATCATGAAGGCGGTTCACTTCGCCGCCGCCATCGGGATCAAGGACATCGTCACGACCGAGACCGACCCGCGCTCGAAATGGGCCGAGAACCTCACCTACGAGCAGCGGACCTTCATCTGCGCGGAGAAGCTGTACACGCCGGTGAAGATGGCCGCCGACTACGGGGTGCGAATCCTGCTCGAGCCGCACGGCCCGGTGACCGACTCGATCAAGGGGCTCACGGACGTGTTCGAGATGCTCGGCAACCCGGAGTCCCTGGGCGTCAACCTCGACACCGGAAACTCCTGGCTCGGCGGGACGGACCCCGTCGAGATGGCGCGGGTATTCAAGAAGAAGATCCACCACGTCCACTGGAAGGACCTCGGGGCAGAGTGGATCCCGAAGCGCGGGACCATGTTCGGGTGCGGGTTCTCGACCATCGCCCTGGGCGACGGGGTCATCGACATCAAGGGCGTCTGCGACGTCCTCAGGGACGCCGGGATCGACTCCTCCACGCTCGAGATCGTCGGGACCGCTGCCACCCTGCAGAAGAGCAAGAAGTTCCTGGAGGCTTGCCGCATGTGCTAGCAGCAGGCCCTTGGAGTCGGGAAGGCCGGTCTCTGCCCCGCATCGCGACCGCGCCTTCCCGGAATGGGGAGCGTCGGGGAAGGGCCAAGCTGGTTCGCACCTTGGAGGGTCAATGATCACCTACGGGATCAACACGTTTCTCTTCGCGTCTCCGTTCCGAACCAAGGACCTGCCCATCTTCGAGTCGGTGAAGAAGATGGGGTTCGACGTCGTCGAGATCCCCATCGAAGGGGAGAAGCACCTCGACTACGCCAAGGCGGCCGAAGCCTACCGGCGCACCGGGCTCAAGAGCTCCATCTGCGCCGTCATGGGGGCGGGGCGCGATCCCTCGCACCCGGACGCGGACGTGCAGAAGGGCGCCATCTCCTACCTCCGGCACTGCATCGACGCGGCCGCGATCATGGGCTCGCCCATGGTGGTCGGACCGCTCTACGCCGCGGTCGGGCGGACCTGGCAAGCGACGGCGGCCCAGCGAGAGCGCGACCTCGCCCGGTGCGCGAAGAACCTGAGGATCGTCGCGAGGTACGCGGAGGACAAGGGGGTCATCCTGGCCCTCGAGCCCCTGAACCGCTTCGAGACGAGCTTCATCAATCTCACCGCCCAGGCGCTGGAGCTTGTCGACCGGATCGGCCAGCCCGGCGTGAAGCTGATGATGGACACCTTCCATGGCAACATCGAGGAGAAGAGCCTCGGCAAGGCCATCGAGCTCGCCGGTCAACGGCTCGTCCACGTCCACGCCAACGAGAACGACCGGGGGACTCCGGGCTCCGGCCACGTCGCCTGGGAGGAGGTGGCGACGGCCCTCAAGAAGGTCCGATTCGGCGGATCGCTCGTCATCGAGTCCTTCTCGACATCCGTGAAGGAGATCGCGCGAGCCGCCGCCGTGTGGCGCCCCCTCGCGTCGAGCGCCGACGAGCTCGCGAGCAAGGGCCTCGCCTTCCTGAAGCGGCTCATGGCCTGACCGCCTCGGCCTTCGGGATCGGCCCCGACACAGCCGAGGTCGCCCGGCCAAGCGACCGCGTGGAGGGGCCACCCGAGGGCGAAGGTCGGGCCGAGGTCCGGTCCCCGCCGTGGACCCGCCGGGGAAACCCGCCAGCGGGGGCGCGGGGCCGAAGCGCAGGTCCCTCGGATCGGCTGCTCGAGGAGGGCGTGCTGCAGGGCGCGGCGCTGGCCTTCGACGGGCGTCGCTCCTGCTGGGTCGCCTCCCGTCATGTCCGGGCGGCGAGTCCGGTCGAATCCGGCGATGCCCTCTCCGTCCGGGCGAAGGGTGCCGGGCCGCCGCAGCCGGGCCGAACTCGGCGTGTCTCGTTCCGCCTGGGCGCCGGGGGTGACGCCGTCGGCTTCGGGGCATCGGAAGCTCCCCGACCCGCCCAGGCCCTCGGTTCCGGACCTCGCCGGACCGGGGGCCGTGCCGTCTTCCCCGCCTACCTCGCCAGGGATCGCGCCCGCTCCCCGGCCAGCCGCAGCTCGGTGGCCAGGGCGCGCACCGCCGGGGCGCTCATCCCCAGCGCGCCGGCGCTCTGGACGATCTCCCGGGCGGAGCGCCAGGCGAGGGCGGGCTCGCCCAGGCAGGCGAGCGCCGAGGTGAGCCTCACCAGGTGCAGGTCCACCGCCTGGGGGGGGACGGCCGGGTCGTGGTGGTGCGCGCAGATCTCCTGGAGGTAGGCGGGGAGCGCCCACCGCCTGACGGCGGCCTCGCCCACCTCGACGTGGACGCGCTCGATGACGCGCTCGCCGACGGCGACGGAGGTGAGGTGGCCGCCCTCGGCGGCGAGGTGCACGAGAAGCTGCGGCACGAGCGCCTTGCCCACGTCGTGGAGCAGGCCGCCGAGCCAGACGTGGTCGCTGCGGGCGCCGCGGCGGCGCAGGGCGGCGTCGGCCGCCGCCGTGGCCACCGCCACCGCGCGGACGAAGAGCCCGGAGCGGCCTTGGGGGTCGAGCAGCTTGCGCGCCGCCACCGCGCTCGCCAGCCGGCCCACCTCGGTGAGGCCGAGCCGCGTCACCGCCTCGTGCACCGACTCCACCTCGGAGACGCCGCGGAAGGCGACGGAGTTCGCGACCGAGACCACGTCGGCGGCCAGCGCCGGGTCCCGGGCGATGAACCCGGCCACGCCCCGGGCGTCCGCCTTCGGATCGCGGACCCGCTCGACGATCTCCAGGGCCACGGCGGGAAAGGACACGAGCTCGGTGGTGGCGGACCGGGCCGACTCCAGCACGCGCCCGGCCAGCTCGGCGGCGGCCGCCTCGTCCGCGGGCGGGGGCGCGGGGGGCTCGGGGGGGAGCTCGACGCCCAGCGCGCGAGCGAAGGGGGCGAAGGGGTCCGAGCTGTCGACCTCGGGCTCGGGGGGCGGCGGCGGCCGGGGCACCGGCGGCCGGGCCCCCGGCGCGGCCGGGGCGGGGCGCGGCCTCGAGGCGCCCTCGCCGCGGAGGGAGCGCCAGGCGCGGGCGAGCAGGCCAACCGACCGCCTTGGCCGGGGCGGGGTCGGCGCCGGCGCGGCGACCGGGGGCTGGGCGCGCGGGGGTGGCGGTGCGGCGGCGGCCCGGGCGGGCGGGGCGGATGCCGCGGTTCGGGCGGAGGTGGGGGGAGGCGGCGCGGGCGGCGCGGGGGTCTCGGGCGGGGGCGCGGCCTCGGCCTTCGCCTCCTCACCCTCGCGCGCCTGCGCTGGCGCCGGGGCGGGCCCGGGCTGCTCCTCTCCCGCCTGGGCAGGCTTCTCCGCCGGGGGCGGCGGCGCCGCGCCAACCGGCGTGAGCCCCTCCGCCGGGAGCTGCGCCGAGGCCCCGACCCGCGCCACCACCCGCATTCCCGCTGCCTCGGCCGTCCCCTCCCCGATGCCGCCCTCTTCCTCGATCCCCGTCCAGGCGGCGATGGCCTCGAGCAACGCTCCCGCCGCCAGGAGGTCCTGGGTGACCATGGGCGCGACCCCGCCGCCGCGCTTGCGCGTCGCCGTCGGCACGCGGGCCAGGCCGCAGCCGTCCTGGATGGCCTCGGCCGCCCAGCCCGGTTCGCGCTCCAGCTCCACGGTGAGGCTCGCGAGCCGGAGCGCCGCCGTGGCCCGCGCGTCGCCGGAGAGCCGGGCCAGCACCCCCAGGGCGTCGCGGGCGTCGCAGAGCGCCACGCCGGGGAGCGCCGTGCCATCGCCGCCCACCACCGAGAGCTCCCCGTCCACCTCGGCGTGCCCCTCCAGGAAGGCCACGTGGAGCCGCTCCTGGGGGCTCACCACCTCCCAGCTGCGCGCGGCCCAGAAGGCGGCGGCGCCCTTGAGGAAGGCGGCGATGGCGTCGGGCTTGGAGGCTCCGTGCTGTACGCCGCTGGCGAGCTCGTAGGCGATGACGGCGCGCGCGGTCAGCAGGGAGGGCGGGAGCGGGGCGCTCTCCAGGCCGAGCGGCTTGCCCGACTCGGCCAGCGCCGGCTCGCAGGAGATGGGCTGCTCCAGCGCCTCGCCCTTCATCCTCTCCAGCCCCGCGCGGTCGGTGGGCGCCTCGTGGATGCGCGGTTCCCCTCCCTCGACCAGGCCCACGTAGGCGTGGGCCTGGACGCCGCCGGAGGACTGGAACGGGCCGAGCCGAAAGACGTGCATCACGCGGAGGCGCCCTCCTCTACCCCGACCACCCGGGAGGATACCAGGCGCCGGGGCCAGGGCGTACGCGCCCGGGTCGGGGTCGGAACGCCGGGCGCGCCCCGGGTCGCCCGGAGCGGGTCGAGGAGGGGGCCGCGGCGCCTCGGCCCTCGGGCCCGCCACCCGTTGGCTCAGGCCTCGTCGAGCGCGGCAGGTGGCGCCGTCCATGCCGAGCGCCCGCGAGGGGCCGCGGCCGGCTCGGGGCGGGCGCCAGGCGGAATGCGCGGTCGAGCTAGTGGGCGGCGTCTGGAGGTCCCGGACCACCTCCCGCGCCCTCGTGAGGAGGCGCTCGGAGGGAGAGGACCGCGGCGCAGGGGTGCTCAGCCGGAGCCGGGCGAGCCCGACGCGTCCCGGCCGTTCGCCCGCAGGAACGCCAGCGCCTCCTCGAAGACCCGGTCCAGCGAGCCGGCCAGCTCATGGTCGTCGTCCACCTCCACCAGCCGGGCGCCGGGGGTGCGGGCCACGAAGGCGGCCACGTCCTCGAGCGGCACCGACGCGTCGCGCCGGCCGGAGATGCAGAGGGTGGGGACCCTCACCTCGGGGAAGGCCGGGTAGCCCCGGGCGTCCTCGTGGAACTGCCAGCCCAGCCGGCGCTTGCGGGCCGAGGCGAAGTGGAACACCTCCCGGCCGAGAAGCCGCCACTCCTCCCTCTCGGCGTCGGTGAGCCGGCGGTTCCACCGCTCGAAGAGGCGGAAGGCGGGGGCGAGGAGGACGAGCCGCTCGATGGCGGGGTTCCGGGTGGCCGCCACCGCGGCCAGGTAGCCGCCCAGGGAGCTGCCCACGATGGCGTGGGGCCCGGGCGCGCCGGCGAGGGCGTGCTCCGCCTCCGCCAGCATCGAGGACGGCGAGGAGCGCTCGAAGCCGTCCTCGCCGGGGGTGAGGTCCGGGACCTCCAGGCGGAGGCCTTCGGCGGCGAAGCGGTCGGCGAGGTGGCGGGCCTTCCGGGAAGCGGGCCCGGAGCCGAAGCCGTGCATGTAGAGGAGCACGGCGGGAACGTATAGCAGTCCCCGCCGTCACCGATGGGTCGGGCGCGTTCGTGGGCCTTCCCACCGGCGTCCGAGGCCCTAAGGTCGTGCAGCGATGGCCGACCCCACCGGCGAGCATCTCGAGTTCGACCGCCTCGACCTGGTCGAGCGGCTGTGCCGCGCGGCCAGGGAGCAGGCGGAGAAGGGCGACCGGTCGAGCGCCCTGGTCACCTACCTCGAGGCCTGGGAGGAGCTGCCCGAGCCCAAGGAGTCCTGGGAGATGTCCACCCAGATCCTCTCCTCGGTGGGCGACCTGGTGCGGACCGGCGGGGACCTGTCTCGGGCGCTGGAGGCGGTCGGGCGCGGGAAGCCGCCCCAGGCCCGATGACCGCCTAGCGGGCCTCGCCCTCCCCGACGTCCCCCTCCGCCGCCGCGGCGCGCAGGGCGTCGAGCCGCGCCCCGAGCTCGCGCTCCAGGCCGCTGTCCGAGAGCCGCACGATCCGCTCCTGGCGCAGGGCCTCGGGCAGGTATCGCTCGGCCAGGTAGTGGCCCTCGAAGTTGTGGGGGTAGCGGTACCCGGCCCCGTAGCCGAGCCCCTCCATGAGCCGGGTGGGGGCGTTGCGGAGCTTCAAGGGGACGGGCAGGGGGCCGCGCTCCCGCACCAGCGCGCGGGCGCTCCCGTAGGCGGTGAGGGCGGTGTTGGCCTTGGGGGCGAGGGCCAGGTAGATGGCGGCCTGGCACATGGGCAGGACGCCCTCGGGGAGCCCCACCAGCTCCACCGCCTGGAGCGCGGCCACCACCAGAGCCAGCGCCTGGGGGTCGGCGTTGCCCACGTCCTCGGAGGCGAAGATCACCATCCGGCGCAGGACGAAGCGCGGCTCCTCGCCCGCCTCGATCATCCGCACCAGGTAGTAGACGGCGGCGTCGGCATCGGAGCCTCGCATCGACTTGATGAAGGCGGAGACGACGTTGTAGTGCTCCTCGCCGGCCTTGTCGTAGAGGAGCGTGCGCGCCTGGAGGGCCTCCTCGGCGTCGGCCTTCTCGATGGTCGTCCGCCCGGCCAGCTTCACCGCGGCGGCCGCGACCTCCAAGGCGTTCAGGGCCCGCCGGCCGTCGCCGTAGCTGTAGCGGGAGAGGGCCTCGCGGGCCTGGGGCGAGAGCGTGGCGGCCCCGGCCAGCCCCTCGGGGGCGGTGAGGGCCCGGTCGAGGAGCGCGGCGATCTCCTCCTCGGTGAGCGCCCGGAGGGTCACCACCCGGCAGCGCGAGAGCAGCGCCGCGTTCACCTCGAAGGACGGGTTCTCGGTGGTCGCGCCGATCAAGGTGAGCGTGCCGTCCTCGACGTGGGGGAGGAAGGCGTCCTGCTGGGCGCGGGTGAAGCGGTGGATCTCGTCCACCAGGAGGATGGTGCGCCGCCGGTGCAGGCGGCGCCGCTCCCGGGCGGCGGCCACGATCTCGCGGATCTCCTTCACCCCTCCCAGGACGGCGCTGAAGGACACGAACTCGGCGCCGGTGTGCTGGGCCACCAGCCGGGCCAGGGTGGTCTTGCCGGAGCCGGGCGGCCCCCAGAGGATGAGCGAGGGGAGCTGGTCGGCCTGGATGGCGCGGCGCAGGGCGGTGCCCGGGCCGAGGACGTGCTCCTGCCCGACGAAGTCCTCCAGGCGGCGGGGGCGCACCCGCTCGGCCAGGGGCTTGCCGGATGGGTCGGTGGCGGCGGCGCGATCGAAGAGGTCCATGGCGAAGCCTTATATGATGTCGGGCATGAACGGGCACCCCTGCCCGGCGCCCCGGCGCGTCGGGATCGTCCAGAAGCTGTCCAGCTCCGAGACGGCCGAGACCGCGGCGCGGGCGGCGCTGTTCCTCCGCGAGCGGGGGGTGGAGGTCCTCACCGACGAGGTGGACATCTGCCGCAGCGCCGAGCTGGTGCTGGTCCTGGGGGGCGACGGCACCCTCATCCACGCGGCCGCGCTGCTGCAGGACAGGCCCGTACCCATCCTCGGGGTGAACATGGGGAAGCTCGGGTTCATGGCGGAGGTGCCCCCCAGCGAGATGTTCCGGGCGCTGGAGGAGATCCTGGCCGGGACCGCCGAGGTCACCGAGCGGATGAAGCTGCGGGTGCACCTCCACCACGGCAACGGGGCGGAGCGGGCCGTGGACACCGAGGTGCTGAACGACGTGGTGCTGGCCAAGGGCGCCCTTTCCCGCATGGTCGAGCTGGAGATCCGCTGCGGGGGCATCTTCGTCTCCAACCTGCGCGGCGACGGCATCATCGTGGCCACCCCCACGGGCTCCACCGCCTACGCCCTGTCGGCCAACGGGCCCATCATGTTTCCCACGCTGCGGGGGGTGATCCTCGCCCCCATCTGTCCCCACACCCTGACCCAGCGCCCGCTGGTGGTGCCGGACGACCAGACCATCGAGCTCTGCATCCGCAACGACACCGACGTGTACCTCACCCTGGACGGGCAGAAGGGCGTGAAGCTGCAGCGGGGCGACCGGGTGCAGGCCAAGCAATCGCAGAACCGGGTGCTCCTGGTCCGCAACCCGCGCCAGGACTTCTTCGGCATCCTCCGGGCCAAGCTCCGCTGGGGGGACCGGTAGCGCGCGGGCAGGCGGTGGTCTTCGACGAGACCTCCACCCGCCGGGCCGAGACCCGGACCGGCGAGGACCGCCTCATCCCGTTCTGCTACGCGGACAGGCCGCCCCGGGGCCGGCTGCCCCGGGCGGCGAGCCGCCCCCCGGGCGACCACCTCGCGTCTGCCGCCCGCAGCCGCAACGGGCGGGTGGGCCCCCGGGGGCGAGGAACGTCGCCCCCGGCCGGGCCGACCGGGTCCGCTTCCCCGGCAAGCGGCTCAGGGCGTGGCGCCGGCCCACCCACCAGGCGGTGAGGTTCGCGCTCCCAAGCCGGGCCGGCCTGGCCGGTCCGCCTCAGCTCCTCACCCAAACGGATGTACACCTGAATGTTTGCGCAGTGTCAGCCGCGCGTGCGAGCATCCCCGCATGCTCACGACCCTGCGCATCACCGGCTTCGCGGTCGTCGACGCGGTGGAGGTCCAGTTCGGCCCGGGGCTGAACGTCCTCACCGGCGAGACCGGCGCCGGCAAGTCCATCCTGGTAAACGCGCTGCACCTCGTCCTCGGGGGGCGGACGAGCGCCGACGTGCTCAGGGACGGGGCCGACGAGGCGGTGGTGGAGGCGCTCTTCGAGCTGCCGGCGGACCACCCGGCCTGGGAGCGGCTCGGGCTCGCCCCGGGGCAGGGGCACGAGCTCCTGGTCCGGCGGGTGGTGGCCCGCAGCGGCCGCGGTCGGGCCTTCGCCAACGGGAGCCTGTGCACGGTTTCGATGCTGGAGGGGGCGCTGCGCGGAGTGGTCGACATCTCCGGGCAGCACGAGCACGTGTCGCTGCTCGATCCGGCCGTGCACCTCGATCTCCTCGACGCCTACGCGCGGGCCGGCCCGGGCGGCGGAGAGGGGTCCCTCAAGGACCGCTACCGCGAGGCGTTCGCGGCGCTGTCCGCGCTGGCGCGGGAGCGGGACGAGCTCTCCGCGGACCAGGGAGAGCGGGCGCGGCGCGCCGACTACCTCGCCTTCCAGCTCCGCGAGCTCGAGGCGGTGGACCCCCGGCCCGGCGAGCGCGAGGCGCTGGAGGCGGAGCGGCGCGTCCTCTCCTCGGCCGTGCGGCTGCGGGAGGCGGCCCGCTCGGCCGAGGCGCAGGCCTACGGCGGCGAGGGGAGCGCCGCCGAGCGGGTGGGGCAGGCCATCCGGGCCCTGGCCGAGGCATCGGCCCTGGACCCGCGGCTCGACGGGCCGCTCGGGCTCCTCCGCTCCGCGGCGGTCGAGGTCGAGGAGGCCGGCCGGGAGCTGGGCCGGTACGCCGAGCAGGTGGGGGGCGACCCCGAGCGGCTCGGTGCGGTGGAGGACCGTCTGGAGCATCTCCGCGCCCTGGCCCGCAAGCACGGCGGCTCCCTGGAGGCGGCCCTGGCCCGCCGGGACGAGATGCGGGAGGAGCTGGCCCGGCTCTCCGGCGGGGGCGAGCGCCTCTCGGCGGTGAAGGAAGATCTGGAGGTCCGGGGGCGGGAGGCGCGCCGGCTGGCAGACGAGCTCTCCCGGTCGCGGGCCGAGGCGGCCCGGCGCCTGGCCGAGGCCGTGCAGCGGGAGCTGGCCCCTCTGGCCATGAGCCGCTGCCGCATCGAGGTGGCGCTCGTTTCCCCCGACGGGGGCATCGAGGTGGGCGGCCGGGTGCTCTCGGCGGACGGCGCGGAGCGCGCCGAGGTGCTCATCGCACCGAACCCCGGCGAGCCGGCGCGCCCGCTTTCACGGATCGCCTCGGGCGGCGAGCTCTCCCGGCTGCTCCTGGCGGTGAAGCGGGTCCTGGCACGGGCCGACCCGGTGGGCACCTACGTCTTCGACGAGGTGGACTCGGGCATCGGCGGGGCCGTGGCCGAGTCGGTGGGCCGGGTCCTCGCCGACGTCTCCCGCGGGCACCAGGTCCTGTGCGTCACCCACCTCCCCCAGGTGGCGGCCTTCGCCGATCGCCACCACCTGGTGAAGAAGGCCATCTCGGGCGAGCGCACCCGCACCGAGGTGACCCTGCTCGCCGGCGAGGAGGAGCGGCGCCGGGAGGTGGCGCGGATGATGGCCGGCATCACCGTGACCGAGTCGGCCCTGGAGCATGCGGCCGCGCTCCTCTCGGCGGCCCGTCGACCGCCCTCCGCGCCCGGGGAGGGAAGCCGGGCGGCACCGGGCAGGGCGGCGGGGCGGCGGCTCTCCGGCCGGGCCGCGCGCGCCGCGACGCCATTGGCGAATTGACCCCCTGGGGAGCGCGAGGGTACCCTCGGGCCGTGCCCGAGGCAGAGGCCTTCACCATCAGGGCGCGCGGCCAGACGGACGTGGGCCAGCGGCGTGACCACAACGAGGACTCGTTCCTGGTGGACGAGGGCCTGGGGCTCTTCATCGTCGCCGACGGCATGGGCGGCCACGCCGGGGGCGGCACGGCCTCCACGCTGGCCGTGGAGACCATCCGCGATACGGTCGAGAAGGCCCGCGACAAGGATCCCGAGCTCTTCGCGGCGCCGGCCGGGCTCGACGACAGCCCGGTGCCCGACGTGTTGCGGGAGGCGGTCGAGGCGGCCTGCTCGCGGATCTTCGAGACGGCCCAGGGGTCCCCGGAGCTGGCGGGGATGGGCACCACGGTGACCGCCGCCCTGGTCGACGGCCGGACGGCCTTCATCGCCCACGTGGGCGATAGCCGCTGCTACCTGCTGCGGGAGTCGCGGATCTACCAGGTCTCCGAGGACCACTCCCTGGTCAACGAGCAGCTCAAGGCCGGGGCGATCAGCCCCGACGAGGCGAAGCACAGCCGGTTCAGGAACATCATCACCCGTTCGGTCGGGTTCGAGCAGGAGGTGCAGGTCGACCTCATGGGAGTCGAGCTGGAGGCGGGCGATATCCTCCTGCTCTGTTGCGACGGGCTCTCGAATCTGGTGGACGACGACGAGATCCTGAAAGTGGTCGTGGAGTCGACCCTGGAGGACGCTCCGCACAAGTTGATCCAGATCGCCAACGACCGCGGAGGAGACGACAACATCACGGTCGTGGTGATCCGCGTACAGGGTCCGACAGGTGAGGGTCGGAGCGCATAAAACGCTTGTCTTGACAGTGGGCTGAGGCCTCTGTTACCGCTCTGCTGAATGTCCCCGGCGAAAGGGGCCGGGCGGTGTGCTTCGCCGTTCCAGCCGAGAGACCCACCTCGCCGGACAGCACGGAAAGTGGAGGCGATGGCCGGACCGTCCAAGAGCCAGGTGTTCACCGTCATCCTGGTGAGCGATCACTCCCAGGCGGTGCGGAAGTTCCGGGTTCCGCGCCGGTGGCTGGTGTACGGGGCCTGGGCGCTGGCCGTGCTGGTGGTGGTGGGCGGCGTCACCATCGGGCACTACTTCTCCCTGCTCGGCTCCTCCTCGGAGAACTCGGTCCTCAAGGAGGAGAACGCCCAGCTGAGATCGCAGATCCTCCTCGTCCAGGAGAAGGTGGCTCACATCTCCGCCACCCTGGACCGGGTCGAGCGCTTCGATGCCAAGCTGCGGACCGCGGTCACGCAGCTGCAGGACCCCGAGCGCAACCTGGCCATCGGCCCGGTGGGGAACGCCGAAGGGGACGCCGCGGCCACCGGTGCGGCCCCTGCCGCCGAGGCGAACCTCAGCGCCCTCCCCGGGAAGCTCAGCTCGCTCGAGGGCGAGGCGGCCCGCCAGGAGCGGAGCCTGCGCGACCTGCAGGAGTACTTCGACGACCAGCGGTCGCTGCTCGCCTCCACGCCGTCCATCTGGCCGACGCGCGGTTGGGTCACCTCCGATTTCGGGCCCCGCATCGACCCGTACACGGCCGAGCGGAAGATGCACCAGGGCCTGGACATCGCCACCCCCATCGGCCAGCCCATCTACGCCCCCTCGGACGGCACCGTGGTGTTCGTGGGCACCGAGGGCGGCTACGGCAAGGTGCTGGTCATCGATCACGGCTACGGCGTCAAGACCCGCTACGGCCACCTCTCGGAGATCCTCGTCCACATCGGCGACCGGGTGGGGCGCGGCGACAAGGTGGCGCTGGTGGGGAACACGGGCCGGTCCACCGGGCCGCACCTGCACTACGAGGTGCGCGTCAACGGCGTTCCCGAGAACCCGAGGAAGTTCATTCTCGAGTGAGGGGAGCCCTCCCGCTGAGGGTCGGCCTGCCGGCGCTGCTCGCCGCGCTCGCCGCCGCCTGCGCCCACGCGCCGGTCGGCCGTCCTCCCTTCGTCCCCGAGGTCGCCGCCCCCGCGGCCGAGGAGCGCACCGGGGTGGAGGCGCCCTCGCCCGCCGCCGAGGAGGAGGCCGCCACGGCCCCGGCCACGGCGGCCGAGCCCGCTGCGGCCGAGGCCGCCGCCCCCGCGGGCCCTCCCCCCGTGGTCTTCGCCGCGGTGGGCGACATCATGCTCGGCTCCACCTTCCCCGACGAGTCGAACGGCGCGCTCCTCCCCCCCGACGACGGCGCCGGGCTGCTCGACGAGGTCTCGCCGGTCCTGCAGGCCGCCGACGTGGCCTTCGGCAACCTGGAGGGGCCGCTCCTCGACCAGGGCCCCTCGGACAAGTGCAAGGACTCCAAGCCCGGCCGCTGCTACGCCTTCCGGGTCCCGGAGCGCTACGGCGCCCTCCTGGCCCGGGCCGGCTTCAAGGTCCTCTCGCTGGCCAACAACCACGCGGGCGACTTCGGCGAGGCCGGCCGGCAGTCGACCCGGGCGGTGCTCGATCGGCTGGGGATCGCCCACGCCGGCGGGGTGGGCGAGGTGGCCTGGCTGGAGGTGCGAGGCCGGCGCGTCGCCGTCCTCGCCTACTCGTTCTCCTCGGGGACCAACGATCTGCGC
Organism: Anaeromyxobacter sp.; assembly: GCA_035541675.1. GTDB lineage: Bacteria > Myxococcota > Myxococcia > Myxococcales > Anaeromyxobacteraceae > Anaeromyxobacter. The sequence goes on along the minus strand of DATKMW010000140.1, from coordinate 2,536 downwards.
GACATCGAGACCGCCGTTCGCCAGGTGAAGGAGGCGCGGGAGCGAGCGGAGCTGGTGGTGGTCTCCTTCCACGGCGGGGCGGAGGGCGCCCCCTACCAGCACGTGCCCCTCGGCCCGGAGAGGTTCTACGGCGAGGATCGCGGCGACGAGCGCCTGTTCGCCCACGCGGTGGTCGACGCCGGGGCGGCGCTGGTGCTGGGCCACGGCCCGCACGTGGTGAGGGGGCTGGAGCTGTACCGGGGCCGGCTCATCGCCTACTCGCTGGGCAACTTCGCCACCTACGGCGGCATGAACCTGACCGGGCCCAACGGCATCACCCTGGTGCTCGAGGCGCGGCTCGCCGATGACGGTGCCTTCCTCTCGGGCAGGGTGCACCCGGTGAGGCAGGAGAGGCCGGGGGGGCCGCGCCGGGATCCCGGCGGCGCCATCGTGCCCCTCCTGCGCCGGCTCTCGGTCGAGGACTTCGGCGCCGCGGCGCCCCAGATCGGCGACGACGGGGCCATCTCCCCGCCGGCGCCCGCGCCGGCGAGCTGACGCGCCCTAGGGGCGCGGCGGGATGCGCCGCGGATCGATCCTGCCGTAGGCCATGAACAGCTGGCCCGCCAGGGACGGGGCGCCGGCGATGCGGGGCCGCTTGTCGCGGAGCGCGGTGTTGAGGACGCGCCCCTCCTCGTCCTTGGCCTCTGCGGGGCGCTCGCGGGTGAGCACGCCCCGGGTCACGGCCCGGCCGCCGCGGTGGAGGAAGGTGACCGTCCCGCCCTCCACCCGCTCCACCACCCCCATGTGCGTGAACGGGTCGTCGACGGCGCCGTCGTGGTTGCGGTCGTAGGTGTCGCGGAAGAAGACCAGGTCGCCGGGTCTCGGCCACTCCCCGCCGCCGCCGAAGACCACGCCGTAGGCCTTTGCGGCCTGGTAGGCGGCCGCCACCCCCGAGCGCTCCCCGGGGGCGGCCCGGGCCATGAGCCGCCGGAGCGGCACGCCCTCGGCCTCGTACACCGCCGCGGCGAAGCCGGAGCAGTCGGCGGCGAAGCGCTGATCACCCACCGTGAATGGTCCCCGCTGGCCCAGGTCGGCCTCGGCCCGCCCGGCCAGGCGGGCGGCCAGGTCGCCGCCGGGCGCTCCGGGCGGGGCGGCCGGCCCGCGCGCCGTGGCGCAGGCGGCGCCGAGCAGGGCGAGCAGGGCCAGGGGGGGCGCGCGCCGCATGCGATCCACTGTAGAGAACGGCGGTAGGCTGTCCACAACCTGGCCGCGGGCGGGGAGCCCGAGCCGACCTCCCCGGGGCCGGGGCGTTTGCTTTCGAGTGGCGCGGCGTTACCTAAGCAGGTAGCCTCGGCGGCCCCTCCGAGCCCAGACATGCTCAACTACGTGATCAAGAAGACCATCGGCACCAAGAACGATCGAGAGCTGAAGAAGCTCCGGCCCATGGTCGCCCGCGTCAACGAGTTCGAGGCGCGGATGAAGGCGCTCCCCGCCGAGGAGTTCCCGCGCCTGGTGGCCCGGTGGAAGGCGGAGGTGCAGGGGAAGGGGCGCAAGCTCGAGGAGCTCATGCCCGAGGTGTTCGCCCTGGTGCGCGAGGCGGGCGTGCGGGCGCTGGGCATGCGCCACTTCGACGTCCAGCTCATCGGCGGGGCAGTCCTCCACGCCGGGAAGATCGCCGAGATGAAGACCGGCGAGGGGAAGACGCTGGTGGCCACGCTCCCCTGCGTGCTGAACGCCCTGGCCGGCCGGGGCGTGCACGTGGTCACGGTCAACGACTACCTGGCCCGGCGCGACGCCGAGTGGATGGGCCGGCTCTACAAGTACTGCGGCCTCTCGGTGGGGGTGATCGTCCACGGCCTCACCGACCAGCAGCGCCAGGACTCCTACCACTCCGACATCACCTACGGGCAGAACAACGAGTTCGGCTTCGACTACCTGCGCGACAACATGAAGTTCCGGTTGCAGGACTACGTCCAGGGCGAGCTGAACTACGCCATCGTCGACGAGGTCGACTCGATCCTGGTGGACGAGGCCCGAACCCCCCTCATCATCTCCGGCCCGTCCGACGAGTCGTCCGAGCTCTACTACAAGGTGAACCAGGTCATCCCCTCGATGATCAAGGACGCCGACTTCACCGTCGACGAGAAGAGCCGGACCATCGTCATGACCGAGCCGGGGGTGGAGAAGATGGAGAAGAGGCTCTCCGTCGACAACCTCTACGCCCCCGAGCAGGTGGAGACCCTGCACCACGTGGAGCAGGCGCTGCGCGCCCACCACCTCTACCGCAACGAGGTGGACTACGTGGTCAAGAACGGCGAGGTGATCATCGTCGACGAGTTCACCGGCCGTCTCATGCCGGGCCGGCGCTGGTCGGACGGGCTCCACCAGGCGGTCGAGGCCAAGGAGGGGGTGAAGATCGAGGCCGAGAACCAGACCCTGGCCACCATCTCCTTCCAGAACTACTTCCGCATGTACTCCAAGCTGGCGGGCATGACCGGCACCGCCGAGACCGAGGCGGAGGAGTTCGCCAAGACCTACAACCTCGACGTGGTGGTGG
>DATKMW010000139.1:0-44057 GCA_035541675.1 Anaeromyxobacter sp. | reverse complement strand
CGAGCTCCTCAACCGCAAGCGGGAGATCCTCAAGCTCTCCAACAAGATCGACTCCGCCGTGAAGGGCGAGATGTCGAAGACGCAGCGCGAGTACTACCTGCGCCAGCAGCTCAAGGCCATCAAGGAGGAGCTGGGCGAGCTGGGCGAGGAGGAGGAGGAGCTGGACGAGCTGGCCGAGCGCCTGAAGAAGGCCGGGCTGCCACCGGAGGTGGAGAAGGTGGCCCAGAAGGAGCTCAACCGGCTCAAGTCCATCCCCACCGCCAGCTCCGAGTACACCGTCGCCCGCACCTATCTCGACTGGATCGCCGATCTCCCCTGGTCGAAGCGGACCGACGACAACCTGGACATCGAGAACGCCCGCCAGATCCTGGACGCCGACCACTACGGGCTGGACAAGATCAAGAAGCGGATCCTCGAGTACCTGGCCGTCCGCAAGCTGAAGAACGACATGCGCGGCCCCATCCTCTGCTTCGTGGGACCGCCCGGCGTGGGCAAGACCTCCCTGGGCCAGTCCATCGCCCGGGCCACCGGCCGCAAGTTCGTGCGCCTCTCCCTGGGCGGGGTGCGCGACGAGGCCGAGATCCGCGGGCACCGCCGCACCTACGTGGGCGCCCTCCCCGGCCGGATCATCCAGTCGATGAAGAAGGCATCCACCATCAACCCGGTGATGATGCTGGACGAGATCGACAAGCTGGGGGCGGACTTCCGCGGCGACCCCTCGGCCGCCCTGCTCGAGGTGCTGGACCCGGAGCAGAACCACGCCTTCTCCGACCACTACCTCGACCTGGCCTACGACCTCTCCAAGGTCCTGTTCATCGGCACGGCCAACCTGCTCGACCCCATCCCCGGCCCGCTCAAGGACCGCATGGAGATCCTCGAGCTGCCCGGCTACACCTTCGAGGAGAAGGTGCACATCGCACAGAACCACCTCATCCCCAAGCAGCTCAAGGAGCACGGCCTCTCCCCCGAGGCCATCCAGTTCACGGAGAAGGCGCTCATCCAGATCATCATGGCCTACACGCGCGAGGCCGGCGTCCGCAACCTGGAGCGGCGCATCGCCGACGTGTGCCGGGCGGTGGCGGTCGAGGTGGCCACCGGCAAGGTGGGCCCCGGCGCCAAGCGCGCGGTCGACGAGGGCGACCTGCAGGACATGCTCGGGCCGGAGAAGTTCTACAACGAGACGGCCGAGCGCACCGAGATCGCCGGGGTGGCCACCGGCCTGGCCTGGACCGCAGCCGGCGGGGACATCCTCTTCATCGAGGCCACCAAGATGACCGGCAAGGGGTCGCTCACCCTCACCGGCCAGCTCGGCGACGTCATGAAGGAGTCCGCCCAGGCCGCCCTCTCCTACCTGCGCTCCAAGTCGGACTCGCTGGGGATCGCCGCCAACTTCCTGGAGAAGACCGACATCCACATCCACTTCCCGGCGGGCGCCATCCCCAAGGACGGCCCCAGCGCCGGCGTGACCATCCTCACCGCCCTGGTCTCCCTGCTCACCGGGATCAGGGTTCGCTCCGACGTGGCCATGACCGGCGAGGTGACCCTCCGCGGGCTGGTCCTCCCGGTGGGCGGCATCAAGGAGAAGGTCCTGGCCGCGCACCGCGCCGGCATCAAGCGGGTCATCATCCCCGCGCGCAACGAGAAGGACCTGCTCGACGTGCCCGAGCAGGCGCGCAAGGAGCTGGCCTTCGTCTTTGCCGGCCAGATGGACGAGGTGCTGGCCGCGGCCCTGGAGGAGAGCCCGGTCGGCCGCGCTCCGCCAGCGCCGACGGAGCCCGAGGGCGAGAAGAAGCCGGCCAAGAAGTCCGAGGAGGTCCGGGTCTAGGAGGGCCAAAGGCCACCGGCCCGGGGCGGGGGCCCGGCCAGGACGAGGAGCGACGTGGTCGAACGCATCGCCGTGGTCATGGGCTCCCCTGGCCCGGTCCTCGACGCCGTCTGTGCGGAGCTCTCCGCAGGGGGGCTCCTCGTCCACCCGGTGACCCCCTCGGCGGGCGCGCCGGCCCCGGACCCTCCGCTGCCCGGGCGCGCGGACCTCCTCATCCACCTCGGGGCCCGCACCTCGCGCGAGCTGGACGAGGGCGAGCGAACCACCATCGAGATCGGGGCCGCGCGCGCCGCCGCCGAGCTGGCGCGGGCCCTTCGCGTCTCCCGGCTGGTCCATGTCTCCAGCACCGCCGTCTACGGCCGCCCCCGGAACCTCCCCTGCCGCGAGGGCGAGGTCAAGGCGCCGCGCACCGCCCAGGAGCGCATCCGCTGGCGCGCCGAGCAGGAGAGCTGGTCCGCCTTCCGGCGCGGCGCCCCGCTGGCGGTGCTCCGCCCGGCGCTGCTCTACGGCCCGGCCGTGCGCGGGGGGCCGGTGCGCACGCTGGCCCTCGTCTCCCTCTTCCACCACCGGCGGCGGCGCGTCCCCATCATCCGGCGCGGCCCGGTGGCCCACCTCCTCCACGTCGCCGACCTGGCCCGGGCGGTGGCGCACGTGGCGCTCTACCCCTCCGACCGGGCCGTGGTCGGCCACGCCTTCAACGTCGCCGACGAGGCGCCGCTGCCTCTGGCCGAGCACCTCGCCGCCGCGCTCACCTCGCTCGGCTTCGAGCCCGGCCGCGTGCTCCCCTCCTGGCCCCGCCTCACCGCCGCGCTGCTCTGGCTCTTCCGGAACGTCCCGGACCGGGTCCTGCTCTCGGCGCTGAACCGCCGCCTGCGGCGGCGATGGGACGCCCTGCGGGCGCAGACCGGGGTCTCCGACCAGCTCGCCCCGCGGGTGGACCGCGAGGTCCTTCACTGGATGAGCACCGACCACTACTACGACACCGGCCGGCTGGCCGCGCTGGGCTGGCGCGCCTCCTATCCCGTGGCCACCGCCGCCTTCCCGGAGACCATCCGCGCCCTGGTCGCCGACCGGTTCCTCCCCGACCCGGGGTTTCCCGCCGCGGCGCCCTGACCCCGGTGGGGAGGCTGCCCAGGCGGCGCTTCTGTGGCCGCGCCGGGGCGTCCGTGTCATAGTGACGCCCGGCGAACCCGCCAGCGATGTCGCGATCCGGGCCAACCGCCCGGTGAGAGCGCCATGTGCGTGCAGGTGTGCAACCCGGATCGCAGGCCCGAGCGGGCCGGTGGTCGGGTGCGGAGGCTGGCGTGATCCGGATGCTCGGCCGCTACGAGCTCCTCGAGCAGGTCGGCAGCGGCGGCATGGCCATCGTCTACCGCGGCCGCGATACCGCCCTCGACCGAGAGGTGGCGGTGAAGCTCCTGCACCCGCACCTCGCCGCCGCGCCCGAGTCCCGGGCACGCTTCTCCCGCGAGGCGCGAGTGGTGGCCCGGCTGTCGCACCCGGGCATCGTCGAGATCTTCGACTACGCCGGCGACGCCGCCGCCGAGAGCTACCTCGTCACCGAGTTCGTCCGCGGCCGCACCCTGCGCGCCTACGCCCACGAGGTCGGGTTCGGCTACCCCGAGATCGGCATGCTGGTGGGGCTGGCCCTGGCCGACGCGCTGGTGCACGCCCACTCGGCCGGCGTCATCCACCGGGATCTCAAGCCCGAGAACGTCCTCGTCGACGAGGGTGAGCGCCCGACGGTCAAGCTGGCCGACTTCGGCATCGCCCGGGTGCTGGCCTCGGACGAGCGCATGACCCTGACCGGCGCGCTGGTCGGGTCGCCGCACCACATGCCGCCCGAGGTGGTCGAGGGCAAGGACGCCGACGTCCGCAGCGACGTCTTCTCCCTGGGGACCATCCTCTACTGGCTGGCCACCGGCCGGCTCCCCTTCGCCGCGCCCAACCCCAGCGCCATCCTCCGAAGGGTGCTGCAGGCCGACTTCGAGGACCCCCGGCAGGTCGACGGCCGCGTCTCCGACCTCCTCGCCCATCTCATCGTCCGCTGCCTGGAGCTCGACCCGGCCGCGCGGCCCCAGAGCGCCGCCGAGGTGCGCGACGTGCTGCGGCAGATCCTCGCCGAGGTGGGCATCGCCCGGCCCGCCGAGGCGCTGGTCGACTTCCTGCGCGATCCGACCGCCTTCCGCACCGCCTTCCGCAGGAGCGCCATCGACGCCCTGCTGGCCCGCGGGGACGAGGCCGCCGAGCAGGGATCGAGCGCCCGCGCCCTCGACTTCTACGGGCGCGTGCTGGCCCTAGACCCCGATGAGGCCCGCGTCCCGCCTCGGCTCGCCCGGCTGCGGCGTCGCAAGCTCCGTCGGCGCGCTGCCGCCTGGCTGGCCGGAGCCACCCTGGGCGTGCCCCTGCTCTGGCTCGGTGCCGTCGAGGCCCGGGCGCTCATCGACCGGTGGGCTGCGCCCGCTGTCGCCGCCGTCGAGGCGCCGGCTCCGACCGCCCCGGCGCCCGGCCCGGACCTGGCTCCGAGCCCCTCCCCGCCGGACCCCGCCCCCAGGGCGTCGCCGGGGCCGGCCGCCCCGGTCGCTCCCGCAGCCGCGCCCCCGGCCCCGCTGGCCTCCTCGGCACCCTCGATCCCCTCGAGCGGCCCGCGCCCCGCGCCCTCCCGGGCGCCCCCTCCGCAGGCGGCGCCCGTCGCCGAGGTGGGCGCTGGCGACCCGGCCGCCCCGCCGGAGCTGACGCGCCTGTCGGTCTACGTCCGCCCCTATGCCCAGCGGGCGCTCCTCGACGGCATCGAGGTGGCCCACGGGCAGCAGGAGGTGACCTTCGAGCTCCGGCCCGGCACCCACGTCATCCAGCTCGAGCACGCCTGCTGCGCGCCGTACGTCCGGCAGATCACCGCCGAGGAGGCGGCGCGCCAGGGCGAGCTGCGCGTGCCGCTCGAGCCCCGCCCGGCCCGGCTGCGGGTCGAGGGCGATCCCGCCACCCGGGTGCTGGTCGACGGCCAGCCCTTCGGCACCGCCGGCGACTCGCAGCGGTCGCCCTTCCCCGTGCCCCTGCCCGCCGACAGCCCCTACGAGGCGGCCGCCCACATCGGCCTCGAGCAACCCGACGGGACCTCGCGCGAGGTCCAGGTCCGTCTGCGCGCCGGGGGAGAGGTCACCGTGGCGGCGCCCGAGCCGGAGGTTCCTCCGTGAACGTCATCCCCCTGCTGCTGGCCCTGGCCCTGGCCACGCCGCCCGAGCTGAAGCGCGCCAAGGATCGGTTCGAGTTCGGCGCCTACGCCGACGCGGCCGGGGCGCTCCGGCAGCTGCTGGCCGGCGAGCCCGACCTCACCGAGGCCGAGTTCGTGGACGCCTACCGGATGATGGGGATCGCCGAGTACCACCTCGGCGACCTGGCCCAGGCGCGGGCCGCCTTCGTGAACCTGCTCTCGCACGATCCCGACTTCGCGCTCGACCCCTTCCTGGTGCCGCCGGCCATCGTCGAGTTCTTCGACCGGGTCAAGCGCGAGCACGAGGCGGCCCTCGAGCCGCTGCGGGAGCGGAAGCGGTCGCTCCAGGCCGAGCAGCGCGCCGCCGACGAGGCCAAGCGTCGGCTCCTGGCCGAGGAGGCGGCGCGCAACGGCCCCCCCACCCGGGTGGTCCGCGTCGAGCAGCACCACTACTTCTTCAACTGGCTGCCCCTCGGCGCCGGCCAGTTCCAGAACGGCGATCGCGCCAAGGGGACCGCCGTGGCCGCGGGCGAGCTGGTGCTCGGGGCGCTGAACATCGCCGCCTACCTGTACCACAACCAGATCGCCCAGGACCGGCAGCGGAGCTGCTTCTCCGGGCAGCCCGGCTGCTCGCGGCCGCCCTACAGCGACTCGGATCGCAGGCTGCTCAACCAGATCGACATCGTGAAGTACGTGACGGCCGGCATGTTCTGGACCCTCTACGGCTACGGCGTCTGGGACGCTCACCACAACTACGTCCCGCTGGTCGAGACGGAGATCAGCCCCGGCGGCCGCGGGGCGACCTTCAAGCTCGACTGGCAATTCTAGGACCGGCCGTGGCCAAGCTCATCATCCGAGGGGCCGACGGGGCCGAGCGGGAGATGGCGCTGGTGAAGCGCATCACCAGCGTGGGCAGCGACCCGGAGAACGACGTGGTGCTCGACGACCCGGCCCTGCCCCCCACCGCCCTCCACATCCACTTCGACGGCAAGGACTACGACGCCGCCGCCCACGACGGGGCCGACATGACCGTCAACGGCCGCCGCCGTGCCGCCTGGCGGCTCGGCCCGGGCGACCGCATCCGCATCGGCCGGTGCGAGCTCTTCTTCGACCTCGCCCCGCGCGCCCCGCCCCCCCGCCCCGCCGCCGGACAGCGGCTCCTGGCGCTGGAGACCCTGGTCCGCTTCTCGGAGCGGCTGCTCGGGGCCACCGATCTGGCCCGGCTCCTGGACGAGCTGCTCGACGCGCTGCTGGAGGTGACCCAGGCCGACAAGGGGTTCCTCATCCTGCTGGAGAACGGGGAGATGAGCGTGCGCGCCGCCCGCAACCTCGCGCGCGAGGGGGTGGAGGGCGCCCTGGACCGCGTCTCCGACTCCATCATCCGGCGAGTGGTCGAGTCGCGCCGCCCGCTGGTGGTGGCCGACGCTCTCCACGACGCCGAGTGGTCCGGCTCCTCCTCGGTGGTGAACCTCAAGCTCTGCTCGGTGATGTGCGCCCCCCTCATGCAGAAGGGCGAGGTCTTCGGCGTCATCTACCTGGGCAACGACAACGTGGTCTCGCTCTTCGACGAGCGGGCCCAGGAGGCCCTCACCGCCTTCAGCGGCCAGGCCTCGCTCCTGGTGCAGAACGCCATGCTGCTCGACTCCCTGCGCCGGGAGAACCTCTCCTTGCGCGAGGCGGCCACCTCGCGGCAGTACGGCGAGCTGATCGGGTCGGGCACGGCCATGCGCGAGGTCTACCGGCGCATCGAGAAGGTGGCGGCCACCGACATCTCCGTGCTCATCACCGGCGAGACCGGTACCGGCAAGGAGGTGGTGGCCCGGGAGATCCACCGGCGCTCGCTTCGCGCCGAGGGCCCCTTCGTGGCCGTGAACTGCGGGGCCATCCCCGAGTCCCTGCTCGAGTCGGAGCTCTTCGGGCACGTCAAGGGCGCCTTCACCGGCGCCATCGCCACCCGGCTCGGCAAGTTCCAGGCCGCGCACGGCGGCACGCTCTTCCTCGACGAGGTGGGCGACATGCCCCCCGCCCTCCAGGTGAAGATCCTTCGCGCCCTCCAGGACCGGACCGTCACCAAGGTCGGCGACACCCGGCCCGAGCCGGTGGACCTGCGGGTGGTGGCCGCCACCCATCGGGTGCTGGAGGAGGAGATCAAGAAGGGCACCTTCCGCGAGGACCTCTACTACCGGCTCAACGTGGTGGCCATAGCCCTGCCGCCGCTCAGCGAGCGGGGTGACGACCTGGTGGCCATCGGCCGCTACTTCCTCCAGAAGTACGCCAAGGAGTTCGGGGTGCGGGTGCGCGGGTTCACCCCCGCGGCCCTGGTGGCCATGCGCAAGTACCGCTGGCCGGGCAACATCCGCGAGCTGGAGAACCGGGTGAAGAAGGCGGTGGTGCTGGCCGACCGGGCCCTGGTGTCGGCCGAGGACCTGGACCTGCGCCCGGAGATCCTCGAGCCCATCCTGCAGCTCGCCCAGGCCAAGGAGGAGTTCCAGAAGCGCTACATCAACGAGGTCCTGGAGCGGAACGCCGGCAACCGGACCAAGACCGCCAAGGACCTCGGGGTGGACCCCCGCACCATCTTCCGCCACCTGGAGAAGCTGGAGGCCGAGCGCCGCGGCCTGCCGCCCGCGCTCGAGCCGGAGGAGGAAGCGTGAACCGAGCCCTCGCCGCCCTGGCCGCCGCGCTCTCGCTGCTCACCGGCTGCCCCCTGCCCCAGCCGCTGGCCGACTACCCCAAGGGCACGGTGACCCCGCCGCGGATCCTCATGGACTCGATCGCCTACCCCGACCCGGTGGTCGCGGTCCCGGCTGGCTGCACCGTCACCGCCCCCAGCTACGACCTCACCGGCACCCTGGTGGACAGCAACACCTCGGAGACGGTCGTGGTCCGCTGGTTCGTCGACTACGACCGGCAGAACAGCGCCCGCTGCGCGCCGGTGGTCCCGGAGACGCCCATCCAGGGTCCCGGGGACAGCAGCTCCAGCCCCACCCAGCGCGCCGTCCATCCCCCCTACCACTTCGCGCCCTACGACCACGAGGCGGTGGTGGGCACGGTCGGGACCCCCGACGCGGTGGGGGCCATCCACGTGGTGGAGATGGTCGTGTCGAACAACTTCGACACCGGCGTCGACGACGTCGCCCTCTGCAACCCCGACACCCCCGCCACCACCTTTCCCTTCCGCACCCCGGCCACCAGCGGCGGCGTGACCTTCGAGACCCAGACCTACCGCTGGGTGTTCGTGAACGTGGAGCCGTCCGCGGCGGTGCCGTGCCCCTGACCCGGGGTCACGGGGAGCGCAGCCCCTCCCGCGCCTTCTCCAGCGCCTCCGAGGCGTCGCGGGCCAGGCTCTCCTCCTCCTGGGAGAAGCGGTTCACCTGCGCGCGGTAGGCGCGGTGCAGGGCCAGCACCGCGTCGCGCGCCCGGGCCAGCTCCTCGCGGCCGCCGAAGCCCTGCGGGTCCGGGTCGCGGGCGTCGAGCCGGCACCTGTCCCCCAGATCGTCGACGCGCTGCTCCCAGTCCCGCGCCCAGGCCTCCCAGCGCGGGATGGCCCCGACCGTGCCCATGTCCTCGGCGAGCCGCCAGGCGCGGGCGTTCTGCTCGTGGTTCAAGGCCTCGAGCTCGCTCACGCACACCCGGAGCACCGCCCGGGTGGGGAGCGCTCCGGTGTAGGCGGGCCGATGCGGCCCGCGCAGGTGCCGGACCACGCTGGTCAGGAGCATGGCCAGCGCCAGGGCGATCACCGCGAAGTACACCGCCCAGAGCGCCATGCGAAACGGCCGGTACCGTGGATCGCGCACAGCCACGCCGAGCGACTGTGTCAAACGTCCGCCCCGCCGTCCACGCCGAATGGGTGCAGATCGCGGGCTCGCCCCTCAGGCGTCCCCGCCCCGGCCGGTCAGCAGGCCGAGGAAGGTGCAGTGCCGCCGCGTCACCACCGCCTGCAGGCACCGCAGGTAGACGCTCGGCCCCCACAGCCGGAGGATGGTGACCGAGTGGCTGAGGACCTCCTTGCCGGTGATCGATCCTCGCACGCGACGCAGCCGTGCATTCCACGTGCCCGGCAGGATGATGCGCTGGGATGCGGCGAGCGCTCGGCCGCCACCGCGAGGCTGAAGATCGTACCGTGTCGACGCTCCGCATCCTACAGTGCCGGCCCGTCCGGGGTCACCGCCGGTCGACCTGCCGCTCCAGGTCGGCGAGCGACAGCTCGAAGACCACCGGCCGGCCGTGGGGGCAGCGCGCCTTGAAGTCGATCCCGTCCAGCCCCTCGAGGAGGGCGCGGGCCTCCTCGGGGCCGAGCTCCTGGTTCGCGCGGACCGCGGCGTGGCAGGCCATGGTGGCCAGGATCCCGTGGAAGGCCTCGTCCACCGCGCTGCCGCGCTCCACCTCGGCGAGCTGGCCGGCCAGGTCGGCCAGGAGCCGGGCCAGGTCCACGCCGGCGAGCAGCGCCGGGGTGCCCTTGACCGCGAAGCTGTCGCCGCCGAACGCCTCCAGCTCCAGCCCCAGCCGACCGAGCTCGCCGGCGCCGGCCTCCAGCGCCCGCGCGGCCGCGGGCGGGAGCGTCACCACCTGGGGGAGGAGGAAAGGCTGCACCGCCAGCTCTCGCCGGCGGAAGGCCTCGCGCAAGCGCTGGAAGAGGAGCCGCTCGTGGCTGGCGTGCTGGTCGACGACCACCAGGGCACCGCCGGGCGCCTCGCAGAGCAGGTAGGTGCGGGCATGCTGCCCGATGTAGCGGAGCCGCCCGAAGTACCCCGGCGCCCGCCCGGCAGCGCCCGCCGCCGAGAGGGCCAGGGCCGGCGCCGCCTCCGGCATCGGCAGCCGCGCCCCGCTGCCGTCGGGCGGCAGCCCTTCCCGGGCAAAGGACAGCACCTCGGCGGCGCGCAGCTCCTCGGACGCCGGCCCGGCCCCGGCGGCCACCGCCTCCGGCCCGTAGGCTCCGGTCCGCCCGAGCCAGGGCGCGCCGCGCAGGGTCGCCGACACCGCGTGGAACACGGCCTCGTAGACCGCACGGCCGTCGGCGAAGCGGACCTCGAGCTTCTGGGGGTGCACGTTCACGTCGACCCGGTCGAGCGGCAGCTCCACCCGCAGCACGCCGGCCGGGTGCCGCCCGGCCGGCAGCGTGCCGGCGAAGGCGCGGAGGACGGCGTGCGCCGCCCCCCGGTCGCGCACGTACCGGCCGTTCACCAGGAGGTAGAGCGAGCGCCCGGTGGGCTCGGAGTGATCGGGCGAGCAGACCATTCCGTGCACCCGGATCTCGCCGCGGCGCGCGTCGACCGGCAGGAGGTGGCGCTGCGCTTCGCGCCCCAGCGCCCGGGAGGCTCGCTCGGCCAGCCCCTCGCCCGGCAGCGCCGCCAAGACGCTCCTTCCCCCGGAGCGCAGGGTGAAGCCCACGTCCGGCCGGCCCAGCGCCACCCGGATCACCGCCTCGGCCAGGTGGCCCGACTCCGCCGCCGGCGAGCGCATGAACTTGCGGCGCGCGGGGGTGTTGAAGAACAGGTCGCGGACCTCGACGGTGGTCCCGCGCTGCCGCGCCGCCGGCCCGGCCTCGAGAAGCACCCCACCCTCGACCACCAGCCGCGTCCCGGCCCCGTCCCCTCCGGCGCAGGTGTCCAGGCGGAAGCGCGCCACCGAGGCGATGGCGGGCAGGGCCTCCCCGCGGAACCCCATGGTGGCGATGGCGGCCAGCCCCTCCGCATCGCGCAGCTTGGAGGTCGCGTGACGCTCCAGGGCGAGGCGTGCGTCCTCGGGGTCCATGCCGGCGCCGTCGTCGGCCACCCGGATGAGCGCCAGGCCCCCTTCCTCGGCCTCCACGGCGATGGAGCGGGCCCCGGCGTCCAGCGCGTTCTCGAGCAGCTCCTTCACCACCGAGGCCGGGCGCTCGACCACCTCGCCCGCGGCGATCTGGTTGACGAGGCCGGGCGGGAGGACCTGGATGCGCGCCATGGGGTGCTACTACCACGCCGCCATGACCCGCAGCGGGCGCGCCGCCCACCCCCGCTGCCCGTTTGACGCCCGCGGCGGCCGGCGGCTAATAGGTGCCATGCCGGGCCGCAGCCGCCACCGGGGATCGCCCCGCCAGAGGCCTCGGCCCCGCCGCGTCCGCTCGCCCCGCCCCGTCCTCGGCAACGACCCGTTCCTCCGGGGCGCGGCGCCACGCGCCGCCCCGGCCCTGCCGGCCGAACTCGCCCCGGCCCCATCCCCCGAGGCCGAGGGGGGCTCGGGCCGGGGCGCGCTCGACGGTGCCGCCGTCGAGCTACGCGAGGTGGTCGACCGGCTCCTCCCCGGCCTCCGCGCCGGGCTGGCCGGGCTCGAGGGTGGGATCGCCGGGCTGGTGCGGCTCGTCCGGAACCCGGCGCCGCAAGGGACCCACGACGCGCACGGGCTCGACCCGGACCTCGCCGAGCGCCTCGCCCCCCTCGCCGAGCTCCTCTACGTGCGTTGGTGGCGGGCCTCCGTCCGGGACGCGGCCAACGTCCCCTCGGCCGGGCCGGCCATCGTCTTCGCCAACCACGCCGGGGTGATCCCCTGGGATGCGCTGGTGCTGCGCCACGCGCTCGACCGCGATCACCCCGCCCACCGCGCGCTCCGCCCCCTCCTCGACGAGCGGGAGTGCTCGCTGCCGGCCATCGGCCGGCTCGCGCTCCGGCTCGGCGCGGTGCGCTCCTCCCCGCAGGCCGCCGAGGCTCTCCTCGCCGAGGGCCAGGTGGTGGGAGTCTTCCCCGAGGGCAGTGCCGGCGCGCGCAAGCCCTGGCGCGAGCGCTACCGTCTGCAGAGGTTCGGGCGCGGCTTCCTGAAGCTGGCGCTCCGCACCGGCGCGCCGCTCGTCCCCTGCGCCATCGTGGGCAGCGAGGAGGCGTCCCCGGCGCTCTCCCGCGCCGGCTGGCTGGCCGACCACCTGGGCCTCTCGCTCCTCGGGGCCGGCGCCGGGCTTCGCTTCGGGCCGGCCGCGCTGGTCCCGTTGCCCTCCCGCTGGTCGCTGCGCTTCGGCCCGCCCATTCCTCTCGACGATCCCGCAGCCGCAGCCGGCGATCCCGCCGCGCTGGCCGCCCTCACCGAGCGCGCCCACGCCATCCTGCGGTCGATGCTGGCGCAGGACCTGGCGGCCCGCCGCTCGGTGTACCGCTGAGCGTCAGTCGCCGTCCTCGCCACCTCGCGGCGGGCGCATCCCGGGGGGATCGGGGACCGGGACCAGGGCCACGGTGCCCAGGAAGGCCGCGAGCTCCTCGGGGCCTCGCCCCTCGTCGGGCTCGGCTCCCGCCGTCCATCCCGGGTGGCCGCGCAGCACCGCCCGGAGCCGCTCGGCCGTCGGCGTGGCGCGGGTGAGGTCCGGCCCGGTCAGGCCCCCCGCCCCCCGCACCTGGTGGCAGCCCAGGCACCTCGAGCCGAACAGCCCGGCACCGACCAGGGCCCCAGCCGGCGCGCCCTCGGGGACGTGCAGCGCCGGGCCGAACGACCTCCAGGCGTCCGCGAACTCCAGGGCCACCACGCCGCGGGCCCACCACAGCGCGGCGCGGGGATCGGAGGCGATCCCGCGGCGCTCGACGTTCGGCCAGGCCAGCACCCGGCCCGGAAGGGTCGCGCCATCGGCCCGCCGCGCCAGCACCGGCCCGAGCTCGCGGACGACCGCGAGCGGGACGGCAACCGCCTGCCGGTCCTCGGTTCGCAAGACCAGCGTGTCCGCCCCGTCGACCAGCACCACCCGCTCGGAGAGGGTCGACGCCAGGTCCACGCCCTCCCAGCGGGCCTCCCGGCCCTGCGGATCGACCCCCCGCACCGTCCGCTGCGGCAGCGCCGCCAGGTCGGCCTCGCTCAGCCGGAATGGGCCGCCGCGAAGCGCGCCGCTCACTTCCAGGACCGCCTCACCCGTCGCGCCGTGTGGCAGCCGGGTGGTCCGCGCGCAGGCGAGCGCCAGGGGCAGGAGCACCGAGGACGCACCCAACCTTGTCATGTGCATCCCTTCGATTATCCTCGGGCCTAACCTCTCGCGGGAGCATCCTTCCATGGTGCGTGCCTTTATCGGGTCGGCGGAGTGCCGGGTGAGCGTGGATCGCGACCTGGGGGACAACTGGGCGGTGACGGTGTACCCACCTCCCCGGGGCAAGGTTCCCGTGCCATCCCACGTGGTGAAGCTCCAGGGAAACGACCGAGAGGCCGCAGTCCGGGGAGCGCTGGAGATCCTGCAGCGGGCGGGAAGCATCGATCGCTTCGAGCTCTGAGACGCTCCCGCCCCCGCGGACCCGGACCGGAGCCCCATGGCCGACAGCGACCCCTCCCAGTGGCGCCCGGGCGGCCAGCCGTCGGAGGGTGACTCCATCGCCGGGCAGGTGGCCTCGCGCATCGAGGCGGTGCCCCCCTCCCCCGGCGACGCCATGGACTGGGCCGCCGTGGCGGCCCGCTACGAGCGCCAGGCGGCGGCGCTGGGCAGCACCCAGGCCGCCGCGGAGCTGCTCTTCGAGGCCGGGCGGGTCTACGAGGAGCGCCTCTCGGTTCCCGAGGTGGCCCTCGCCTTCTACCGGCGCGCCCTGGACGCCGGCCCGCGCTTCGTGCCCAACCTGCGGGCCGTCGCCCGGCTCGCGGCCGCGCGGGGCGACGGGGCCCTGGCCGAGCAGGCCCGCCGGGCCGAGTCCGAGCTCGGCGCCGCCGCCGCGGAGCCGGCCCCGCCCCCCACCCCGCTCGCCGCCGCCCTCGGGGCGGCCCAGGCCGCCGCCCGCGCGGGCGACGGCCCGTCGCTCCTCGAGGCCTGGCAGCGATGCGCGGCGCAGCTGCCGGAGGGGGCGAGCGCCGCCCACGCCCTGGTCGCCGCCTCGGCCGTCGCCGAGGCGGTGGGTGACCTGGGGCGGGCCGCCGCCCTGGCCTCCCAGGCGTTCGCGCGCTGCCCCGGGGATCCGCTGGTGCGCAGCGCCGCGCGGCTCCACTCGGCCCGCGCCGGGGACCTCGTGGGCCTGGCCGAGGTCCTGGCCGCCGACGCCGAGGCCGCCTCCGGCGACGAGCTGGCCCGCTCCCTGCTCGACCTGGCGCGGGTCCAGGAGCGGCTGGGCCGCGGCGACCAGGCGGTGACCTCGCTGGAGCGGGCCTGGGCCGCCGCCCCCGACGACCGCCGGGTCCTCTCCGAGCTGGCGCGCCTGCGCGAGGCCCGTCGCGAGTGGGAGGCCGCCTCCGACGCGCTGGAGGGGCTGGCCGCCGCCCACCTCTCCGGCGCCGGCGCCGGGCAGCGCCACGAGGCGGTGGCCGCCCAGCTCCGGCGCCTGGAGATCGAGGAGGGGGTGCTCGCCCGGCCGGACCGGGCCGCCCGCTGCTGCCGCGAGGTCCTGGCGATCGATCCTGGCCACCGCACCGCCCTCTCGGCGCTGGGGCGGATCTGCGCGCGCGGCGGTGACTGGGAGGGTGCGCTCGCGACGCTCCGCGCCGAGGCCGAGGCGGCCCGCGACCCCGTCGAGCGGGCGGAGCGGACCGTCCGGGCGGCGCAGGCCCTGGAGGAGCGCCTGGGACGGCCGGCCGAGGCCATCGACGCATACCGCGCCGCCCTGGCCGACGACCCGGGGCTCCTCGCCGCCCGCAGCGCCCTGGAGCGCCTTCTCGAGCGCCAGGGCCGATGGGAAGATCTGTGCCAGCTGCTGGAGGGCGAGGCGGACGGGCAGGCCGCCCTGCCCGACCGGCTCGACGCCCTGTTCCGGCTCGCCCGGATCGAGGAGGAGCAGCGGGGGAACGCGGCGGCGGCAGCCGGATGGCTGCGTCGGGTCCTGGATCTCGATCCCGGCAACGCCGCAGCCCTGCGCCAGCTCCACCTGGTGCTGGAGCGGGCGGGCCCTGCGGGCGAGCTGGCCGACCTCCTGGCCGAGGAGGCGCGCCGCGCCGAGAACCCGCGCCGCCGCCTGGCGCTCCTGGAGCGGCGCGCCGAGGTGCTGGAGGAGCGGGCCAGGGATCCGGAGGGTGCCGCCCAGGCCTGGGAGGAGGTCCGGGCCGTCTCGCCCACCCACCCCACCGCACTGCGCGCGCTGGGCCGCCTCCACGCCGCCGCCGGGCGCTGGGAGCGCGTGGTCGAGACCTACCAGGCCCAGGCCGACGCCGTGGCCGACCCGGCCCAGGCCGCCGAGCTGCTCGTGCGTGCCGGAGATCTCCTGGAGCGGCGCCTCTCGCGCCCGGACCAGGCCGTGCGCCTCTACCGCGAGGCGTTGACGCTCGAGCCGGCCCACCTCCCGGCGCTCCTCGCCCTGGCCCGCCTCTACCGCGCCGGCGACGAGCACGAGCCGCTCGCCGAGGTGCTGGTCTCCATCGCCTCCACCCGCGAGGCGCCGGAGGAGCGGGCCGCGGCGCTGGTCGATCTCGGCCAGCACTGCGAGGAGCGCCTCTCCGACCCGGGCCGTGCGCTCGAAGCCTACGAGGAGGCGCTGCGGGCCGACCCCCGCCACCTGCCCGCCCTGCGGGCCGCGGAGCGGCTGTGCCTGACCCTCCGGCGGCCCGACGCGCTGGCCGCGCTCCGCGCCGACGCCTTGGCCGACGCCCAGGCCGCCGACCGGCCTGAGCGGCTCCTGCGGCTCGCCTGGCAGGAGCTGGCCCGGACCGGCGATCCGGCCGCGGCCCAGGGCCCGGCCGAGGCCGCGGCGGCCGCCGCGCCCGGCAGCCCCTCGGCCGACCTCCTCGAGCTGTGCCTCGCCTCCGACCCGGCCCGCCGGGATCGCGCACTGGCAGCGCTGGCCGGCGAGCCCCCCCGCCCGCTCGCCGGCGAGGCGAGCCCTGCCGGGCCCGCCCCGGCGGCGGACCCTGGGCCCGCCCCGGCGCCGCCGGCCGAGCCGCCCGCGCCGGTGCCCGGCGCAGCCGAGGATCCGGCCGAGCAGGCGCGCCGCAGCGAGGAGCGCGCCGCGGGCGCCGCGGACCCGGCGACCCGCGCCGCCTGGTACGTCCAGGCCGGGGAGGCGTGGGAGCGAGCCGGCCAGGTCGAGCGCGCGCTGGCCACCTACCAGGCGGCCCTCGCGGCCGCCCCGGCTCACCTCCCGGCCCTGCGCGCCTCCCGGAACGTCTTCGCCGGCCGGCGCGACTGGGGCGCGGTGCGCGCCACGCTCCAGGCCGAGGGAGGCGCCCTGCTCGACGGCGGCGAGGCGGCCGCGGCCTGGCGCGAGGCGGGGGCCATCGCCGAGCAGTGGTTCGGCGACGTGGACGGGGCGGTGCAGGACTACCGCGCCGCGCTGGGGCGCGACCCGTCCGATCCGGTGGCCCTGACCCGGGTCGAGGCGCTGCTGGCGCCGCGCGGGCCGAACGCGCTGGCCGAGATCCACGCCGCCCGGGCCCAGGCCGAGCGCGATCCCGGCCGCGCCGCGGAGGCGTGGCTGGCGGCGGCGCGGTCCTGCCAGGGCAGCCCCGACGCCCGGCGGGCGGCGCTCTCCCACCTGGACCAGGCCCTGTCGCTCCGCCCCGATCACGCCGCCGCGCTGGAGCTGCGCGCGCGGCTCCGCGCCCAGGCCGGGCTGCACGCCCAGGCGCTCGGGGACCTGGACCGGGCCCTCGCCCTGGGCGGCGAGCCGGCCACGCGCTTGCCCCTCCACCTCGGCGCGGCCGCCCTGTGCGACGACCGCCTCCAGGACCCGGTCGGAGCCCTCCGCCACACCGAGGCGGCCCTGCAGCTGGCGCCGGAGAACGCCGAGGCGCTCGCCCGCGTGGCGCGCCTGCTCCGCGCCACGGGCAGGCGGGCCGACTCCGCCAGGGCCCTCCGGCGCCTGCTGGCCGTGCCCGGCCTGCCCCGCGAGGCCCAGGTCGAGCAGGGCTTCGCGCTCGCCTCGCTGGAGGCGGAGGGCGGCGACCCGGAGGCCGCCCTGGCCGCCTGCCGCCACGTGCTCGCTCTCGACCCCGGCCACCCCCAGGCGGCGAGCCTCCTCGCGCTCCTGGAGCGCCCCGGAGGCGGGGCGGAGGCACCGGCCGCTGCGGCAGGCCCGGACGCGCCGGACGGCCCCCGGCGCGAGGCCGCCCCGCTCGGCGCCCGGATCCAGGTGGGCCCTCCCGGCAGCCGTGCCGCCGCGCTCGAGCAGCTCCGGGCCACCCTGGAGCTCGAGCCGGGCCGCGACGACGTGCGGGCGTCGTTGGCGGAGCTGGCCGAGGAGGGCCACCCGTCGCTGGCGCTGGAGCAGCACCGGCGCCTGCTGGCGCGGGACCCGACCCGGCTCGCCAGCTGGCTGGCCCTCCTGCGGTTGTTCTCCCGCGTGCGCTCGCACGA
This sequence comes from Anaeromyxobacter sp., assembly GCA_035541675.1. Lineage (GTDB taxonomy): Bacteria > Myxococcota > Myxococcia > Myxococcales > Anaeromyxobacteraceae > Anaeromyxobacter. The sequence continues at coordinate 26,816 of DATKMW010000139.1, read as the reverse complement.
CGGCGCCTACGTGGCCGCCTCGGTGCTGCGCTGGATGGGCGCCCCGGCCCCCGGCTCGGATCCGCTCCTCCTCGAGGGCGAGCGTCAGGTCCTCTCGCCGCCCCCGCCCCTCTCCCCGGTCGACCTCGACCTCCTGCGGGCGCCGGGCGACCGCGGGCCGCTGGTCGAGGTGGTGGCCGCGGCCGGCGATGCGCTGGGCGAGGCCCTGGCCGACCCGGGCGCGCCGCGCGGCGCCCCGGTCCGGAGCGATCACCCGTTCCGGCGAGTCCTCCGCGAGCAGGTGCGCGCGCTGGGTGCCGGCGACTTCGAGCTCTACGGCGCCCCGCTGGGCAACCTGACGGTGGAGCCCGGCGACCCCGCCGCGGTGCGGGTCGGCGCCGACCTCGCCCACCGGACCACGCCCCGCGAGCAGCGCTTCCTCCTGGGCCGGGTGGCGGCGCGGCTCCATACCCGGAGCGCCCTGGCAGAGGCGCACCCCGGCGACCTGGCCGACGCGGTCCGCGCCGCGGTGCGGCTCTCGGTGCCCGACTACTCCGGGCTGGGGGCGGAGCGAGAGGAGCTCGCCCGCCGCCTGGAGAAGGCCATCTCGCGCAGGGCGCGCAAGGCCCTGGAGGGCCCGGCCCGCGCCTTCGCCCATCTCCGGTCCCCCCCCGACCTCGCCGCCTGGCGCGCCGCGGCCTCCGCCACCGCCGACCGGGCCGGGCTGGCCTTGTGCGGCGACATCGGCACCGCGCTCGAGCTGCTCTGCGCGGGCACCTCCGGGCGCAAGCTCGACCCAGCCCAACGCGCCGCCGCGGTGCGCGCCTGTCCCGAGGCGCTGGTCCTGCTCGCCTTCGCCGCCACCGAGGCGCACCTCTCGCTGCGGCAGAGGCTCCGGGTGGCCATCGCCTGAGCCTCGACCCGCCGCCTCAGGGCCCCTCGCTCCGCAGCACCCAGCCGGGCGGGAGGGCTCGCAGGAACTCCCCGAGCGCCGCCTCGACCCGGGCGGCGTCGCGCGACTCGACGGTCACCCGGACCCGGTAGCAGGCGCCCTCGTCGAAGCGGGGATAGCTCCCCATCTCCACCTCCGGGTGCGCCGCCGCCACCGCGGCCAGCTCGGCGGCGAAGCGCTCCTCGCCCACCGAGAGATAGACCGCCGCCAGCCGGAACGGTGGCCCGGCCAGGAGCGGCGCCACCTGATCGAACTGCCGGCGGAAGAAGGCCGGTGGGCCGGGCAGGACGAAGACGTTCTCCACCGCCAGCGTGGGGTAGCCGGGATCGCCCAGGAGCCGGGAGCCCTCGGGCACGTCGGCCATGCGCAGGGCCGCCTCGGGCAGCTCCGCCTCGCCGTGGTGGCGACGGTGCAGGGCCCGCAGCGCCGCCTCCAGCGCCGCCAGCCGGACGACCGGGCGCCCCAGCGCCGCCGCCACCGCCGCCAGGGTCACGTCGTCGTGGGTGGGCCCCACCCCGCCGGAGGTGAAGACCCAGCTGGCGCGCTGCCGCTCCTCCCGCACCGCCGCGGCGATGTCCTCCACCCGGTCGGCCACCACGCGGACGGCGACCAGCCGCACCCCGAGCGCCCGCAGCCGCCGGGCCGCCCAGGGGCCGTTCTCGTCCTGCACCTTGGCCGAGAGCACCTCGTTGCCCACCACCACCAGCGCCGCGGTCGGGTCGGTCACCGGATCCGCTCCACCGCGGCCCAGACCGCGGCCGCCACCGCGGCCACCGGGGCCTCGCCGTTGACCTCCACGATGCGCTGCCCCGCCCGGCGCAGGCGCACGATGGCCCGGTCGTAGCTGCGGGCCACCCGCCGCTGGAAGGCGGCCTCCTCGAAGATCTCCCGCTCGGCGCTGGCCGCACGGCGGCGCCGGAAGGCCACCGCCGCCCGGACGCGCAGGAAGACGACCAGATCCGGCGAGGTGGCCCGGGCGTTCACCGCCTCGACCCAGCCCACCTCGCCGGTGGTGAGCCCCTGGTAGGCGAGCGAAGAGAGGGTGAAGCGGTCGGACACCACGTCCACGCCCCGCTCGAGGCTGGGGACCACCTCGGCGGCCAGGTGGGCTAGCCGGTCGGCGGCGAAGAGGAGCGCCAGGGCCGCCGGGTCGAAGGCGGTGCCGCCCGGGCCGCGCAGGCGACGCCCCAGCACCTCTCGGACGAGCGCGCCCACCGGCCCGCGCGAGGGCTCGGCGGTGACGAGGACCCGGCGGCCCGCCGATCGCAGCTCCTCCCCCAGCAGGCGCGCCTGGGTGGTGGTCCCGGCGCCGTCGAGCCCCTCCAGCACCACGAAGCGGCCGCGCCGCCGGGCCGGCGACGGGCGCCTCACGGATCGATCTCCAGCGCGCGCCGCAGCTCGCGGAGCCGGGCGAAGAGGGTCGCCTCCTCCCGGGCCAGGCGCCGGGAGTGCCGCAGCTTCAAGGCCCCCGTCGCCAGCAGGAGCGCGGCCAGGGCCGCGAAGGCCAGTGCGCCGGAGGCGGAGAGCCAGGGAACGGACCCGCCCGGCGGCTGGCCCGGCGGCGCGTAGCCCCATCGGTTCCAGGCCAGCGCCGCTGCGATCCCCACCGCCAGCGCCCCGCCTGCCGCCCAGAGGATGCCGCGCAGCGCCAGGTCGACCGAGGCGCGCGCCTCCAGCCGCTTCGCCAGGAGATCGTGCTCCTCGCGCAGGGCCGCGCTGTCGGCCGGGGTCCGAGCCTCGCCCAAGGGAGCCTCCTACCCCTTCCCGAAGCGGGCGGCGATCGCGTCCTGCACCGAGCCCAGCGTGGCCGGCAGCCGCACCCCCGGGTTCCGCAGCCGGGAGTCGATGCCGGGCAGGGCCCCGTCATGATAGCCGGTCTTGAAGTCCGAGAACTTGAGGCCGTGGGCGGTCGAGACCACCACCACCCGATCGCGCCGACCCACCACGCCGCGCGCGGCCAGCTTCTCGAGTGCCGCCAGCGCCACCCCGGTGTGCGGGCAGGTGAAGAGCCCGGCCCGGTCGGCGCGGGCGGCGGCGTCGGAGAGCTCCTGCTCGCTCGCCTGCTCCACCAGGCCGTCGAGCGCCTCGAGTGCCCGCAGGGCACGGCGGGCCGAGACCGGGGCCCCGATCTGGATGGCGCTGGCCAAGGTCCTCCCGGCGGGGATGGGGGCCACCTCCACCGCCGCGGAGGGCCTGCGCCCGGCCCCGGTGGTGCTGCGCCACAGGGGGTTCGCCGCCTCGGCCTGCGCCACCACCAGCCGCGGCAGCCGGTCCACCAGGCCCAGCTCCCGCAGGAGCAGGAAGCCCTTGCCCACGGCGCTGGCGTTGCCCAGGTTGCCGCCGGGGATGACGATCCAATCCGGCGAGGCCCAGCCGAGCTGCTGCGCGATCTCGATCGAGGCCGTCTTCTGCCCCTCGATGCGCAACGAGTTCATGGAGTTGGCGAGGTAGATATCCTTCGTCTCGCTCAGCTCCCTCACCACCCGCATGCAGCCGTCGAAGTCGGTGTCGAGCTCCAGCACCAGGGCGCCATTGGCGATGGGCTGCACCAGCTGGGCGGTGGAGATCTTGCCGCGCGGCAGGAGCACCACGCTGGGGATCCCCGCCGCGGCGCAGTAGGCCGCCAGGGCCGCCGAGGTGTCGCCGGTGGAGGCGCAGGCCACCGCCCGGATGGCCGCCCCGCGGGCGCGCATCTCCTTCACCGCCGAGACCAGCACCGTCATCCCCAGGTCCTTGAAGGACCCGGTGTGGGTGACGCCGCACTCCTTGACCCAGACCTCCTCGAGACCCAGCTCGGCCGCGTAGCGGTCCACCCGCAGGAGCGGGCTCGCCCCCTCGCCCATCGAGACCACGTTGCCGTCCGCGAGCTCGGGGTAGACCCATTCCTTCTTGCCCCAGACCCCGGAGCCGTAGGGCCAGGGCCCGCCGCGGTAGCGCCCCTCGAAGAGCGCCTTCCACTCGGCCGCGCTGCGCTGCCGGAGCGCGGCGCGGTCGTGCTCGACCTCGAGGAGGCCGCCGCAGCGCGGACAGCGGTAGACCACCTCGGCCAGGGACGCGCGGAACTCGCACCCCTCGGCACAGCGGAACCACGACGAGAACGGGATCATGGGCACCTTTCGACCACCTGTCCTCGAGCCCCGGCAGTCAGGGTCGGCAGGCGTCTAGCCAGCGGTCGGCGGCCTCGCCAGTCACTCAATTCCGCGCCCCGCACACCGGACAGCGCCCTCCCCGCACCGGGGCGCCGCAGCTGCAGAGGCGGTCGCCGGCATCGGTCGCGGCCGGCGCCTGGCCCCCGGCCACCGGGAGGCGCATGCCGCAGCGCCCGCAGATCCGCTCGCCCGCCTCGGCTGGGGCCCGGCAGTAGCGGCAGGTGACGACCGCCGGGTACGGCGTCGGTTCGTCGCCGGGGACGGCCTCGTGGATTCGCTCCAGGTCGGGGACGATCTCCACGGCCACCTCGACCGGCGCGGCCCGCGTCGCCTCGATCTCCTCGAGCAAGGGGTCGTCGGGGATATCCACCAGGCCGAGCGCGGTCGGCTCCAGGCCGGGGACCGGCGTGGGCTCCACCTCGCCAAAGCCGGGGTGGAGGGTGGGCTCGAGCCCCTCCAGGGCGGGGATGGGCGGTAGCCACCCCGCCGGCACGGGCAGCTTGCGGCCGCAGACCTCGCACTCACTCCCGCCCTCTTGGGGGTTTTCGCAGAGCGGACAGACCACCATTGTGGTGGCGAGTTTACCCCATGAGGGCGCTCCGCGCCCCTGGACACCGTGCAACCCCTCGACCCCACACATCGCTTCACCGACCGCGTCGCGGACTACGTCCGGTACCGCCCCGGGTACCCCCTTGCCCTGCTCGACTGGCTGCGGGCGGAGCATGGCGTCACCGCGGCCTGGGAGGTGGCGGACCTGGGGGCCGGCACCGGCATCTCCTCCCGCCTCTTCCTCGAGGCCGGGCACGCGGTGGTGGCGGTGGAGCCGAACGCCGCCATGCGCGCCGCCGCGCTCGAGGCGCTCGGCTCGAGCCCGCGGTTCCGCGCGGTGGACGCGCCCGCGGAGGCCACCACCCTCCCCGAGAAGAGCGTGGACCTGGTGGTGGCCGCGCAGGCCTTCCACTGGTTCGATCACGAGGCGGTGCGGAAGGAGTGGGCGCGCATCCTGCGCCCGGCCGGGCTGGCCCTGGTCCTGTGGAACTCGCGGCGCACCGGGGGCACGCCGTTCCTCGACGGCTACGAGGATCTCCTCCGCGCCCACGCTCTCGACTACGCGCTTGTGGCCGAGCGCTACTCGGACGAGGCCTACATGCGCGGCTGGTTCGGGGCCGGCTTCCGCGCCGCCCGCACCTTCGAGAACCGCCAGGTGCTCGACCTCGCGGGCCTGCGCGGGCGGGTGCTCTCCTCGTCGTACGTTCCCGGGCCGGGACACCCCGGCCACGCGCCCCTGCTCGAGGCGCTGGCGCGCCTCTTCGATCGGACCCAGGTCGGCGGCCACGTCACCATCGAGTACCAGACGCGCGCCTACCTCGGCCGCCCATGGAGGGCCTAGGGCGGGGGGCCGCCCCTCGGGTCCCTCCGCTCGTGCGTCAGCGGCACGAACCGGACCGCCAGGGCGTCCGACTCGGAGAGCCGCCCGTCCGCGGTCCGCTCCAGGAGTCGCAGCACCTGCCCCTCGGCCGTCGGCCCCACCGGCAGGATCATCTTCCCGCCGGGCGCCAGCTGGTCGAGGAGGGGCGGCGGCACCTCCGGTCCCGCCGCGGCCACCAGGATCCGGTCGAAGGGCGCCTCCTCCGGCCAGCCCAGGGTCCCGTCCCCCACCCGCAGGGTGACGTTCTCGAGGGCCAGCTCGGAGAGGAGCACCCGCCGCGCGCCCTCCCACAGCTCCGGCAGGATCTCCACCGAGTGGACCGAGCGCGCCAGAAGGGCGAGGAGCGCGGTCTGGTAGCCGGAGCCGGTCCCCACCTCCAGCACCCTCTCGCCGCCGGCGAGCTGCAGCCGCTCGGTCATGTAGGCCACCACGAACGGCTGCGAGATGGTCTGGCCCAGGCCGATGGGCAGCGGGAAGTCGCCGTCGGCCTCGGCCCGCAGGCAGGCGGGCACGAACAGCGCCCGCGACACGCGGGCCACCGCCCCGAGGACCCGCAGGTCCCGGATCCCCATCGCCTCCAGGCGCCGGGCCAGCTCCGCGCTCATCCCGCCATCATGGCCTCAACCGCGGGCCTCCGCACCCCGTGGCCGCGGGCATCACCCCACCTGGGCGAGCGAGATGCGGCCGCTCCAGCGCTCGAGCAGCGCTTCCCGCGCGGCGGCGTGCTCGGGGCGGGCCAGGTCGGGATCGCTCTCGAGCAGCGCGAACGCCTCCTCGCGGGCCTCGCCCAGGATGGCCTCGTCGCGGTAGAGGTCGGCGATCTCCAGCAGCCGCTGGCCCGACTGCCGGGTGCCGACCAGCTCGCCGGGCCCGCGGATGCGGAGGTCGGCCCGGGCGAGCTCGAAGCCGTCCTGGGTTCGCTCCATGGCCCGCAGCCGCTCCCGGGCGTCGTCCCCCGCCCGCCGGAAGTGGGCGATGAGCAGGCAGTGGCTCCGGGCCGCCCCCCGCCCCACCCGCCCCCGGAGCTGGTGGAGCTGCGAGAGCCCGAACCGCTCGGCGTGCTCGACGATCATCACCGACGCGGCCGGCACGTCCACGCCCACCTCGATCACCGTGGTGGCCACCAAAACCCGCAGCTCGCCGGAGCGGAACCGCTCCATGGTCGCCTGCTTCTCCTCGGCCTTCAGGCGGCCGTGGACCAGCCCCACCGCCTGGCCGGCGAAGACGCGGGCCAGCTCCTCGGCGCCGGAGGTGGCGTCGGCCAGGTCGCTCTTCTCGCTCTCCTCCACCAGCGGGTAGACGACGAAGACCTGCTGCCCGCGCTCGATCTCTTCCCGGGCCAGCTCGTAGGCCGCCCGGCGCTGCGAGTCGCCGAACAGGCGGGTCGCCACCGGGGTCCGGCCGGGCGGCAGCTCGTCGATGGTGGAGTGGTCGAGGTCGCCGTAGAAGGCCAGGGCCAGGGTGCGGGGGATGGGGGTCGCGGTCATGACCAGGACGTCCGGCCGCTGCCCCTTCTCCATGAGCCCGGCCCGCTGCAGCACGCCGAAGCGGTGCTGCTCGTCCACCACCACCAGGCCCAGCCCCGGGAAGGCCACGTCCTCCTCGAGGAGCGCGTGGGTGCCCACGGCGATGCGGGCCCGCCCCTCGGCCACCGCCGCCCGCGCCTGGCGCTGCTCCTTGCCGCGGGCCGCGGCGCCGATCCGCGCCAGCCCCACCCCGCTCCCCAGAAGCCAGCGCCCCAGGGTGCGGGCGTGCTGGTCGGCCAGGATCTCGGTGGGCACCATCAGCGCCGCCTGGTGGCCGGAGCCCACCGCCAGCATCATGGCCGCGAAGGCCACCGCGGTCTTGCCGCTGCCCACGTCGCCCTGGAGGAGCCGGTGCATGGGGATCGGCCGGGCCATGTCGGCGGCGATCTCGCGGAGCACCCGCTCCTGGGCGCGGGTGAGCGCGAAGGGGAGCGGCGCCACCGCCCGGGCCAACGCCGCCGGCGAGGTGTCGAAGGCGATGCCCGGCGCGGCCTTCACCCCCCGCCGGCGGCGCGCCAGGAGGAGCTGCAGGAAGAAGAGCTCCTCGAAGATCAGCCGTCGGAAGGCGGGCGTGGCCCGGGCCGCCGCCAGGAGCGGGTCGGTGCCGGGCGGCGGGAAGTGGGCCTCCCGCAGGGCCAGGCCGCGGCCGAGCAGGCTGCGCCGCGTCCGGACCGCGGGCGGGAGGTCGTCGACGGCCAGCGGGGCCAGCTCGTCGCAGAGCCGCTTCATCAGCTTGCGCAGGGCCGGGTGCTGATGGTCGGCCGGGCCGGGGTAGACCGGGACCACCCTCCCGAAGTTGGCCGAGTCTCCCGGCTGCACCTTCTCCACCTCGGGCTGGCTCATCTGCCGGCGGCCGCCCGGACCCTCGGTCACCTTGCCCGAGGCGAGCAGCGAGTCCCCGGCGGCGAAGCCCCTGAGCCGCCAGGGGGGCGGGTTGAAGAAGACCAGCTGCAGCGAGGCCGGTCCGCGCTCGGGGCCGGCCTCGGCGATGGTCACCTTGAGGATGGGCCGCCCGCTCCGCATCCGCTGGGTGCGGACCGCGGTCACCTGCCCCAGCACGCTGGCCTCGTCCCCGAGGGCCAGGTCGCGGATGCGGCGGGTGGCGGTCCGGTCCTGGTAGGCGCGGGGCCAGAACTCCAGCGCCTCCTCCACCGTGGCGTGGCCGCGCTCCTCGAGGAGGGCCCGGGGGGCGGGATGGGTCCGGGGCAGGTCGGCGAGCGGGCCCCGGAGCAGGCGGCGCCGCCGGGCCCGCTCGGCCGGAGCGGACGCGTCGGGCAGCGCCCGCCAGGCCTGCTCGGGCTCGGCGCCGCCGGGCGCGGGCGGCGGGGAGGAAGGGCCTCCCCGGGCCGGAGGCGGCGCGTCGCCCGGCGGCGGGGCGCGCCTCTCGGCCTCGGGCACGCGGGGGACGCGGGCCCTGCGCGCCGCCTCGCGCAGCTCGGGGGGCAGGGGCAGGAGCGCGCCCAGGTCGGCCGCCAGGTGCGCCACCGCCTGCCGCCGCGCGGGCGGGGGCGCGGCGTCGAAGGCCTCGGCGTCGGCCACCAGCCGGCGCAGCGCCGGCGTGTCGGCCGCCCCCAGGGCTCGGGCCCTGGCCACCGCCCCGCGGACCGTCTCGGCGAACCCGGCCAGGCGCTCGGCGCCGGCGAAGCCGTCCCGCACCGCGAAGCGGAGCGGGGCGAGGAGCACCTCCAGGGCGCGGGCGGCGCCGGTCGGATCGGCCTGGCCGGGCGCCGGCGCGGCCGGCGGCCTCTCTCCCCCGGGTCCCACGGAGACGAGGCTACGCGCCCGGTCCGACGTCGGCGTCGAGGTCGGCCGGTAGCTCCTCCTCGACGAAGTCGACGGAGATGATCTCGTACTGGCGCTGGCCACCGGGCGTGCGCACCGCCACCGAGTCCCCCTCGCTGCGGCCGATGAGGGCCCGGGCGATGGGGCTGGTCACCGAGATCTTCCCCTGCTTGAGATCGGCCTCGAGCTCCCCGACGATCCGGTACTTCACCTGGTCGCCCGAGTCCGCGTCCTCGAGGTGCACGGTGGCCCCGAACACCACCCGGTCGCCGGCGTGCTTGGTGACGTCGATGACCTCGGCGCTGGCGATCCAGTGCTCCACCTGGGCGATACGTCCCTCGACGTGGCCCTGCTTCTCCTTGGCGGCGTGGTACTCGGCGTTCTCGGACAGGTCGCCGTGCGAGCGCGCCTCGGCGATCTCGCGCACGATCTTGGGGCGCTCCACGCCCTTGAGGCGCTTGAGCTCCCCCTTGAGCCGGAGCAGGCCGCTCTTCGTCATGGGCACGCGATCGGACACGGGGCGGACCTCCACAAAAGCACCGCGGCCAGCCCGGGCTACCGGGTGGCCGCGCCCCTCCATGAGTAGAGCCCCCGGGGGGCAAAGTCAACGGCCGAGGGCGTGGTACTCCTGGATCGACCGCACGGCGGGAGGCGCGCCCCGCATCGTCTCCATCGCCTCGACGGCCGCCCGCGCCCCCGTCAGGGTCGTGAAGTAGGGCAGCCGCTTCATCAGGGTCTCGCGCCGGATGGAGTAGCTGTCGGCGATCTCCTGCTTGCCGGCGGTGGTGTTCACCACCAGGTGGACGTCCCCGTCGATGATCCGGTCCACGCAGGAGGGGCGCCCCTCCTTGACCTTCCGCACCGGGGTGGAGGGGATGCCCCTCCGGGCGAGGAAGGCGCTCGTTCCCGAGGTGGCCAGCACCTCGAAGCCGAGGGCCACCAGCCGGCGGGCGATCTCCGCCGCCGCCTCCTTGTCCGCGTCCTTCACCGACACGAAGGCCCGCTGGCCCGGCCCGCCCAGGGGCAGGGTGTTGCCGGCCGCCGACTGGGCCTTGAGAAAGGCGGTGGGGAAGTCCCCGGCCACGCCCATGACCTCGCCGGTCGACTTCATCTCCGGCCCGAGCACGGTGTCCACTCCGCGGAACCTGGCGAAGGGGAAGACCGCTTCCTTCACCGAGACGTAGCGCGGCCTGAGCTTCCGCACCGCCCCGGCCTCCTCCAGCGTCTTGCCCACCATGCACAGCGCCCCGGCCTTGGCCAGCGGGAGCCCGGTGGCCTTGCCCACGAAGGGGACGGTCCGGCTGGCGCGGGGGTTCACCTCCAGGACGTAGATGTCCTTCCCCTGGATGGCGAACTGGACGTTCATGAGCCCCACCACCCCCAGCTCCCTGGCCATGGCCTCCGACTGGAGCTCGATCTCGGCCACCACCTCCGGCGCCAGGGAGTGAGGAGGCAGGGAGCAGGCCGAGTCGCCCGAGTGGATGCCGGCCTCCTCGATGTGCTCCATGACCCCGCCGATGACCACGCCCCGGCCATCCGAGACCACGTCCACGTCCACCTCGGAGGCGTCGCGCAGGAAGCGGTCGACCAGCACCGGGCGCTCGTTGGAGGCCTGGACCGCCTCGCGGAGGTAGATCTCCAGGTCGGCGTCGTCGTAGACCACCTCCATGGCCCGGCCGCCCAGGACGTAGGAGGGGCGCACCATCACCGGGTAGCCGATGCGGTGGGCCGCGGCGAAGGCCTCGCCCGGGCTCCGGGCCACGCCGTTCTGGGGCTGCCGGAGCCCCAGCTTCTCGATGAGCGCCGCGAAGCGCTCCCGGTCCTCGGCCCGGTCGATGGCGTCGGGCGTGGTCCCGAAGATGGGGACCCCCAGCTCGGAGAGGGGCACCGCCAGCTTGAGCGGCGTCTGCCCGCCGTACTGGACGATGAGCCCGTCGGGCCTCTCCACCTGGACGATCTCCAGGACGTCCTCGAGGGTGAGCGGCTCGAAGTAGAGCCGATCGGAGGTGTCGTAGTCGGTGGAGACCGTCTCCGGGTTGCAGTTGACCATGATGGTCTCGAACCCGGCCTTCGACAGGGCGAAGGAGGCGTGCACGCAGCAGTAGTCGAACTCGATCCCCTGTCCGATCCGGTTCGGTCCGCCCCCCAGGATCATCACCTTGGGGCGGTCGCTGGGCCTCGCCTCGCACTCCTCCTCGTAGGTCGAGTAGAGGTAGGGCGTGAAGGCCTCGAACTCGGCCGCGCAGGTGTCCACCCGCTTGAACACCGGGTGCACGCCGGCAGCCCAGCGGGCGTCCCGCACCGCCTTCTCGGTGGTCCCGGTGAGCTGCGCCAGGCGCCGGTCGGAGAAACCCATCCGCTTCACCGCGCGGATCGCCCCCGCCTCGCCGGGGAGCCCGACGGCCAGGGTCTCCTCGGTCCGGACCAGCTCCTCGATCTGGCGCAGGAACCAGGGGTCGATGGCGGTGAGCCGGTACAGCTCGTCCACCGAGAGGCGGGCCCGGAACGCCTCCGCCACCCAGAACAGCCTCAGGGCCCGCGGCACCCGCGCCTCGGCCCGGATCCGCTCCAGCTCGGCGGGGGTGTAGGGGTCGCCGGGCTGCTTGCGCAGCGGCGACTCCAGGCCAGCCCGATCGATCTCCAGGCCGCGGATGGCCTTCTGCAAGCTCTCCTGGAAGGTCCGGCCGATGGCCATCACCTCGCCCACCGACTTCATCTGGGTGGTGAGGGTGTCGTCCGCCCCCTTGAACTTCTCGAAGGCGAAGCGGGGGACCTTGGTCACCACGTAGTCGATGGTGGGCTCGAAGGAGGCCGGGGTGTAGCGGGTGATGTCGTTCTTCAGCTCGTCCAGGGTGTAGCCCACCGCCAGCTTGGCGGCGATCTTGGCGATGGGGAAGCCGGTGGCCTTGGAGGCGAGGGCCGAGGAGCGCGACACCCGCGGGTTCATCTCGATGACCACCATCCGGCCGGTGCCGGGGTGGACGCCGAACTGGATGTTGGATCCGCCCGTCTCCACCCCGATCTCGCGGATGATGCGGATGGCCGCGTCGCGCATCCGCTGGTACTCCTTGTCGGTCAGCGTCTGGGCAGGGGCCACGGTGATGGAGTCGCCGGTGTGCACGCCCATCGGGTCGAGGTTCTCGATGGAGCAGATGATGACCACGTTGTCGTTGCGGTCGCGCATCACCTCCAGCTCGTACTCCTTCCACCCGATGATCGACTCCTCGCACAGGATGGTGTGGGTGGGCGAGAGGGAGAGCGCCCCGCGGGCCAGCGGCTCGAACTCGGCCAGGTTGTAGGCCACCCCGCCGCCCTCGCCCCCCATGGTGAAGCTGGGCCGGATGATGACCGGGAAGCCGATCTGCCGGGCGATGTCCCGCGCCTCCTCCCAGCTCCTGGCGTAGCCGCTCCGGGGCAGCTCCACCCCCACCCGCTCCATGGCCTCCTTGAAGAGCAGCCGGTCCTCGGCCTTCTCGATCGCCTCGAGCTGCGCGCCGATCAGCCCCACCCCGTGGCGCGCGAGAGCCCCGTTCCGTGCCAGGGCGACCGCCAGGTTCAGCGCCGTCTGCCCGCCCAGGGTGGGGAGCAGGACATCCGGCTTCTCGCGCTCCAGGATGCTCTCCCCGACCTCCGGGGTGATGGGCTCGATGTAGGTCCGGTCGGCGAACCCGGGATCGGTCATGATGGTCGCCGGGTTGGAGTTGAGGAGCACGACCTCGTACCCCTCCTCCTTCAGCGCCTTGCAGGCCTGGGTGCCGGAGTAGTCGAACTCGCAGGCCTGCCCGATGACGATGGGTCCCGAGCCCACGATCATGATCTTCTTGATGTCCTGGCGGCGCGGCATGGGAGGCGGACCCTAACACACTCCTGGCGGCGCCCGCGCCCGACAGGCCTCCGGCGCCGCTTGGCCGCACCCGGCCCGCCCTCATCCGGGGAGCTTCGCGTCCGCCTCCTTCTCCCGGGCCGCCTGCACCGCCTCGAGCAGCTTGTGCATCCTCGGGAAGCGCCCCGAGAGCGCGGAGATCATCGACGCCGGGAAGGTCACCACCGTGGCGTCGGTGAGGGCCACCAGCGCCGAGGGCCGTCCGGCCCCGAGAACCCGGGCCTCGCCGAAGGTCGCGCCGCGCTCCAGCCGGGCGAACTCCCCGCCGCCGGCCCGCGCCGAGGCGCTGCCCTCGAGGATGAGGAGGAAGGTCTCGTCCCTCTCACCGGAGACGAGCTCTCCCGCCTGGTGGTCGATCACCTGGGCGAGCTGGAGGAGGTCGTGCAGGGACTCGGGGTCGAGCCCCCGGAACAGGGAGCTCGACTTCACGAAGGCGGTGGCGGCGAGGTCTTCCAGGACCTCCCGGGGCGCGCTGGCCATGCAGCCGAAAGCTAGCATAAGCTCCCCACGCTGATGCACCCGATCCTGTGCCTCGCGACCGCGCTCGCCCTCGGCCAGGCCGAGCCCGCCGAGCCCCCCGCGGACGCGGCGCCACCCGCGGCCGAGGAGCAGCAGGCCGCGCCGCCGGCGGCCCCGGCCGAGGCGCCGGCCGCTCCCCCGGTGGAGCGGCCCCATCCCCGCCCCCGCCCCGCCCCCTCTGCCTCGGCCCAGGCGCCGGGGGAGGCCGCCCCCGCCCCGACCTCTGCCCCGGCGCCCGGCCAGCGCCCGGGCGAGGCCGAGAAGGCCCAGGTGGCCCGCGCCGCGCTGGCCTTCCTCGACGCCCTGCTGCAGGGCGACGCCCGGAAGCTCGCGGCCGCCGGCGCGGACCGCTTCAGCTTCGACGGCGACGTCCGCAGCGGCCGCGACCAGGTGGAGCGCGCCTGGAAGGAGCTGCTCGCCTCCCGGGCCCCGGCGGATCGCGGCGTCCTGCTCGACCTGGAGCTCCTGCCGGCGGCCGACGCCGTGGCCCGGCTCGGCCCCCCGCCCCCCCGCGTGGCGGCGCTGGCCACCGCCCGCGGCGGCTGGGTGGCCCTGGCCAACGTCTCCCGCCGGCCGGTGCTGCTGTTCCTGGCGCGTGAGGGGCAGCGCTGGGCGGTGGCGGGAATGGAGTGACCACACACCGTTCCGCTTGAACGCCCCCGCGCCGGCGTGCCAGCATCCAGGCTCGCGCCGCCCCCAGGGAGGAACCATGAGCCCCGCCGCCCTCCACCCCCTCGCCCAGGCCGCCAACGACGTCCTCGCCCGCGAGGCGCCGGTCCTGCTCGGCCTCCTCTCCGAGCGTGGCAAGCGCTTCTTCTTCCCGGCCAAGGGCATCCTGGCACAGTCGGCGGAGGCGAGGCAGAAGGCCAAGGTAGCCAACGCGTCGATCGGCATCGCCACGGAGGGCGGCTCCCCGATGCACCTGGCCTGCCTGGCCCGGTACTTCACCGGCCTCACCCCCTCGGAGATCTTCGACTACGCCCCGAGCTACGGGAAGCCGGAGGTCCGCCAGGCCTGGGCCAAGAAGCAGCGCGCCCAGACGCCGTCCCTGGGGGACCACCTCATCTCCAACCCGGTGGTCACCAACGCCCTCACCCACGGCATCGGCCTGGTCGGCGACCTCTTCCTCGATCCGGGCGACCCGGTGGTGACGCCGGACCTGCTCTGGGAGAACTACAACCTGTCCTGGGAGACGCGCCTGGGCGCGGTCTTCCACACCTTCCCCTTCTTCGACGAGCGGCTCACCCGGTTCAACGTGCAGGCCTTCGAGGCGGCGCTGGCCGCGCACCGCGGCCGGAAGGTGGTCGTCTCCCTCAACTTCCCCAACAACCCCTCCGGCTACACGCCCACCGTGGCCGAGGCCGAGGCCATCGCCCGCACCCTGACCGCCGAGGCAGAGCGCGGTACGCGCCTGGTGGTCTGCATCGACGACGCCTACTACGGCATGGTCTACGACGACGCCTGCTCGACCGAGTCGATCTTCGGGCGGCTGGCGCGGGCCTCCGACAACCTCCTCGCCGTCAAGGTGGACGGCGCCACCAAGGAGGAGTTCGTCTGGGGGCTCCGGGTCGGCTTCATCACCTTCGGGGTCAGGAACGGGACCGCCGCGGCCTACAAGGCGCTGGAGGACAAGACCGCCGGCCTCATCCGCGCCTACGTCTCCAACATCTCCAACCCGGGGCAGACGGTGGTGATGAAGGCCCTCGCCGATCCCGACTTCAAGCCGCAGCAGGCGGAGAAGGTGGCCACCCTCCGCGGCCGCGCCAAGGTGACCGCCGTCGAGTGCCGGCGCCCCGAGTACGCCGACTGCTGGGACGTGTACCCCTTCAACTCCGGCTACTTCATGTGCCTGCGGGTCAAGGGCGCCGACGCCGACGCGGTGCGGGTACGGCTGCTCGACGAGCACGGCGTGGGCACCATCGCCCTGGGCCGCACCGACCTGCGGATCGCCTTCTCCTGCCTGGCCGAGGCCCAGATCCCCGGCGTCTTCGCCTCCGCGGCCAAGGCGGTGCGCGCGGTCCGCGGGTCCTAGGCGGCTAGCGCCCCAGCTTGCGGGCCAGCCCGAGGACCACGTTGGGCGGGACGAAGGCCGAGACGTCGCCCCCGAAGCGCGCCACCTCGCGCACCAGCCGCGCCGAGACGAAGAAGTAGTCCTCGCCGGTCATCACGAACACCGACTCGAAGTCCGGGTCCAGCTTCCGGTTCATGTTGGCGAGCATGAACTCGTACTCGAAGTCGCTGGCCGCGCGCAGGCCGCGCAGCACCGTGTGGATCCCCTTGTTCCGGGCGTAGTCCACGAGGAGCCCGTCGAAGGCGTCCACCTCGACCCGCGGGTCCGTGCCCACCGCCTCGGCGATGAGCTGCCGGCGCTCGGCCGCGGTGAAGAGCGGCGCCTTGTCGAGGTTGTTGGCCACCGCCACCACCAGCCGGTCGAAGACGTGCAGGCCGCGCTGGATGATGGCCAGGTGACCGTTGGTCGGGGGATCGAACGAGCCGGGGTAGATGGCGGCGCGGGCCATGGAGGCGGCAGTATCACTCACTCCCGGCGGTAGATCGAGATCCCCGTGCCGCCGTAGGCGCGGCGATCCTCGAGCCCCAGCGCCCCGAACCGGTCGGCCGGCGGCCGCCGGGCGTCGTGCTCCGCCACCACCCGGGCGCCGGCCCGGAGCAGCCCGCCCAGGAGCGCCAGCACGCCCTCGGGCCCGTCGGCGTAGGGCGGATCGGCGAAGGCCAGCGCGAAGCCGCCGCGCCCCACCCGCGCGAGCCCCTCCGGCAGCTGGGCGCAGAGGAGCTCCACCCGCCCCTCCATCCCGCAGGCCCGGGCGTTCCGGCGCAGCGCGTCGAGCGCCTTCCGGTCGCGCTCCACGCACAGGGCCCGCCCGCAGCCGCGCGACAGCGCCTCCAGCGCCAGGGCGCCGCTGCCCGCGTACAGGTCGAGGACCTCCCCGCCCTCGAAGAACTGGCCGAGGATGTTCATGACCGCGCCGCGCACCTTGTCGCTGGTCGGCCGGGTGCCCAGCCCGCGGGGCACGAGCAGGTGGCGGCCGCGCGCGGTCCCGGCGATGATCCGGCTCACGCCTCTTCCCCGGCCAGCCGACGCTCCAGCGAGCGGGCCACCGCCACCGCGCTCCCCTCGGCGCCGAGGGCCTCGACGAACTCGCCCGCCTCCACGAAGGCGCGCGCCTCGAGCCGGTCGGCCTCCTCCGCGCCCAGGATCGCCGCGGCCCGGGCCCGCCAGCGCGAGCGCCGCTCGGCCAGCGCCTCGCCGCCCGTCGCCGGCAGGGGCGCCCCGCTGGCCCGGGCGGCCGCCCCGCCGTCCTCGCAGCCGCGCAGGCCGGAGAGCCGCAGCCCCGCCAGGAGCGCCGGGGTGACAGGGCCGCGCCGCAGGAGCGGCAACCCGCCGAGCGCCTCCTGCAGCCGCTCCAGGGCCGCGACCTGGGCCCTCGCGCCCTCGGCGTCCTCGGGCGCCGGGAGGCGCACGCTGGCCGCGTCGGCCGACAGCCCCCGCCGCGCGAGCTCCTCCACGAGCGACACCGCGCGGCGCAGCCCTCCGCCCTCGCCGACCAGTGGCAGCACCACGTCCAGGCACAGGCCGCGCTCCTGCGCCGGCCCGGCCACCTCCCGGAGCACCCGGGCCCGGTCCGGCGGCGCGACCCGGGAGGAGTCGAAGGCCAGGTGGGTCAGCCCGGCCTCGACGAGCCGCCACACCTCCTGGGCGGCCCGGTCCAGCGCGGGTGCCCCCTCGCCCTCCAGCGCCACCTCGGCCGAGAGGAAGAGCGGCAGGGCCGCGGCGATCTCGTCGGCGGTGCGGGTCACCCGCTCGAACCAGGGCTCGGGCGCCACCCCGGCGGGCAGCGCCAGGCCGATGGCCGAGTGCAGCACCTTGGCCGCCACCAGCGCCGCCCGGACCACGTCCGGCGTCGAGGCCTCGACCGAGGGCAGCCGGTAGCCCGGCGCCGCCTCGAGGAGCTCGGCCAGCGAGAGCGGGCAGGCATCGCTGCGGGGCGGGAGCCGCCCCACTACGCTCGCCGGGCGGAACGCGAGGACGCGCGACAGCACACGGGCGGTATAGCACGGCCGGGGAGCCAGGTCGGCTTCCCGCCGGCCCACGCCCGCGGTCCCTCTCGCGTCACCGACGGGTGTCGGGGCCGGGCCCGGGGAGCGGCGCCGGCCGGCCGCGCGCGCTCAGTGCTTCAGGTCGTAGGCGTGGGCGTACTCGCTCGACTCGATCTGCAGGGTGGTGTGGTGGATGCCGTGGACGAGCGAGAGCTCCCTCTTGACCGCCTCCAGGATGGCGTCGTTGCGCGGCCCCATCTCGTCCGGGTGCACCACCAGGTGTGCCGAGAGCGCGTGGAGCCCGCTGGAGATGGTCCAGACGTGCAGGTCGTGGACGGCCAGCACCCCTTGACAGCCGGCCATGCACCGCGAGACCGAGGCCACGTCGATGTGGCGCGGCACCGACTCCATGAGGATGTCGGTGATCTCCAGGACCAGGCGCGAGGCGCCCCAGAGGATGAGCGCGGCGATGCCCAGGGAGAGGGCCGGGTCGAGCCAGGTCAGGCCGCCCCACAGCGCCATCGCCCCCGCCGCCAGCAGGATGGCCACCGAGGAGACCGTGTCGGAGAGGACGTGCAGCAGGGCGGTGCGGGCGTTGAGCGAGCGCTCGCGGTGCAGCACCCCCAGGATGGCCAGGTTGGCGAGGAGGCCGATCGCCGCCACCCCCGCCATGAGGCCCAGGGCGATCGCCGGCCCGGGGTGGCGCAGCCGGTCCACCGCCTGCCAGGCGATCCAGGTGGCCAGCAGGAACAGCGCGCCCACGTTGATCTGCGCGGCCAGCACCTCGGCCCGGCGGTAGCCGAAGGTCCGCTTGTCGTCGGGCGGCCGGCCCGAAAGCCAGGCCGCGACCAGGGCCAGCCCCAGCGCGGCCGCGTCGGCGAGCATGTGGCCGGCGTCGGAGATGAGCGCCAGCGAGCCGGAGAGGCCCCCCCCCACCGCCTCGGCCACCATGATGGCCACGGTGAGGCCGAGCGAGACCGCCAGCCGGCGAACGCTCGTCCCAGGCCCTACCCCGGCCCCGGCCGGCGCGCCGACCTCGTGCGAGTGCCCGTGCGACATTCCGCTTGAACCTCCCTCGCACTCTACTCCATGCTCCACGGCTCCGGCATGGACCGGCCCGGGGGTCATGGGCGACGGCGTGGAGAGGACGACGCACTACGCGGCGGGGCGCGACGGCACCCGGATCCACTGGACCGAGATGGGCCAGGGGTCGCCGGCGGTGGTCCTCTGCGACGGGATCGGCTGCGCCGGCTTCGTCTGGCGCCACCTCGAGCCGGCCCTGGCCCGAGGCCACCGCGTCATCCACTGGAACTACCGGGGGCACGGGCGCAGCGCCGTCCCCCGCGACGCCTACCGGGTGACCCTCGACGATTGCGTCGAGGACCTCCTCTCGGTGCTCGACGCCGCCGGGGAGTCGAGCGCGGTCCTGGCCGGCCACTCC
Organism: Anaeromyxobacter sp.; assembly: GCA_035541675.1. Taxonomy (GTDB): domain Bacteria; phylum Myxococcota; class Myxococcia; order Myxococcales; family Anaeromyxobacteraceae; genus Anaeromyxobacter. The sequence goes on along the minus strand of DATKMW010000139.1, from coordinate 8,100 downwards.
ATGGGGGTGCAGGTCTCCCTGGAGGCGCACCGCCGCGCCCCGGGCCGCGTCGAGGCGCTGCTCCTCCTGTGCGGGGCGCCCGGCCACCCGCTCGACACCTTCCACGGCTCGTCGGCCCTCAAGCTCGCCTTCCCCTTCGCCCGCAACGCCGTCGAGAGGCACCCCGCCCTGGCCCGGCTGGTCTTCCGGGCGGTGGTCCCCACCGACTTCGCCGTGGAGCTGGCCCTGGCGCACGAGGTGAACCGCGCCCGCGTCGATCGGCCCGACCTCTCCCGCTACTTCGAGGATCTCTCGTCCGTCGATCCGCTCCTCTTCGTGCGGATGCTGGCCTCGGCCGGCGACACCGACAGCTCCGACCACCTCCCCGCGGTGGACGTGCCCACCCTGATCGTGGCCGGAGGCAAGGACACCTTCACCCCGGTCCGGCTCTCCCAGGAGATGCACGGCCAGATCGAGGGAAGCGAGCTGGTGGTGGTGCCCCAGGGCACCCACGTCACGCCCCTCGAGTTCCCCGCGGCGGTGGCGCGCCACGTCCGCGGCTTCCTCTCCCGCCACCTCCCGCGCCAGGGGGCCCGCCCGGCCGCGCCCGGCAGGCGCCCCCGGCGCACCGCCATCCCCCGGCCGCGGCGTCCGGCCGGGAGGAGACAGGCGTGAGCGTCCAGCTCCGGCCGCGCCTTGCCCGCGCCGCGGCCCTGGCGCTGCTTTGCGCCCGGGCCGCGCCTGCCGCGGCGCAGCCCTACGACCCCGCCTACCACTGGCGGACCCTCGAGACCCCCCACTTCCGCATCCACTTCCACCAGGGGGAGGAGGACCTCGCCCGCCGGGTGGCCGCCACCGCCGAGCGCGCCCACGCGGTGCTCTCGCCGCTGCTCGGCTACTCGCCTTCCTCCGGGACCGAGGTGGTCCTCTCCGACGACTCCGACCTGGCCAACGGCCTGACCACGCCGTTGCCCTACGACACCATCCGTCTCTACGCCACGCCGCCGCCCGAGATCTCGGAGCTGAACGCCTACCGGGACTGGCTGTCGACCCTGGTCTTCCACGAGTACGTCCACATCCTCCACCTCGACCACGTGGAGGGGGTTCCCCAGGGGCTGAACCACGTCTTCGGCAAGCTCCTCGCGCCCAACGGCCTCACCCCGAGCTGGATGGCCGAGGGCCTGGCGGTGCTCCACGAGGCCGACGGCGACCCCGGCCAGGACTCCGGCCGCAACCGGAGCGCCATCTTCGACATGTACGCGCGCTCGCTCTCGCTCGAGCCGCCCGGCTTCCCCCGCCTGGACCAGGCCTCGAACCCATCGCTGGAGTGGCCCCTGGGGTCCATCCCCTACCTCCTGGGCGGCCGGTTCATGGAGTTCCTCGAGGAGCGGAGCGGCGACGGCGCCATCGCCGGCTACATCGCCCGCCAGGGGGCGCAGATCTGGCCCTACGCCCCGAGCCACGTGGGCGAGCCCTTCTTCGGGGCCTCCTTCCCCGAGCTGTGGGAGGAGTTCGGCCGCCGCCAGGAGGCGCGGGCGCGTGAGACGCTGGAGCGGGTGCGGGAGCGGCCGGTGACCCGTCCCAGGCGGATCACCTGGCGCGGCGGCACGGCCGGCTGGCCCCGCTTCAGCGCCGACGGCCGGACCATCGCCTACCTGGCCTATGACCTCGATCGCGGGTACCAGCTCCTGCAGGTGACGCCCGAGGGGCGGCCGGCGGGCCGGACGGTGCGCGTCGAGGGCGGGGACGGGCTGTCGCTGTCGGGCCAGGCGGCGGTCCTCTCCCGCCCCGAGGTCTACCGGGGCTACCGGCTCTACGACGACCTGTGGCGCCTCGAGCTCGAGAGCGGCCGGCTCCACCGCCTCACCCGCGGAGCCCGCGCCTCCGAGCCCGCCCTCTCCGCCGACGGCGCCGTCCTGGTGGATGTGCGCCGGTCCACCCCCGGCGAGATGGCCGTCGAGCGGCGGCGCGTCGACGGGAGCGGCGCGGAGACGCTCTTCGAGGAGGCGGGGGTGCAGGTGTACGCGCCGGCCATCTCCCCCGACGGCCATCGCATCGCCTTCGCCATCCAGCGGGCGGGCCGGCGCGACCTCCTGCTGCTCGACGAGGGGCGGCGGGTGCAGGTCACCGACGACGGCGCCATCGACGCGAGCCCCGCCTTCACCCCCGACGGCCGCTGGCTGCTCTTCTCCTCGGACCGCGGCGGCGTCTACAACCTCTACGCCTGGCCGGTGGAGGAATGCCTGGCCGGCGGGAGCGGCTGCGCCCTCCGCCAGGTCACCAATGTCGAGACCGGCGCCTTCCAGCCGACCGTCTCGCCCGACGGCCGGACCATCGCCTTCGTCACCTACACCCGCGCCGGCTACGACATCGCCACCCTGCCCTTCGATCCAGAGGGCTGGCTCGACCCGGAGCCCGCGCCCGCAGCCGAACCACCGCCGGCGCTCCCCGACCCCGTGGCCGCCCCCTCGCACCCCTTCCACCCCTGGCCCACGCTGGGGCCGACCTTCTGGTTCCCCTTGCCAGGCGTCGACCCCAACGGCCCCACCTACGGCGCGCTCACCGGGGGCGGCGACGTGCTGGGGCTGCACCGCTACGCGCTCGCCGCCTGGGCAGGGCCGCAGTCCCGACAGGTCGGCTACTCGGCCGCCTACGTCGGGGGCTGGTCCTGGCCGCTCGTCGACCTCGCCTCCAGCCGCACCGTGGTCTCGGCGCGCGACGGGCTTGGCCTGGAGTCCGTCTGGACCCTGGCCGACCTGGGGCTCGACTTCACCTTCCCCCGGCTGGAATGGTGGGCGCTGGTTCGGCTGGGCTGGGCAGGTACCCTCCGCGGCGTGCGCGACGCCACCTCCACGGCCCACGTCCCCGAGGATCTCGGCCGCGCCGACGCCTTCGGCTCGCAGCTCACGCTCCAGGCCACCTGGTCCGACGCGCAGCGCTTCGTCCGGTCCATCTCCGCCGAGGAGGGGCGCACCCTGGCCCTCGACGGGGTGGTGGCCTCGCGCAGCCTGGGCAGCGATTACGATCTCTCCGAGGGACGCGCCTCCCTGGCCCAGTACCTGCGCGTCCCCTTCACCCGGCACGCCGTTCTGGCCCTGAGGCTCGCCGGCGGCGCGGCCAGCGGCTCGATCGGCAACTCCGCCCCCTTCGCTCTGGGCGGGGTGGCACAGCCGGACGTCCTCCCCCTGCTCCTCGGGACGGAGGCGCAGCTCCCCTCCGCCGACGAGCTGCGCGGCTACCCCTCCGGCTGGCTCCAGGGGACAGGCTTCGCCCTGGCCAACGCCGAGCTTCGCTTCCCCATCGCCTCGCCCGAGCTCGGCCACACCACCTGGCCGGTGTTCCTGCGCCGCGTCCATGGCGCCGTCTTCGCCGACCTGGGCGACGCCTTCGATCTGCCCGGGACCCTCCCCTTCGCCGGCCACCCCTTCCGGACCGACGAGCTCCGGCTCGGCGCCGGCCTCGAGGCCCGGCTCGAGCTGGCGCTCGGCTACTTCGCCGTGACCGACCTCCGCCTGGGACTCGGCCACGCCTTCGGCCGGGTGTTCCAGGGAGAAGCACGCGAGCCCGGCGTCGGCGCGGTGGAGGGGTGGGTGGTCCTGGGCAGCGCGTTCTGAACCCGGAGGAGCAAGTGGCCGATCCTATCGACCTGCGATCCGACACCGTGACCCGCCCCTCGCCCGGCATGCGCGACGCCATGGCCCGCGCCGAGGTCGGTGACGACGTCTTCGGGGAGGACCCGACCGTGCGCCGGCTGGAGGAGCGGGTGGCGGAGCTCTTGGGCAAGGAGGCGGGGCTCTTCGTTCCCAGCGGGACCATGGCCAACCAGGTGGCCCTGGGCACGCTGGCCCGGTCCGGCGACGAGGTCATCTGCCACGAGGGCGCTCACGTCGTCGGCTTCGAGGGCGGCGCCCCGTCGGCCCTGTGGGGCATCCAGCTCCGGCCCATCCCCGGCGAGCGCGGCGTCCTCGCAGCGGTCGACGTCGAGGCCGCCGTCCGGGGCGAGGCCGATTGGCTGCCCCGCACCCGGGTGATCGAGGTCGAGAACACCCACAACGCCGCCGGCGGCACGGTCTGGCCGCTCGAGCGGCTCGAGGATCTGGGCCGGCTCGCCGCCGCACGCGGCCTGGCCCTCTACCTCGACGGCGCGCGGCTTCTGAACGCCTCCGCCGCGAGCGGCGTCGCCCCGCGCGCCTACGCCGCCCCCGCCACCCTCGCCTCGACCTGCCTCTCCAAGGGGCTGGGCGCCCCGGCCGGCTCGGTGCTCACCGGCCCGAAGGACCTCCTGCGCGAGGCGCGGCGGCTCCGCAAGCGCCTGGGCGGCGGGATGCGCCAGGCCGGCATCCTCGCCGCCGCCGGGCTCTATGCCCTGGACCACAACATCGGCCGGCTCGCCGAGGACCACGCCAACGCGCGCCGGCTGGCCCAGGGCCTCGCCGAGATCCCCGGCTTCCGCCTCGCCTTGGCGCCGGAGACGAACCTCGTATACCTCCGGGTCGAGGACGCCGTAGCCGTCGCCGGCCGGCTCAGGGCCAGGGGCGTCCTCTGCGCCGTAGCCGGCCGGGACCTCCTCCGGCTCGTCACCCACCTCGACGTCTCCGCCCAGGACGTCGAGGAGGCCCTCCGGCGGGCGCGCGAGGCGGCCGGGTAGCGGATCCCCAGCCGCCGTCCAAGGGTACGCGGCGGGCCCCGCCCCCTTGCGGCCCCGCGCGGGCGATGCTACAGAACGCCCGCTTCGCGCCGACATAGCTCAGCTGGTAGAGCAACTGATTCGTAATCAGTAGGTCCCCAGTTCAAATCTGGGTGTCGGCTCAAGAAATCAAGCACTTCCGAGCGGTTCTGGCCCCTTTCCGGGTTGGCCATTGATCGCTCTTGTTGGTCTCGACGTCCCACCTACGTCCCACCGGGACGTGAACCCTGGCGCCATCGGGGGCATGGCCGAGACCACTCCCTGGATCCAGCACGGCGTCACCCTCGGGTTCATCCGCGGCGGCGTGTTCTACATCGACAGGACGGTGCGCGGGCGGCGGTTCAAGCTCTCCACTGGCTGCCGCACGGCCGCTGCCGCGTTCGCCGAGTACACGGCCTTCGAGAAGGACCCCTTCCACTACTCGCCCCGGGCCACCTCGGGCACGTCCTGGGCTGACGCGGTGCTGGAATTCCTCAAGTACCAGCAGTTCACCCAGGGGCGCACCCCCAAGTACGTCGAGGAGCAGGCGCGCTACCTGGAGCGATTCGGCCAGCGGAAGGAGTTCTGGGGCCTCGACTCGTTCACCAGGGACGACATCGAGGCCTTCCTGGCCGACCTCCAGCGCCAGGCTGCGGCCCTGACGGTCGTCTCCGGCGCGCCCGCCTCCCGGTCAGCCGACGCGCGCTTCCCGCAGCTCCGGTGCGGGGGGATTCTGCCGCAGCGCTCCCGGAAGGACCGCGACGGCGACCTCTACCACCGTGTGGAGCACGCAGATTGTGTCACGGACAGGAGGCCGGCGTGCTACCCGGGACCTGCATCAGCGCCACCTGCCCGTCGCTGGTCAGGAAAGCGAGTCCGGTCGCGCCGAACCTGGCAACGCGCAAGGGGGTAACCATCGCCCCGGCAAGGGTGGTGACGGTGACGGAGGCGGTAGGCGTGAAGTGTGCAAGGTCGAACGACGTCACCGTGGTGGCGCTGGACGGGATGTCGTAGGTCACGAAGAAGGCGGCATTATTGGCCGAGTCCACCAACATTGCGCTCCGAGTCCCGAATATGCCGGCGTATGTGCCGGCTTCCATCCCGGTGGCCGGGGCGATCGCCAGCCCGTCTTCTCCGTAGATCAAGCCGGTCACGGGATCGAAGTGAATTCGACTCGTTAGGCCCCGGAACAGGTTGGGATAGGTGTGGTTGAGGCTGACCCCGTCGGCGGTCACCGAAAGTGTATAGAAGTCATCCGTAATCTCGTTGTCCGCCGCATACATCACGGTCACATCCGCCCCCCACTGGATGGAATCGTACACCCCTGCCCCAAGACCCGGAGCGCTGGTCGGTCGAGGGATGCCGTCATCGTAGATGACCATGCCGCCGACGGCGGCGGGCGATACCCCGGCAGTGCCGAGGGAGACCGCGATCGTGCCCGGAGCACCCGGCGCGGCCGCCAGGTCCCACGCCGACAACGGACCGTAGTACTGGCTGGTGCCGAGGGAGATGTCGATGTCCTTCACCAGGTCAGGTAGGGTGAAGCGTCTCACCATGGCACTGCCGTCGAGCCCGACGTACAGGTACTGTCCATCCCCGGAAAGCGCCAGCCGGTTCGGCTGGCTGCCAGCAAACTGCGCTCCCCTGACCGTGCCGCTCACGGGATCGAGCACGGTGATGGTGTTGGGATTGGAGCTGCCGGTGTCGGGGATCGAGAGCAATAGCTGCTGTCCGTTCGCATCCCACACCATGTCGCTTGCTCCCAACGGGAGGAGCGCCGCCGCCTGCCCCGGGGTGACGAGGAACGTCGCCGGATTGGAGGCTCCCCCGAAGCTAGGATCAGTGACGGTCACCGAAGCCAACCCCGCGCAGGCGAGATCGCTCGAGAGGATCGCGGCGTCCAGAGCCCACTGTGAGTGGAAGGTCGTGGCCCGCGGTGATCCATTCCAATTCACGATCGAGCTCTCCGTGAACCCGCTGCCGCCCAAGGCCAGGGTGAAGGCGTCGCCCTCGCTGGGCAGGCTCGCCGGGTTCAACGAGGAGATGACCACGGCCGATGGGGCGGTCACGTCGAAGGTCATCGGCGCCGAGGATCCCGAGACGGGGTCGTCCACCGTCACCGACGCCGTTCCCACGCTGGCGACATCGGCGGAAGGGATGTCGGCCGTCAGCGTCGAGCCATCGAGATAGCGTGTGATCCTCGGGGAACCATTCCAGTTCACGACCGAGGACGGGGAAAAGTCCACTCCGGACACGGTCAGGACGAACGAAGGGCTCGCGACAGTTTGGCTCGGTGGTTCGAGCGAGCTGATGCCTGGGCTCCCGTTCAGCGTGCCGAGGAATGACACGCTCATGGCATCGGAGTTGTACCCGCATCCGACCAGGACCCCCTGCATGCAGAGGTTGAGCGCGGAGCCAGAGAGGGTCCCCGAACCCTCTCCGATGGTCCAGAAGGCGCTGCAACTGCTGTCGATCGGGATGCGACATTCGTAGCGGCCGATCGTGAACGCCGAATCCGAAGTCACCCGTGCATTCGGTCCACCGCCATCATCGCAGAAGTCGCGGAACCACAGGAGGTTCCTGCCGATCGCCGATATGGTCATCGTCGCCGGACCTGCAGCTGATGTGCTGGTGACTCCGTTGTTGACGTCTATCGTGGCCGTTCCGATCCAGTCTCCTGAAAATCGGCTCGAAGCGTCGTGGCCGAGGGAATCCGGAGGTAGCCCGGCCTGCGATGGCGGCCCGCCGCATGCACACGAGACGGCCAGCGCGACGAAGACGCACACACGACTCGCGATGAACATGGGCCATCCCCCCTCCGGCGGCGCCGCGATGATACCAGCGCCCCGGGAACGACGCGTCAAGTCTTCCCGGTGCCGAAGCTCCGAGCCCCTGGGCACGGGAGCGGCTCCCGTCGACCGTCCTCTTCGAAACGCCCAGCAGCTGCCAGGGCGGTGCCCGGTACCCGCTGCGGGAGCTGGCCCGCTCCTCGCTCGGCTCGCCGTAGCCGGCTCCGCTGACCGTCTCCAACTCCGAGCTCAACAGCAGGTTCACCATCTCCGTGAGCATCGTCCTGCGCCCGTCTGGTGCTGCCTCCGCCTGCTTGCGAGGCCGCTCGATCGCGTCGATGCTGGACTTGGCGGCCGTCGTTCTCTCATCGTGGAAGATCACCTGGGGGGTGTTTCCGCAGGGGTGACGCGATGACCTCCGTTCTCCACCTCACGGCCGCTCGTACACTACGTGACTGGACGTTACTCCCGGAGAAGCGAGCACCACACTTCCGGCAGGGCCTCTCGTGGCCATCGCTTCGTTCGGTACTTCGAGGGAAGAAGCCTTGCTTCAGGACTTCCGCGCCCGCCCGCTGAGCCAGGTGGGAGCTGGATGCTCTCCCTCGAACCGGTCGCGCGGGTCCTGCGGACCGTCAGCCTTTCTGCCGTCGCACTGCGACCGGCGTG
>DATKMW010000138.1:0-43730 GCA_035541675.1 Anaeromyxobacter sp. | reverse complement strand
GGGTGGAAGTCCGGCCGCAGCTTGTACATGCGCCAGGAGGAGCCGTCCGGCTCGAAGCCCACCCGCAGGTAGTTGGCCACCAGCCGCTGCCCGTCGAACTTGAGCTCGTGGCCGGGGTAGCCGTTCACCCGGTCGACGGTGAAGTGGCGCTGCCAGTCGTCGCCCCACTCGGCCTGGTAGTAGCGCTTCACCACGAAGACCAGCTGCCGGATGGTCTGCGACAGCCCCCGGGCCCATTCGTTGTGCGCGTCGGTGTAGTCCGGCGAGGGGGTGAGGAGCTTGATGGCCGAGCCCAACGAGCGCTGGGGGGAGAGCAGCGGACGGCGCGTGCCGGCGTCGGGCGGGTGGCTGCGGTGGATGGCGGAGTAGTCCCGCCTCAGGATCTGGGCCACCGCCTCCATGTCCCGCTGGTGCTCCTTCACGAACACCGGGGCCCGCTGGATCATGGGGTCGAGCGACTTGGAGATCTCGGACTTGCCGCCGCCCGAGACGGTGCAGGGCTTGTGGCACAGCAGGCCATCCGGCCGCGTGCCCACCAAGCGCCAGGCCGAGCCGCCCGATTGCCGCTCGAGGTGGACCCGGTAGCCGGTGGGGAGAACGTAGGCCTCGCCGGCGCGGAGGGTGAGCTCGTGGCGGGCGCCCTGGTGCTCCCAGGCGACCAGGCCGCTGCGGACGTGGAACTCGGAGTTCTCGGGGACGTAGTGCACGCCGGGGTGGCGGCGATCGACGGCGTGGCGCCCGGGCAGGACCTCCACCCGGTCGCCCAGGAGCTGGACCGCCTCCTCGAAGGTGGCGTCGGACATCCGGAAGCTGCGGTGGGCGAAGAAGTCCTGGCCCAGCACGTAGCTGGCGTAGGCGACGGCGCCACCGGAGTGCTCCTCCTCGGCCAGACCGAAGAGGTTGGCGGAGAAGCTGATCTGCGTCTTCACCTCCTTCTTGCAGTAGCCGTAGTAGTTGTCGGCGATGACGGTCACCATCCGGCCGGCGCCGTCCCGGGCGGTGACCTTGAAGGCGCGGCCGCCGTTGTAGCGGTCGCCGGCCTCCCGCCAGCACATGCCGTCGCGCCGCTGCCGCGGGGTGGCCTGGTCCGCGTGCGGGAGTCCCAGGTCCCGGGCCCGCAGCTCGGTGAGGTGCGGCGCCAGGATCACGCAGCCGGTGTGGCCGGTCCACCCGGAGACGTCGAGGCCGGCGTCGTTCTCGGGGAGGAAGGGGTCGCCGGCGTTGCCGAACACCGCCTCCACGAAGTCCAGGTTGGAGACCAGGCTCCCCGGTGCCAGGAAGTGGATCTCCATGGAGCGGGCCGGGTCGCGGTCGGTGGCCGGGCAGACCAGCGGCCGCAGGAGCAGCGAGACGAACAGGCGGGCGGTCTCGGTCTGGTCGGCGGTGAAGGGGAGGGCCAGCGCCTCCGGCGGCGCACGGAGCGCGGCGGCCAGGAGCAGGGCGAAGGTGCGCGGCGGGACCGCCACCTTGTCCTCGGGCACCGGCAGCCCCACCTCGGCCACGTGGAAGACGCCCTGGGTGGTGCGCCGGTCGGCCTTGGGGTTGTGCAGGACCCCCTGCTGCGTCCGAAAGGAAGTGACGTAGGGTGAAGTGAACAGGTCGCGGCTGGGCGGCAAGGAGAGGGCGCGCGCCAGGCCGGGCCGGTCGAGCACGAAGGTCCGGCCGGGGAGGCGAGGCACGCCCTCGGGGCAGGCGCCCGCGAGAGCCTGGTCCAGGAAGGCCTGGATACGCGCGTCCACCGGGGAGGCCGGCCATCCCAGGAGCTGGTCCTTCTGGGCGTGGTTGCGGAGCAGCGGCGTCACCAGCTCCAGGAAGCCGGCGTCGGCGGTGGCCCCGCTCACCGGCTCGGACAGCGCAGCCAGCTTGAGGTTGACGTAGCGGACGAGGTCCGGGTCGAGCGACGGCGGGCGAGGGTCGGTGGTCATCCTGCACAGTCCTCTACACCCGAGCCCGGTCCGGCAGCATGCGCGGAAAGGCGCAGGCCAGGAGGCCGGCGCGGCGCCCGTCTGGGTGGCAGCCCGCCTCGCGCTGGGGTGCGCTAGGGCCTGCTCTTGATGGGCGACACGAAGCGGTAGTCGATGTCCCAGGGGAAGTAGATCCACTTCTCCTGCTTGAACTCCTTGACGAAGGTGTCGACGATGGGCCGGCCGGCGGGCTTGGCGTAGAGGGTGGCGAAGTGGGCGCGAGGAAGGGTCTCGCGCACCGCCTTGGCGGTCCTGCCCGTGTCGACCAGGTCGTCGATGAGCAGCCAGCCCTCGCCATCGCCCTCGACCCGCTTGAGCCAGTGCAGCTCCCCCTGGAGCTGCTCGGCGGCACCGGTGCCGCCGGCCCCGTAGCTCACCACGCACACGGTGTCGATGAGCCGGATCTCCAGCTCGCGTGCCACGAGCGCCGCCGGGACCAGCCCGCCGCGGGTGATGGCGATGATCCCCTTCCACTCCCCCTTCCTGTGGAGCACGCCCGAGAGGTAGCGGGCGTCGCGGTGCAGCTCGGGCCAGGAGACGACGATCTCGTCGCGGTAAGGGTTGACCGGTTCCTGCGGTGTGCCTTCGTCCGCGGGGCGGGGGTCGTTGGCCATGGAACGGCCTCCTACCACGCCGCCATGACAGCGCTCGGGGCTAGCCCTCGGCGGCGGAAGTTCGGCGAGCGAGAGGCGGTCCGGCGAGTGTCGCCCGAGGCGCCCTTCGCCCTGGCGCAGGGCGCCCGGATGCTCGACGACCTGCTCGGCCAGATCGAGGACGTGCGAGCGGCGGTAGCTCCAGAGCCTAACCCTGGAGAAGGCCAAGAGCGCGGCCACCCGGGGCGCGCGCTCGCACGGGTCGGCGCTGGACCGCGCCATCGACGCCTCATCTCCGTCGCCGATGCCTTCGACCGGGACTGCGTCCCCATGAGCGGCCATGACTGGGGCAGAAGCCGCGCTTCCACGCCGATGGGGACCGGCTCTCCGGCCGCGACATCCTGGCGCTGGAGCGCGGTCGGGGGCCAGCTGTCTACGCCGTGCTCACCGACCGGAACGGCTGCGTCCCCACCCACAACACCCGCTACGCCCAGACGCTGACCGGCAAGGTGGGCGTGGACCGGGTGAACAACCGGACCGAGCCCGTCTTCGACGCCCACGTGGAGATCGCCGTCTCCCGCAGCACCGCGCCGTCCACCTTCCAGCGCTGCCTTCGCGACAACGGCGAGGTGCTCATGGACCTGGGCGTCCCGGTGACGGTGCGCGGCAAGCACCTCGGCGCCATCCGGATCGGGTTCCGGCCGGGGGCGCAGCAGGCCGCCCCGCGAGCCTCCGGAAGGAAGGGGGCGCCGGCTCCCCGGCGCCCCCTCGTGGCTTCCATGCTCGCGGCCGCTGGCTACTTGGAGGTGGGGATCTTCCCCTCGACGCCCTTCACCAGGAAGTTCATCTCGGCCTTCATCTTCTCGTCGGCCACCTGCCCCTTGGCCAGGACCTCCTTGCCGCTCTGGTCCTTGATCGGGCCGCGGTAGACCTCGCCCGGATGATCGATGAGGTACTGCTTCGCCTCCTCCACCTTCTTCCTGATGTTCTCGGGGATGGCGTCGCTCATCTTGACGAAGTCGTTGCCGCCCTCCTTGATGCCCAGCTTCACCATGTCGGTCTTCCAGGTCTTGTCGAGCACGTCGCCGATGGCCTTGGTGTAGTAGACGTCCCAGTGGAGCAGGCAGGAGCCGAGATGGGCCTTGGGGGCGAAGGCGCTCATGTCGCTGTCCCAGCCGAAGGCGTACTTGCCGTTCTTCTCGGCGGTCTGCAGCACGGCGGTGGAGTCGGTGTTCTGCAGGAGCACGTCGGCGCCCTGGTTGATGAGCGCCTGGGCCGCCTCGGTCTCCTTGGGCGGGTCGAACCAGGCGTTGATCCACACCAGCTTGGTCTTCACCTTCGGGTTCACGCTCTGCGCCCCCAGGGTGAATGCGTTGATGTTGCGGAGCACCTCGGGGATGGGGACCGAGGCCACGAAGCCGAGGGTGTTGGTCTTGGTCATGCCGCCGGCCACGATGCCGGCCAGGTAGGCGGGCTCGTAGAAGCGCCCCTCGTAGACGCGCAGGTTGGGCGAGGTCTGGTAGCCGGTGGCGTGCTCGAAGTAGACGTCGGGGAAGTCCTTGGCCACCTTCACCATCGAGTCCATGAAGCCGAACGAGGTGGCGAAGATGATCTTGTTGCCCTGGGCCACCAGGTCGCGGATGACCCGTTCGGCGTCGGCGCCCTCGGGGACGTTCTCCACGTAGGAGGTCTTCACCTTGTCGCCGAACTTGGCCTCGACGCCCTTGCGGCCGAGGTCGTGGGCGAAGGTCCAGCCGGCGTCGCCCACCGGGCCGACGTAGATCCAGGCGGCCTTGAGCGGCTCGGGCTTGGGCGGCTCGGGGGCCGGTGCCGGGGCGGCGGCCGGCTCGGGCTTGGGCTCTTCCTTCTTGCTACAGCCGAAGAGCACGGTGCTGGCCAGCAGCGCACCCGCTGCAAGCGTATTGAGCAACGAACGTGTGGTCATGGACTCCTGTCCTCCTGTCTCGGTCTATCGGTGCTGCGCCGGGCCGGCTCCCCGCCGCCCGGGTGCATCGGGAAGGGTCACTGCGAGGGGAAGAACGGTCTCCCCAGCGAGGCGGGCATGTTGAGCCGGATCCAGGCCGGGTTGCTGGAGATGATGCAGAGCACGGCGATGGTGGCCAGGTACGGCGACATGCTCATGAAGGGCGCCGGAATCTGCACGCCCTGTGCCTGGAGCGTGAGCTGCAGGACGTTCACCCCTCCGAACAGGTAGGCGCCGAGCAGCAGCCGGCCTGGCCGCCAGGTGGCGAAGACGGTCAAGGCCAGGGCGATCCAGCCGCGGCCGGCGGTCATCCGCTCCACCCACAGCGGCGTGTAGGCCACCGACAGGAACGTCCCCGCCACGCCGCAGAGCGCGCCACCTGCGACCACGGCCGCCAGGCGGATGAGCCTCACCCGGTACCCCAGAGCGTGGGCCGAGTCGGGCGACTCGCCGATGGCCCGCACGATCAGGCCGGTCCGCGTGCGCCAGAAGAACCAGGAGAGGAGCAGGGCCAGCGCCAGCGCCAGGTAGACGAGGGGGTGCTGGCGGAAGAGGGCCACGCCGAGGAAGGGGATGTCGCCCAGCACCGGGACGGAGTGGTTGAGCGGCAGATCGAGCTTGCGCCCCACGTAGGAAACCCCCACGAAGGCGGAGAAGCCGGTGCCGAACAGGGTCACCGCCAGGCCGGTGGCGTACTGGTTGGCGTTGAGCCAGATGACCAGCCACCCGAAGCAGGCCGCCACCAGCGCCGCCGCCGCCGCCCCGGCGGCGAAGGCGAGCCAGGAGCTCCCGGTGCCGGCCGCGACCGCGAACCCGGTCACGGCCGACACCAGCATCAGCCCCTCGGCCCCCAGGTTGATGACCCCGGCCCGCTCGTTGATGAGCAGGCCGAGGCCGGCCACGGCCAGGACCGTCCCGGAGGCGAAGGCGGTGCCGATGAACGAGGCCAGCTCGTTCACGACGCCCTCCCTGCGCGCAGCGCCACCGCGCCCCGGCGCACCCGGAACAGGATGAAGGCGTCGCAGGCCAGCATGGCCAGGAGCAGCACGCCCTGGAACACGCCGGTCAGAGCCGAAGGCATCTGGATGGTGGACTGCGCCTGCTCGCCGCCGATGAGGAAGGTGGAGAGGAGGACGCTGGCCAGGATGCAGCCCAGCGGGTGGAGGCGCCCCACGAAGGCCACGATGATGGCGGTGAAGCCGTAGCCGGTGGAGACGTGCGGGGTGAGCTGGCCCATGGGGCCCACCGCCTCGAAGGCGCCGGCCAGCCCGGCCAGCCCGCCCGAGGCGAGGAGCGTGGTCCACAGCGCACCGCGGGCGGAGAAGCCGGCGTAGCGCGCCGCCGCCGGCGCCGGTCCGCCCACCTGGAGCTGCAGCCCGCGGAAGGTGCGGAACAGGAAGGCCCACATCAGCCCCGCCGCCGCCAGCGCCACCGCCAGCCCCCAGTTCACGCGCAGGCCGCGGAAGACGCGGGGGATGGTGGTGTCGGCCGCGAAGCTCACCGTCTGCGGGAAGTTCCAGCCCTTGGGGTCCTTCCACGGCCCGAACATGAGCCAGGTGAGGAGCAGGTTGGCGACGTACACCAGCATCAGGCTGACCAGGATCTCGTTGGCGTGGAACCGGTCCTTGAGGAAGGCCACCACGGCCGCCCAGGCAGCGCCGCCCAGCGCGCCCGCCACCACCACGAACGGGAAGAAGCCCCAGCGGTTCACGGCCACGCCGTTCATGGTGACCCACATGGCCAGGCCGCCGCCGGCGATGGCGCCGAGCAAGAACTGCCCCTCGGCCCCGATGTTCCAGACGTTGGAGCGGTAGCAGAGGGCCAGCCCCAGCGAGCAGAGGATGAGCGGGGTGGCCTTGAGGCCCAGCTCGGACAGCAGCCGCACCTCGCTGAAGGGCTTCAGGAGGAAGACGTACAGGCCGCGGGCAGGGTCCTTGCCCAGCGAGGCGAAGAGGATCGCCGCCACCGCCACCGTGACCGCCAAGGCGATCACCGGGGAGAGGAGGACCATGAGGCGCGAGGGCGCCGGGCGGGCTTCGAGTCGGATCACGTTCGCGCTCCGGACGAGGCCGGTGTCCCGGCGGGCGGCGCCGTCCAAAGGCCGCTCATCCACTCGCCGATCTGCTCCACGGTGGCGGTCGCGGTGGGCACGGGGGGGGAGAGGCGGCCCCGGGCCATCACGTAGAGCCGGTCGGTGACCTCGAAGAGCTCGTCCAGCTCCTCCGAGACCAGCAGCACCGCGCAGCCCGTGTCGCGCAGCGAGAGGAGCTCGCCGCGGATCTGTGCCGCGGCGCCCACGTCCACGCCCCAGGTCGGCTGCGCCAGCACCAGGACCCTGGGGACGGCGTCGATCTCCCGGCCCACGATGTACTTCTGAAGGTTGCCGCCGGAGAGACTGCGGGCCACCGCCCGGGGCCCAGGCGCGGTCACCCGGAAGCGCCCGATGATGTCGCGGGCCTGTCCGGCCAGCTTGCCGACGTCGATCCAGCCGGTGCGCCGGACGGCCTCGCGCCGGGTGAGGAGCAGGTTGTGGGCCAGGGACAGGCTCGGCACCGCCCCGCGTCCCAGCCGCTCCTCCGGCACGTAGTGCAGCCCCAGCTTGCGGCGGGCGCCGGCGCCCAGTCGGCCGATGGGGGCGCCAAAGAGGCGCACCGCCTCTCCCTCGGGCCTCGGGTCCTCGCCGGAGATGGCGGCCATGAGCTCCGCTTGGCCGTTGCCAGAGACGCCGGCGATGCCGACGACCTCCCCCTGGTGTACCTCGAGCGAGACCCGGTCCAGCGTCACGCCGAAGCGGTCGAGCCTGGGGAGCGAGAGCTCGCGCACCTGGAGGGCCAGGTTGCCGGGCCGGTGCTCGCGACGCACCAGCCGGGGCGGCTCGGCACCGATCATCAGGCGGGAGAGGCTGGCGGTGGTCTCCGCGGTCGGGTCGCAGATCCCGGCCACCCGGCCGTTGCGGAGCACGGTGCACTGGTGGCAGAGGCTGCGGATCTCGTCCAGCTTGTGGCTGATGTAGAGTATGGAGCAGCCGGTGGCGGCCAGCTGGCGCAGGGTGACGAAGAGCTTCTCCACCGCCTGCGGGGTGAGCACCGAGGTGGGCTCGTCGAGGATGAGCAGGCGGGGCTCGCCCAGGAGCGCCCGGACGATCTCCACCCGCTGGCGCTCGCCCACCGAGAGCGTGTAGACGGTCCTCGCCGGGTCGAGCTCCAGCCCGTACTCACGGGCCTTGCGCACGATGTCGGCGGCCACCCGCGCCAGCGGGATCTCCCGGGAGAGGCCGAGCCAGATGTTCTCGGCCACCGTCAGGGTCTCGAACAGCGAGAAGTGCTGGAACACCATGGCGATGCCCAGCGCCCGCGCCTGGTGAGGGCTGTCCACCTGCACCGGCCGCCCGTCCCAGAGGAACTCGCCGGCGTCGGGGTGGACCGCGCCGTAGATGACCTTCATGAGCGTGGACTTGCCGGCGCCGTTCTCGCCCAGGACGGCGTGGATCTGCCCCGGCTCGACGGTGAGCCTCACGTCGTCGTTCGCCACCACCGCGCCGAAGCGCTTGGTGACGTGTCGAAGCTCGAGTCTGGGGACGCTCACCGGTCGGTCCGTGGGGGCGGGCCATACTACCCGGAGGGCATGACAAGAAGCGAGCGGGGAAGAGGAGAGGGCGCGCGCCCGCCCGTCCCCTCTCCGCCTCAGCGGAAGGCGCTCTTCCAGGCGTAGGCGTTGCGGAGCGCGGCGAAGGCCTGCTCGGGCGAGATGCCTGCGGCCAGGAGCCGCGATCCCGCCGCCTCGACCTCCAGGTTCTCCAGCTCCTCGGCCACGCCCAGCAGCTGGCCGAGCGGGCCGGCGTGCCGCTCCAGCGCCTGCGCCGCCGCGTCGGTGAGCCGGAGGCTCGCCACCAGCTCGGCCATGGAGAGGGCGTAGATCCGGTCCAGCAAGGAGAGGATCCCGATCATGAAGGCCTGCTCCCCCGCCTCGGAGGTGCCGGCCAGGCCCGGGTGGAGCGGCGCCAGGTGCTCCATGAAGGTGGCCCGCACCGCGGCCATGTCCACCAGGGGGTCGTCGAGGCCGCGGCGGTCGTCGGAGGCGAACAGCGCCAGCTGCAGCCAGCGGCGCATCTGGGACCGGCCCAGCATGGCGATGGCCTGTCGCACGCTGCCGATCTTCTGGCGCGTGCCGAAGGCCACCGAGTTGACCAGCACCAGCAGCTTGTAGGTGAGGCCCGGGCTCTCTCGGAAGGTGAGCTCGAGGTCGCGGATGTCGGCGTCCTGGCCCAGGAGCTGGAGCAGCTTGAGCAGCGTCGCGCCCGCCTCGCCGATGCGGCGGCGCTCCAGCACTGCCGGCCTGGCGAAGTGGTAGCCCTGGAAGTGCTCGAAGCCCAGGTCCAGGCAGCGGCGGAACTGCTCGGGGGTCTCCACCTTCTCGGCCAGGAGCGAGACCGGAAAGGCGCGGAGCCGCTCGACGCTCCGCTCGACCTCCTCCGGTGTGGCCGCGACCAGGTCGATCTTCACGTGGTCGACCACGCGGTAGAGCTGCTCGTACTCCGGGTCATACAGGTGGTCGTCCAGGGCCAGGGAGAACCCGGCCGCCCGGAGCAGCTTGCACCGCTGCAGCACGGCGTGGCTCGGCTCGACGTCCTCGAGCACCTCCAGCACCATGCGCTGGCGCGGCAGGATCTCCAGGGAGTCGCTGAAGAGCAGGTCGCGGGCGACGTTCACGAACCCGCGGTGGCCGCCCAGGAGCTCCTCCATCCCGAAGCCGGAGAGGATCCCCAAGATGACGTTGGCGGTGGCGAAGGAGGGGTCGGAGACGCCGGAGGGGCCGGTCCGGGCGGCCCGGAAGAGGAGCTCGTAGCCCCACAGGCTACCGGCCCGGTCCACGATGGGCTGCCGTCCGATGAGCCAGTGGTCCTCGTGCATGGCGCCATCATCGCGCCCGGCGGGCAGCGGTTGAAGGGGTCGTTCGGGCCCCGGCGGCCGGTGGGTGGGTGTGGGGGCGGCTAGCGCAGGTCGAAGGCCAGCTTGGCGGCCAGGGCCAGCGCCACCGCCACCGCCGCTCCCCGCACCAGCGCGTCCCCGCGGCGCACGGCCAGGTGCGCCCCCAGCCAGCCGCCCAGGAGCTGGGCGACGGCCATGGGCAGGGAGATGCGCCAGGCCACGGCGCCCCGGGTCGAGAAGACCAACAGCGCCGCCAGGTTGGAGGCGAAGTTCACGACCTTGGCGCCGGCCGAGGCCTGGGTGAGCCCGTCGCCCAGGAGGGCGACGAAGGCGACGATGAGGAAGGTCCCGGTGCCGGGCCCGAAGAACCCGTCGTAGGCCCCGATGGCGAGCGCGACGGCGCCGGCCACCGCGGCGCGCGCGGGCGGTTGCGCCGCCCCGGCCGGCCGGGCCGCGGGCCGCCACAGGGCCACGAAGGCGCCCGCGCCCACCAGCAGTCCCAGCACCAGGCCGCGCAGGGCCCGGGGCGGCACGGCCAGGACCAGCGCGGCCCCGAGGAGCGAGCCGGCCAGGCCCAGCGGGAAGGTGAGGCGCGCCCGGCGCCGGTCGACCAGGCCGGCCCGGGCGTAGCGGGCCAGGGCCGCCAGCGAGCCGAAGACCGACTGGCCCTTGTTGGTGCCGAGGGCGAGGTGCGGGGGCAGGCCGGCCAGGAGCAGGGCGGGGAGGGTGAGGAGCCCGCCGCCCCCGGCGATGGCGTCGACGGTGCCTGCCACCAGGGCCACGCCGGCGAGGGCCGCGCTGGCGGCCAGGGTGGGTTCGGGCACGCCCGGCTTCTACCACCGGGTTCCGCGATCCGGAAAGGCAGGTGCGGCCCGGGGCCCCGGCCCGGCGCCAGGGTGGAGCCTGGCGGCACCTTCGGTGAGGAGCGGCCGCGAGCTTGCCGGGGCGTTGGGACCGTGCTCGACTTGATCCGGATGGCCGGCTTCTTCGCGCGATTCTTCGGGGGGAAGGGCTCGCGGCCGCCCGGGCCGGCGCGGCCCCCTGGGCGATCCTCGGGGGCGGCGCGGCCCTCGGCGGGGGCGGCGCCACCGGATGGGCCGGGCGGCGCCTCGGCGGGCCAGCGCCCGGACGGCGATCCCTTCGCCTCCTTCGCGCGCGCCCTGGGGGTCGAGTCGCCGCGCGCGCCGGGCGACGGCGAGGCGGAGGGGGCGGTCGGGCCCGGGGAGCTCGACGCTCCCGAGCAGGCCCTGGCCGCGCGCCTCCTGGAGCACTTTCGGAAGAACCGGCCCGGGCCGGCCGCGGCACCCTCGCTCTCGCTCCGCCTCCTCAACCTCGTGGCCTCGCCCAGGGCCGAGGTGGGCGAGATGGTCCGCCTCATCTCGGCCGACCCGGCGCTCGCCGCCGGAGTGCTTACCGTGGCCAACTCGGTGGCCTACCGGGGCCGGGAGGAGATCGAGACGGTGCGAGCGGCGGTGGTGCGGCTGGGGATCGCCGAGGTGGGCCGGGTGGCCGGCGCGGTAGGGGCCCGCAGCCTGTTCCACCCCCGCCTCAAGGCCGAGCTGGCCGCCCACGGCCCGCGCTACGCGGGCCTCTTCCACCGGGCGCTGACCGTGGCCAGCGGGGCGGCCGCGCTCACCCTCCAGCGCCAGGGTGGGCGCTCCGATCGCGCCTACCTGGGCGGAATGCTCTTCGACGTGGGGAAGTCCATCGCCCTGCGCTCGCTGGCGGCGCTGGCCGCTGAGCCTGGCACCCCGCCACTCGACGGCGCCATCGTCGACCGGGTGCTCGACCGGGTGCACGTCGAGGTGGGCGGTGAGTGTCACCAGGAGTGGAACCTGCCCCAGTACCTCACCGTCATCGCCGTGCGTCACCACGATCCCGTGGTCCCGGCCGATGCGGAGTTCGCCGAGCTCCACGCGGTGCGGCTGTGCGGGGCGCTGCTCGACCTGCGAGAGCCATTCCTGGCCGCCCGGGCGGCTGGCGAGATCGTCCAGTCCGCCCGGGCGTTGGCGCTCGACTCGCTGGCGGTGCGGGCTGTCGACGCCGAGCTGCGAAGCGCCGCCCAGCGGGTGGCCTCGGCGTTCGGGGTCGATCCGGGGAGGTGAGGCGTGCCGGGCGGGGAGGCGCACCGCCCGGCCGTCGGCTGGCGTACACTCGCCGCCCAGCGCATGGCCGCCCTCCCGCCCCTCCGCCCCTGGCTGCTGGCCGCGCGCGTGAAGACGCTGCCCGCCGCGCTGGTCCCGGTGGCGGTCGGGACCGCGCTGGCGGCCCGCCGCGGCCCGGTGCCGCCCGGCCTCTCGCTCTGCTGCGGCGGGTTCGCGCTGCTGGTCCAGGTCGCCACCAACCTGGCCAACGACCTGTATGACTCGGAGCGCGGGGCGGACACCCCGGCGCGCCGCGGCCCGCTGCGGGTGACGGCGGCGGGCCTGGTCACGCCGCGGCGGATGCGCCGGGCGCTCCTGGCCGTCAACCTGGGGGCGGTGGTGGTCGGCCTGCCGGTGGCGCTCTGGCGCGGCCCGGCCATAGTCCCGGTGGGCGCGGCCTCGCTCCTGGCAGGCTGGGCCTACACCGGCGGGCCCTTCCCGCTCGCCTATCACGGCCTGGGCGACGTCTTCGTGGTCTCCTTCTTCGGGGTGGTGGCCACCGCCGGTACGGCCTTCGCCCTGGGCGGCGCGCTCGACGCCCCGGCGATCCTGGTCGGCCTGGGGGTGGGGCTGCTCTGCGACAACATCCTGGTGGCCAACAACGCCCGCGACGTGGTCACCGACGCCGCGGCGGGGAAGCGGACGTTGGCGGTGCGGCTAGGGCCGGCCTTCACCCGGGTCCAGTACGCCTGCCAGGCGGTCCTGGCCTTCGCGCTGCCCTTCGCGGCCGGTCCGGGCGCGGGTGGCGCGGCGCTCCTGGCGGCGCCGCTGGCCGTGCTGGCCGGCGCGCGCTTTGCCCGGGCGCAGGAGGGGAAGGACTTCAACGCCGCGCTGGGGCTGGCGGCTGCCACCTTGCTAGCCTACGGCGTGGCCCTGGCGGCCGCGCTCGCCTGGGCCGGGGCCCGAGGGTAGCCGGGGCCCACTCCCCGCCGCCCGCGACCGGGCGGCGATCGAGGGCGTGCCCGGACAACAGCCGCCCCCCGCCGGGCGCGGCGAGCGGTAGCCAGGGGCGAGCCCTCCGTGTCACGGCGCAGGCAGGCGCGGGGCGCCGCTCGATGGGGAGCAGTCGAGGTCGGCTTCGCCACGCGCCGCCCCACCACGGTACCGCCCGGGCCCCGAGCGGCCACCCATTCGTTGCCCTACCGGGGCCCGAGGCGGGCGGCGAGCTCGAGGCTGGACGGCGCGGCCAGCCCGCCGTAGCGCGCGTCGAGGGCCTCGAGCCGGTCCCTCGCCGCCCGGCGGTCGCCGCGCGCCAGGGCGGCGCGGACCTCGCCGATCCGCTCGGACAGCTCGCGCGCGATCCGGGCCTCGCAGCGGGCCCGCTCCCCCGGGTCCACCGGGCCGCGCCGGTCGAGTGCCTGCAGCGCTCGGTCCAGGGAGGCGGCGTCGAGCGGCTCGTGGGCCAGGCGGCGCGGCCGCTCCACCGCGACGTCGAAGACGCACCACTCGTGCATCGAGCTCCGGCTGACCCGGTCGGCGTCCAGGTTCTCCTCGTCGTGCTCGCCGGTCACGAAGACCAACCGGGTCGCCTGGAAGCGACGGAAGAGGTCGGCCGGCGGCAGGTAGTGCCCCGCCTCCCCGCCGAGGGGATCGCTCCCCGCGTGGAGCAGCGCCCCGCGGAAGACGTCGGGGTAGGCGAGCGCCACCGCCTCGGCCACCCGCGCGCCGCCCGACATGCCGCCGACGTAGGTCCGCTCGGGGTCGATGGGCCAGCGAACGCGGACGTTCTCCCAGGCCAGCAGGGCCAGCGGCAGGCGCCGGTCGAGGATGGCCTCACCGTTCCCGGCGCCGGCGGCGGCCACGAAGACGATGCCGTGCCGGTCGAGCGGAGGCCGCCACCGCCGGGGCCGGCTGGCCTCCTGCCACGGGGCCACGAACACCAGGAGCCCGTAGCCTTGCGGCGGTGGATCGCCGGCGGGGACGTAGACGCTGAACCGCTCGGTGGAGAGGTCGATCTGCTGCTCGACCAACGCCCGCCCGCCGGCGGCGAGCGCCCGCTGCCCCGCGGCGAGGACCAGCGGCGAGAGGGTGCGTCGCGCGATCTCCTCCGCCCGGGAGAGCGGCGAGTAGGCGGTGAAGATCGCGTCGTCGAGAGCGGTTCCGGCCGGCCCAGGCCGGGCCGGCTCGTGGGCGCAGGCCGCGGCCAGGGCCGCCAGGGCCACGGCGACGCCCGCCCTCCGGTCCGCCCGCGCCCTCCCCACCGCCCCTAGTCCTTCTTGATGGTCCCGGTGACGTGGAACGCCCGCAGCTTGGGCCAGTCGAGGGTGCGGATGGAGGCGATCCAGCACAGGTTCAGCTCCGAGGTCTCGCCCTGGTCCACGCCCTTGCTGGCGTCGCAGGTCATCAAGGGCTTCCCCTGGTCGTCCTCCAGGGCCACCTTGAGCTTGCACTTGACCTTCCCGCTCCCACCGTTCTTCACGGTGACGGTGGGCTTGGGGTGGCTCTTGTCGTTGCCGCGCGACTGGTCGTGGGTCTCCTCCTCCGACGGCATGTTCCGGACCCGCAGCTCGGTGACGGTGACGGGTCCCGCCCCCAGCGACACCGGCATGACACCGCTGGCCGCGAGGGGCACGGCCAGGTCGATCTCCCATGCGCCATCGGCCAGCTGGCGGGCGGTGGAGACGAACCGGAGGCCGGGGACGGTCCCCGCGCCAGCCTTCTTCCCGGTCTCCGCCGGCTCCTGGGCGGCCCCCTTCTTCTCGGCCGGGGCCCTCTCGGCGACCGGCTCCTTCCGTGCCCCTTCCTGGGCGGGCGGCGCCGGGGCGGGGGTGGGCTTGATGGCGGCCATCGGCTGCGCCGAGAGCAGCTCGGCGATCATGGAGGGGAGCGCGTCGAGGAGGTCGTCCAGGCCGCCCCGACGAAATCGGCGGCGGGTCTGGGCGATCACCTTGCTCTTGTGGGCGTCGAGGAGGCGGATCTGGGCCAGGAGGCTCTCGCCGAGCTGGGCCACGTCCCCCACCAGGAGCTGATCGGCGCCGAAGGCCCCGGCGATCTCGGCCATGCAGGAGTCGGACTGGCAGCCGAGCATCTGCTTCTGCTTCTCCAGCGAGAGGGCGTTGCCGAGGTCGCGGGGGGTGACCACGTCGCCGCCGGTCTGCTGACGCAGCTCCGCGGCCAGGGTCTCGGTGAGCAGCGAGGCCGACTTCTCCGAGACGACCTCGTTGGCCACGACGGGCATCACCGCGTACTTCGGTCCGGCTGCGAGGAGCAGGGCGAGGGCGGGGCCGACGGGAATCATGCCCCATGTGTACCGCACCTCCGGGCCCGGCCGGAATCCTCTTCGGCGCCGTTGCCCCCGCGACGCCAGGCGGCGTCACGCCATCGGCACGCCTCCGTCGCCGCGTGGGGCCCGCCCAGCAGCCGAGGGCGGGTCCGGGCGGCGCGCACCCGATCAGGGGAAGGACGGAGGCGCTCGCCCCCGCAGCCTCGCTCGAGAACGTCCTGCCGCGTCCATCGCCGGTCGGGCCGAGCCGGCAGCGGCTCGAGGTGCGTCAGGCGGCCCGCTCGCGGGCCACCGCCTCGCGGGCCAGGCCCTCGACCACCGAGTGGAACCCCTTGAAGTGTTCCAGGCGGGAGGCGGGGAGGCGCGCGGCCATCTCGGCAGCGAGCCGGGGAACGCGCGCGGTTCCCCCGGTGCAGCAGACCACCGTCACCTCCCCGGGCTCGACCCCGGCGGCGCGCACCGTCTCCTCCATGCAACGCACGATCCCGCCGAGCTCGCGGGCGCTGGCCTCCTCGAAGCCGGGGCGGGTGACCGCTTCCCGCACCTCGATGCCCGGGTGCGAGAAGCGGACCTCGGCCGTCTCGGCGGTGGAGAGCTCCTTCTTGGCGCGCTCGATGGCCTCGAAGAGGTGGAAGCCCTGGACGCCGTCGACCAGGGTGGTGAGCTGGTCGAGGCAGTGGCGATCCTCGGCGGAGAGGGACCACTGCCGCACGTCGGCCAGGAAGGTGGCGATGTCCCGCCGCTGCAGGATGGAGAGATGGGCCGGCGAGCAGAGGTGCCGCACGATGCCCTGCGGCATGCGCAGGACGTTCTTGCCGAAGGGGGTGCGGTAGCGAACCTCGGCGCCGAAGTGGCGGGCCACCTGGGCGCGCATGATCGATGCGTCCAGGGCGTCGCCGGCCACCGCCACCCCGCCGATGGCCCGCACGTCGCCCCGGGCTGGCGCCCGGGGACCGATCCGGAGCACGGTGAAGTCGGAGGTGCCGCCGCCGAAGTCACCGACCAGCGCCAGCTCCTCGCGCTCGGCGATGGCCCCGAAGGCCCGGGCCGCCGCCACCGGCTCCTCCAGGAACTGGACCTCCTCGAAGCCAGCCAGCTGCGCCGCCCGTCGCAGCCGATCCTCCGCGAAGCGATCGTCGTCGCCGTCGAAATGTACCGGCCTTCCCAGGAGGGCCCGACGTACCTCCACGCCGAAGTGGGCGTCGGCCCTCACCCGCATGGTCCGGAGCACGGCAGCCACGAGCTCCTCGGGCGAGACCATGCGCCCGCGGATCACCGTCCCGCGGAACGAGCGCGAGCCGAGGTGGCGCTTGATCGAGCGCAGCAGGCGCGCCTCGCCCCCGTGCTCGACGAACCGCTCCAGCGCCTCCTGCCCGACGTGGACGCCCCCCGCGTCCGGGAAGCAGAGGACGCTCCGGAGCACGGTCGGGTCGAGGGCCGCAGGGTCGAGCGGGGCGGGGTCGAAGGTGCGGTCGCGGCTCGCCGCCGCCAGGAGCGAGTTGCTGGTGCCGAAGTCGATGGCGTAGACGGTCGGCCGGTCGCTGCCCGGGGAAGGCATGGCGGGCCATTCTAGGTCGGGTGCTGGCGCTTCGCGCATTCTGCCCGGGGCGGGCGGACGGCCGACCGGCGTGGCCGGTGACGCGGGACATGGGCCCGGACCACCGCCTCGCGGCGGGCCGGGTGAGGGGTGGGGAGCGCGCCGGGAAGCTGCGGCGAGCAAGGGCCCACTTCCAGGTGAACGGAGGGGCCCATCCCCCGGCGAAGGCTCCCGCCCGACGCCGCCGGCCGGACCGGCGCGGGGCCTGGAGGTGGGCCAGGGTGCCCGCGGCGCGGGGCCTGGAGGTGCCCCTGCGCAGGAGCAGCCCCGGCGGCTCCTCCACGGACAGCTCCGGTCCCCGGGGCGGGCGGCCTGGTAGCTCCGCAGCGGAGACGGCCACCCGCCAGCACCTGGGCGCTGGCGGCCCGGTCCCCGCCGCGCAGCCCGGGGGCCCTCGCAGGCCAGCAGCCGCCGGGCGCCGCCCAGGGGCCGGCCGTGCAACGCCGCCAGCCTGCCCGGCCGCAGGCCCCTCGCCTTGTTGGGCGACCCGCGGCGCGTCTGCCTGCTCGCGCCAAAGCTCTCCGCACGGGCGGAGCAGGGCTCCACCGGATCCAGGCCGGTGCCGGCCGACGGGCCACCGGCAACCTCGGTACCCACGCCGTCGACCTTGTGCCCGACCTGCCGCGGCGTTTCGACCGGCGCGCCGGGAGTGGTGACGCACGACCGCGCCGGGCGGCCCGCTGCCAACGGGTCATCGAGCTGGTCGAGGGGCGGAGGGCGTGGCCGACAGTCGGCGCAGCGCGCAGGCCGGAGCGCGGCGGGCGCTCCGCCCCGGGGTGCGCGGGGCCAGGGCCGGCCGCGACCGCTTCCTGGACGGTCTCGCTCCGCGGGTGCATCCTCGAGCCACTGGCCAACGTACCTGCCACGTTGTCCCTCCTGTCGGCCGCCCTGGGCGCCGGGGTGGGGGCGCTCGCCCTGCGGGCCTCCCGGTCGCGCGGGTGGGGCGAGGTCCGCTGGTTCGCGGTCATCGCCTTCACCGCCGCCGCCTACGGCCTGGCCAACCTGGGCTCGACCCTGGGGATGCCGGAGCGGGTGATCCTCATGGCCAGCCGGGTGCAGCTGGCGGCGGCGTTGCTGCACTACTTCGGCTGGATGCGCTACGCCGAGGCGTGCGGCGCCGCCCCGGCGGCTCCCCTGGCCCGCTGGCTGGAGCGGCTGGTCCTGGCCGTGGCAGCGCTGTCGCTCGTCCCCGGGGTGGTCGAGGCGGGTCGACTCACGCACCACGTCTTCGCACCTTGGCACATGGTCTACAGCGATCCGTACTTCACCCCGCTCGGCTACGTCCTCCTGCTGGCCTGCTCGCCGGCGGCGGCGGTGGTGCTGGCCCGCTTCGCCGCCGCCGGCCGGGGGGAGGTCCGCTTCACCGGGCTGCGGGTCGGGGCCTTCGCCTGCGTCCTGGTGCTGACGGCCAACGACTTCCTCGCCGCCACCGGCCGGCTGGGGATGCCCTACCTGCTGGACGGAGGGTTCATCGGCCCGGTGGCCCTGGTCGGCTGGGCCACGGCCTTGAAGGTGGCGGAGGCGGCGCGGGACCTCGACGAGCTCCGGGGACGGCTGGAGGCGCTTGTGGGCTGGCGCTCGCAGGCCCTGACCCTGGCGCGCGAGCGGCTGGTCCGGGCCGAGCGCCTGGCGGCCCTGGGTCAGCTCGCCAACGGCGTGGCCCATCAGGTCTCCAACCCGGCGGCGGTGGTCACCGCCAACCTCCGGTACTTGGCCGGGGGGCTTCCGCCCAGCTCCGAGGCGGGCGAAGTGGTGGCCGACGCGCTCTCGGCCATGCAGCACATCAACGAGCTGGTGCGACGCCTGGCCGACGCCGGCCGCATCGCCGCGGCGCGTCCGGCCGACGGCGTGGGGCTGGACGAGCTCATGCAGCGGGTGGTGGGGCCGCCGGTCGAGGCGGAGGGGGAGCCCGTGGCCGCCGCTCCCGGCCGCGGTACCCCCGTGGGGTGAAACCCGACCAGGGCGAGCAGGGAGATCTGCCGATCGAGCGCGGGGGTGCTAGGAGGCTGCCATGGCCAACGCTCCCTCCGCATCGTCCGCGCCGCGCGCCGACCTTGCCCTCGTCGTCCTCCGCGTCATCGTCGGGCTCGTCTTTGCCGTGCACGGCTTCCAGAAGCTTTTCGTCTTCGGCTTCGGCGGCGTCATCGGGGCCTTCGGGCACATGGGGGTCCCGGTGGCCACCGTCACCGGGCCGCTCATCACCCTGCTCGAGCTCCTGGGTGGGCTGGCGCTCATCGTGGGCATCTTCACCCGGGTGGCGGGCCTGCTCTTCGCCGTGGAGATGCTGGTGGCGATGCTGCTCGTCCACGCGAAGGCCGGGTTCTTCGCGCCGAACGGCATCGAGTACCCCCTCACCCTCCTGGCGGCCTCGGCGGCGCTGGCGCTGGGCGGGCCGGGTGCGTTCGCGCTGCGCGGCGGGCGCCGCAGCTCCTGAACGGCGCGCGGTCAGGGGAACTGCCGCACCGCCTCGACCGAGAGGTCGATCAGCGACGCCAGCCGCAGGTCGGCGAGGGCCAGGGCCTCCTCGGACAGGGGGTAGCCGGGGCTGGGCACGGCCACGGCCCGCATGCCGGCCGCGCGCAGCGAGCGCAGCCCGTTGGAGGAGTCCTCCACGCCCACGCAGTCGCCCGGCGGGACGCCGAGGCGGCGCGCCGCCTCGAGGTAGATGTCCGGGGCGGGCTTTCCCCGGGGGATGGTGTCCCCGAGGACCACCACCGAGATGGCGTGGTCGAGCCCGGTGGCGCGGAGCACGTGTTCGATGAGGGCGGTCATCGAGCCGGAGGCCATGGCCACGGCGAAGGCGCCGGCCATGCGGTGCACCGCCTCGACCGCCCCTGGCAGCACCGGCAGGTGCGCCCGATAGGCGGAGAGCATGCGCTCGCGCATCTCGGCCATCACCTCGGCGGCGGTCATCTGCAGGGGCACCCGCTCGCGCATGATCTCCGCCCACTCCTCCGTGGAGCGGCCCATGCAGGCGCGCTGCAGCTCCTCGCTCCAGCTGCGGCCGTGGGCGCCGGCCAGCTCGACCCGGGACCGGTTCCACACCGGCTCCGAGTCGACGATCACGCCGTCCATGTCGAAGATCACCGCGCGGATGGGCATGGCCGGAATGTACCCGATCAGCTGTGGCGTGGCGCCGGTCCTCGCCCGCCGGGGACCCAGGGGGACCCTTCTCGCCGGGGATGGAAGGGCATAGCATCCTCGTCATCGGCAGCACAGCGCGGGAGGCGGCGATAGAGGAACCGAACGTCGAGTCGACATACGCGCAGTCCCGACCGGCGCGAGCCGGACCGGCGCTCGCCCGAGAGCGCCAAGCTGACTGAACGAAGGGGCCCCGAGAGTGGGCCCCTTCTTGCTGTCGCCGGCGCGGTGCTGGCCGCCGCTCGCGGGAGTCCGCTCGGGGAGCGCCCGCCACCGGCGCCAGGCGGCGCCGATGAGCCGCTGCCCGAGGGTGGCGAGGCGCCGTCCCACCGCGCCGGGACGAGTGGTCGCCGAGGCCCCGCAGCCGGCGTCGCCGGCCGGCGCGCCCGGCAGCGGACCTTCGGATAAGATCGCCTGGTCTTCGGCCCGACCATGCGCCTCCTCCTCGTGGAAGACGACCGGATGCTGGGGGCCGGCCTGCAGGCCGGCCTGCGCCAGAAGGGGTGGGCGGTGGACTGGGCGAAGGACGGGGAGGAGGCCGAGGAGGCGCTCCGGGGAGAGCCCTACGACGTCGCGCTCCTCGATCTGGGGCTGCCGCGCAAGGGCGGCCTGGCGGTGCTGGCCGACCTGCGTCGCCGGGGGAACGCCATCCCGGTGCTCATCTTGACCGCCCAGGACGCGGTCCCGGACCGGGTGGCCGGCCTGGACGCCGGGGCCGATGACTACCTCACCAAGCCCTTCGACCTCGACGAGGTGGCGGCCCGGGTCCGCGCCCTGCACCGGCGCCGGGGCGGGCGCGCCGACCCGCGGCTGGAGGTGGGCTCCCTGTCCATGGACCCGGCCGCCCGGGAGGTCACGCTCGAGGGCGTCCCCGTCTCCCTCTCGGCCCGCGAGTTCGCGCTCCTCCAGGCGCTCCTGGAGCGCCCCGGCCGGCCCCTCTCCCGCGCGCAGCTGGAGGAGCGGCTCTACGGGTGGGGCGAGGAGGTGGAGTCGAACGCGGTGGAGGTGCACGTGCACGCGCTCCGCAAGAAGCTCGGTGCCCACTGGATCAAGACCCTCCGCGGGGTGGGCTACATGGTCCCCGGAGGGCGCGCGCCATGACCTCCCTGCGGCGCACGCTGCTCGTGGCCCTGCTCCTGGCGCTGCTGGCGGTGCTCCTGGTGGGCGTCTTCGCCACCTACCGGGTGGCGCGGGAGCAGCTCGATGACGTCTTCGACTACCACCTGCGCCAGATCGCCCTCTCGCTGTCCGATCGCGCCCTGGCCCGGGCCGCGGCGCGGCGGGCCGGCCCCGAGCTCGACTTCTCCATCCAGATCTGGGACGAGGGCGGCGTTCGCCTCTACCTCTCCCGCCCGGACGCGCCGCTGCCGCCGGTGACCGAGCTCGGCTACTCCAACGTCGACGGGCCGGGGGGCCGCTGGCGCGTCTACGCCACCGACGTGGGCGGGCAGGTGATCCAGGTGGGCCAGCCGCTCCGGGTGCGGGGCGACCTCGCCTTCCAGGCCGCCAGCCGGACCCTCATCCCGCTGGCCGTGCTCCTGCCGCTCATGGCCGGACTGGTGTGGTGGATCGTCGGGCGGGGGCTGCGGCCGCTCGATCGCCTGGCCCGCGCCGCCGCGGCGCGGACCGCCGCCGCCCTGGAGCCGTTCGCCGAGGAGGGCGTGCCGGTCGAGGCCCTGCCCCTGGTGCGCTCGCTCAACGAACTCCTCGACAGGCTGCGGGCGGCCCTGGCGGCCCAGCGCGCCTTCGTGGCCGACGCCGCCCACGAGCTCCGCACGCCGCTGGCGGCGCTCAAGCTCCAGCTCCAGCTGGCTGAGCGGGCACCGGACGCGGGCGCCCGTGCCGCCGCGCTGGCGGAGCTGGCCGGCGGGCTGGAGCGGGGCGCCCACCTCGTCCAGCAGCTCCTCACCCTGGCCCGGCAGGACCCGGGCGCGGACCACGCCCAGGCGGTGGGCGCGGTCTCGCTGGCCGCGCTGGTGCGGCAGGCGGTGGCCGATCACGCGGTGCTGGCCGAGGCGCGGGGGATCGACCTGGGAGCGGAGCAAGCCGACGAGGGGGCGGTGGTGACCGGGGACGCAACCGGGCTGCGGACGCTCCTGGCGAACCTGGTGGACAACGCCATCCGCTACACGCCGCCGGGTGGGCGGGTCGACGTCTCGGCCGGCGCCGGGGCCGGTGGGGCGCCCTACCTCGAGGTCTCGGACACGGGCCCCGGCATCCCCGCGCCCGAGCGCGAGCGGGTCTTCGACCGTTTCTACCGGGCGCCCGGCGCGGGAGAGACCGGCAGCGGGCTGGGCCTGGCCATCGTCAAGGCCATCGCCGAGCGGCACGGCGCGGCGGTGTCGCTCCTCGACCGGCCCGGAGGAGGGCTGACGGCGCGGGTCCGCTTCGAGGGAGCGGCGGCGCCCCGACCCCGATCGGCGGCGTGACGGCGGCGCCGGCTCAGCGCCGGATCCGGCCCAGGAAGCGGGCGATCCGCTCGATGGCCTCGCGCAGCTCGTCCTCGTGGGGCAGGAACACGACCCGGAAGTGGTCGGGATGAGGCCAGTTGAATCCGGTGCCCTGCACGACCAGGACCTTCTCCTCCACCAGGAGGTCGAGGATGAGCTGCTGGTCGTCGGCCACCGGGTAGGCGGCCGGGTCGAGCCGCGGGAACAGGTACAGGGCCGCCTGCGGCTTCACGCAGGTCACCCCGGGGATGTCGGTGAGGAGCCGCCAGGCCAGGTCGCGCTGGCGCCCCAGGCGCCCGGTGGGCAGCACCAGGTCGGCGATGCTCTGGTGGCCGCCCAGGGCGGTCTGGATGGCGCTCTGCCCGGGGACGTTGGCGCACAGCCGCATCGAGGCCAGCATGTTCAGCCCCTCGATGTAGTCCCCGGCGTACCGCTTCTCGCCCGACACCACCATCCAGCCGGCGCGGTATCCGCAGGCCCGGTAGTTCTTGGAGAGGCCGTTGAAGGTGACGCAGAGCACGTCCTCGGCCAGGGAGGCGAGGGACTCGTGCTGAGCGCCGTCGTACAGCACCTTGTCGTAGATCTCGTCGGCGAAGACCACCAGCCGGTGCCGGCGGGCCACGTCCAGGATCTCGCGCAGGAGGTCGGGCGGGTAGAGCGCGCCGGTGGGGTTGTTGGGGTTGATGACCACCACCGCGCGGGTGCGCGAGCTGACCTTGGCTCGGAGGTCGCGGAGGTCGGGGAGCCAGCCGTCCTGCTCGTTGCACAGGTAGTGGCGGGCCTTGCCGCCCGACAGGCTCACCGCCGCCGTCCACAGCGGGTAGTCCGGCGCGGGCACGAGGACCTCGTCGCCCGGCTCGAGCAAGGCCTGGGTGGCCATGGTGATGAGCTCCGAGACCCCGTTGCCCAGGATGATGTCCTCGAGGTCCACCCCGGCGATCCGCTTCGCCTGGCAGTAGTGCATCACCGCCTTGCGCGCGGAGTAGAGGCCCTTGGAGTCGGAGTACCCGGAGGCGCCGCGGAGGTTGTGGATGACGTCGACGACGATCTCCTCCGGCGCCTCGAAGCCGAACGGTGCCGGGTTGCCGATGTTGAGCCGGATGATCCGGTGGCCGTCGTCCTCCATCCGCCGCGCGTGCTGCAGCACCGGCCCGCGGATGTCGTAGCAGACGTCGGCCAGCCGGGAGGACTTCCGGATCGGCCGCACATCCGCCTCGGGGATGGGTTCGACCACGCTGCGGAGCTCCTGCTTGCTGCCCACGGTCACACCTCGGTCGCAATCCGGCCGGCGGCCGGCGGAGTCCCCAGCACACCACGAACCGGTCCCCCAGTCACGTCCAGGGCCGGCGCATCTGCCCGCCCCGGTGCGGGCCGGCCCGGCGCCGAGGCAGCCGGGCAACCCGCCCGGGAGGCCCGTCCTTAAGGCTGCCTTAAGCTGGCGTGCCTAGGGTTTCACGCGAACGGACGCGAGCGTTCGCGGCCGCAGAGACCAGAAGGAGACAGAGCATGCCACTCAACCTGAAGCGCGCGTCGATAGCGGCCCTGGCCGGCGCCGGCCTGTTCGCCGCCGGGGCGCTGACCCTGGGCCACCCCTCGAAGACCCTGGCGCGAGACTCGGCGCCCGCGCCGGACCAGCCGGCCGTCACCGCCGCGGCGCCCGCGGTGCGCGGGCTCCCCGACTTCCAGTCGATCGTCCGGACCTACGGGCCCGCGGTGGTCAACGTGAGCGTGGTGGGGAAGGAGCAGGAGGTGTCGAGCCCCTTCAGCGGCTCGGGCGACGACGACTTCTTCCGCCACTTCTTCGGCATGCCCACCCCCCACGGCGGCCAGATCATGCGCGGGATCGGCTCCGGCTTCATCGTCAAGTCGGACGGGGTGATCCTCACCAACGCCCACGTGGTGGCCAAGGCCAGCGAGGTGACGGTGAAGCTCACCGACAAGCGCGAGTACCGCGCCAAGGTGGTGGGGATCGACAAGGACACCGACGTGGCCGTGCTCAAGATCGAGGCCAAGGACCTCCCCACGGTGAAGATCGGCGACGCCAGCAAGCTGCAGGTGGGCGACTGGGTGCTGGCCATCGGCTCCCCCTTCGGCTTCGAGAACAGCGCCACCGCCGGCATCGTCTCGGCCCGGGCGCGCTCGCTGCCCGGCGAGGGCTACGTCCCCTTCATCCAGACCGACGCGGCGGTGAACCCCGGCAACTCCGGCGGCCCGCTCTTCGACCTGAGCGGCGAGGTGGTGGGCATCAACTCCCAGATCTACAGCGGCTCGGGCGGCTACATGGGAATCAGCTTCGCCATCCCCATCAACGTGGCCATGAACGTGGAGCAGCAGATCGTCTCCACCGGCAAGGTCACCCGGGGGCGGCTGGGGATCACCGTCCAGGACGTCAACCAGCAGCTGGCCCGCTCCTTCGGCCTGTCCAAGCCCACCGGCGCGCTGGTCTCCAGCATCGAGAAGGACGGTCCCGCCGGGAAGTCCGACCTCAAGCCGGGCGACGTGATCCTGTCCCTGAACGGCCAGGAGATCCCCGGCTCCACCGACCTGCCGCCTCGGGTGGCGGACCTCGCCCCGGGCAGCACCGCCAGGCTGCAGGTGTGGCGGGAGGGGAAGTCGCGCGAGGTGGAGGTGAAGGTGGGCGGCGCCAAGGAGGGCGCGGTGGCCTCGAACGCCGAGGGCACGGCCGAGAAGGGCCGCCTGGGGATCGCCGTCCGGCCGCTCACCCCCGAGGAGCAGCAGCAGGCGGGCGTCCAGGGCGGCGCTCTGGTCGAGGGCGTGAGCGGCCCGGCCGCCCGCGCCGGCATCCAGCCCGGGGACGTTCTCCTGGCCGTGAACGGCACGCCGGTGAAGAACGTCGACCAGCTCCGCGACTTGGTGAAGGGCTCGAAGGATGAGGTGGCGCTCCTCATCCAGCGCGGCGACGCGCGGATCTTCGTCCCGGTAGAGCTCGGGTAGGGCGACGGCCGGGGAGGGCGGGCGGCGCCACCCGGTGCGGCCGGGCGCCGCCGGCCCTGCGCGGCGGCCCCGGCCAGCCCGGCGCCGGTGATCCCGGGAGGTGCCGCGCCACGTCGCGGGGCAGGGGAGGAGGGAGAGCGCTCGCCTGCCGGATCTTGTACCCGGGTGTCCCCGCCCCGCCGCTGCTTGCCCGCCTCCCCGCTCCCCGACGCCCCGGAGGGAGCGCTGCCCGGCGGCCGCCCGTCGCACCTCTCCCGAGTGCGTCCAAACGCCTGGCGCCGCGCTCCGCGCAGGGTGGGATCCTCGTCCCGCCGATGGACGCCAAGGTTCTCGAGGCGGTGCGCGGGCTGGTGCGGCGCCATCACGTCCACTTCGACGTGCGCGAGGAGGTCGCGGTCGATGGCGAGCAGCGCCAGAAGATCGGCTACCGCGTGCGCCTGTGGGCGGTGGTGTCGGGGACGCGCCTGCTGCCGGGCGATGCCTCGGCGAGCCTGTTCGCGGACGCGCTGCGGGCGGTGGCGCAGAAGGTGATCCCCGACGACCGGGGTACCACCGCGGTTTCCATCGAGCCGACCGAGGCCGCGCTCTACGACTCGAGGGTCGTGCCCGGCGCGGACGAGATCGCCCTCGACATCCTGCTCGTGCACGCCGCCGGCTACCAGGCGGCGGACGGGAGCGAGGAGCGCTGCCTCAAGGAGATCCGCCGGACGCTGGAGAGCGCGGGCGCCCAGCAGCGCGACTGACGCCCCGTGGGCTCAGCCGCCCATCCCCGCCTCCCGGACGATCTCCTCCAGCCAGCGCAGGGTGACGGCCACGCGGGCCGAGGTACGCAGGTCGGCGTGGGTGGCGAGCCAGAGATCGTCGGCCGGCGGCTCCAGTCGCGGAAGAACCGGCACGAAGCGGGCGTCGGCCCGGACGAAGGCGATGGAGATGAGGGCGATCCCCGCGCCGGCGTTGCAGGCGGCGTGGAGGGCCATGGTGTTGCTGGCCCGGACCGCGACGCGGGCGCCGGCGGCGGTGCGGCGCAGCCAGGACTGGCCGCTGAGCCGGTCGTAGAGACGGTCGTAGAGGATGAGGTCGTGGCCGGCCAGGTCGGCCGGGCCGCGGGGCACGCCGCGCCGTGCCAGGTAGGAGGGGGCGGCGAACAGGCCATATCGCTCCACCCCCAGCCGCCGGGCCACCAGCGAGCGCTCGCGGGGTCGCACGTTGCGCAGGGCCACGTCGGCCTCCAGCCGCGTCAGGTCGAGCAGCCGAGGCTCGGCCTGGATCTCCACGGCCAGGCCGGGGTGGGCGACGAGGAAGGCGGGCAGCGCCGGGGCCAGGATGGTGGTGGCGAAGCCGTCGCCGCAGGTGAGCCGGACCACGCCGGTGGGGCGAGCGTCGGCTCCGGTCAGGAGCCGCTCGGTGGCGAGCGCCTCGGCCTCCATCCGCTCCGCGTGGGCGAGGAGCGCCCGGGCAGCCGCCGTGGGGACGAGTCCCTCGGGGGTGCGCGAGAACAGGTGGGCGCCCACCCGGGCCTCCAGCCCGGCGAGGCGTCGGCCCACGGTGGTGGCGGCCACCCGCAGGGTGCGACCCGCGGCCGCGTGGCTGCGGGTGCGGTGGACGGCGAGGAACACCCGCAGGTCGTCCCAGTCGAGCATTCGGTGAGCTTCGCACACACCCGTGCATCCGTGCACGTCCAAACTGCACGTCCGTGCATTTCGTAAGAGCAGGGGTGGCGCTACATTCTGGTGGCGAGGACCGGGTGGCGGTCCCCGGGAGGTCGACGGTCATGTCGGCGCCTTGGAAGAGATGGCTGGGTGGTGGGGTGGACGCGAGCTGGACGCTGGCGGCGGACGAGACCCGCCGCCTGGAGGGTGGACGCTCGGGACCGGTGACGGTGCGCGTGCAGCGGGGCCTGCTGCTCGTCACCCGCGAGGGCGACCCGGAGGACCACGTGCTGGGCGCGGGCCAAGAGGTTGCCTTCCCCTCGCGCGGGAGGATCGCCGCCTGGGCCCTGGAGCCGGTGCTGGCGTCGGTGCGCGCGGCGAGCGCCCGCAGGGGCGGCCTGGCGGCCCCCCGCCCGCTGCCGGCCCGGTGGTGACGGCGGCGCCCGCGCCTTTCGCGGGCGCGCCCGCCACGCGCCCGGCTGCGCGCGAGGTCGTCCGCCGATCGGCGGTGCGGGAGCCTCGGGCCGGCCCCACCACCGGGTCGTCCAGCGTGGCCGGACAGGCGCGATCCGGGAAGGGGAGGCTGGTCTTGCCCTGACCCGTTCTCGTCGACCAGGGCCGTGGCCGGCGGCGAGGGCATGGACGGGACCGCAGCCCGGGTCCAGAGGTCGCGGAGGTCGAGCGAGGACGGCGCGGGGCGGCGGCCACCCGTCCGTCGACCAGGACCGGCACCCGGATCCGGGGTGGGGAAGCGCACCCGTGTGTCAACGGGCGGGGCGCCAGGTCCTCTCCCCGCAGATCCTTTCCCCGTCCGGTGCGTTTCGAGCCGGGGAAAGGAGACGCCCATGCGCGCCACCCACCTCGCCTCGCTGCTCGCCCTCGCCGCCTGTGCCAGCCCCCGGAGCGCCCTCGCCACCGAGGGCTGCGCTCACCTTGGCCCCTACTCGATGCAGGTGGTCGACGCGGCGGGCCACGAGCTACCCACCTTCGCCCACAGGGGAGGCACCTACCTCCTGGGCGTCCCCGGTGGCAGGTACCTCCTGCGGATCCACAACCGGTCGGCCCAACGGGTCGAGGTGGTGGCCTCGGTGGACGGTCGGGACGTCATCGACGGGCAGCCCTCGGCGCTCTCCAAGCGCGGCTACCTGGTCGAGGCCTTCGGGACGGTGACCATCGACGGCTTCCGCCTCTCGGACGCCGCGGTGGCGGCCTTCCGCTTCGGCTCGGTCGAGGACTCCTACGCCGCGCGGATGGGCGACGCGCGCGACGTCGGCGTGATCGGCGTGGCCGTCTTCGCGGAGGCGAGCCCTCCCGCACCCGCGCCGCAGGTGCGCGGACCCGAGTCCGACCGAACCGAGGCCGAGGCTCCGCCCAGCGCCCCGGCACAGGCGGGGGCGGGGACGATGGGCGGGCTCGCCGAGAAGTCGGAGAGGCCTGGGCGGGGCCGGCCCGGCCTGGGGACCCGCTTCGGCGAGGAGCACGAGTCGCGCGTGGTGGAGGTGGCATTCGAGCGGGCGAGCGATCGCCCGGACGCCGTGCTCACCGCCCGGTACGACGACCGGCCCGGCCTCCTGGCCCTGGGCATCGACGTGGACGGCGTCCGCGTCTCCTCGCGCGACCGTTGGCTGCGCGAGTCGGCCGAGCCGTTCCGCCGCGATGGCTACGCCGCGCCTCCCCTCGGCTGGACCGGGCGGTGACGCCCGGAAGGGGTGCACCGCACCCCGCAGGACAACCCATCGGGGAATTGAATACGCCGTTGACGCTGACGGTGTGAACGCTAACATTCGCGGTGCGGTCGATGCCCCCGGAGCAGCAAAGGGCGCCGCCTTGGGTCCTCCCCCCGGGGCGGCGCTCGTTTCTTTCGAACGTCCTCCCCCGCCGGCTCCGGTGTAGGGTTGGAGCATGCCCGGTCTCTTGGTGGTTCACGTCCACGTGAAGGTGAAGCCCGGCGCGGAGGAGGACTTCCGGCGCGCCACGCGGGAGAACGCCATCGCCAGCCTGCGCGAGCCGGGGGTGGCGAGGTTCGACGTGGTCCAGGACCAGGAGGACCGGTCGCGCTTCGTCCTGGTGGAGGTCTACCGGGACGCCGCCGCGCCGGCCGCCCACAAGGAGACGACGCACTACCGGACCTGGCGCGACGAGGTCGCGCCGCTCATGGCCGAGCCCCGCACCTCGCGCAAGTTCTCCGCCGTCTACCCGGACGAGGGGGCCTGGTGAACTTCGAGCTCACGACCGCCGCGCGGATCGCATTCGGTCCAGGGCGCATCGCCGAGGTGCCCCAGGAGATCCAGGCCCTCGGCCTCTCGCGGGTGCTCCTCGTCACCGGCCTGGAGCCCGCCCGTGCCGCCCCGCTCGTCGAGGCGCTGGGCGAGCGGGGCGTGTCCGCGCCCTCCTGGCGCGTCCTGGGCGAGCCCGACGTCGAGGGGGTCCGCGAGGCGATGGCGCTGGCGCGGTCGGAGGGCTGCCAGGGCGTGATCTCCCTGGGCGGGGGGAGCTCGATCGACACGGGCAAGGCGGTGGCGGGGCTCCTCGGGAACGGCGCCCAGGATCCACTCGAGCACCTCGAGGTGGTGGGCCGGGCCCGGCCGCTCCTCCATCCTGCACTGCCCTTGGTGGCCATCCCCACCACCGCCGGCACCGGGTCGGAGGTGACCCGGAACGCGGTCCTCTCGGCGGGCAGCACCAAGGCGAGCCTGAGGAGCCCGCACCTCCTCCCCCGGCTGGCGGTGATCGATCCGGACCTCCTCGCCGGTGCGCCGCGGGAGGTGCTCGCCGGGAGCGGGCTCGACGCGCTCTCCCAGCTCATCGAGCCCTTCCTCTGCTCGCGGGCCAACCCGGTCACCGACGCCCTGGCCGCCGAGGGGATGCGCCGCTCGGCGCGCTCGCTTCGCCCGGCTTGCCTCTCGGGCCTGGACGCCGACCGGCGCGAGGATCTGGCCCTGGCCAGCCTCTTCGGCGGCCTGTGCCTGGCCAACGCCGGTCTGGGGGCGGTTCACGGGTTCGCCGCCCCGGCCGGCGCGGCCCTGGGGGCCCCGCACGGCGCGCTCTGCGCCGCGCTGCTGGCGCCGTGCCTCACCGTGAACCTGCGGGCCCTGCGCGCCCGCTCGCCCGGCCACCCGGCGGTGGGCCGCTTCGCCGACGTGGCCCGCTGGCTCACCGGCCGCCCCGACGCCTCCGCCGAGGACGGCATCGCCTGGGTGGAGGGCCTGTGCCGGGACCTGGGCATCCGCGGGCTCTCCGCCCTGGGCCTGACGCCGGCGGGCGCGCCGGACCTGGTGGTCCAGGCGAAGCAGGCGAGCAGCATGAAGGCCAATCCCATCGCCCTCACCGACGCCGAGCTCTCGGAGATCGTGGAGCGGGCGAGCTGAGCGACGGGCGAGGCTTTTCGCCTACGGCCGCTCCGCGGTATGTAGCGCCGTGGCCCATCTCAAGGACGCCAGGGGATCGCCGCCCGCGGCCGGGGAGCTGCCCGGGGCGCCCGGCCCCCGGGAAATCGCCAGCGCGCTGGAGGTCCTCACGGCGGTGGCGGCCGACCGGGGCCTGCTGGCCTCGCTCGAGGCGGACGCGCGGGTGCGACTGCAGAAGGTGGCGGGCGCCCTGGCCCGCCCCGGCCCGGAGCAGCGGCGCCGGCTCCGGCGGGCGCTCTCGCGGGGCGAGCGCCAGGCGCAGAAGGCCCGCGACGGCGCGCTGCGGCGCGGCACCGGGATCCGCGCGGCCCGGCCCTCGCCGGCGCTGCCCGCGCCGCCTCCGCCGGCCGTGGCGGCGGGGAGCGCGGCGGCGGCGGAGGAGGGCGGGGGCCCTGAGCTGGGCGTCCCCCGCAAGTGCTACGTCTGCAAGGTCCCCTACCGGCGGGTCCACCACTTCTACGACCAGCTCTGCCCGCGCTGCGGCGACGAGAACCACGCCCGGCGCGCCGCCACCGCCGACCTGCGGGGCAGGGTGGCGCTGGTCACCGGCGCGCGGGTGAAGATCGGCTACCAGGCGGCGCTGCTCCTGCTCCGCTGCGGCTGCCGCCTGGTCTGCCTGACCCGATTCCCCCGCGACGCGGCCGCCCGCTACGCGCGGGAGCCGGACTTCGCCGACTGGCGGGAACGGCTCTCCATCTACGGCATCGACCTGCGCCACACGCCCAGCGTGGAGCGGCTCTGCCGCCACCTCTCCGCCACGCTGCCGCGGCTGGACTTCCAGGTCCACAACGCCTGCCAGACCGTGCGCCGGCCGCCCGGCTTCTACGGCCACCTGCTCGAGGGCGAGCTCTCTCCGCCGGAGCGGCGGCCGGCGGCCGAGCGGGCGCTCTGCAGCGGCTACGAGGCGCTCCGCGCCCGGCTGGCCGCGGGGACGGCGGCCGGCGTGGAGCGTCCGGCGCTCCTCACCCAGGCGGCCAGCGAGGCCGACCTGCTCCTCCCCGGGGCCGACGCCCTGGAGCTCTTCCCCCGCGGCGTGCTCGACCTGGACCTGCAGCAGGTGGACCTTCGCGCCCACAACTCCTGGCGGCTCCGCCTCCAGGAGGTGCCCACCATCGAGCTGCTCGAGGTGCTGCTGGTGAACGCCGCCGCCCCCTTCGTCATGGCGGCGCGGCTCCAGGAGCTCATGCTCCGGGAGCGTCGCGCCCCTCCCGGCACCGCCACCAGCGGCGATCCCGCCAAGCACGTGGTGATGGTCTCGGCCATGGAGGGGCAGTTCTACCGGGAGCACAAGACCGACCGGCACCCGCACACCAACATGGCCAAGGCGGCGCTCAACATGGCGGTGCGGACCAGCGCGCCCGACCTGCTCCGCGACGGCATCCACCTCAACGCCGTGGACACCGGCTGGGTCACGGACGAGGACCCGGCCCACCTGGCGGCGCGCAAGGCCGAGGAGCACGCCTTCGCTCCGCCCCTCGACGTCTTGGACGGCGCGGCCCGGGTGGTGGCGCCCATCCTGGAGGGGTTCTCGACCGGGCGCCACGCCACCGGCCTGTTCTTCAAGGACTACCGCCCGGCACCCTGGTGAGGGGCGCAATTGTGAGCGCTCACAACAGAGGCCGGGTCAACGACGCGCTGCGGCGGTCGAGGCCCGCACCACCAGCTCCGGCGCCACCACCACCCGCGTGGCGCCGGAGGCGCCCTCGACGCGGGCCAGGAGGATGTGGAGGCAGCGGCGACCGAGCTCGCCGAAGTCCTGCCGCACGGTGGTGAGCGGGGGCACGAAGTAGGCGGCCTCGGGGATGTCGTCGAACCCCACGATGCTGAGATCGCGCGGCACCGCCTTGCCGCTCTCGTGCAGGAGCCGCAACAGGCCCAGCGCCATCTGGTCGTTGGCCACGAAGACCGCCGTGGCCTCCGCCTCCTGGACCAGCGTCCGCCCCAGCTCGTATCCCGAGCGCGCCGTCCAGTCCCCGCGCAGGAAGGGCGGGACCGGCGCGCCGGCGGCCTTGAGGGTCGTGCGCCAGCCCTCGATGCGCTCCTCCGCCTCCTTCCACTCGGCCGGGCCGGCCACGTGCCAGACGGTCTTGTGCCCCAGGTCGAGCAGGTGGCGGGTGGCGGCCGCCGCGCCGGCCACCTGATCCACGGTGGCCACCGGGATGGAGTCGTCCGGGCCGGCCTCGACCGCCACCACCGGGAAGTCGGCGCGGAGGTGGCGGAGGGCGTCGACGCCGGCGCGAAGCGGGGCGATCACCACCACGCCGTCGACACCCTGGTCGCGCAGCCGCTGCACCGCGGCGATCACCGTGGGCCGGTTGAGCGAGCGCAGGCTGGTCATGGAGAGCACGTAGCCGGCGTCGTGGGCGGCGTGCTCGATGCCGAGCAGGGTGGAGGCCGGGCCGTAGAGGGTGGTGTCGTAGCTCACCACGCCCAGCGTCTTCGACCGCCCGGTGACCAGTGCCTGGGCCACGGTGTTGGGGCGGTAGTCGAGCTGGCGCATGGCGGCGAGGACGCGCTCGCGCGTGTCCGGCCGCACGTGGGGGCTGTCGTGCAGCACCCGGGAGACGGTCTGGTGGGAGACGCCGGACAGCTCGGCCACGTCCTCCATGACCGCAGGGCGACGCTTCCCGGTCTTCGGACGAGACAAGCTCATCGATGATTCACCCGTGTGGACGGCCTCGGCGCGCGATCCGGGCTCACCGCGACACGCTGCGCCAAGCCATCACGTACGTGCAGTATAGCAGGCTTGACAGGGTCCATGTGAACGTTCACACTGCGACACCTGGCGAAAGCCCCTGTGGCGTCCGGTCCGTGTCCGGCGCGCTCAGGCTCCGTGCACACAACAGAACCGCAATTAGGGAGACTGCCGAGATGAAGACCAAGCTCGTCCGCGCGCTGCTGCTGGTTGCGGCGCTCGCCCCCGTCGTCGCCAATGCCGCCGAGAAGACCTTCGTGATGGTGCCGAAGGGCGTTCACCCCTACTACGAGCCCTGCTACGAGGGCTTCAAGGCCGCGGCCCAGAAGTACGGCGTCAAGGTCGACAAGGTCGACCCGCAGAAGTTCGAGCTTCCCCTCCAGGTGAAGGTGATCGAGGACCTGATCGCCCAGCACGTGGACGGCATCGCCATCTCCGCCCTCGACGACGCCGGGCTGGTGCCGGTGATCGCCGACGCCACCAAGGCCGGGATCAAGGTGATCACCTTCGACGCCCCCGCCCCCTCCTCCGCCGCCCTGGAGTACATCGGCACCGACAACGAGAGCGCCGGGGTGGCCGCGGGCAAGAAGATGGCCGAGCTCATGAAGGGCAAGGGCAACATCGTCATCCTCCAGGGCGGCCTGGGCGCGACCAACCTGAACCTCCGCACCAAGGGGTTCAAGGCCGCGCTGGCCAAGTCCCCCGGCATCAAGGTGCTCGAGGTCGTCGACGAGCAGGGCGACTTCAACATCTCCATGAACAAGACCGAGGCCGTGCTCCAGACCTACCCGGACGTCACCGCCATCTTCTCCGTCTCGGCCGAAGGCGCCCCGGCGGCCGCCCAGGTCCTCAAGCAGCAGGGCAAGGCGGGCAAGATCCTGCTGGCCGGCTTCGACGACCTGAAGGACACGCTCGAGGGCATCCGGGACGGCACCGTGGCCTTCTGCCTGGTCCAGAAGACCTTCAAGATGGGCTGGCTCTCGGTCGAGGCGCTGCTCGACGCCACCAAGGGCAAGAAGCTCCCCAAGGTCACCGACACCGGCGTCCTCTTCGTCACCAAGGACAACGTCGGCAGCTACATGGACGAGATGAAGAAGGAGTTCGCCAAGTAGACGCCCCAGGGCACCGTACCGAGGCGGCGGCCCGCCGGGCCGCCGCCCCTTCTCCCGCCGAGGGCGAGGCCGATCCCCATGGACGCGACTGCAAGCGCTGGAGGGCGAAGCCTGGGCGCATCGCTCCTCAGGACCAAGGAGTCGGCGATCCTGCTCGCCCTCCTGATCATGATGGTGGTGATCGGGGTGATCGCGCCGCGCTTCATCTCCGGGACCAACCTGTTCCAGGTGTCGCGGCAGGTCGCATTCGTGGCCATCGTGGCCCTGGGCGAGCTGTTCGTGATCCTCACCGGCGGCATCGACCTCTCGGTGGGCTCGATCATGGGCTGGTCGGGCGTGGCCGCCGCCTGGGCCATGAGCCTGGGGGTGAACCCGGCGCTGGCGGTGCTGTTCGGGATCCTGGCCGGGGTGGCCATGGGGGCCATCAACGGGTCCCTCATCGCCTTCGTGAAGGTCCCCCCGTTCATTGCCACCCTGGGCATGCTGCAGTTCGCCCACGGCAACGTGCTGGGGCTGACCAAGGGCTGGCCCATCACCGCCATCCCCAAGTCCTTCCTGTGGGTGGCGCAGGGCGACTTCCTCTTCGTCCCCGTCCCGGTCTGGATCGGCTTGGTCATCGCGGTGATCGCCCACGTGGTGCTCACCTACACGGCCTTCGGCAGGCGCACCTACGCCATCGGCGGCAACGAGCAGGCGACCTTCCTGTCGGGCATCGACGTCGACCGGATCAAGTTCGCGCTCTACATGATCTCCTCGGCCTGCGCCGCCGTCTCCGGCATCATCCTGGTCTCCCGCTTCAGCTCGGCCCAGCCCGACACCGGGACCGGCTGGGAGCTCGACGCCATCGCCGCGGCGGTGATCGGCGGGACCTCGCTGGCGGGCGGCTCGGGGAGCGTGCTGGGCGTGGTCATCGGCGCCTGCATCATGGCCGTGCTCCGCAACGGCCTGGTGCTGATGCGGGTCAGCCCCTACTGGCACATCTCCATCATCGGCGTGGTGATCGTCCTGGCCGCCGTCCTCGACGTGAAGACCAAGAGGACCTGACCCGATGGCAGCCCTGCTGGACATGGCGGGGATCACGAAGACCTTCCCCGGCGTGCGGGCGCTGGACCGGGTGAGCTTCTCGGTCGAGCAGGGGGAGGTGGTGGGCCTCCTCGGCGAGAATGGCGCCGGCAAGTCCACCCTCATGAAGGTCCTGGCCGGCGTCTACCACGCCGATGCCGGCCAGGTGGTCTGGGAGGGGAAGCCGGTCGCCTTCCGCACCATCCAGGAGGCGCAGCAGGCCGGCATCTCGCTCATCTTCCAGGAGCTCAACAACTGTCCCAACCTGAAGCCGGTCGACAACCTGTTCCTGGGGCGGGAGCTCTACCGGAAGAGCGGCTTCCTCGACTACCCGGCCATGCGCAGGAAGGCGCGGGAGCTGTTCGACCACCTGGGCGTGCAGATCGACCTGGGGGTGGAGGTGCGCCGGTTCTCGACCGCCGTGCAGCAGATGATCGAGATCGGCAAGGCGCTCCTCACCAACGTGAAGCTGCTGGTGATGGACGAGCCGACCTCGTCGCTCTCCGACAAGGAGACCGACCGGCTCTTCCGCGTCATCCGCGAGCTGAAGGCCCGCGGCACCTCGGTGGTGTTCATCTCCCACAAGCTCAACGAGGTCTTCCAGATCACCGACCGCATCGTGGTGCTCCGCGATGGCCAGAACGCGGGCGGGTTCGAGTCCAGCAAGGGGAGCATCGATCAGCTCATCTCGCTCATGGTGGGGCGCGATCTCGGCTCGTTCGCCACCGAGCATCGCACCAGCGCGCCGGGAGAGGAGCTGCTGCGGGTCGAGGGCCTCTCGGGCGGGATGGTCCACGAGGTGGGCTTCTCGCTCCGCAAGGGCGAGATCCTGGGGGTGGCCGGGCTGATCGGCTCCGGGCGCACCGAGATGGCCCGGCTGCTGCTGGGCGCCGATCGCCGGCAGGGTGGCCGGATCCTGATCGAAGGGCGCGAGGCGCGCATCCGGAACCCGAGCGAAGCGGTGGCGGCCGGCATCGGGTTCGTCCCCGAGGACCGCAAGGTCCAGGCGCTGGTCCTGCCCATGTCGGTCCGCGAGAACCTCACCATGGCCATCCACGGCCTGGTGAAGCGGTTCCGCGCCTTTCTCTCGCGCCGCAAGGAGAACGCGGTCACCGACGAGTTCGTGAAGGCGCTGCGCATCAAGGTGGCCGGCCGGGAGCAGGCGGTGAAGAACCTCTCCGGCGGCAACCAGCAGAAGGTGGTCATCGCCAAGTGGCTGGCCACCAAGCCCCGCATCCTGGTGCTGGACGAGCCCACCCGCGGCATCGACGTTGCCGCCAAGGCCGAGGTGCACCGGATCGTGGCCGAGCTGGCCGACCGGGGGGTGGCCATCCTGCTCATCTCCTCGGAGCTGCCCGAGATCCTCGCCCTGTCGGACCGGGTGCTGGTGATGCACGAGGGGAGGGCCAAGGCTGTGCTCGACCGGGGCCAGGCCAGCCAGGAGACCATCATGGGCGCGGCCCTGGCGAGCGTTGCGAGGTGAGGGAGCAGAGGGATGCGCGCCGCTCGCAGGGCGCTTAGATCGCC
Organism: Anaeromyxobacter sp.; assembly: GCA_035541675.1. Taxonomy (GTDB): domain Bacteria; phylum Myxococcota; class Myxococcia; order Myxococcales; family Anaeromyxobacteraceae; genus Anaeromyxobacter. The sequence goes on along the minus strand of DATKMW010000138.1, from coordinate 7,299 downwards.
GAGTCTGCAGGGGAGCCCGAGGTCCTGATGTCGGGGTTTCCCAGGCCGACGCGGAGAGAGGAAACGCGAGGAAGCACATGATCGAGAACGAGAAGGCGGAAGTCTGGTTCCTGACCGGCAGCCAGCATCTCTACGGCGAGGAGACCCTCCGCCAGGTCGCCAAGAACTCGCAGGAGATCGTCGAGACCATCGGCAGGTCCGGGAAGCTCCCGGTCAAGCTGGTGTGGAAGCCGGTGCTCACCGGGCCCGACGCCATCCGCGAGGTGTGCCAGGCCGCCAACTCGGCGCCCGAGTGCATCGGGATCGTCACCTGGATGCACACCTTCTCCCCGGCCAAGATGTGGATCGCCGGCCTGACCCGGCTGCAGAAGCCGCTGGCCCACCTCCACACCCAGTACAACCGCGAGCTGCCCTGGGCCAACATCGACATGGACTTCATGAACCTGAACCAGGCCGCCCACGGCGACCGGGAGTACGGGTTCATCGGCGCCCGCCTGCGCATGAACCGCAAGATCGTGGTGGGCTACTGGCAGGATCCCGATGTCCAGGAGGCGCTGGGCAGCTGGGCGCGGGTGGCCCGGGCCCTGGCCGAGTGCCAGTCGCTCAAGATCGCCCGCTTCGGCGGCACCAACATGCGCGAGGTGGCGGTCACCGGTGGCGACCGGGTCGAGGCGCAGATCCAGCTGGGCTGGTCCATCAATGGCTACCCGGTGGGCGCGCTGGCCAAGCGCGTGGCCGAGGTCACGGACGCCGAGGTCGACCGGCTGGTGCAGCAGTACGAGGGCCTCTACGCCCTGGCCCCGGCGGTGAGGAAGGGCGGGGGGAAGCGCGAGAGCCTGCGCGATGCCGCCCGCCAGGAGATCGCCCTGCGGGCCCTCCTGGAGAAGGGCGGGTTCAGGGCGTTCACCACCACCTTCGAGGACCTGTACGGCCTGACCCAGCTCCCCGGCCTGGCCTGCCAGCGGCTCATGGCCGAGGGCTACGGGTTCGGCGCCGAGGGCGACTGGAAGACGGCGGCGCTGGTGCGGCTGGCCAAGGTCATCTCCGCCGGGCGCCCGGGCGGTGCCTCCTTCATGGAGGACTACACCTACCATCTGGTGAAGGGGCAGGAGAAGGTGCTGGGCGCCCACATGCTGGAGGTGTGCCCCTCCATCGCCGATGCCCAACCGTCGCTGGAGGTCCACCCCCTGGGCATCGGCGGCAAGGCCGACCCGGCCCGGCTGGTGTTCGACGCCCGCACCGGCCCGGCGGTGAACGCCAGCCTGGTGGACATGGGCGGCCGGATGCGCCTCATCGCCAACGAGCTGGACGTGGTCAGGCCCGACCAGCCCATGCCCAAGCTCCCGGTGGCCCGGGCCGTGTGGATCCCCAGGCCCGACTTCCAGCGCGGCTGCGAGGCCTGGATCCTGGCCGGCGGCGCCCACCATGCCGCCTTCTGCCAGGGCGTGACCGCCGGGGAGTGGGAGGACTTCGCCCGGATGACGGGGCTCGAGTTCGTGCGCATCGGCAAGGACACCGACCTGCACGCGCTCCGCAACGAGCTCTTCTGGAACGACGCCGCCTTCCGGGTGGGGCGGTAGGCCATGGCCTCGCCCTACCGGGAGCTGAAGGAGCGGGTCTGGGCCGCCAACCAGGAGATCCCCAGGCGCGGCCTGGCCATCTACACCTTCGGGAACGCCTCGGCCTTCGACGCCGCCCGAGGGGTCATGGTCATCAAGCCCAGCGGGGTGGACTACGACAAGCTCGGCGTCGACGACCTGGTGGTGCTGGACCTGGCCGGCAAGACGGTGGAGGGGAAGCTCCGCCCCTCCTCAGACACCCCCACCCACCTGGTCCTCTACCGGGCCTTCAAGGGGGTGGGCGGCATGGTCCACACCCACTCCACCTACGCCACCGGCTGGGCCCAGGCGCGGATGCCCATCCCCATCTTCGGGACCACCCACGCCGACCACCTGGCCGAGGACGTGCCCTGCACCGCGGTGATGAGCGACGAGGCGGTGGAGCGCGACTACGAGGTGGAGACCGGGCACCAGATCCTGGAGTGCTTCCGCAACCGCGACCCGCTCCACGTCCCCATGGTGCTGGTGGCCGGGCACGGTCCGTTCACCTGGGGTGAGACGGTGGAGAAGGCGGTCTACAACGCCGCGGTGCTGGAGGAGCTGGCCCGCATGGCCTTCGTCACCCACACCCTCCACCCCGCCGCCGCCCGCCTCCCCCCGAGCCTCATCCGCAAGCACTTCGAGCGGAAGCACGGGAAGGACGCCTACTACGGGCAGAAGTGAGGGGCAGGGGAGGGCGGGCGCCTCGCGCCCCGTCCGCGCCGGGCTCGGGCGGCGAAGTCGCGAGGCCCGTCCGTCCGTGGCACCATCCCCGGCGTGAGCGAACGGGCCGAGCTCCTGGCGCGCCGGGCCGTCCTCCGGGGGCGCATGAGGAAGGGCGAGGCGCGTGCCGCGCTGGCCCTGGCCCGCTCCCTGGACCGCGACCCGCCCCGCGACCACGAGGCAGCGCGGCGCGCCTTCGCGGCGGCAGCCGGGGCCGGGTCGGCCGAGGCACAGACCTCGCTGGCGGAGATGCTCCGGGACGGGCGGGGAGGGCGGCGCGACCTCAGGGCCGCGGGGGAGCTGTTCCGCGCCGCGGCGGCGCGCGGCCACGCCCGGGCCATGCTGGGCCTGGCGGCCGCCCTCCAGCACGGGGAGGGGGTCGATCGGGACCGCCCGGAGGCGGTGCGGCTGCAGCGCCGCGCCGCCGGGGAGGGCCTGCCGGCGGCCATGTACGAGCTGGGGAAGAGCCTGCGCGACGGGGTGGGTGTCCCGCGCGACCGGGCCGCGGCGCTGCGCTGGTTCCGCCGGGCCGCGGCCCGGGGGCACGCCGCCGCGGCGGCCCTGGTGGGCCAGGCCTACTGGTGGGGCAGCCTGGGGGCGCCGCGGGACCGGGAGCGGGCGGCCCCCTTCCTGCTCTCGGCGGCTCGCCGCGGAGAGCCCCGGGCCGCCTCGCTGCTGGGGAAGGAGCCCGGGCCGGGCGCGCCGCGGCGCCGCGGGATGGCGCGCCGCCGGGGTTGATGCTAAGTCCCTGCGTCCGCGCCCTTCCCCGAGGACCATGAGCGCCCACGAGATCCAGCGCCGGCGGACCTTCGCCATCATCTCCCACCCGGACGCGGGCAAGACCACCCTCACCGAGAAGCTCCTGCTCTACGGCGGGGTCATCCAGCTGGCCGGCGCGGTCCGGGCCAAGCGCGGCCGCTCCAGCGCCGTCTCCGACTGGATGGAGATGGAGCGGGAGCGCGGCATCTCCATCACCACCAGCGTGCTGCAGTTCCCCTACCGCGGCTACCAGATGAACCTCCTGGACACGCCCGGGCACGCGGACTTCAGCGAGGACACCTACCGGACCCTCCACGCGGTGGACGGGGCGGTGATGCTCCTCGACTGCGCCAAGGGCGTCGAGGCCCAGACGCGCAAGCTCTTCCGGGTCTGCCGGCAGCGCGCCATCCCCATCTTCACCTTCGTGAACAAGATGGACCGCCCGGGGCGCGATGCCTTCGACCTCATCGGGGAGGTGGAGGGCGTCCTCGGCATCGGCGTCTACCCCATCACCTGGCCGATCTTCCGCGGGGGGACGTTCAGGGGCGTCTACCACCGCATCCGCCAGCGCGTGTACCTCTTCGGGGAGGAGGACGCGGGATCGAGCGCCGCCGCAGGGGCGGAGCGCCCGCCGGTGGAGGTGACCGGGATCGACGACCCGGCGGTGCGCGAGGCGCTCGACGGCGCCGGCTACGACCAGCTTCGCCACGACGCCGAGCTGCTCGACGCGGCCGGGGACGGGTTCCACCACGAGCGGTTCGAGGCCGGCGAGCTGTCGCCGATGTTCTTCGGAAGCGCGGTCAACAACTTCGGGCTCGAGGCCTTTCTCGAGACCTTCAGCGAGATGATGCCGCCGCCCCGGTCCCGCCCCTCCGACCGCGGGGCCATCGAGCCCACCCTCGAGGAGTTCAGCGGCTTCGTCTTCAAGATCCAGGCGAACATGGACAAGGCGCACCGGGACCGTGTCGCCTTCGTGCGCATCTGCTCCGGCCGGATGGTCCGGGGGATGAAGGCTCGCCACGTCCGGACCGGCAAGGACGTCCGGCTCGCGGCGCCGACGCAGTTCCTCGCCCGGGACCGGAGCGTCGTGGACGAGGCCTACGCCGGCGACGTCGTCGGGATCCACGACCCGGGGAACCTGGAGATCGGAGACACCCTCACCGGTGGATCGGCCTTCGCCTTCGAGGGGATCCCGAGCTTCGCGCCCGAGCACTTCCGCCGGCTCGCGCTCGTCGACCCGATGCGGCGCAAGCAGTTCGCCCTGGGCATCGAGCAGCTGGCCCAGGAGGGGACCGTCCAGCTCTACCGGCCCCCGGCCGGCCGCGTCGGGGACCTCGTCCTCGGCGCCCTCGGCCAGCTGCAGTTCGAGGTGGTGAAGTACCGGCTGGAGGCGGAGTACGGGGTCGAGGTCCGCATCGAGCCCGTGCGCTACGTGCTGGCGCGCTGGGTGTCGCGCGCGGACGGCAAGCCGATGGAGCCGGACGACGTGGACGGGGCCATCGACGGGCTCGTCGTGCTCGACGTTCGCGACCGGGTGGTGGCGCTCTTCGACCGGGACTGGGCGCTGCGGATGGCCGAGCGCGACCACCCGGAGTTCCGCTTCGCCGAGACCGCGACCGGCGTGGTGGTGCGCGCGGCCTGAGGGCGGCCGGTCGCCCCTCTCCGGGGCGGATCACGGGCCGGCCGGGCGGTCGAACTCCTGGTCCTCGAAGGAGCTCGGGTCCTCCAGGGCCTCGAGGTGCGTGAACACCGCCGCGCTGGGGAAGGCCGCCGCGATCTCTCGCTCCAGGGTCTCGAGCAGGTCGTGGCCGCGGCGCACCGACCAGTCGCCCGGCACGAGCACGTGCATGGAGATGAACCGGCGCGCGCCCGCCTGCCGGGTGCGCACGGCGTGGAACTGCACGGTCGGGCCGCGGTGGCGGTCGAGGAGCCGGTCGAGCGCCTGCTGCTCCCCGGCCGGCATCGCCGTGTCGAGCAGCCCGAGCGTGGAGCGCCGGACGAGGTCGAAGCCGGACCGGACGATGTTGGCGGCGGCGACGAGCGCCACGAGAGGGTCGAGCCTGTCCCAGCCGGTCAACGCGACGAGGCCGATTCCCGCGAGCACGGCGACCGAGGTCCACACGTCCGTCATCAGGTGATGGGCGTCGGCCTCGAGAGCGATGGAGCGGTGGGTCCGGGCGGCGCGGAAGAGGACGCGCGCCGCTCCCAGGTTCAAGGCGGCCGCGGCGAAGGAGATGAGGAGGCCGACGCCGAGCCGCTCGAGTGGCCTCGGCTCGAGGAGGCGGCGCACGGCGCCGAAGACGATGCCGCTCGCGGCGACGAGGATGAGCGCCCCCTCGACGCCGCTCGCGAAGTACTCGGCCTTGGAGTGGCCGAAGGCGTGGTCCTCGTCCGGCGGGCGCGCCGCCACCACCAGCATCCACAGGGTGACGACGGCGGCGACCAGGTTCACGATCGACTCGGCCGCGTCGGCGAAGAGCCCGACCGACCCGGTGAGGAGCCAGGCGGCCGACTTCGCGCCGATGTTGACGGACGCGACCGCGATCGAGAGCCAGGCGAAGCGCGCCAGGCTCGGGCGGGAGACGCCCGCGCCCGCCGGGGCCCCCCCGGCCGCGACGCCCCGCCGCGCCTCCCCGGTCGCCGTCCGCTCCACGTCCTCGCCCCTCCGCCCCGCTTCCGGGTCGCCCCGGCGCCGGGTCAGGCCGGGCGTCCTCGACCCGGCAGGATCTCGCGCAGCACCTGGTGGGCGCCCCGGAGCATGTCCACGGTCGTGTCCCAGCCCACGCAGGGATCGGTGACCGACTGCCCGTAGCGCAGCGTCGAGCGGTCCGCGGGGATGGGCTGGCTGCCCGCCTCGATGAAGCTCTCGACCATGAGCCCCACCACCGAGCGGTTGCCTTCCCGGATCTGGTGTACCACGTCGCGCATCACCAACGGCTGCAACTCCGGCTTCTTCCAGGAGTTCGCGTGCGAGCAGTCGACCACGATGCTCTGGGGCAGGCGGGCCTTGGCGAGCGCCTGCTCGGCGAGCGAGATGGAGACGGTGTCGAAGTTCGGCCGGCCGCCGCCGCCGCGCAGGACCAGGTGGCCGTAGCGGTTTCCGCGGGTGCGCACCACGGCCGACCGCCCCTGGCCGCTCACGCCGAGGAAGCTGTGCGGGCGGGCGGCCGAGACGATGGCGTTGACCGCGGGGTCGATGTCGCCGTCGGTGCCGTTCTTGAAGCCGACCGGCGTCGAGAGGCCCGACGACATCTCCCGGTGGGTCTGGGACTCGGAGGTCCGTGCGCCGATGGCGGTCCAGGCCACCAGGTCGCCGTAGTACTGGGGGGCGATGGGGTCGAGCGCCTCGGTCCCGGCCGGGACGCCGGCCTCGTTCACCGCGAGCAGAAAGCGCCGTGCCTTCTCCATGCCCTCCTCGATGCGAAACGAGTCGTCCATGTACGGGTCGTTGATGAAGCCCTTCCACCCGAGCGACGTGCGCGGCTTCTCGAAGTACACCCGCATGACGACGTAGAGCGTCTCGGCCACCTCGGCGGCGAGCCCGCGGAGCCGGCGGGCGTAGTCGAGGCCGGCCACCGGGTCGTGGATCGAGCAGGGCCCGACCACTACGAACAGGCGCCGGTCCCGGCCGTCGAGGATGGCCTCGAGCGTGCGGCGCCCCTCCAGCACGGTCTCCGCGGCCTGCTCGCTCATGGGCACGCGAGCCTTCACCTCGTCTGGAGAGGGCATGACGTCCAGGGAGGCGATGTTCAGGTTCTCGGTCTGCTGCATCGGTTCGGCTCCGGCGGCGCGGTGAGGTAACGACATAACCCAAGAGCGACCCAAGTCGAAGGCCAAACCGGTCCTAGACTGATCCTATGACCGACCAGGAACGCGACGCCACCCTCGGCATCTGTCTCATGGCCGCCTTCTCCGACGGGGCGAGGGACGAGACGGAGAGAGCCGAGATCGAGCGGATCAGCCGGACGCTACCCGGCGGGGGCGGGGCCGACCTCCCCGCCCTGTACGAGGACGTGCGGCTCGGGCGGAGGACCCTCGCATCCGCCGCCGCCGACCTGGGGTCGCCCCAGGCCCGCCAGCTCGCCTACGAGCTCGCGGTGTGCGTCTGCAACGCCGACGGTTCGCAGAGCGCCCCGGAGCGGGAGTACCTCGCGCGGCTCCACTCCGCCCTGGGGCTCGCGCCGGAGGCGGCCGCCGCCTTCTCCCGCCAGGCGGAAGA
>DATKMW010000137.1:0-36351 GCA_035541675.1 Anaeromyxobacter sp. | reverse complement strand
CTCTTGAAGCGGTTCGCCACGTGGATCAGGCCGTTGTTGGTCTGGTCCACGTAGGGGTTGTCGATCTGGTACGGGTCGCCGGTGAGGACGATCTTGGTCCCGTCGCCCACGCGCGTGACGATGGTCTTCACCTCGTGGGGGGTGAGGTTCTGGGCCTCGTCCACGATGATGTACTGGTTCGGGATGGAGCGGCCGCGGATGTAGGTGAGCGGCTCGATCTCCAGGATGCCGAGGTCGAGCAGCTCGTGGTAGCCGCGCCCGGCCTTCTTCTCCGAGCGGGACAGGTTCATGAGGTACTCGACGTTGTCGAAGATGGGCTGCATCCAGGGGTTCAGCTTCTCCTCCACCGAGCCGGGCAGATAGCCGATGTCCCGCCCCAGCGGGAAGATGGGCCTGGAGACGAGCAGCTTCTGGTAGACGCCGTCCTCCATGGTCTTCTGCAGCCCGGCGGCGATGGCCAAGAGCGTCTTGCCGGTGCCGGCCTTGCCCACCATGGTGACCAGCCGGACCTCGTCGTTGAGCAGCAGGTCCAGGGCGAAGGACTGCTCCTTGTTGCGGGGCCGGACGCCCCACACCCCCTCCTTGGGGGTCTTGATGAGCTGCACCAGCGCCTGCTTGGCCGCCGAGTACTTGGCCACCGCCGAGTGCTGGGGGTTGGTCCGGTCCCGCAGCACCATGAAGGCGTTGGGCGGCGGCGGGTCCCCCGGCGGGCAGGGGATGGTACCGCCGGCGTAGAAGTCGTTGACGTCCTCGGGCGACACCTCCAGCTCCGACACCCCGCTCCACAGCTCGTCGAGCACCACGCCCTCGACGTCGTAGTCCTCGGCGTGCAGCCCCAGCGCATCGGCGCGGATGCGCAGGTTCGTGTCCTTGGACACGAACACCACCGGCTTCTCCCTCTCGCGGTCGCGCAGCCCCACCGCCACCGCCAGGATCTTGTCGTCGATGGAATGGGTCCCCTCGGCCATCTCCGGCGGCAGCTTGCGCTCGGCCATGAGCACCCGCACCCGCCCGTGCTCGGGGGAGATGGGCACGCCCTCGCGCAGCTTCCCCTGGGCGCGGAACTCGTCCAGGTAGCGCGACACCTGGCGGGCGTTGCGGCCCAGGGTGGAGAGGTCGCGCTTGAAGTTGTCGATCTCCTCGATGACGTAGATGGGGATGACGACGTCGTTGTCGCCGAACCCGAAGATGCTGCGGGGATCGTGGAGGAGGACGTTGGTGTCGAGGATGAAGTTCTTTTTCACTCCGCGCGGCTCCCGTCGAGGGGCACTGCTGGTGACGCTGCACGCGAGTGTACCAGGCCAGCCGCCCGCGGGTCAGCCGGTGGCGCGGCCTGGCGCCCGCAGGCTCGCCGCGGACACGGCCTGGTTCCGGCCGTGGCGCTTGGCGTGGTACAGGCACGCGTCGGCCCGCTCCACCAGCGCCGCCTTGGTTCGGGCGTCGTCGGGGAAGGTGGCCGTGCCCAGCGACACGGTCACCCGCAGGGGGCCCTGGGCCGTCTCGAACACCAGCCGTGCTACCCGGTCCCGGATGCGCTCGGCGATGACCACCGCGCCGGCGGCGTCGGTCTCGGGCATGACCACCGCGAACTCCTCGCCGCCGTAGCGCGCCACCACGTCGGTCCCGCGCGCCTCGCGGAGCAGCGTGCGAGCCAGGCCCCGCAGCACCTCGTCGCCGGCCGGGTGGCCGTAGGTGTCGTTCACCGCCTTGAAGTGGTCCACGTCGCAGATGAGCAGGGAGACCCGCTTGCCGTAGCGCTGGGCCAGGGCCAGCTGCGCCTCCAGCCGATCCTGGAAGGTGCGGTGGTTGGTGAGCCCGGTGAGCCCGTCGGTGGTGGCCAGCCGCTCGGTCCGGTCGAACAGGCGCGCCCGCTCGATCGACTGGCCGGCCTGCATGGCCACCACCTCCAGCTGCCGCACCACGTCGCCGCCGTAGGCCCCGCGCTGCCGCGCCCCCAGCACCAGCGCGCCCAGCACCGTGCCGGCCTTGAGCGGCACCACCTTCACCGATCCCAGCCCCTTGAGCGAGGTGGCGCCGAAGATGGGGGTCCGGGCCGGGTCCACCTCGGCGAGCGGCAGGCTCGCGTCCCGCGACATGGCCGAGCCGGCCAGCCCCTCCCCGGCGGCGAACTCCAGCCCCTCGAGGCGGACGCCCCCCTTCACCTCGGCGCCAGCCATCACCCGGGCCACCCGGGCCAGGCCCGGGTCGTCCTCGTGCCTGAGGACCACCGCCGCCAGGTCCACCGGGACCATCTGCTGCGCCACGCCGATGAGCTCGTCGAGCACCTCGGTGAGCTTCCGCGCGCGGTTGAGCCGCTGGATGGCCTGGTAGAAGCGGTCGGTCTGGGCCCGCGTCTCGCGTACGTCGCGCATGAGCCGCTCGGCGTCCACGGCCCGGAGCACCTCGGCCCCCAGCGAGCGCATCAGGACCTCGTCCTCCTCGCCGAATGGGCCGCCGCTGAGCCGGTCCACCAGCAAGACACCCCGCACGTGGCCGCCCCGCCGCTCGATGAGGGGGACGGCCAGGAGGGCCTCGGGCCTGGTCGCATCCAGGTAGTAGCTCACCGGCCGGAGCTCCCCGTGCAGCCGGACCGCGGCGCGGCGCCGGACCGCGCCGCCCAGGGCCCCCTCCCCGGCCGGCAGCGGACCGCGGGCCACCGCCTCGCTCTGCGATCGACAGTCCAGGAGGCTCAGCTCCTGCTCGTCGTCGGACAGCCAGTAGAGCGCGCAGGTGTGGCTGCGCAGGGCCACCGACCCCACCTCCAGCACCCCGCTCACCGCCGCCTCGATCTCGGCCACCGCCCCCTCCGTCCAGCGGCGGTCGCGCTCGGCGGTATCCTCCTCGCCCTCGGCGCTGGCCGCGCGGAGGCGGAACTGGCGGGCCGACCGCTCCAGCTCCTTGACCCGCCGCTCCAGGGCGGCGCGCCGCTCCTGGCGGCTGGAGGCGATCTGGGCCGCCAGCACGGCGTAGTAGAGCACCGCGAACACGGCCACGAATCCGGACCGGACCGCGAGCTCCGCCAGCTCCCAGGCGCGCGCCCCCCGGGCCACCCAGACGAGGAGCTCGACCAGCACCGCCTGCCCGACCAGCACCGCCCCCACCCCCGGCGCGAAGAAGGCCACCAGGAAGGCCATCACCAGGTAGACGATGGGCTGGAGCGGCGACTCCCCCACCGTGGGCGCGGCGCTGTGCGAGACCGCGTAGGCGGCGGCCACGAACAGCGACCCGATCTCCAGCTGGTCCCGGTAGCTGGCCAGCTCCCCGCTCGCCGCCGCCGACGCGCACCGGGCGATCTTCAAGGCCAGCGCCGCGGCCGCCAGCCCCAGCGCCACGAGCTGCGGCCAGCGCAGCACCGGCACGTCGAAGCCGCCCACCACCACCAGCGCCGCCACGGCCACCGCGATGGCCGGGGGCAGGGACCGGAGGAGGAAGCGGACGGCGCGACGGCGCGCGGGGGGGCCGAGCGCCCCGAGGTCGGAGCACAGCGCAGCGTAGAGCCGCACCAGGAGCGGCCTCCGGCGCTGGCGGCCGAGCTGCCGCTGCACCGAGGGCGTGTCGCCCACCGGGGCGCGGACCGGTCCTTCCGGAACGGCCGCCACCACCGCGGGCGAGCGCCGCGTCACCTCCCGCCCCCGTCGCCGCGCTCCATGACGTAGACGCGCTCACCGGGGCGCACGTAGCGCAGCTCCTCGCGCACCGCTCGCTCGAGGGCGGCGGGATCGCTCCGCAGGGCGTGGACCTCGCGCGCCAGCCGGACGTTGCCGGCGGCGAGGTCGGCGTTCTCGGCCTGCATCCTGCGCACCTCGCGCGAGAGGGCCAGGTACTTGCGGAGCCCTCCGGGGTCGACAGCCGAGAGCGCGGCCAGGGCTGCCACCAGCGCCCCGTAAGCAGCCCACCTGCGCGCGCGCGAGAAAGCCATCCCGTCCCGGCCGACCCTAGCAGCGGCCCGGAAGGCGTCCAGAAATCAGACGCTAGCGGATGGGGTGCCGGGGACCCGCTAGCGGGTGTGCACCGTCACGTCGGCCGACAGCCCGGCGCGCAGCGGCAGCCCCGCCGGCGGCGAGACCCAGGCGATCCGCACCGGGACGCGCTCGACCACCTTCACGAAGTTGCCCGAGGCGTTGTCCGGCGGCAGGAGCGAGAAGCGCGCGCCGGTCCCGGCGGAGATGGCCTCGACCTTCCCGCGGAGGGTGCGGCCCGGGTAGGCGTCGACGGCGATGTCGACCTCCTCGCCCGGCCGGATGGCGCCGGTCTGCGTCTCCTTGAAGTTGGCGACCACGTAGGTCTGGTCGGGCACCAGCTGTCCCACGTTCTGCCCAGCCTGCACGATCTGCCCCACCCGGGCGGAGAGGCGCGAGACGGTGCCGGCGGCCGGAGCCCGGACCAGCGTGTAGGAGAGCTGGAGCCGGGCCAGGTCGAGGGCCGCCTGGGCGGCCTGGACCCTGGCCCTGGCCAGTTCCACGCCGGCCAGGGCGGCGGCGTATTGGGCGCGGTTGGCGCCCTCCCCGGCCGCGGCGCTCTTGCTCTGGATGCGGGTGGAGTCGTAGGCCTGGGCGGCGATGGCGTCGCCCTGGCGCAGGGCCTCGGCCCGCCGCAGGTCGATGTCGGCCTTCTCCGCCTCCACCTGGGCGCGGGTCAGCCCGGCCTGGGCCGCCCCCGCCTGGGCCTGGGCGGTGATCACCTGCGCCCGCGCGGTCGCGAGCTCGGCCTCGGCCTGGCGGACCCGGGCCTGGTAGTCGGCGTCGTCGAGGCGGAAGAGCGGCTGCCCGGCGGTCACGTGAGAGTCGTCGGCCACGAGCACCTCGGCCACCGGCCCGCCCACCCGCGGGGCCAGGGCCACCACGTCGGCCTCGACCTGCGCGTCGTCGGTGGACTGCTCGTCCCGGTGCAGCCAGGCCCGCACGCCCACCAGGGCGGCGGCCACCACCAGCACCACCCCGACCACCACCGCCACCCGGCGGCTCTTGGGGGGGCCGGCCGGCTCGGGCCGGGCGGGCTCGTTGACCGGCGGCGCGGCCTCCTCGGGCCGGACCTCGTGCAGCTTGGTGTTGGGATCGGACGGGACCATTCGTCACTCCATGTCGACGTGCACCCTCTGGGAGGGGTGGGATTTCACTACCAGGAAGAAGAGCAGCGGGAGGGTGCACAGCAGCACCACCCCGGTGAGCAGGAAGACCTTCTCGAAGGAGAGCACCATCCCCTGCCCCGCCACCAGGCCGTGCAGCGCCTGGAGGGCGGCGGTGCGGGCGCTGACCGGGTCGTAGCCGCGCTGGACCAGGCCGGCGGCGAGCTGGGCGAGCCGCGCCTGCACCTCGGGGCGGTCGGGGACCACGTGCGCGGCCAGGGCCGCCCGGGCGTGGTAGCCGTAGCGCTCGAGCAGGGTGGCGAAGACCGCCAGGCCGATGGAGGCGCCCACCTGGCGCAGCACCGAGTTGAGGCCGGTGGCGTCGGTGAGCCGGTGGCGGGGGATGGCGGAGAGCGCCGCCGTGGTCAGGGGGACGAACATGAGGCTGAAGCCGAGCCCCTGGACCATGACCGCGTGGACGATCCCGGTGAGGCTGGTGGCCAGGGTCATCCCCGCCAGGAGGTAGGAGCCGGAGGCCACCAGGACCACGCCGGCTCCGATGAGCAGCCGGGCCGGCACCCGGCCGTAGAGCCGTCCCACGATCGGCGTCGCCACCATCATCACCGCCACCCGGGGGATGAGGGCCATGCCCGACTGCATGGCCGTGAACCCCAGCATCTCCTGCATGAAGAGGGGGAGGAGGAACATGCTGGCCAGCAGCACCGCGAACTGGGCCGCCCCGATGAGCGATCCGGAGAGGAAGAGCGGGTCCTTGAAGAGGCGTAGGTCCACCGCCGGCACCTTGGCCTCGAGCTCGCGCCAGACGAAGAGCGCCAGGCCCAGCACCGCCACCACGGCGCAGCCGGAGATGAGCCGGGAGGAGAACCAGTCGTCCTGCTGCCCCTCCTCCAGGAAGAACTGGAGGGCGGCCAGCCCCACCGCCATCAGGCCGATCCCCAGCCAGTCCGTGTTCCGCCGCTGCTCGGCGGCGGCCTGCGCGTAGGCCCGGCGGATGTCCTCGGGCTCCTGCACGAACCGCCAGACCATGAACATGCCCAGCGCCCCCACCGGCAGGTTGATGAAGAAGATCCAGGACCAGTGGTAGTTGTCGACGATGTAGCCGCCCAGGGTGGGCCCGACCGCGGGCCCGATCATCACCGCCATGCCGAACAGGGCCATGGCCATCCCCTGCTCCTTGGGCGGGAAGGTCTGGCGCAGGATGGCCTGCTCGGTGGGCATCAGCGCTCCCGCCCCCAGCCCCTGGAGCGCCCGGAAGATCACCAGCTCGGGAAGGCTGGAGGCCAGGCCGCACAGGGCCGAGCCCACCACGAAGAGGAGGAGGCTGGCCATGTAGACGCGCTTCTGGCCGAAGAGCCGGCCCAGGAAGGCGGTGAGCGGCATGACGATGACGGTGGCGATGGCGAAGCCGGTCGAGATCCAGGTGATCTCCTGGACGGTGGCTCCGACCGCCCCGCGGATCTGCGGCAGCGCCACGTTGACGATGGAGGAGTCGATCGCCCCCATGAGCGTGCCGAAGGTCACCGAGACGGTGACCAGCCACTTGTTCGTGAGCGGCCGGACGGGCGCCGCTGCCGCGGCCAGGGCGCCGGCGCTCACCGCTGGGCCCCCCGGAGGAAGAGATCGATGAGCGGCTCGGTCAGCGCGTCCCACCCCGCGCCGCCGCCCAGCGTCCGGGCGCTCGCGGCCCGCACCATGCCCACCAGCGCCAGGGCGTGGATGCCCTCGGCCTCCGGCCGCAGCTCGCCGGCGGCCACGCCCCGCTGGACCACCACCTCCGCCCGGGCGGCGAGCTCGTCGAGCACCGACTTCCCGGGATTCGCCCGGGCCGGGCCCTCACCGGCCTGCACCAGCATGGTGAGGTAGCGACCGTGGGCCCGGGCGTGCTCGGCCACCGCTGACAGGAAGGCACGGAGCTGCTCGCGGACCGGCTTCCCCTCCGCGGCCAGGAGGGCCTGGTCGAGCCTGGCGAACAGGCCCTCGCGCCGTGAGCAGGAGAGCGCCGCGGTGAGGGCCTGGCGGTCCTGGAAGTGGTTGTAGAGCGTCCCCACCGCCACGCCGGCGCGGGCTGCGATCTGCTCCATCCGGGCATGGAGCCCCTCCTCGGAGAAGACCTCCTCAGCGGCGGCCAGAATGGCCCGGCTCGTCTCGTCGCGGAGCCGGTCCCTGAGTCGAACGGGCCTTTCGGATGATGAAGACGTATTCATTTCGTGATGTTCTTATGTACATCGTTGAGTCAGGTGTCAACTCAACCTAGAAAGCACCGTGTTGTAGGCACGTTGATGCCTGGCTGCCGGGGGCCCGCGCGCCTGGGCCCGCCTGGTTGGCGCCTAGGCTGGCTCCACCGGCTTCACGTACACCTCGTTGGCGATCTCCGGGTCGAGGGCGATCGTGGTCTCGCCGACCTCGATCACGAACGAGGGCGATCGCTGGTGCAGGTGGATGGTCGAGCCGGGGATGACCCCCAGCGACGCCAGCCGGTCCATGCGGTCGTGGAACTTCGGGGCGATGAACACGATCCGCCCGGTCGCGCCGAGCGGAAAGGCGGGGAGCCCGGTGACCAGCGGGCGCAGGGTTCGCTGGAAGGTGCCGCAGCAGGGGCCGGGGGGGATGGGCTTGCCGTGCGGACAGGTGGGTGGGTGCCCGAGCAGCGTGCAGACGGACTCGGTCGCCTCTGGCGAGAGGATGTGCTCGAACTCGCAGGCCTGCGCCTCCGCGGTCTCGTCGCCGGCGGCGAGGAGATCGCGGAACAGCCGCTCGGTGAGCCGGTGGCGGCGCACCACGGCGCTGGCGCGCGCCTCGCCGGCCGGGGTGAGCGCCACCCGGCCGCCGCTCACCGAGAGCAGCCCGGCCAACTCCAGCGCGGCCAGGTCCTGTTCGCTGGCGCCCGGGGCATGCCCTGCGCCGCGCTCGCTCTTCACCCCCGCGGTGGCCACCACGCCGGCCGCGTCGTCGCGGCCAATCTCCCGTGCCACGAACACCGCCTCGAGGATCTCGTCCTCCCGCCGCCCGCGGTCACTCACCGGACCACCACCTTTCTCTCGCCCAGCCGGTTGAGGAGCTGCCGCAGCCGCCCGGCCACGCCCCCCTCCTGCGGGAAGCTGTACCCGCACCCCGGGCAGCAGATGACCCGGCAGCCCCGGGCCATGGGACAGCTGGGCCGGCAACCCTGCCCCTCCGCGTGGAAGGAGGCGCCGCACAGCGGGCAGCGCTCTTGCCTGGAGAGGATGGCCGGCATCGGGGTCCTCAGCCGAAGAGGCGCATGAGCTGGTTCACGGCCGCGCCCACGCCGAAGGAGAAGGGGAGCACGAAGGCGGAGATGGCCAGCCCGGTCCGCCATCCCCGCTCCTTCAGGATCATGAAGAAGTTGGCGATGCAGGGGATGAAGAGGGTGATGGTGACCAGCGCCACCACCACCTGGACCTCCATGGCCCAGGTCATGGCGTGGGAGCGCAGGGCCGGCTCGAAGTAGCGGAACAGCCCGGCCGCGGCGTAGTCGCGCCGCAGGAAGCCGAGGATGAAGGCGCTGGCCGCCTCCCGGGGCAGCCCCAGGAGCCCCACCACCACCGGCGACATGACCCGCTCCAGCACCTCCAGCCCGTGGATGCGGTCCAGGACCCAGAGGATGAGGGTCCCGACCAGGAAGAGGGGGAGCGCCTCGCGCAGGTACCACTCGACGCGGGCGGTGGTCTTCACGAGCACGTTGCTCGCCTGGGGGACGCGCAGAGGCGGCAGCTCCAGGATGAAGTCCGAGCCGCGGCCGGGCAGGACCTTGGCCGCGAGCCACCCCACCAGGAAGAGCACCAGCACGAGCGTGCCCACGAACCAGAGGTTCGCGGCCAGCGACAGCCCGGCGGTCATGGCCAGGATCACGGCCAGCTGCGCCGAGCAGGGCACCGCCAGCGCCAAGAGCAGCGTGACGATCACCCGCTCCTTGCGCGTCTCCATGATCCGGGCGGTCATGGTGGCCATGGTGTCGCAGCCGAGCCCCAGCACCATGGGCAGCACCGCCTTGCCGTTCAGCCCCATGCGCCGGAAGAGCTTGTTCACCATCACCGCCAGCCGGGGCAAGTAGCCGGAGTCCTCCAGGATGGAGAAGGCGACGAAGAAGGTGGTGACGATGGGCAGGACGATGGCCACGGCGTAGGAGAGCCCCATGGAGACGAGGCCGTACTTGCCCACCAGGAACCCGGCGTGGGCGTCGACCGGGATCCCCGGAGGCCCGATCAGGAAGTCCTGGAAGGCGCCGGCGGGGGTCACCGCCCGGACCCCGGCCACCAGCCACGGCACCAGGTAGCGCGCGAAGACGGTGTGCTCCAGGAAGTCGACCGCCGTGCCCGCCCCGAAGACCCCCACGAACTCGTAGGCCAGGAAGAGGACCGCCGCCAGGAAGGGCACGCCCCAGAACGGGTGGGTGGACCAGCCACCCAGGCGGCGGCCCACACCGCTCGCCGCGGAGGCGACGCCGCGCCGGACCACCACGGCGTGGAGGCGGTCCACGGCTGCCAGCCGCTGCCGGGCGGCCACGAAGCGGAGCGACTCGGGGTAGCGAGCGGCCACCCGCCGCCTCACGGCGTCGATGCGCTGCAGATCGGCCTCGGGGAGCCGAGCCGCCAGGCGGGCGCGCAGGGCCTCGTCGCCGACGAGCGCCATGATCGCCAGGGCCCGGCGGCCCAGCCCGTCCTCGGGAAGGAGCGGCACGATCTCCGCCAGCGCCTGCTCGATCTGCGGGTCGTAGGTCGGCTGCCAGGCGGACCGGCGCGCCCGGGGGATCAGAGCCTGCAGCGCGGACAGCCCGCGCCGCTCCACCGCGACGGTGGGGACGACCTCGATCCCGAGCTCGGCCGAGAGCGCCGCGTGGTCGATGGCGATGCCGCGGCTCTCGGCCTCGTCGGCCATGTTGAGCGCCAGCAGGAACGGCACCTCCGCCTCGGCCAGCTGGGCCGAGAGGAGCAAGGCCCGTCGCAGGTTCTTGGCGTCGCCCACCTGCAGGCAGACGTAGCCCCGCTCGGCCAGGAGGATGTCCCGGGTCACCTGCTCGTCCTCGGAGGTGGGGAGCAGGTTGTTGGTCCCGGGCGTGTCCAGCACCTGCCAGCGCGCGCCGCCGATGGTGGCCGTACCGCGCGTCACCTCGACGGTGGTGCCGGGGTAGTTGGAGACGGTCACGTACCGGCCGGTGAGCGCGCCGAAGAGCACGCTCTTGCCGACGTTGGGGTTGCCGACCAGGATCACCGACCGCCCCGCGGTCCGCTCCTCCGCCTCCGGCTCGCCCGCCGGGGCGCAGGTGCCGCAGTGCGCGCTCACGGCCGGGCCTCCCGACGCGCCTCGGCCCGGCAGCGGGAGCAGCGCCCGTAGAGCTCCAGCCGGTGGCGCTCGACCGAGAAGCCGTGGCGGCGGGCCACGCTCGCCTGCAGCGCCTCGATCTGCTCGTCGGCGAACTCGGCGATGATCCCGCAACCGGTGCAGATCAGGTGGTCGTGGTGGGAGCGGCCCACCGCCACCTCGTATCGGGTCTGGCCGTCGCCGAACTCCCGGGCGTTGGCCAGACCGCTCTCCACCAGCAGCTTCATGGTCCGGTAGACGGTGGCCTGGCTCACCCGGCGGTCCTCGCGCCGGGCGTGGCCGAGGAGCTCCTCCACGCTCACGTGGCCCACCATCCCGAAGAAGATCTCGGCGATCCGCTCGCGCCGCCGCGAGTGCTTGAGCCCCTGTCGGGCGAGGTAGGTCCCCAGGGCCGCGGTGGAGCCGGCCACCCTGCCCCGTGCCCCGCGCCCGCCGCCGGCCCGCAACTCGCCCGCCTCCCGTGGAGTGCCCATATTGAAATCGATTCTCATTATCGCCGAACCCGACCCCGCGCACAACCCCGGCGGCGAACCGCCGGATCCGCGGCGCTCAGGGGGCCCGGAGAGGCGACGAGGCGCAAGCGCTCCAGGCCGGCTGCGACTCCTTGCCGCTGCCCAGGTCCTGGCCGCAGAGCGCCACCAGGCTGGCGTGCGCCTCCCGCCGCACCTCCGCGTCCGGATCGGCGAGCAGCTCCACCAGCCGCGGCAGGAGCGAGCGGGCCACCTCCGGCGGCCGGTGCCGGGCCAGCTCGGCGGCCATGGCCCGCACCTCCGGGCTGGAGGAGCGCAGGCCCCAGGCCACGCGGCCGGGCCGCTCGGCGCCCGGCACGCTCTCGCGCGTCGCCCCGGCCACCACCCCCAGGCCCAGGAGCATGAGGCCCACCTGCGCCAGCGCCTTGCCCGCGGGGTAGCGGCCGGCGCGCACCAGCGACCACCGGTAGGCGGCGTACCCGGCGATGAACAGGGAGAGGAGCGCGGGCGGGACGATCAGCGCCACCCGCGGCCACCTCCCCTCCGCGACCTCGCCCCGCAGCTCGGGGAGCCAGATGACGCCGAGCACCACGCAGCTCGCCAAGAGCACGACCAGCACCCAGCGCAGCCTCCGCGCCACGGGCGGGATCCAGGAGCGGCCACCCTGGGCCGGGAGGGACGGCACCCGCGGAGTGAAGCACGCGATCCGTCCATCGGCAACGGGAACCTTGACTCGGCCCGGCCGCTCGGCAAGGGTCGTGCCGCGTCATGGCCGAGCTCGACCCCGAGATCTTGGAGCGCGTGCTGCGCTGGTGCGGCGAGGCGGGGCGCCAGGTGCGCCCGGAGGAGGCCCGCGCCGCCCTGGCGCCCCTCGGCTGGGACGAGCTGCTCAAGGTGCGGGCGCTGCTCGCCGACCCACCGCCGTCACGGCCGCTCGGCCCGCTGGCGCTGGTGGACCTCGCCCGGGGAGCGCCCGCCGATGTCGCCGCCGAGCGCGAGCGCGAGGGCAGGTACCTGCCCGAGCCCGCCGACCCCACCCCCCCACCCGCCCCTGCCCGGGCCGTGCCCCGCTCGCGCGGTGCCGGCGCGGTGCCTTCGGCCCCGGTGGTCCACAGAAGGCGCGACCGGGCCCCGCCGCCGGGGCCCCGCCCCGCCGCCCTCCTGCCCGCCCTGGAGGAGCTCTTCGCCCCGGCCGGCCGTGCGCTCCTGGAGCGTCTGATCCGCGCCCACGGCGCTCGCCGCTCCTTCCTCGTGCGCGAGCTCTCCGCCTGGCGCGGCCCGGAAGGCCCCCCCGCCGAGCGCGACCTCGACGCCCTGCTCGATCACCACGGCCTGGCGCATGCCTTCGCCCACCGAGAGCGCGACGAGCTCCTGCACGCGCTCCGCGCCGCCCGCGGGAGTCGCGCGGCCGCGGCGACCCGGGTTGGCCTCACCCCGGAGGGCTTCGGGGAGGCGCTCGCGCGCCTGGGGGCAATGGAGGCGGCGGAGCGCATCCGAGAGGAGCGCCGCGCCGAGCTGCGCCGCCGGGGCACGCTGGCGGGGCGGTGCCGCCTCCTTCTCGAGGAGGGTGCGCTCGTCGAGGACCTCGGCCTGGCCGCCGAGCTGCTGGCCGATCTCCGCCTGCGCCTGCCCGAGCACCTGCGGGCCCTGCGGGCCGGCCCTGGCGGCTCGACCGCCGCGGCGCTGGCGCGGAGCCTGGCCCTGCCCGAGGCCGGGATCGCCGAGCTCGCCGCCCGCGCCGGCCTCCGCCTGGACGGGGAACGATCTCGCCCCGCGCCCGCTCCGTCCCGAAGGAGGCCGCGGCCGCCCGGCCCGCCCCGCCCGAGGACCGCGCCGCGAGGGAGGGGGGCCGGGCCGCGACAGCCGCGGCCGGCGCGTACCCCGAAGCGACGCTGAGGTCCGGGGCCCTACCCCTTGGGCTTGGGGGCGGGCTTGCCCTTCTCGAAGGCGGCGCCCTCGCCGTAGCGCGCCACGACCTGCTTCTTGGTGTCGAGCCCGGTGAGCTCGATCACGAAGGTGGGCACGCGGCGGGCGCGCCGATCGGCGACCCAGCGGGTCATCTCACCCGCCGCCGACCGCCGCGCGCGGCGCCCCCCGCGTCGGCGCCCGGACGCACCGGCCACGCCGGCCTCGAGCCGGGCGGCGAGCTCGGCGGCCGCCAGCTCGGCGATGGTCCGGGCGATGTCCTGCGCGGCGAGCTGCACCGCGTCCTTCATCGCCTCTCGCACCGCGGCGTCGATGGAGTCGGTCCTGGCCAGGCGGGGCATCTCGCCTCCTCGCGCGGGAAAGGCGCGCAACCTCCGGGCGGTCGAAGCGCTCGACCCGCGCGCATCCTCCCGCGTCCATGCGGCGATGTCGATTTTCTGCTAGTTTGCGCGGCCGGGTTCCCGGCGAGGGCGACGGCTCTCCGACGGGCCCGCGACAGGCCTTCTGGCGGAACGGTAGACGCGCTCGACTCAAAATCGAGTGGGGCGACCCCCCGTCCCGGTTCGAGTCCGGGGAGGGCCAATCGTTTCGGGGCGGCGGCCCCTCCCGGCGCCGCCGCGGGGAATCGTCCCGCGGCCGCAGGCGCTCACCGCCCGGCCTTTTCCCTTGCCCGGGGCGGGGGCCGGCGTGTATCGCTACCCGCCATGTGGAACGTGCTCATCAGCCTGGCGCTCGGCGCTGCCCTCGCCGCCGCCATCCGCTTCGCCACCGAGTTCGGCTGGACCGCGGCGGTCGTCCCCGGCCTGGTGGTGGCCGTGGGCGTCTACGTGCTCCTGGTCCGGCGCATCATGAAGCGGCTCGAGGCCCTCTTCGAGATCATGCAGCACGAGGTGCAGGCCCGGCGCGTCGACAAGGCCATCCAGACGCTGGAGGGCGGGTTCGCCCTCGCCCCCTGGCAGTTCCTGGTGTCGGCGCAGATCCACTCCAACATCGGCATCCTCCAGTACCTGAAGCAGGACTTCGACGCCGCCCTCCCCCACCTCGAGAAGAGCTTCGCCCGGAACTGGATCGCCCGAGGGATGCTGGGCGCGCTGCGCTATCGTCGCAAGGACCTGGCCGGCGCCCGCTCCGTCCTCGACGACGCGGTGAAGGCAAACCGCAAGGAGGGCGTGCTCTGGGCCGCCTACTCCTGGATCCTGGAGAAGGAGGGGCAGCACGAGGAGGCCATCGCGCTCCTCGGCCGCGCCGTGGCCGCCAACCCCACCGACGACAAGCTCAAGGCCTGCCTGCAGGCGCTCCAGAACGGAAAGAAGCTGAAGCTCGGCAAGCTCTACGAGGAGCAGTGGTTCCAGTTCCACCTCGAGCCGCCGCCCACCCAGCTCATGGGGCCGAGCTTCCGCGGCAGCCGCCGCGCGCTCTACCGCGGCGGCTGAGGGGGCGGCAGGGGCGCGCAGGGGGGAGGCGCGTCCCCGGCGCGCGCGTCCCCCGCCCAGGCGACATGGCGCGGGTGCCGGCGCCGTCGCCACCCGATCGCGCAGCGTTCACCTCCAGGGAACCCCACCGCACCCGCCGGCCCGTCGGGGTGGCCTGTGCCCTCGGGCGATGGCGGAGTACGATCTCGTGAACGGCGCTGGTGGCCGCGTCCCGGGAGGATGACCATCTTGTGGACCGGTGCCATGGAAGAGCTCGAGCTCGAGCGCACCGGATGTCCCTCGCCGCCCGCCGGCGACGCGGCCATCGCCTCGCTTCGCAGGGCGCTGGCGGCCGCGGCAGCCGAGCTGCGCGGCGCCTCGGGCCTCCTCTCCGGCCGCGCCGGCGAGCGAGCCCGCCAGGAGGCCCTCGAGCGACTGCGACAGGTGGCGGCCGACCTCGATCGGGCCGTCCGCTCCTCCTCGCCCCCCCGCGGACCGATCCCCCCGTCGACGCCAGTGCGGGCCCACGTGCTGGTGGCCGACGACGAGCCGGACGCCCGCCAGGCGCTCACCGCGGCGCTCGACGGCGGCCTCGAGGTGACCACCGCCGCCGACGGCCAGGAGGCGGTGGACCTGACCCGCTCCCAGCGCCCCGACCTGGTCCTCCTCGACCTGGGCATGCCCCGCCTGGACGGCTTCCAGGTGCTGGAGCAGCTCGGGGCCGACCCGTCCACCGCCGACATCCCGGTGATCCTGGTCACCGGCCGCGGCGACGAGACCGGCAAGGTCCAGGGGCTGAGCCTCGGCGCGGTCGACTACCTCCAGAAGCCCTTCTCGGAGCGCGAGCTGCGCGCGCGCGTCGAGCGGACGCTCCGCCTCCTGCGCAGCCAGTCCGCGCTCCGGGAGCTGGCCCAGACCGACGCCCTCACCGGCCTGCCCAACCTCCGCGCCTTCCGCGCCCGGCTGGACGACGAGGTGAAGCGCGCCCGCCGCTACCGGACCTCGCTCACCTGCGTCATGGCCGACCTCGACGAGCTCAAGCCCATCAACGACCAGCTGGGCCACGCCGCCGGCGACCGGGCCATCGCCGCGGCGGCGGCGGTGATCCGCGGCGAGCTCCGCGAGACCGACTTCGGCGCCCGCTGCGGGGGGGACGAGTTCGTGGTCCTCCTCCCCCACACCTCCGCCGAGGACGGGCGTGTCTTCGCCGAGAGGGTCCGCGCGCGGATGGAACAGTCGGCCCTCTCCGCCGGCGGCTGCCCGGTGGCGCTGCGCGCCTCGTTCGGCGTGGCCTGCCGCGCCCCGGACCAGGACGACCAGCCCGCCGACGCCCTGGTCCGCGCCGCCGACGCCGCGCTTTACGCCGCCAAGCGCGCCGGACGGGGGCGCGTGGCGCTGGCCGAGCCGGGCAAGGTCAGGCCTTGACGCCGGCGGGCGGGGCAGGCTCCCGCCCCTCCTCGTCGGCGCGCGCGCGCGCCTCGGCGGCGTAGCGGTTCAGCTTGTTGTAGAGGGTCTTCTCGCTGATGCCCAGGGCGTCGGCGGTGCGCGCCTTGTTCCCGCCGTTCCGCTGCAGCGAGGCGAGGATGTACTCCTTCTCCACCTGGTCGAGCGAGATGCCCATCGGCAGGCGCAGGGTGGCCGCCTCGGGGCGGCTGGGCTGCATGTCCGGGGGCAGGTGCTCCTCCTCGATGACGTCCCCGTCCACCAGGATCATGGCGCGCTCGACGGTGTTGCGGAGCTCCCGGATGTTCCCCGGCCAGGCGTAGCCCTGCAGCACCGCCATGGCCCCGGGGGCGACCCCTTGCACCCGCTTGCCGGTCTCGCCGTTGTACTTCTCGATGAAGTGGTGGACGAGGAGCGGGATGTCCTCCCGGCGCTCCTTGAGCGGCGGCAGGCTGATGCTGAACACGTGCAGCCGGAAGTAGAGATCCTCGCGGAATCGCCCGGCCTTGATCTCCTCCTTGAGGTCGCGGTTGGTGGCGCAGATCACCCGGACGTCCACCTCCACGTCGCTCCGCCCCCCCAGGCGCCGGATGGTCCGTTCCTCCAGGACCCGCAGGAACTTGCCCTGGAGCTCGAGCGGGAGCTCGGCGATCTCGTCGAGGAAGAGGGTGCCATCGTTGGCCAGCTCGAAGTTGCCCAGGCGGCGCTGGTCCGCGCCGGTGAAGGCACCGCGCTCGTAGCCGAACAGCTCCGACTCGATGAGGGTGGCGGGGAAGGCGGAGCAGTTCAGCGCCAACAGCGGCTTCTCCTTGCGGGGCGAGAGGTTGTGGATGGCGCGGGCCACCACCTCCTTGCCGGTCCCGCTCTCCCCGCTGATCACCACGCTGGCGTTGGAGGGGGCGACCTTCTGCACCAGCTCGAAGACCTTCTGCATGGCCGGGCCGGACCCGATCACGTCGGTCCCCGGGGCCAGGGCCGCCAGCCGCCGGCGCAGGAGCTGGACCTCCCGCATGGTCTCCTTCTTCTCCAGCGCCCGCTCCAGCACGATGCGCAGGCGTGGCACCTCCAGCGGCTTCTCGATGAAGTCGAAGGCGCCCTCGCGGATGGCCTGGACCGCGGCCTGGATGGTCCCGCGCCCGGTGAGGAGCACCACCGGGCAGTCCGGCAGCTCCCCGCGCAAGGCGCGCAGCAGCCAGAGCCCGTCCATGTTGGGCATGACCAGATCGGTGAGGATGACGTCCGGGTGCCACTCGATGGCTCGCCGCAGGGCCTCGGCGCCGTCGGAGGCGGTCTGCACGCCGTAGCCCCAGCGCTGGGTGAGCTCGGCCAGCGCGTCGCGGCTGTCGACCTCGTCGTCGACGATCAGGATCCGGTATCTCATGTCCGCTCGATGGCCGGCAGCCGCAGCGCCAGGCGGGCCAGCCCATCCGTGCGCTCCTCGGCCAGCGAGCCCACCAGAGCGTGGGCCGCCGCGGCGCAGACACCCGAGTCATACCCCGGATCCGGCGCCCCATCACCCGCCGCGTGCACCAGCTGCAGGACCGCCTCGCCGCCCTCCGCCCCCAGGCTGACCTCGAGCCGCCCGCCGTCGGGCGTCTCGGCGATGGCCCCCGCCAACAGGACCAGCACCAGCCGCCCCACCCGTGCCGGGTCGCAGTCGGTGCGCGGCCCGGCCCGCGGCCCGGCCAGGACCAGCTCGACGTGCCGGCGGCGCAGCTCGTGTCCGAGCAACGCCACCACGTCCTGGAGCAGTCGGCCCAGGTCCGTGTAGCCCAGCGGCGCCGCGGGATCGGCCACGTCGAGGTAGCGGCGCACCACCTCGTTCACCCGCCCGATCTGCTCGCGGATCGAGGCGAGGTGCGGACCGCCCGCCCTCCCCGCCTCCGGCTGCCCGGAGAGCTTCTCCGAGAGCAGGGCCAGCTGCAGCGCCATGGCGTTGAGCGGGTTCTTGATGTCGTGGGCGACCCCGGCGGCGAGGCGCGACAGCGCGGCGGCGCGGCAGGCGTCCTCGAGCCGCTCCTGCAACAGGCCGCTGCGCGCCAGCAGCAGCAGTCCCCCCCCGTCGGCGACGTGGCGGATGAGCTCCAGCAGCTCCCCCCCGTTCCCGGGCACCTGGACCACGTCCGGCCCCTCCCCCCGCAGCAGCGCCGAGAGCTTGGGCTGCGCTGCGGCACGGGCGCGGAGGGCGCCGGTGGGATCGCGGCCCTCCAGGCCGAGCGCGGCCAGGAAGCCTCCGTCCGCGGCCACCACCGCCCCGCTCCTGTCGATGAAGGCCGCTCCGCTCGCGTAGGTGAGCATCGATTGGGGGATCTCCTGCGGGGACCTCTCCCGCCGTCCGGGGCCTGACATGCGTCCGGGCTCGTCTTTTTTCAAGAGCGCGGCGAAGATGGCTCGATTCCCGGGAGGTGGTCCAGATGGCGCACGAGCGGCTGGGGGCGGGCTGGATCGCGGTAACCCTCGGGATCCTCTCGGGATGTGCCACCGTCGCCCACCCCGCGCCGCCGGCGCCGGCCGGGCCCGCCGCGGCCTCCCCGGCGCCTGCCCCGGCTCCGCCCGCCGCGCCCGCCACCCCCAGGGGCGGCACGGTGGCCCCGGTGCCGCCGCCTCCCGAGCCGATCCGCGAGGTCGCACAGGTGACGCTCGGGGCGGTGGGCGACGTCCTCATGCACGAGGCGGTGAAGCAGAGCGCCGCCGCCCATTCCGCGGACGCACCCGACGCCGGTTACTCCTGGCTCTTCGCGCCCATGGCCGACCTGCTCACGGCCAACGACCTCGGCTTCGCCAACCTCGAGACCCCCATCGCCCCACAGGCCTCCAGGGGTTCGCGCGCCTTCGTGTTCAACGCCCCGCCGGTGGTGGTGTCGGCGCTGCAGCGCGCGGGGGTGAAGCTGGTCTCGGTGGCCAACAACCATGCCTTCGACCAGGGCCGCGCCGGCTTCGAGGAGACGCTCCGCTCGCTCGACGCCGCCGGGATGGCGTACGTGGGCGCCGGCCCGGCTCCGCATCCTGCCGGACCGCTCCGCCTGGAGCGGAACGGCCTGGCCATCTCCTTCCTCGGATACACCTACGGCCTGAACCAGGAGGGCAACGACTGCCCGCCGCGGAAGGCCGAGGCCCAGGCCTGCCTCCAGGCCGCGGAGATCGACCGGGACGCCATGGTGGAGGACGTGCGGGCCGCCGCCGCCGGCGCCGACGCGGTGGTGGTCTCGGTCCACTGGGGCGTCGAGTACGAGCAGCAGCCGCGCCCGGCCCAGGTGGAGCTGGCGCACCGACTGGCCGACGCCGGGGCCCTGGTGATCCTCGGCCACCACCCGCACGTCCTGCAGCCGGTCGAGCTCTACCGGCGCGCGGACGGCCAGACCGCGGTCATCGCCTACTCGCTGGGCAACTTCGTCTCCAACCAGTCCCGCCGCTACGTGGCCGGCGTGACGCCGGACGCGGTCGCCGCCACCCGGGACGGCGTGCTCCTGCGGGTGAAGCTGGCGCGCCGGGATTACGGCCGCGGCGTGGTCCGGGTGGAGGTGGCCGGCGCTGACTTCCTGCCGCTGTGGACCGAGAACGACACCGTGGAGATCGACCCCCACAGGGAGCCGCGGCGGCGCCCGGCCATCCGGGTGGTGGCGGTGGATCGGGCGCTGGCCGAGGTGCGGGCCGAGCTGTCCAGCCTCGCCGACCCCCTGCCCGCGGACGAGGTGGATCGGTGGGTGCGGCTGCGCCAGCGCGAGGAGCTCTACCTGGCGCGCAGGGCCGCGGTGGCGAGGCTCCTGGGCGAGGACCTCCTCCGCCTGCTCGGGCCGGAGGAGCTCTCGCCCGCCGCGGCGGCGCCCCCGCCGCCGCAGTAGGGCCTCTCAGCCCCCGCGGGGCGCGGTCAACGGGTGGGGAGCCCCCGTGTCGGTCGGCTGCACGTCGGGGCGGGCCGGGACGTCGAGCTCGACCAGCTCGATCCCCAGCTTCTGGGCGAACTCGAAGATCCGCCCGTCCCGGTAGAACTCGCCGAAGACGATGCGCCGGCAGCCGGAGTTGGCCACCAGCTTGAAGCAGGGCCAGCAGGGCGAGGCGGTGGTGTAGATGGTGGCGCCGTCGATTGCCACCCCGTTCTTGGCCGCCTGGATGATGGCGTTGGCCTCGGCGTGCACGGTGGCCACGCAGTGGCCGTCCTCCATCATGTGGCCGACCTCGGAGCAGTGCGGCAGGCCGCGGATCGAGCCGTTGTAGCCGGTGGAGAGGATGGTCTTGTCCCGCACCAGCACCGCCCCCACGTGCTTGCGATCGCAGGTGGCGCGGGTGGCCACCACGCGGGCGATGTTCATGAAGTACTCGTCCCAGCTGACGCGCTCGCTCATCCCGGCCTCCTCGCGCCGATGCTACCAAAGCAGGCGGACGGGTGGCCGCTGCCCCGGCGCCCCTTCGGTGACCGCCGGCACAGCGGGCCTCAGGCGCTCCCCTCGTAGCGGCGGCGCATGAGGAACAGCACCGCGTCCTGGGCGCAGCTCTGGCAGTAGCCGTAGCGCTCCCTCAAGGTGCCCAGGGCCATCTCGACCTGCCGCCGCGCCTTGTCGTCCAGGGAGGCCTGCTCGTCGGAGAGGTAGCGCAGCAATTGCTCCTTGGCCCGGTGGAGCTGCCGCTTCCGCTCGACGTGGGTGTGGTCGCGCAGGCGGCGGAGCAGGTCGGGGAAGATGGCGCCGTAGTCCATCTCGGCCGCCTCGGGGTGATCGAGCCGGTAGGCGCCCACCGCCGCGATGAGCCCGCGCCGGAAGGTGGCCCGGTCCTCGCCGGGCGGCATCACCAGCCGCTCCATCTCCGCCATGCGCGACTCCTCCGGTGGCTCCATCTCGCCGGTGACGCGGTTGCGTACCTTCTCGCCCTTCACCCAGTGGGAAACCAGCATCACGTAGCGCTGGAACAGCTCCAGGTACTGGGCCTCCGAGACCAGCCCCATCGAGTCGCGGATCTCCTGGTCGAGGGTGTCGAGGTAGTCGGCCTCCACCATCCGCACGTACTCGTCGTGGTCGTGGTAGCCCTCCACCACCTCCTGCTGCAGGAACTCGTGCACGCTCTTGTCCTTGCAGAGGGAGGCGAGCTCCTCCAGCACCGCCCGCGGCGTCAGGCAGGCGGCCCCCCGGGCCTGGGCGGCGTTGAGCAACGCGGTCTTCACCTCCCGCGCCGAGGCTCCCAGCCGCCCCTCGTAGTTGGGGTAGACCTCCGACTCCTGGTACAGGTCGGGAGCGTGCTTGCGCAGCACCTTGGCCTGGGCCAGCGGCAGCCGGTCGGGGGCGGCGCCGCGGTCATAGAGCCTCAGCTTGTCCAGCGGGGCCAGGTCGTCGACCAGCTCGCGCAGCTCGCCCTCGTAGCGCTCGGGGATGGGACGCTTCAGCCGGGTGAGCACCGCCCAGTTGGCGGCGACCTCGGTGGCGTGCGGGGCCACGTGCTTGCCCACCGCCGCCGAGGTCACCTGCTGGTCGTAGATCTCCCGCTCCACCGAGGCACGGCGCAGGTAGGGCACGCGGATGAGCTCCAGCCGCCCGCGGAAGGAGGCGAACTCCGGGCTCTCCTTGAAGGCCGCCAGCTGTCGCTCGTTGGCGCTGCCCACCAGCACCAGGTCGAGGTGGAGCAGGAAGTGCTCCAGCGCCACCCTCCCCGTCTCGCTGGTGCCCAGCAGGTACTTGAAGGCCTCCAGCGGGCGCTTGAGCAGGTCGGAGAACTCGACCAGGCCGCGATTGGCGGAGACCAGCGGCCCGAAGGGCTCGAGCAGGGTGAGCGAGTGCAGCGCCGGCGGCAGCGCCGCCAGGCTCCGGTCGGAGGTGATCTGTCGGTAGCCGGCGTCCACCGAGATCTGCGGCTCCACCGTCACCGCCGCCTGCTGGTAGCGGGCCGAGACGTAGAAGCGCTCGACCTGCACGTGGCGCAGCACCTTCAGCCAGTCGCCCCGGTAGGCACCCAGGAGCGCGTCGTGGATCCGGCGGCAGTACTGGCAGAGCTCGCCCTCGGCGATGGCGTCGGCCAGCACGAAGTCGGAATCGCCCGCCCCCTCCCGGGCGCTGGGCCGGCAGTGCTCCTCCAGGAGCCGCCGCCGCTCGTCGCGGGGGAGGAGCAGCAGCGGGTGATCCTTCATCGGGCAGGAGAGCCGGGCGTCCAGCGTCTCGCCGTCGAGGTGGGCGTAGGAGGCGGGCTCGGCCTCTCCTCCCTCGCGGGTGCCGAAGCCCAGCCCCGCTCCCCGCAGCCTCCGCTCGCTGGGAAAGACCCAGTGGAACCGGTAGAGCGCGCCCTCCGGCGTCCGCGAGTAGGCCTCCATGGCCCGGAACAGCGCCGAGACGATGGACGACTTGGCCGAGCCGTTGGGCCCGTGGAGGAGGACCAGCTTGTTCACCCGGCCCGAGCGGACGAAGGTCCCCAGGGCCCGGTAGATGGCCGCCTGGACCTCCTCGTGCCCGGCCACGCGGTGGGGCCGCGCCGCGGGGTCGAAGGCCAGGTCGAAGAGGCGGAAGCGGCGGACCCTCCCTACCGGGGTCTCCCGCTCGTCGGCGCCGAAGTGGTCCATCGCGTCGCGCAGGTACTGGGCCGAGCCCCGGGCGTGCCGGCGCGGCGCGCCCAGGAAGGCCTCCAGGTACTCCTCCAAGGAGAGGATGGAGCGGTTCTCCGCGAACGCGTCCTTCACCCCTGTCCCCAGGGTGGAGAGCAGCCGGCGGGCTTCCATGGGCGACCTCCCTTCCCCCTTCTAACCGCGGCACGTCTGGGTCGCCCACCCCGGCGCCGGGCCGGGCGCCGCCGTCCCCGCGGCCGGGCGGGCGCGGGCGCGGCCGCCTTCTCCACCTGCGCCGGGTCCCGTAGTACCCTCGCGGCACATGGCGCTTCCCTCCCCGGCCACCATCATCGGCATCGACCTCGGCACCACCAACTCCTGCGGGGCGGTCGCCTCGGCCAACGGGCAGGTCAAGCTCATCCCGTACAAGGGGGGGGACTACACCATCCCCTCCATCTTCGCCATCGACGACAAGGGGAACGAGCTCATCGGCCACGAGGCCAAGCGGCAGTGGCAGCTCAACCCCCGCAACACCCTCTACGCCACCAAACGCCTCATCGGGCGGGCCCCCAAGGACGACGTGGTGGCCACCATGCAGCGCTCGGTGCAGTATCAGGTGCATCCGGGGTCGCAGAACGACGTGGAGCTGGACTGCCACGGCCGCTCCTTCCACGTGCCCGAGGTGAGCTCCCGGATCCTGGCCAAGATCCGCGACGTCGCCTCCGACCACCTGGGCTTCAAGGTGGCGCGGGCGGTGGTCACCGTCCCGGCCTACTTCACCGACCGGCAGCGACAGGCGGTGAAGGAGGCGGGGACGCTGGTGGACCTGGAGGTGGTCCGGATCATCAACGAGCCCACCGCCGCGGCGCTGGCCTACGGCCTGGGCAAGAAGCTGCAGGAGCGGGTGCTGGTCTACGACCTGGGCGGCGGCACCTTCGACGTCTCCATCATCGAGATCCGCGACCGGGTCTTCGAGGTGAAGGCCACCGGCGGAGACATCTTCCTGGGCGGGATCGACTTCGACAACGCCATCATCGCCTACGTGCTGGAGGAGTTCCGCAAGAAGCACGGCATCGACCTCTCCTCGGACCCGGTGGCCATGCAGCGGATCAAGGACCTGGCCGAGCGGACCAAGATCGACCTCTCCTCGCGCACCGAGGCGCCCTTCTCCATCCCCTTCATCACCATGACGCCGCAGGGCCAGCCGCTCAACATGGACCTGCGCTTCGACCGCAAGCTCCTCGAGGGCCTGACCCAGGCGCTGGTCGACCGCTCGCTCAAGATCATGGCGGCGGTGATGGTCGACGCCGGGGTCACCACCAAGGGCATCGACGAGGTGATGCTGGTCGGTGGCCAGACCCGCATGCCGGTCATCCAGGATCGCCTCACCCGCTTCTTCGGCCGCGCGCCCTCCAAGGGCGTCCACCCCGACGAGGCGGTGGCCATCGGCGCCGCGCTCTATGCCTGGTCGCTCCAGGACGACTCCGACCTGAAGCTCCAGCTCCTCGACGTCATCCCCATGGGAATCGGCATCGAGCAGGCGGGCGGGATCATGCACACCGTCTTCCCGCGGAACGCCCCCATCCCCAACGCCAAGACCATCTCGGCCACCAACTCCGTCGACGGCCAGACCGAGCTGGTGGTGCGCATCTTCCAGGGCGACCACCCGGAGACCTCGCACAACGAGCTCCTGGGAGAATTCACCTTCAGCGGAGTGCGACCGGGCCGGACCGGCGCGGCCAAGCTGGAGATCCTCTTCGAGGTCAACATCGAGGGGATCCTCACCCTGAGCGCCCGCGACCTGGAGACCGGGCGTCAGATGAAGACCACCGTCCGGGTGACCTCCTCCTAGAGCGGGCCCCGGGATCGACTCTGTGGCGTCCCTGGCGGTGCCGGGCAGGGAGGCCGCCCCCCGCGGGGAGGGCATTCCTGGCGCGCCTACCGGACCGGGTCCCGAGGCAGCCGCTCGCGCTACCGCCGCCGGTCCCGGTCGTCCACGCCGCGCACCGCGGGGTGGACGCCGCCGTCGGCGCCTTCCTTGCGGACCTCCGCGGGCTGGCCGCCGACGGCCGCCGGCACGGCCGGGCCGACCCCGCCGCGGTAGGCGCCCTGCGGCAGGACCGGGCCACCCACCGCCCCGCGGGCCCCGCCGCCGGTCACCGCGGTCCCCGGGTGGATCCGGGGCGCGGGGTGGACCTCGCGGATGGCCGGGCCGGGCGCGGAGCCTCCCAGCGGCTGGCTGCGCTCGCCGTTCGAGCCGGGCGGAGGCAGCGCGGCCGGCCGGCCGGGAGCGTTGCCCTCGCCGAGGCGATGCCGCAGCTCGGGGCGGTAGACCGCCACCTCGCCCGGTCGTCCTGCGGCGGCGGCGCCCGGGGATGCCGCGGTCACCACGCGCACCGGCGTCACCGGCCTGCCGATGCGCGCCTCGATGGCCCGCCGGGGCGGCCCGCCCCAGGCCGGCGCCGCGGCCGGGCGCCCGGGGCCGGTGCGCAGGCCCTGCCGGGCAGGGGCGGGCGCGGAGGCGTCGAACCACCGGCGCGAGGAGCTCGGCGGATAGGCCACCTGGTAGACCGGCATGGCCACGAAGCTGTTGCAGGGCACGAAGGTCCACCCGGCGTCGACGAACGGCGTATCTGACACGTACACCGAGACGCCGGGCGCCAAAGGGGCCCAGCCAACCACGTCACCCGAGTAGCGCCAGGACACCCAGGCGGGTGCCCATTGGTAGCCGGGCACCCAGATCCATCCGTAGTACGGATCGTAGGCCCAGCGACCGTAGTGGTAGCCGGCCCAGCCCCACGGCTCGTCCGAGGCCCACAGCCAGCCCTCGTCGGTCCACTCCCAGCGCCCGTAGTAGTAGGGGCGCCACCCGGTGGCCACCCGTGGCCGCCAGACCCGGCCGTAGCTCCCCGCCACCACCCACTCGCCGTAGGGCTGGAGCGAGTCCTGGAAGGTGGCGAGGTCGACCGAGGTCGAGGCGTCCACGTCCACGGAGACAGGGTATTCGTCGGAGGTGGCCGCCTGATCGGTCGCCCCCGTGTAGTCCTCCTCCCACTCCTGAGCCCGCCCCGCCGCCGGGGCGACGGCGGCGGCCAAGGCGACGAGGGCGACGGCTCTGCGCAGCATGG
The DNA here is from genome assembly GCA_035541675.1 of Anaeromyxobacter sp. Classification (GTDB taxonomy): domain Bacteria; phylum Myxococcota; class Myxococcia; order Myxococcales; family Anaeromyxobacteraceae; genus Anaeromyxobacter. The sequence continues at coordinate 11,026 of DATKMW010000137.1, read as the reverse complement.
TGCCTCCCGACCGGTCCGGGTCCCTGGGTCCCTCGGCGGCCAGCGCCGCCTGCTCCTCCGGGGACGGACCTCGCACGAGGGCGTTCAAAGCATAAGCCGTGCCGGGCTGATAAGCCCGTGCTCACGCGATGTTGGGTCCCGGGGGAATGCGCGCCGGCGGCACAGTGTGCCTGGACCGGAGCCGGCGGGGCGCCCGGTCGCGCCTCGCTAGGCCAGCTTCTTCTCCTTCTCGAAGGAGAGCAGCGGGGGCTCCTTGTTCAGGATGACGCCCTCGGTGATCTTGCACTCCTTCACGCCCTCCCGGTAGGGCACGTCGTACATGATGTCGAGCATCGCCTGCTCGAGGATCGCGCGGAGGCCGCGGGCGCCGGACTTGCGCCGCATGGCCTCGCGGGCGGTGGCGCGCAGCGCCTCCTTGGTGAAGGAGAGCTTCACCTTCTCCAGGTCGAAGAGCTTCACGTATTGCTTGGTGAGCGCGTTCTTGGGCTGGGTGAGGATGGTGACCAGGTCGTCCTCGCTGAGGTCGGCGAGGGTGGCGATGATGGGGAGCCGACCCACGAACTCGGGGATCATCCCGTACTTGACCAGGTCTGCCGGCTCGACCCGCGCCAGCAGCTCGCCCAGGCTGGCCTCCTCCTTGCGCTCGATCTTGGCCCCGAAGCCGAGCCCCTTCACCCCCACGCGCCGCCGGATCACCTGCTCCAGCCCGGTGAAGGCCCCGCCCACCACGAAGAGGACGTTGGAGGTGTCGACCTGGATGTACTCCTGCTGGTTGTACTTCTTCCCGCCTCGCGGGGTGACGTTGGCGCGCGTGCCCTCGATGATCTTGAGAAGGGCCTGCTGCACGCCCTCGCCGCCGACGTCGCGGGTCGGGCTGGGCTGGTCGCCCTTGCGGGCGATCTTGTCGATCTCGTCGATGTAGACGATGCCCCGGGCCGCCTTCTCCACGTCGTAGTCGGCGTTGTGGAGCAGGTTCTGGATGATGTTCTCGACGTCCTCGCCCACGTAGCCGGCCTCGGTCAGGCTGGTGGCGTCGGCGATGGTGAAGGGGACGTTGAGGAAGCGGGCCAGCGACTGGGCCAGCAGGGTCTTCCCGGAGCCGGTGGGGCCGATGAGCAGGATGTTGGACTTCTGGAGCTCCACCTCCTCCGGCCCGGGCCGGGTCTGGCCGGGGCGCTGCGGGCGGGAGGGCTTGCGGGAGTAGACGCGCTTGTAGTGGTTGTAGACGGCGACCGAGAGCACCTTCTTGGCGCGGTCCTGCCCGACCACGTAATCGTCCAGGAAGGTCTTGATCTCCGCCGGGGTGGGAAGCGAGACGGCGGGGCGGCTCTCGTCGCGCTCGGCCTCCTCGGCGATGATGTCGTTACAGAGCCGGATGCACTCGTCGCAGATGTAGACCGTGGGGCCGGCGATGAGCTTGCGGACCTCGCGCTGCCCCTTCCCGCAGAAGGAGCAGGAGAGGTTCCCGCCGTGGTGATGCTCTTTCCGGCTCACGCGAGCTCCCTCATGCCGCCGATGTTACATCAAAAAGGCGCCCGGCCCACACCGCCACCGCCGAATATAGTCGAGACGTTCCAGGCCCGCTCCACTTCAATCCCGCGCTCGCCTCGAGTCCATCCCACGCCCGCCCGTCCCGCGGCTCCCCGGCGCGTTCCCGCGAGCCCGCGACTACCCCTCGAGGAGCGCCTCGATCTCCGCCGCCAGGTCCGCCACCCGCCGGGCCAAGGACCTCGGTACCTCGGGCTCGCCACCGCACGCGTCCGCCAGGCGCCTCGCGGCCGCCGCCAGCCGCGCCACGCGGTCGCGGGTTGGCGACTCCTTCGGGGCCGGCGCCGGTCCGTAGCGGTCGGCGAGCTTCCGGCTCATGGCCGCGGGCGTGGGCGGGTGATCCAGGACCTCCTCGCGCAGGTCCCGCCAGCCGTCGTCCGGCAGGCGCCCGGCCGCCTCGGCCCGCGACAGCACCTCGATGACCTCGAAGGGCGGCGCGCGGCTCTCGCCCCGGGCGTGCGCCAGCGCGGGCTCGTGGCGCTCGAGGAACCCGTAGCTCCGGGTGAGCTTGTCGGCCGTGGCGCTCCGGATGAAGAGCTCCCTGCTGCAGTACCTCTCGAAGCTGGGGTGACCCCAGGCCCGCCAGAGCTCCTTGCGGCGCGCCTCGCTGAGGAGCCGGCCGAACTCGACCCAGGCGGACTTGAAGCGCCGGGCACCCTCGAGGAGCCGTCGCCGGGCGGAGCCCTCCGGGAGATCCTCGGCCCGTGCGGCCAGCTGCTCGACGCGGTCGGTCATCGCCCCACGGCGAAGGACAGGACCACGGTGGGTCGCTGACCAGGGAAGGGGTCGAACCGCCAGGCGGCCAGCGCTCGCAGCAGGCACTCGCGCAGCGGGCCCTCGCGGAGGCTGGGCTCGTCGATCCAGAGGGCTGCGACCCGCCCGTCGTTGCCGATGGCGAACTCCAGCGGCACCTCCCCGCGGAAGTCGGCGGTCCGCGCCGCCTCCTCCCGGAAGCAGGGCACCAGCGTCCGCTGCTCCCGGTTCACCATCGCCTGGATCCGCCCGACGTCGAACTGCGCGGCCACCAGCTCCCCCTCCCCGGCCGCCGCGGGCGGCGCCGCGCCCCGCGAGGCGGGGCGCGCCGCCCGCTCCGCCCGGCGCGGCCCGGGGGCCCCCTCCGCCGCCGGCGCCGGGGACAGCTCCACCTCGACGTCGTCCGCGCCCCTTCCGCCGCCGGCCACGACGCGCGAAGAGGCCACCCGGATCCCCTGGCCAAAGTCCTCGAGCAGCGGGCTCACCACCCCGCCGCCCGAGGCCATCAGCCGCGCGGCCAGCGCCGCGCCGGCGACCACCGCCACCGCCAGGGCCACCACCGCCGCGGTGATCCGGCGGCGCCGTCGGCGTCGCAGCCGGCGGGCCCCGGTGACCTCGCGCTCGACCCGCAGGGCGGCCACCGCCTTGCGCACGTGCAGCCGGAAGAGGTCGACCTCTGCGGCGGGTCGCCAGCGCCCGTCGCCGGCCGAGATCGGCGTCCCGCCGTCCACCTCGCCGCGGTAGAGCAGCAAGGCCAGCGCCCGGGAATCCACCGGCCCGAAGACCTCCCCCCCGCGGCGGAAGAGCCACTCCCCGCCCGCGAGCTCGGGATCGTCCAGGAGCGGGAGGCCGTCGGGCGTGAGCGCCATGGTGGGAGAACGGACGATCCACGCCTGGCCGCTCGCGCGGCGGCCACGGGCGTGCTGAAGTTACCACGGCCCATGGAACGGCGCTTCTACGCGATGCGGCTCTGGTACGACGGCGGCCGCTTCCGCGGCTTCCAGCGCCAGCGCGGCCTGCCCACGGTGGAGCAGGCCCTGGAGGATGCGCTCCCGGTCGCGCTCGGCCAGGCCCGCGCCTGCCCCCGCCTGGTCGCGGCCGCCCGCACCGACGCCGGCGTCCACGCCTTGGGGCAGGTGGTGAGCTTCTCGGCGCGCGCGGCCCTGGACCCCCAGGCGCTGCGCCGGGCGCTGAACGGCGCGCTCCCCGACGGAGTGGCGGTGGTGGACGCCTGGGCAGCGGGCCCCGGCTTCCACGCCCGCGCCTCCGCCCGCTCGCGCACCTACGTCTACCTGGTGGGCTCCGACCTGCCGGCGGGGCTCCGCCCCTACGCCTGGTCCCTGCCCGATGCCCGGGCCTTCCCCGGCGGCGCCTCGCGGATCGACCCCGCCGTGCTCCGGGCGGCGATCGGCCAGGCGGTGGGCGAGCACGACTTCTCGGGCCTCGCGCGCCCCGGCGGACAGGGGAAGGCGCGCCGGACCCTCCTGCGCGCCGAGGTGGTGTCGGCGACCTGGGTCCCGCTCCACGCCGTTGTGGTCGAGGGAACGGGCTTCGCGCGGGCGGTGGTGCGCAACCTGGTCGGGACCGCCGTCGCGGCAGGCCTGGGCCTCGCGCCGCCCAGCGCCGTCGCAGACCGACTCGAGCGAGGCGGCCGATATCGGGGTGTGCGAGCCCCCGGCTGGGGGCTCACGCTGGCCTCGGTCGCCTACTCGCCGATTGCCTGACGGCGCTCACATCGGGCTGCCGTCGTTGCTGGCCTGCTCACCCTGGCTCTGGCTGTACTTGGCCAGGAGGTCGGCGACGGCCTCCCGGAGGTAGTCCGACTGGCGGACGCGGGTGCGGCGGGCCAGGTTGCGGAGCTCGGATGCCAGCGCGGGCGGGAGGCGGACGAGCATCGGCTCCAGCCTCGCGGGCTGGCCCGACGGGGTGTTGTTCATCTGGGCGGGCTCGATGTCAAAGGGGTGCATGTAGGCTCCTGATTACATGGGATGACTTACACCTACACGCTACCACCCGATACGGGTTGCGCAAGAAATCGCCCGCTAGAACCTGATCTGTCCCCCTGCCGAGGCCGAGAACGTGGCGATCCGGGCCGCGCCCAGGCCCGTGGCGAAGCCCACGTCCGCGTAGAGCCCGCCGGCCCGCGAGAAGTCGTAGGCCGCGCCCAAGGTGGCGAGCGGTCCGATGGCGGCCCGCGACGACAGCGGGGCCCAGAGGCCCAGCTCGAAGAACGTCTTCCACTCGTCGAGGCCGAAGTAGGCGCGGTAGCGGGCATCCACCGCCAGCCGCACCTTCTCGCGCCCGGGATCGCTCCAGGAGGAGAGCGCCGACTGGACCCCCAGGAAGAGCTCGTTCCCGTCGCCGAGCGGGTCCCAGTCGTAGGCGAGGCGCAGGGCCGGCCGCCAGAAGGAGCGGCTCGGCTGGCCGGTGATGGCCACCGTGTCATGGGCCAGGATGGTCTCGAGCGAGAGCCCGGACTCGTCGCGGTGGTCGAACCGCGGCTCGAGCCCCAGGGCCAGCGCCGGCGCCAGGGAGGCAGCCAGGAGGATCGCGCCCCTCACGATTGCACCACCGGCAGCGCGATCCCGGCCAGCGCGTTCAGCCGGCCCGAGCGGAAGGGCTCGAGGTCGAGCACCGCCAGCTGGAAGCCCGCCCCGCGCACCGCCGCGGCCACCCTCTCCCGGGCCGCGAAGGCCCGCCCCATCTCCGCCTCCGCCACCTCGATCCGACCGATGTCGCCGTGGTGGCGCACCCGCAGCTCGCGCAGCCCCAGCGCACGGAGCGCGGCCTCGGCCCGCTCGACCTGGGCCAGCCGCTCGGGCGTCACCGGGGTGCCGTAGGGGATCCGGGAGGCGAGGCAGGCCATCTGCGGCTTCTCCCAGGTGGGCAGCCCGTAGGCCTCGCTCCAGGCCCGCACCTCGAGCTTGGAGATCCCTGCCTCGGCGAGGGGCGAGCGCACGCCCCGCTCCCGGGCGGCCTGGTGGCCGGGCCGGTGGTCGCCGCGATCGTCGGCGTTGAACCCGTCGAGGATGGCGGCCAGCCCCTCGCGGCGGGCCACCTCCTCGCAGATCCGGTACAGCTCCGACTTGCAGTGGAAGCAGCGATCAATGCCGTTGGCCACGTAGCGCGGGTCGTCCTGCTCCCGGCTCTCGACCTCGATGTGGCGCACGCCGATCCGGGCCGCCAGCGCTCGCGCCTCCTCGCGCTCCGCCGCGGGAACGGCGGGGGAGTGGGCGGTGAGCGCCAAGACGCCGTTGCCGAGCACCCGGCGCGAGACCGCCAGCACGAAGGTGGAGTCGACGCCGGCGGAGAACGCCACCAGGGCGCTCCCGCAGGAGGCGATCGCCTCGCGCAGCCGCTCGATCCGGGGCGCGGAGGCCCGGCGCAGCTCCTCCAGGTCCGATTGGGTCATGGCGGGGCGGATATAGCCGGTTCGGCGGCCACCGGCTACAGCCCAGCTGCCCGGCCGGTCACCTGTGCCGCTTGGCGGCCTTGGCACCGCGCAGGGTGCGCCGCGCCGGCGCCTTGCGGGCGGCGGCGCGGGCGTCGAGCTTCCGCCTCGCCCCGCCGCGGGCCGCCGAGGAAGGCCGGTGACGCCGCGGCCTCTGCCCGCCGGTGAGCCGCCCGAACTCCACCGGCGCGAGGTAGCGGGCGTCCACCATCGCCTGGTAGATGCGCCTGGCCGCCTCGTCCACCGGGATCTGGTCGGTGTGGATGGTGACCTCGGCGTGGGCGGGGGGCTCGTACGGCACATCGACCCCGGGCACGTTGGTGAGCTCGCCGGCGAGCGCCTTGCGGTAGATCCCCCCGGCATCGCGCCGCTGCAACTCCTCCATCCCGCAATCGACGAAGACCTCGAGCAGCCGGCGCGTCTCCTTCCTGAGCGCCTCCCGCGCGTCCCGATGGGGCGACACGGCCGCGCAAACGGCCACGCCCCCGGCCTTCATCACCGCCCGCGCCACGAAGCCGAGCCTGGCCACGGTCCGGGCGTGGTCCTCCTTGGTCCCTCCCGGCCCCTCGAGGAGGACCTTCGCCGCCCCACCCTCATCGAGCAGCTCAGCCGGGCGGCCGATGGCCGCGAGCCGGGCGGCGAGGTGACTCGCGAGCGTGGTCTTGCCCGCGCGGCTCATCCCGGTGAGCCAAACGACGAACCCGGGGCCTGCCTGGGTCTCCATGCCCTTCCTCCGATCGGGTCCCGGCGCTCCCCCGCCCCCCGCCTGGCCGAGACGTCACGATGGCTTGAATGAGGAAGTATACCTTTGTCGCACCCTTAGCACCAGCTGGTCGCACGGCCTCAAGCGCCAGGTAGATCCGCGAAAGCAGGCGATTATTGTTGCGACGTCGGCGCCGGGCCCCTCAGCGGGCGAACGGCGGGTGGAGCCTCGCCACCTCCCCATAGCCTTCCCCGTTCCAAGAGAACGACAAGAGCTCCCTGGCCTTACCCCCTTCGAGGCTCACTACCCACAGCTCCACGCCTGGAAGGGTCGGATGCCCGTCCACGATCAGCTCGGCGAGGTCCCTGCTCGACAGCCGGGCACCTCCCGACGGATGCGAGTGGTAGAGCGCCACAAGCCTTCGACCGGAAGCCTCCGCGCCGCGGAGGAGCGCCAGCAGGGTCTCCGGGGCCACGAGGAAGCCACGCCCCGGGTCCATGGCAACGTTCGGCGCGGGCGCGACCTCCTGGCCCGCTGGGCCTTCCAGGATGAACCCGCAGATCTCGCGGTCGGGGCTCGCCTCCGCCAGCGCGCACACCTCCCGAGCCGGGCCCTCGGGGAGCGACCCACCCCGCGGGGTCATCCCGCGCCCGCCGCGCAGGCGCAACCGGCCAGCTTGGAGGTCGCGACCGCCGTGAGGGCGCCGCGGCGCAGCTCGATGCGCCGGCCCCCGATCTCGCCGGGGAAGGCGAGGAGGAGAAGGAGCTCCTCTGCGGCCAACCAGGCGAGCGGCGCGCCGGCCGGCAGCGGAGGCCTCCGGGCGGAGGCGTGGGCCCTGCCGCAGGCGTAGCACGGTGCCCCCGAAGGCACCGCGACCAGCGATCCCCCGTCGGCATCGGGGTCGACGACCACGTGCGGGATGCCCTCCCGCCGCGCCTCGTCCGCGGCCCGGAGCGCCGCGGGCAGGGTGGGCGCCCAGATGAGCGCGGCGCTGGCCGCGCCGGCCGGCGCCCCCGCGGCACCCTCCAAGAGGACCCGCCCCGCGCCCCCGAGCCTCAGGCCCAGGACCGCGAGGTCCAGCGCCGGCCCCTCCCCCACCGCGCGCACCGCGGCGGCGGCGAGCCGCTCCCGCGCCTCGCGGAAGCCGGGGATGCGCAGCTCCCAGGCGGCGCGGGCCCACCCTGCGTGGCCGGCCATCACCGAGACCCTCCCGACAAGGCCGGCACCACCACCACCACGTCCCCGTCGCACACCGGGGAGTCGAGGCCGCCCAGGGCGCGCAGGTCGTCGTCGTTCAGGAACAGGCTCACGTACCGCCGCTGCCGGCCCTGCCCGTCCACGATCCGCTCCAGGAGGCGGGGATGCACCTTCCCCAGACCGCGCAGCACCTCCCCCACCGTGCTCCCCTCCCCGACCGCCTCGGCCTGGCCGCCCGCCAGCTCCCTCAGCGCCGCAGGCACCCGCACCCGCACCCTGGCCGGCCGTGCGCTCATCGGCCCTCCCCGGGGGCGGGCGCTGCCTCCCCGGCCGCCTCCGAGGCGCCGCAGGCCGGGCATCCCGGCCGCCTGGGCACCCGCACCAGCCGGCTGCGCGCGCCCCGCGCCTCGAAGGCCAGCAGCCGCCCGTCGTACGCGCCCGGCTCGCCGGCCAGGAGGCGAAGCGCCTCCGCCGCCATGAGCGCCCCGCCCAGCCGCGCCAGGGCGCCCCACGCGCCCAGCTCGGCGGCGCCGGGGAGGCCCGCCGCCACCTCCTCGACGAGGCAGCGCAGGCACCCGCCTGCCCCGCGCGGCGTGACGGTCAGGAGCTGCAGGCTGGTCCGCGCCACGGCGCCGTGGACCACGGGCACGCCGGCGCGCCGGGCGGCGTCGGCGGCGAGGAGCTTCGCCTCCGGCTCTCGGGCGCCGTCGAGCGCGACGCCGGCGCCCTCCAGGAGCCGGGTCGCCGTGGCCGCCTCGAGGCGCGCGTCGTGCGGCGCGAGGTCGAGACCGGGGAAGGAGGCCGCCAGGCGGGCAGACAGGGCGGCGGCGCGGGGCCGGCCCAGGTCCTCGTCCTCGAGGAGCGGCGACATCCCCAGGTCCGGCTCCTCGACCGGCCCGGCGTCGACGAGGGCGAGGCGCGAGACGCCGGCCGCGGCAAGGGTGAGGGACGCCGCCCCGCCCAGCCCCCCCAGCCCGAAGATCACCGCGCTCCCGGGCATCTACCGCCTCCTGCGGAGGATGCGGTCCAGCAGCCGGGCACCGGCCGGCCGCTCCGGCGCGGCCGCGGGGGCGGCCACCTCGAGCGGCCGCGCGCCCCGGGGCGCGCGGGGGGCCTCGGGGAGCTGCAGCTTGGCCCGGAGCGACTCCGGGGTGTCGGCCGTGGCCAGCTGCACCTCGGTCACCTTGCCCGAGGGGAGCTCCCGGGCGGTGACGGTGAGGATGCCCTCGGCGCCGAGCGAGAACTCCACCGCCACCCGGACCTGGCCGCGGGGTCCGGCCGGGAGGCCGGCGACCCGGATCGTCCCCAGGTACTCGCACTCGCTGACGCGGGGCGAGTCGCCCTGGAACACCTGCAGCTCGATGGCGGTCTGGCCGTCCTGGGTGGTGGCGTGCTCGTAGGCCTTCCTGGCCGGGAGCCGGGTGTTGCGGGGCAGCACCGGCGCCATCCGGCCGCCGGGCAGGCCCACCCCGATGCCCATGGCCAGCACGTCGATGAGCACCACCGAGTCGATGCGGGAGCTGGAGTCGGCGAGGAGGGCCGCCCCCAACGCCACCGCCTCGTCGGGGTGGACGCCCTTGCTCGGCTCGCGGCCCAGCTCCTCCCGGATGCGACGCCGCACCAGGGGCATGCGGCTCTGCCCGCCCACCAGGAGCACCTCGTCCACGTCCCCCGGCCCCAGGCCCTTGGCCTCCAGCACCTCCCGGCACACCTCGATGGTGCGGTCGACCAGCCGCCCCGTCAGCTCCTCCAGCTCCTCGCGCGTCACCTCCACCTTGAGCTCGGCGCTGGCCCCTGCCGGCGAGCGGCAGAGGAAGGGGACGTGGGCCACCGCCCGGGCCTGCTCCGAGAGGGCGATCTTGGTGGCCTCGGCCGCGTCGCTGAGGCGCTGCCAGACCACCCGGTCGTCGGGCAGGGGGAAGCCGCTCCGCTCCATGAAGGCGTAGGCCAGGTGATCGAGGAGCTGCCCGTCGAAGTCCGCGCCGCCCAGGAAGGTGTCGCCGCCGGTGGAGATCACCTCGTAGACGTCGCCCTGGATCTCCAGCAGCGAGGCGTCGAAGGTCCCTCCCCCCAGGTCGTAGACCAGCACCCGCTTGTCGAGCCCCTTGCCGTGGCCGAAGGCCAGCGCCGCCGCGGTGGGCTCGTTGACGATCCGCTCCACCTCCAGGCCGGCCAGCTTCCCGGCCTCGCGGACGGCGCTGCGCTGGTGGTCGTTGTAGTAGGCGGGGACGGTGATCACCGCCCGCTCCACCGGCTCGCCCAGCGCCTGGCAAGCCACCTCCCGGATCTCGCGCAGGATCACGGCCGAGATCTGCTGCAGGCTGAAGTCGCGGCCGGCGAAGCGCACCGCCGCCGCGCCGTCGCTGCCCTCCACGATCTGGTAGTGAAAGCGATCCCGGCAGGCCTGGACGGTGGGCGAGGCGAAGGGCCGGCCCACCAGGCGCTTCGAGCCGTAGACGGTGTTCCGCGGGTTCACCACCATCTGCGCCCGGGCGGCGTGGCCCACCAGGAGCCGCCCCTGCGCGTCGTAGGCCACCACCGAGGGCAGGGTGCGGTGACCCTGCCGCGAGGCGAGCACCTCGGCCCGGCCGTTGCGCGCCAGGGCGGCGCAGGAGTTCGTCGTGCCCAGGTCGATGCCGATCACCTTGCCGCCGGTCCCCCGGCGCGCCCCCAGGACCGGCGGCGCGTCCCCGGCCGCGGCCGGCGGTGGCCGGGGGGGCGCGGCGCTGGCCGCGGCCGCCCCGGCATCGGCCGGCGCGGCCAGATCGGCGGTGCCGGGGTGGATCGGCTCCCCGGCCTCCCCCTCGCCCGGCCGGGGCGGCTCCTCGGAGCGCCCCTCGTCCCCGCGGCTGGCCGCGACCAGGTTCACCAGCGCCCGGCTCTCCCGGGTGAGCTCGAGGAACCTCACCCCCATCCCCGGCGCGCGCTCGGGCTCGCCCGGCGCCGAGGGTGGCGTGGTCCACCTCACCACCCCCTTGCCCTGGATGAGCCGCTCTCCGCTGTCGAGGGTCACCTCGAGGTCCACCACCGTGCCGGGCGGCTGGGGGTCGCGGGTGCGAACGAAGATGCCACCCCGGGAGACGTTCAGGGCGTAGCGCTCGATGAAGGCATCCATCGAGCCCAGCGCCAGGCGGATCCGCAGATCGGATGGCGACCGAGGGTCGCGGCGGTTGTCCTCGGACATCGAGGCGCGATTGTACCCCATGCCCCACCTCGGGCTGGACTGGCGCGCGGCCCGGGTTAGGACCCGCGCTGGAGGAGCCATGGCCTACGTCGTCGCCGAGCCCTGCATCCGGTGCAAGTACACCGACTGCGTGGAGGTGTGCCCGGTGGACTGCTTCTACGAGGGTCCGAACTTCCTCGTCATCCACCCC
>DATKMW010000136.1:0-2412 GCA_035541675.1 Anaeromyxobacter sp. | reverse complement strand
GAACTTCGGCTTCAACGCCGCCTCCGGCGAGTACGAGGACCTGGTCAAGGCCGGCGTCATCGACCCGACCAAGGTGAGCCGCTCGGCGCTGCAGAACGCCGCCTCGGTCGCCTCGCTCATGCTCACCACCATGGCCATGGTGGCCGAGAAGCCGAAGGAGGAGACCGCTGCCCCCCCGCCCGGCGGGATGGGCGGCGGCATGGGCGGGATGATGTAGTAAGCCCGACCTTCTCCAGATAGGTACCAAGGGTCGCCCCGCGGGGCGACCCTTACTATTTTCAGGGCGTTGCGCCTGTTGCGTGGGTGGCAAGCGACCCGAGCCGGAACTTCACCCGCATGAGCTAACTCCTTTTGGCCTACCCCCAACGGACAGACGCAGCGCATCATACAAGCAGGGAGAGCGAGCGCGCCATGTCCGTCACCATCCACAGGGCCGAAGTGAAGCGCAGCGGGGACGTCGGCCTCGATCTTCCTGCCGGCGCCTCCGCCGGGGCTCTCCAGCCGACCGACTACCGACCGGTCGACATGGAGCCGGAGGAGCGGATGCGGATCGGCGTGATCGGCGTCGACCTCCCTGCCGGGGCCTCGGCCCGGGATCTGAAGCCTGAGGACTACCAGCCGTTCGTGGTCGAGCCGGCGAACGCCTGAGGCACCCTGGGCGGTGCGCGGCAGCTGCGCGGCACCCGTGACGCCGGGGTCGGGCCTGGTCGCACGGGGGCCCTGCCCCGCGGGACCTCAGGAGGCGGCCGCGCCGAAGAGCGCCCTCACCACGCTGCCCAGGGCGGCCACCAGCTCGACGCGGAACCAGAGCAGCGAGGCCGAGAGGATGAGCCCCGCCGCCAGCGCCCAGGCCCTGGGGTGCCGGGTCTCGGTCTGCGTGGCCAGGAACACGGTCGCCCCGAAGAGGAGCAGCGTCACCGTCCCGCCCACGAGCAGGGCCGCCGGCCAGGACAGGCCCAGCAGCTTCAGCGCGCCGCCGATGGCCAGAACGCCGGCCACGTTGAGCAGGTCGCGCCCGGAGCCCGCCCACCAGGCGCGGTGCTCCTCCCGGCGCAGCCGCAGCCCGACCTCCTGGAGCACGAGGAAGGCCGCCACCGTCGCCACGAAGAGCGCGCTCTCGGCGAGGGCCTCGACGCCGGCCCGGGGCGCGACCGTCCACACGCCCGGATGGTAGCCCGGCGCCGGCTCAGCGCAAGACCACCGAGGCCTCTGCGCTGGCGCTGCCGCCCACCAGCGTGGCGCGGGCGGTCCAGGTGCCGACGTCGGCGTAGGACTCGATGGTCGTCCCCCAGATGAGGAGCTGGAAGGCCGCTCGCCGCGTCCCGTCCGGAAGCGCTGCCGCGTGGACGAGGCTCGTGTCGGTGTCGGCGAAGGGGATCTCCTGGGCGTAGTAGACGGAGCCTTCCGGCGAGACCAGCTCCAGCCGCTCCGACTGGTCGGGGGTGACGCCGCTCCAGTCGGCCACCACCCACAGCGAGGGCGTGTCGGCGATGGCCGCCTCGGCCGCGGGGGTGTAGTCGCCGGCCGGCAGCTCGGTGGCGAAGCCCAGCGCCACGGCGGGCCCGGCCGCGGGCGGCGGCTGGCCGGTGTCGACCACCGCGCCGCCGTCGCTGCCAACGGCCAGGTGGTCCGCGGAGGAGCCGCAGGCCGCGAGCAGCGAGGCGAGGACCAGGGCCGGTGCGAGCCCGGCGCGGAGACTCATGCTCTTCGGTGTCATCTCGTCCTCCCGCCGGCCGACGCCATCGGTGAATGCCGCCGCGTTCCTGGCGCCAGGGATCCGGCCGTCCCTGCAGGATCCGGAGTCGCACGCCATGTGCCAGGCCCGACCCGGCGGCGCCGACGGAGAAGGCTGCTGCTCCGCCCGGTTGGCGAGCCCGACCGTGCGTCCGCCGCGCCGAGGCGAGAGGCGGCCGCCACCCTGGGTGACCCGCGCCCGGTCGTGGCCGCCGGGTGCGGCTCCCCGCCGTCCCCGGACCAAGGCACGCGCCAGGCCGCCGCCGGGGAGCGGGATGCGCGGAGCCCACGTCCCCGCACCCCCCCGCACGGCCTCCCCGGCCCGCACCCACGTCCCCGCACCCCGACCCACTCGCACGGGCGGGCGTCGCGGCGATTCGGGACCGTCGCGAACCTGGCTTCCGGGCCCGAACCCATCGATAATGCGGGCAATACGGATATGACGTCGGGGTTCTGGCAGCCGGTCCGGGGCAGGAGCATGTCGCCTGCCCTCCGGGACGGCGACGAGGTGTGGCTCGAGCCGATCGGGCCCGTCGCCGCCGGGGACGTGGTGGTGGCGCGCATCCCGGGCAGCCGGAACGGGACCGTCCTCCACCGCGTGGTGCGGGAGGACGAGCGGGGCGTGTTGACGAGGGGTGACGCATGTCGAGCCAACGATCCGCTATCACCTCGGGTGAA
>DATKMW010000135.1:0-34609 GCA_035541675.1 Anaeromyxobacter sp. | reverse complement strand
CCCTGGCCCAACGTCGACGCCCACTCGGGCGTGATCCAGGTCCACTACGGGGTCACGGAGGAGGACTTCTACACCGTGCTCTTCGGCGTGGGCCGGGCGCTGGGCGTGCTGGCCAACATCGTCTGGGACCGCGGGCTGGGCTACGCCATCGAGCGGCCCAAGTCGGTGACCACCGACATGCTGGAGCGGTGGGCCGCCGAGGGCGGGCGCAAAGGCTGAACCGCCGCGCGCCGGCCGCCCCACACGCCGCCGGGGTCTCCTACGGCACCCCCGGGCCGCCGCCCTCTCCGCCGGCCCGGGGAGGGCTGCCGTAGGCGCGCGCCGCCTGCTGCGACCTGCGCGCAGCGGCGGCCTGCTCCATCCCGCCCGCCTGGGCGGCCACCGCCAGGTCCTGCGGCGACGGGTCGGAGGGGGCCAGCGCCGCCCGCCGGGCCCGGCGGGCGTTGGCGATGGTCTCCCCCGGCGTGCGTCCGGCCTGCAGGCGGACGGGGACCTCCCCGCCCACCGCGTAGCTCCGCCCGTCTGGGCCGGTCCGGTAGGGGAATGAGGCTGCGCCGGTGAGCGAGCCTCCGGCAGCCTGGTGTGCGGCCTCGTGCTGGCGGACGCGGGCGTCGACCTGCCTCGGCTGCACCACCTGGCGCTGCTGCTCCGCGGTGAGCTTGCTGGCACCCGCGGAGGCCTGGCGCGCCTCCGGCGAGACGGTCACACGGTCCCGCGGGGCCGCGCCGTCGGCCCGCGCCGCACCGGCAGCGCCACCGGTCGAGCGCGCCTGCTCGGCCACCGGCTGCGCGCCCCGGGCGGGGACGATGGCCAGCGTCGCCTGCACGCTCGTCAGGTTACGCCGTCCGCGCGGCCCGGTGCAGCGGGTGCGGGCCAGCGGGGCGAGCCGCACCCCGGTGGCGGACCCACCGTTCGCTGGGGCGATGTGCAGGTGCCCGGATCGGCGGGCGCTGCGGCGCGCCCGTGGGTCAGCCGGGCGCGCTACTTCCCGTCCAGGGCGGCGTCGAGGCGAGCCCGTTCGGCCTCGAAGGCGGGCCGGGCCCCGGCGTCCAGCGCGACCCGCCGGACCGCCTGGACCTCGAAGGGATCGAGCACGCGGTGGTCACCGTCCTCGAGCTGGTAGTGGACGTGCGGCGCGAAGGAGTGGCCGCTGTTCCCGGAGCTGGCGATGGCCTCGCCCTTCCTCACCCGCCGGCCCGGCGCCATGTCCCGGGGGAGCACGTCGAGGTGCAGGAAGATGGCGTGCCGGCCGGTGGCCGTGTCGCGCACGTCCAGGCAGTTCCCGTTGCCGGCGAAGTTCCAGTTGCGCCGCTCCACCACCCCGTCGAAGGTGGCGCGGACCTCGGTGCCCACCGGGACCCGGAAGTCGACGCCCTTGTGGTGGCGCCCGTCGCGCAGCAGCGACGTGATCTGGTCGTACTCCTCGACCGGGGCGTCCACCAGCCGCTCCTCGAGCTCTGTCCCGTCGGGTCGGTAGTACCGCGCCCAGCGCGCGCCGGACGCCTGGAAGCGGTAGGCGGCCACGGTGGCGGCCAGCTTCTGGGACTGGTAGCGGAGGGCCAGGACCACCGGCTCGGCCGCGCCCGGGCCGCCGCCGCCGGCGGGGGGCAGGTAGACCACCTCCAGCCGGTCGCCCCGGCGACCGTCGCGGGCAACCTGGAGGCTCCAGACCAGCAGCCGGTTCACCACCTGTGTCAGCTCGCCCGCCAGCTCCGCGTCCTCGGCGAGCATGGCCTCGGCGATGGCGTCCTCCAACGGCCCGGAGAGCGTGAGGGAGATGCGCCGGGGCGCGCCCGGGGCCACGGGCGGGGTGGCCCCCGGCGGCGCGGGTTCCTCCCCGGACGACGGCTGCAGCGCCGGCTGAGCCGCGGCCGCCGGCTCGGCCGGTGCCGGCTCGGCCGCCGCCGGCGCCGGGACGGCCTGGGCGCGGCGGGCCGGGCCGGCGCCCGGCGCCAGGCGCCCGCCCGGCGCCGTCCACCGCCCGGCCAGGAAGGCCAGCGCCACGATCACCGCCAGCACCAGGGGCCGGACCGCCCGCCGAGCGCCCCCCGGGCCGCTCTTCCTTTCCGGCTGGGGCGGAGGATCGAGGGTGAGGCTGACCATGGTGGCTCCGGGCGATCGGACGCTGCTCCCTGCAACGCCCAGGTGGGCTGAGGTCTTCCTGATACCAGAGATGCGGCCGGATTTGCGGGCCGGGGTCCGGCCCCGCTAGAAGCTGAACCGCTCCGCGACCCCCTCGGTCCAGGCCAGGATGGTCGGCCAGCCCACCACCGCGTCCAGCGCCGCCCCGGCCGCCTCGGGCGGGACCCGCTCCTCCACCACGCTGGCGCTGCAGGCCAGCAGCCGGCAGGGGCCGGCGGCGCGGGCCTGGTGGAGGAGGCCGCCCGGCTCGTCGGCCGGGGCGCCGTGCGCGGCCACCACCGCGGGGACGGCTGGTCCAAAGAGGAACACGTCCACGCGCTCTCCCTGGGCCGCGGCGGCGAGCGCGCACGCGCCGGCGAGCCGGAGCGCGCCCTCGTCGCCGTGCGAGAGGAACACCACCACGCGCCGCCCGGACATGCGCCCCTTTTACGCGAGATGGCGCGCCTCTGCTATAAGACGCCGGCATGCCGGATGAGAAGAAGCCAGAGGCCCCGGGCCCGGTCGTCATCCATCGGGGCGCGCCGACCCCATCGG
This sequence comes from Anaeromyxobacter sp., assembly GCA_035541675.1. GTDB lineage: Bacteria > Myxococcota > Myxococcia > Myxococcales > Anaeromyxobacteraceae > Anaeromyxobacter. The sequence continues at coordinate 31,933 of DATKMW010000135.1, read as the reverse complement.
AGGTGGCGGCCGCGGCCGTCGCGCCGGATCCGCAACCGGGAGTGAAGGGCGAGGGCGCGGAGCCGGCCCGGTCGCCCGCGCCCCCGGCGTCGCCCCGCGGGGGACCGCCCCGCGAGGACCGGCGCCCGCTCTGGCAGCGCGTGGCCGAGGAGAGAGCCGCCGCGGCGCGGGGGCGTCCCGGCCCGCGCCCGGCGGGCCCCGCCCCCCGCCGACCGCCGCGCCGGGAGCGCGGGCCGGAGCGCCGGCCCTCGCCGGCGCCGGCCCAGGCGGCTCCGCCCCCCGTTGCCGAACCGCCGCCCGCGCTGGAGCAGGTCGCGCCCGACGAGGGCACCTTCGCGGCCATGCTGGCGGAGGCGGAGTCCGGACCGGCGCGCCGCCGGTTCCAGGTGGGCGAGAAGGTGGCCGGGAAGATCATCCAGGTCGGCCCGGACGTGACCTTCCTGGAGCTGGGCTCGGGCGTGGCCGAGGCCATGATCGAGACCGCCGAGCTGGCCGACGCCGGCGGCGAGGTGGCGGCGCGGGTGGGCGACATCGTGGACGCGGTGGTGGTGCAGGCCAGCGACCGCGGGGTGGTGGTCTCGCGCGGGCGGGGCCAGAAGGCCCGCGACCACGGCCGCGAGGCGCTGGTGGAGGCCGCCCAGACCGGGCTGGCGGTGGAGGGCGTGGTCAAGGCGGTGAACAAGGGCGGGCTGGAGGTGGAGGTGCACGGGGTGCGCGCCTTCTGCCCCGTCTCCCAGATCGACATCCGGTTCGTGGGCGACCCGGCGGCCTTCGTCGGCCAGAAGCTCCAGTTCAAGGTCCAGCGGGCCGACGCGCGCGACGCCGTGCTCTCGCGCCGCGCGCTGCTGGAGGAGGAGCGTGCCGCCCGCGCCCGGGCCACGCGCGAGCGGCTCGCCCCCGGGGCGGTGCTCGACGGCGTGGTCACGAGCGTGCAGGACTACGGCGCCTTCGTGGACATCGGCGGCATCGAGGGGCTGGTGCACGTCTCCGAGCTGGCCTGGGACCGGGTCTCCCGGCCCCAGGACCTGCTCAAGTCCGGCGACCCGCTGACCGTGCAGGTGCTGCGGATCGACGAGGACCCGAAGAAGGGCGAGCGAATCTCCCTGTCGGTGAAGGCGCTCGCGCCCCGGCCCGATGCGCCCCCCGACGCGCCGGCCCGGCCCGCCCCTCCCCCCCCGCCCAAGGTGGGCGACGTCCTGGAGGCGAGCGTGGACCGGGTGGAGCCCTTCGGCGTGTTCGTGCGCTTCGCGGGGGGCCGGGGGCTGGTCCCGGCCGCCGAGACCGGCACGCCGCGCGGCGCCGACCTGCGCAAGGCCTTCAAGCAGGGCGATCCGCTCAAGGTGATGGTCACCGCCATCGACGAGCGGGGGCGCTACCGGCTCTCCACCACCGAGGCCGAGCGCGCGGCCGAGCGCGCCGAGGCGGAGGACTACCTGTCCCGGGCCTCCCCGCGGCCCGCCGGAAAGGGCTTCGGGACCCTGGGCGACCTGCTCCGGGCCAAGCTGGAGAAGAAGTGATCGCCCCGCAACGGGGCCTCGGCGCCGCACGGGTCGGTGGGTCCCCTGGCGGCGGTGTGGGCCCATGCCTCGTCACCGGCAGTTGAGTGCACCGCGCCGGCGACTCGATATCGGCGCGGCCGGCCACCGCGCGCGCGGTCTGCCTTTGGGGGCTTGTCCGGATGCCCCCGCCCGCCTTTCATGGGCCGTCGGCCGACCAGGACACCGGAGCCCGGGAACTCGGGCGGGAGTGCGCATGCGAGTCTTGACCATTGGTGCTGTGGCCTTCCTGGCGCTCGCTGCCCCGGGCCTGTCCGCCGGCCAGACCCCCACGAAGCTGGCCATCGGGAGCCTGCGCGGCGACGCCAGCCGGGTCCGCCGCCAGCTCCTCCTGCAGCTCTGCGGCCCGCACGACTGCGTGGCCGCCTCCCGCCTCACCACCGGGGGCCACCCCGACCCGCAGAAGCTCCAGCGCCAGGGCGTGGCCGGGTTCCTGCGCGGCGCGGTGACCGGCGAGCCGGGCGAGCAGCACCTCACCCTCCAGCTCACCACCCCGGCCTCGACCGGCCGCGCCCCGGTGCACACCTGGAAGTTCAAGCTGACGCCGGACGGGCGTCTGCACCTGGGCACGCTGGAGCGCTTCGCGACGGAGCTGGACGCGGCCCTCCTGGGCGCAGCCCCGAGCGCGCCGGCCGCGCCGGTCGCCCCGCCGCCGCGCGCCCAGCCCGCCCCTCCCCCTCCGCCGCCCCCGGTGGCAGCCCCACCGCCCGCAGAGGAGGCGCCGAAGCCCCCCCCCGCCCCACCCCCGCAGCCGAAGCACGCCGCGCCCGCGCCGGAGAACCTGCGGGCCGCGGTCGAGGCCGGGCTCTGGCTCACCAGCCGCCACCTCTCCTACGGCGGCGGCTCCTCCGGGCTCAGGACCTTCGACGCCAGCGCCATCTTCGTCCCCCGCCTGCGCCTCGAGGTCTACCCGGCGGCCTGGGCCGGTGCGCCGCCCCTGGCGGCCGGCATCGGCCTCTACCTCGACTACGGGCACTCGATCGGACTCAAGGTGAACCCCCCCTCCGGCAACACCGAGGGCGCGCACGAGGCCAGCCTCAGCATGCTCGACCTGGGCCTGGCCTGGCGGGTGCGGCCCATCTCCGGCTCCCGCTTCACGCTGGTGCCGGCCGTCGGCTACCGAAGCCTCCAGCTCGTCACCTCCGCCAAGAACGGCGTGACCATCGACGGGCTCCCCGACGCCAAGCTCTCCGGGTACGAGCTCCGCCTCGACCTGGAGGCCCCGGTGGGCGGCCGGTTCGGCGTCCTGGGCGGGGCCGGCTACACGCTCTGGACGAGCGCCAAGGACCTGGTCAAGGGCAGCGGCTACTTCGGGACGGGCAGTGCGCGCGACCTCCAGGTGGACGCCGGGATCTCCTACGCCTTCTGGGGACCGCTCTCGGCCCGGCTGCTCCTCGACTACCAGTCGACCGGGTACTCCTCGCTGGGCAACCCGGGCACGGCCGGGATGAGCGCGAGCAGCGCCACCGACACCTACCTGGGCGGCCGCCTGCTGCTGCGCGCCGAGTTCTGAGCCTCCGGCGGCGCGCGGCTCCTGGCGTGCAAGAGGGGGGCCGCCTGCCCCCGGCTCGCCTGGTGAGGAGCCGCTCACCCCCTGCGCGACCGAGAGGTGGCGCCACACCCGGGGTGGGCCGGGCGGCTGTCGGCCGCAGGGCGAGGGAGGGGCCGCGACACGAGGTCGCTCGCCCGGCCGCTCGCGGCTCTCGACCTCCCCGAGCGGTGTGGGATAGCGTGGACCCTTTCGAAGCTGCCGCCAGCCACCGGCCTCGAGGCCCCAGCGGAGCCAGGAAGGGACTGCACATGACCGGCGAGCGCACCACCCAGAACCCGCACCTCCTCGCTTGGGTCGAGGAATCGGCCCGACTGCTCCAGCCCGACCGCGTGGTGTGGTGCGACGGCTCGCGGGCCGAGTTCGAGCGGCTCATGAAGGAGGCCGTCGCGGCCGGGACCTTCGTGCCGCTCGACCCCGCCCGGTGGCCGGGCTGCTACCACCACCAGTCGAACCCCAACGACGTTGCCCGGGTCGAGCACCTCACCTTCATCTGCACGCCCACCCGCGAGGAGGCCGGCCCGACCAACAACTGGATGGAGCCGGGCGAGGCGCGCCGGATGCTGTCCGGCCTCTTCCAGGGAGCCATGAAGGGCCGGACGCTCTACGTGGTCCCCTACGTCATGGGGCCGGTCGGCTCGCCCATCTCCAAGGTGGGGGTGGAGCTGACCGACTCCATCTACGTGGTCCTCAGCATGGGGATCATGACGCGGATGGGGAAGGTGGCGCTCGACCGGCTGGGGGATTCCGACGCCTTCAACCGCGGCCTGCACTCGGTCCGGGACTGCGACCCGGCCCGGAGGTTCATCTGCCACTTCCCCCAGGACAACGCCATCTGGTCGGTGGGCTCGGGCTACGGCGGGAACGCGCTCCTGGGCAAGAAGTGCCTGGCCCTGCGCATCGCCAGCTACCTGGCCCGGCAGGAGGGCTGGCTGGCCGAGCACATGCTCATCCTCGAGGCCGAGGCGCCGAGCGGCGAGAAGCGCTACGTGGCCGCCGCCTTCCCCTCCGCCTGCGGCAAGACCAACTTCGCCATGATGATCCCCCCCGCCGCCTTCCCGGGCTGGAAGATCCGCACGGTGGGCGACGACATCGCCTGGATGCGGGTGGGGGCCGACGGCCGGCTGTGGGCGGTGAACCCGGAGAACGGCTACTTCGGCGTGGCCCCCGGCACCAACCACAGGACCAACCCCAACGCCATGGCCACGGTCCGGCGGGACAGCTTCTTCACCAACGTCGGCCGCACCGCCTCGGGCGACATCTGGTGGGAGGGCATGGACAGCCAGGCGCCGGCCGAGTGCATCGACTGGAAGGGCGCCCCCTGGAAGAAGGGCTCCAGCGAGAAGGTGGCCCACCCCAACAGCCGCTTCACCTCCCCGGCCCGGAACAACCCGGCCCTCTCGGCGGCGGTGGAGGATCCCGATGGCGTGCCCATCTCCGCCATCCTCTTCGGCGGCCGGCGCTCCACCACCGTCCCGCTGGTGCTCGAGGCGTTCAACTGGACCCACGGCGTCTACCTCGGCGCCACCATGGGCTCGGAGACCACCGCCGCGGCCACCGGCCTCAAGGAGGGGGTGCGCCGCGATCCCATGGCCATGCTGCCCTTCTGCGGCTACGACGCCGGCACCTACCTGGGCCACTGGCTGGACATGCAGCAGCGGATTCCCGATCCCCCCCGGCTCTTCCTGGTGAACTGGTTCCGCAAGGGCGCGGACGGCAGGTTCCTCTGGCCCGGCTTCGGCGACAACATGCGGGTGCTGAAGTGGATCCTCGACCGCTGCGACGGTCGGGTGAAGGCGCAGGAGACCTTGCTGGGCCTGACGCCGCGCGAGGGCGACCTGGAGCTCGGCGGCCTGGACGGCGCCCGGGAGGCCATCGCCGCCGCCACCCGGATCGACCTGGCCGAGTGGGAGGAGGAGCTCGAGTCGCAGGGCGAGTGGTTCGAGAAGCTGGGCCCCACCCTGCCCCACCCGCTGGCGCTCCAGCGCGAGCTCCTGCTGGAGCGGGTCCGGGCCGCCCGCAAGGTGCGGTGAGGCGTGCCGCGGGCCTTCGCGCCGTAGGGTTGGGGGCATGTGTACCCTCGTCCTCGGGCTGGAGCTCGACCGTCGCTGGCCGGTGATCGTGGCCGCCAACCGGGACGAGCTCCTGGCGCGGCCGGCGGAGGGCTGGGCCGTGCGCGGCGCCGCGGGTGGCGGCCCGCCCAGCGCGACCCCCCTCGACCTCGAGGCGGGCGGCACCTGGATCGGCGTGTCGGCGCGCGGGGTCTTCGCCGGCCTCACCAACTTCCACCTTCGCCCCGGCGAGGTCCCCGACCGCTCGCGCCGCTCCCGCGGCGAGCTGGTTCCGCTGGCCCTCTCCCGCGCCGGCGCGGCCGAGGCCGCGGCGGTGGTCGGGGCCCTCGACGCCTCCCGGTGGAACCCGTTCCACCTGGTGGTCGCCGACGGGCGGGGGGGCTGGCTGTGGTGGTACGACGGGGAGGAGCAGGGGCTCGAGCGGCTCGAGCCGGGGCTGCACGTGGTCACCGAGCGCGACCGGGAGGGGCGCGGGCCCCGCGGCGACCGGGTGCGAGCCCGCTGGCCCGCCCATCCCACCCTCCCGCTCCTCCGCGGGCTCCTGGTGGACCACGGCGACGGCGACGCGCGCCGCGGCGGGCCGGGCCCCGAGGCCGCCACCTGCCTCCACGGCGACCCGCTGTACGGGACCCGCTCCTCCGCCATCCTCCGCCTTGCCTCCGACCTGGCCTCGAGCGACCTCTGGGTCGCCGAGGGGCGGCCCTGCACCACCCCCCACGAGGATCGCTCCGGGCTCCTGGTGTCCCTGAGCCGCGCTTGACGCGGCGACCCGTCCGCGACATACGACGGGCTCGCCATGGGACTCCTCGACCGCATCTCCATCCGCAGCGCCACCGCCCAGCCACCCGAGGCCCTCGACGTCCTGGAGGGCGGCGCCATCCGCGTCCTGTGGGGGCCGGGCCAGGAGGTCGTGGTCCCGGCGTCGCGCATGCGCGACGCCTGCCCCTGTGCCGCCTGCGTCGAGGAGGGGACGGGCCGCAAGATCCTCGACCCGGCCACCATCCCGGCCGACATCCGCCCGCTGGAGATCGCGCCGGTCGGGTCCTACGCGGTGCAGTTCCGCTGGTCGGACGGCCACTCCACCGGCCTCTACACCTGGGCGGTGCTGCGCCGGGCCTGCGGGCTGGAGTAGCCGCAGCCGCTCAGCTCCGGCTCCGGGGCCACGCCCCGAGCTGGCGGTGCCGGTTCTCCTCCGGGGCGTGGCCGTCGCGGGCGCTCCCGAAGCGGACCGACCGCGGATCGCCCGTCCCGCCGCGGAGGGCGTGCACCAGGAGGCGCACGGTGCTCGGGTCGGCGTGGCCGGCCGCCGCCTCCTGCACCAGCACGTCGACCCCGCCGCGGACGTCGTACGCCCCGGTGCGGTAGGGGCGCGGCTGGGTGAGCGCGCAGAAGGCGCTGGCCACGGCGATCACCTCCACGCTGCGCGAGGGTGCGGCCGCCAGCCTGGGGTAGCCCTGGCCGCAGCGCCAGTGGTGGCACTGGGCGGCCGTCACCCCCGGGTGGTGGCCGAGCACGCCGGCCAGGTGGTAGGCGCCCAGGAGCGGGTGGGCGGCGACCCGCTGCGCCTGCTCCGCCGAGAGCTCGTCGCCGTGGGAAAGCAGCCGCACCGGGACCTGGCGCATGCCCAGGTCGTGCAGCAGGGCCGCCGCGGCCAGGTCGGAGAGGGCCCGCGCCCGGCTGACGGCCGCCTGGAGCACCCGCACGCCCACCGCCGCGGTGAGGATGCCGTGGCGGTAGAGGAAGGGCTGGTCCCGGCGGGTGGCCAGCAGCTCGTCGAGGAGGACCTCGGGGAGCTCGACCGACCGGAGCGTGCCCTCCACCGCCTCCCGGGCGCCCGCGCGGCCGAAGAGGGGGCGGTAGGCGCTGATCTCGAAGATCGCCCCGACGTCGGCGGCCACGGCCGTCTCCCCGAGGCGCCGCCTGGGGGTGGGGCGGGCGCGCTCGGCGGCCTCGGCGATGGCCTGGGGCGAGATCACCTTCCCGCGGGGCGCCAGCACCACCCCACGGCAGTCGACCATGTCCTCGGCCAGCGTGATCCGGTCGAACACGGCCACCCGAAGCTAGCAGGGCGCCAGGCGGCGGGCGAGCCGCCCCATCGTGGCAGGAAACGCCTGAGCAGGCCGGGGCAGCGTGTGCGCGTTCACACGAGAGGGCGGGCCCAGGCTCGCGGAGCCGCTCCGGCGCCGGGCAGCTAGCGCCGCCGGGCGCGCGACAGGGCCCGGTCCATCTCGCGCCTCGACTCCCGCTCCTCGATGGCGTCGCGGCGGTCCCCGTGCGTGCGCCCCTTGGCCAGGGCGATCTCCACCTTGGCCCAGCCGTCCTTGAAGTAGACGCGCAGCGGGACCAGGGTGTAGCCGCGCTGCTCGACCTTGCCTCGGATCCGGTCGATCTCCGCCCTCCGCAGGAGCAGCTTCCGGTCGCGGAGCGGCGCGTGGCCGAAGTGCGCCGCCTGCTTGTACTCGCCGATGCGGCACTGGACCAGGAAGAGCTCGTCGCCCCGCGGCAGGGCGTAGGCGTCGGAGAGCCCCACGTTCCCCTCGCGCAGGGACTTCACCTCGCTGCCGGTGAGCTGGAGCCCGGCCTCCCAGCTGTCCTCCACCGCGAAGTCGAACCGCGCCCGGCGGTTCTGGGCCACCACCTTCACCCCCTCCTGGGCGCCGGCCTTGCCCCCCCGGCCGGTCAAGGCAGCCTCGCGTTGTCGATGAGCCGCGTCGAGCCCACGAACGCGGCCAGGAGCAGGACGCTGCCGGGCTCGGCCCGCCCCACCGGGGCCAGGGTCTCCGGGTGAACCACCTCGACGTAGTCGACCCGCACCCCCGCCGACTCCAGCCGGGCGCGGGCCCGGGCCCTCAGGACCGCGGCGTCGCGCTCGCCGCCCGAGGCCGCCCGGGCCGCCTCGGCCAGCGCCCGGGACAGGGAGAGGGCCTGCCCCCGCCCCTGTGCCGACAGGTAGGCGTTGCGCGAGGAGAGCGCCAGCCCGTCCGGCTCCCGGACGATGGGCATCCCGACCACCTCGACGCCGAAGGCCAGGTCGCGCTCCATGGCCCGGATCACCGCCAGCTGCTGGTAGTCCTTCTCGCCGAACAGCGCCACGTGGGGACGGGTGAGGTTGAACAGCTTGGCCACCACCGTGGCCACGCCGCGGAAGTGGCCGGGCCGGGAGGCCCCGCACAGCCCCTGGGAGACGCGCTCCACCGTCACCCAGGTCTGGTGGCCCTCGGCGAACATCCGGTCGGCGCGGTCGGGGGCCAGCACCCAGTCCACCCCGGCCGCCGCGCACCTCTCCAGGTCGCCGGGCAGGTCGCGGGGGTAGCGGGACAGGTCCTCGCCCGGGCCGAACTGGGTGGGGTTCACGAAGATGGTGGCCAGGGAGAGCCCCTCGCCGCCCGGCCCGTCGGCGCGCCGGCGCGCCTCGCGCATCAGGGAGAGGTGGCCTTCGTGGAGGAAGCCCATGGTGGGGACGAGCGCCAGGTGCGCGCCCCGCCGGCGCGCGGCCAGGCACCGGGCCTGCCACGCGGCCGGATCGGTGACGAGCTCGGGCATGGCGGCTAGACGGGAGCCCCCGTCGCGTCGGGGGCCTCGTCGGGCTCCTGCCCGCGGCCCTCGAGCGGCACGAGCCGCAGCGCGCTGGAGTGGAAGCTGTGCTCGTCGTCGGGGAAGGTCCCGGCCCGCACCTCGGCCGCGTAGGCGGAGACGGCGCCCCTCACCGCCTCACCCAGCTCGGCGAAGCGCTTCACGAACTTGGGCGTGAAGGAGGGGTCGAGCCCCAGGAGGTCGTTCAGGACCAGCACCTGGCCGTCGCAGCCGGGCCCGGCTCCGATGCCGATGGTGGGCACGAGGAGCCTCGAGGAGATGAGGCGCGCCAGCTCGGCCGGCACGCACTCCAGCACCAGCGCGTAGCAGCCGGCCGCCTCCAGGGCGCGGGCGTCGCGCACGAGCTGCTGCGCCCGCTCGGCGTCCTTCCCCTGCACCCGGTAGCCGCCCAGCTGGTGGACCGACTGCGGGGTGAGGCCGATGTGGCCCATGACCGGGACCCCGGCGCGGACCAGCCGCCGGACCACCTCGGCGTAGTCGGCTCCGCCCTCGAGCTTCACCGACTCGGCCCCGCCCTCGGCCACCAGGCGCGCCGCCGCCCGGACGGCGTCGTCGGCCGAGGCCTGGTAGGTGCCGAAGGGCAGGTCGCACACCAGGTGCGCGCGGGGCGTGGAGCCCAGCCCGCGCCGGACCGCGGCCGAGTGGTAGGCCATCTGCTCCAGGGTCACGGGGAGCGTCGAGCCGTGCCCCTGCACCACCATGCCCAGGGAGTCGCCCACCAGGATGGCGTCGACCCCGGCCGCCTCCACCAGGCGCGCGGCGGTGGCGTCGTAGGCGGTGACCATGGCGATGCGCTCGCCGGACTCCTTCATCCGGCGCAGCTCGTGAACGGTGACGTGTCGGGGAGCCGCGGGGGCTTGGGACGACATTCTGGACCTCCGGTGCAGGCCCCTCTCGGGGTCCCGCCCGCTGTCGGGATCTACAGTCTAACCCGGTCTCGTGCCGAGTGGCACGTAGTGGCTCGTTCCCTTCCTGTGCCTGGCGATCACGCCCAGCAGGGTCTCGAGGTCCTCGGGGTTGGCCTCGAAGTCGATGTCGCTGGTGTTGACCACGAGGAGCGGCGTGTCCTCGTAGTGGAAGAAGAAGTCGCGGTAGGCCTTGGCCAGCGCGTCGAGGTACGCGGTCTCGATGCCGCGCTCGTAGTCCCGCCCGCGCCGCCGGATGCGGGCATGGAGGACCTCGGTTCGCGCCTGCAGGTAGACGACGAGGTCGGGGCGCGCCACCCGCGGGCCCAACAGGTCGTACACCTGGTGGTAGAGCGCCAGCTCCGCGGGATCGAGGTTCAGGGCGGCGAAGATGCGGTCCTTGGCGAAGAGGTAGTCGGCGACGGTGGACTGGCTGAACAGGTCCTGCTGCAGCAGCGCCTCCTGCTGCCGGTAGCGGGAGAGCAGGAAGAAGATCTGCGCCTGGAAGGCGTACTTGCGGCGGTCGGCGTAGAAGCCCGGCAGGAACGGGTTCTCCTGCGGCTCCTCCAGCACGAGGCGCCCGCCGAACCGCTCGGCCAGGATCTGGGCGAGGGAGGTCTTGCCCACGCCGATGGGCCCTTCGATGGCGATGTGCCGGGGGCGGTCCATTCGGTAGAGGGCGCCTTCCGCAGGCTGCCACGGCGATCCGACGTTCCGCAACCGGCGCCGGGCCCGCTCCTATCTGACAATTGGATCGTGCTAGCACTGATCCGGCGATCACAGTTCCGTTTGACATGCCACGTCACGTCACGTATGGTCAGGCCGTTTCCGCATCCCGGCGGCGAGGCGGAGGTTCCGGATGGGCGGCCGAAGCGCGGCGAGGCAGGCGGTGGTCCGGGCCCGTCAGGCCCAGGGCGAGCCCGGGGCGGACGGCATCGACCCGGCGTTCCAGCGGGCCATCCTCAAGATCGCCATCGAGCTCAGGAAGCCGAACGCCCCGAGCTACGAGACCATCGTCTCGGCGACCATCGAGAGCATGCGGCTCGACGCGGCCGCGTTCCGCCGCTATCTCGGCGAGAACGGCGCCCGCAACATGAGCCTGCTCCTCGCCACCGCGCGGGCGGGCGGCCTCTAGGCCCCCGAGGGTTCCACGGGCGCCCGTTCGACAGTTGGGCGGGCGGGCAGAGGGTTCGGCGGACGGGCGCCCGTGGTCTTCACCCGTGATGGCTCGCTCCGCGCTCCCTGCTGCGCCGCGCCGCTCAGCCAGGCCGCCCGGATGAGCCGGCCGCAGGCCACCGAGGCGTAGTAGGGCGGGGGCATCGCCCCGACCCTCGTGTCGTGACGCGCCAGGATCCCGTAGTAGGTCCTCGACGCGTCGAGGAAGGGGTAGAAGCCGAACGCTCCGGCGCTGCTGAAGGCGCCGTCGTCCTCGACCCAGTGGGCCAAGGAGTAGTGCCATCGGAGGTCGCTCACGTCGTTGCCCGTCGCGGCCGGCGAGCTCTCGTTCACCGGGCTGTAGAGCGCGCCGCAGTCGTCGTGGTGCGTCCAGGCGCAGACCGCGGCCTCTCCCAGGTGATCGCGGATGGCCAGGTCCCCGGCCAGGATGTGCCGCAGGAACAGGGCGTAGCCGCTGGGGGAGATCCTGGCGCCCCCGGCCAGGCCCGGCGTCCCGTAGCCGAGCCCGATGTCGCCGATCCACGCCTGCACCTCGTCGGAGAGCTTGGGCGTGCAGGGGTAGGTGTCCGAGCAGTCGTCGCCCAGCCGGGAGACGGCGACCGCGTAGGCCTGGAGGTGGGCGCCGTTGTAGTAGAACCTGCCCACGTCGCCGGGCGTGAGCGCGCCGTTGGCGCCCGCCTGCAGGCAGCCGCCGACGGTGGCGGCCAGGTCGCACAGCAGGTCCGACAGGCCGTGGTAGCCGCTCGTGAAGTTCAGGTAGGGGATGTCCCCGGCCGCCGCGATCTCGGCCAGGGACTGCCGCTCCAGGGCATAGGCGCCGAAGATGAGCTTCGAGGCCGAGGCGATGGGCATGGCCACGGACGGGTCCACCGCCGCCCCCTCCTCGCCCCCCGCCCCGCTCGCCAGCCTTCCGGAGGCGTCCCCCATCTCCCAGTAGAAGGGGGTGAGCGAGGTGCACTCCGGCGCGGAGGCCACCGTCTCCTGCACGGCCCGGGTCCGGCCGGCGACGGTCAGGTCACCGCCCTCGCCCGCCCCCTTGCCGCCGCAGCCTGCCACCGCCAGTGCGAGGGGAAGCGAGGCGGCGACGATCAGGCAGGGCGCGACGGGGCCCGCGCTGGCCGCGGGCGAGGGATGCCGACGCATGGGGACTCCCCTTCCTTCTCCCCCGACCCGTCCAACCCCGGCGGCAGGGGAGGGTTGCGCTCGCCCCCCGGCAGGGCGCTCAGGGGCTCGGCACCGGGCCCAGTGCTCGCTCCAGCGCGGCCCACTCCGCGACCGACAGGGTCTCGCCCCGCCGAGAGGGATCGACGCCGGCCGCCGCCAGGGCCTCCTCCAGGCGCGCGGCCGGCGCGACCTGCGCCGCCTCGAGCGCGTTGCGGAGCGTCTTCCGCCGTTGGCCGAAGCCGGCCTTCACCAGCCGGCGGAAGCGGGCCTCGTCCACCACCGGGTCCACCTCCGCCCGGAACCTCCCCACCAGGACCGCGCTCTGCACCCGCGGCGGGGGCCAGAACGCGCCCGGCGGCACGCGGCGGGCCAGCTCCACCTCCGCCTCCCGCTGCAGGAGCACCGAGAGCAGCCCGGCCTGGCGCGCGCCCGGGGTCGCGGCCAGCCGCTCCGCCACCTCGCGCTGCAGGAGCAGCACCGCCCTTCGCAGGCAGTGGGCGGCGTCGAGCAGCGAGAAGAGGATGGGGCTCGACAGGTGGTAGGGGAGGTTTCCCGCCACCGCCAGCCGCGGGGGGCCACCCGGCAGGTCCCGCGTCCCCAGGCGCCGGGCCAGATCGGCCCAGTCGAGCCGGGCGGCGTCGGCCTCGAGGAGCGTGATCCGCTCCCCCAGCTCGGCGCGCAGCACCCGGGCCATGTCCCGGTCCCGCTCCACCGCCACCACCCGCGCCCCCCGCTCCAGGAGCCGCACGGTGAGGTGGCCCAGCCCTGCGCCCAGCTCGATCACCGCCTCCCCGGCGGCCGGGGCGGCCAGCGCGGCGATCTCGTCGAGCACCCCGGGGTCGCCGAGGAAGTTCTGCCCCCAGGACTTCTTGGCCTGCAGGTCGTGGCGCTCGAGCAGCGCCCGCGGGCTGGGGTACACGCCTCGAGCCTACCCCTAAAGCCGCCAGGCGGGGTCGGCGTTCAGGCTCGCGTCGGCCCGCACCCCGCGCTCGTGCGCGTGGGTGCCGGCCACGGCGATCATGGCCGCGTTGTCGGTGCAGAGCCGCGCCGGAGGGAGGATGGCGCTCATGCCCTCGTACTCGGCGGCCCGCGCCGAAACCACCGCGCGCAGGCGGCTGTTGGCCGCCACGCCGCCGGAGAGGACCAGCCGCTCGAAGGAGAGCCGCCGGGCCGCGCGGATGGCCTTGTCGACCAGCGCCCGGACGATGGCCTCCTGGTAGCTGGCGCAGAGATCGGCCAGATCCTTCCCCTCGGGGACGCCGTGCTTGCGGACGTGGTGCAGCAGCGCCGTCTTGAGCCCGGAGAAGCTGAAGTCGAGGTCGGATCCCTTGACGATGGCCCGGGGGAACCGGAGGGCCTGGGGGTCGCCCTCCTTGGCCAGCCGGTCGATGGCCACGCCCCCGGGGTAGGGCAGGCCGAGGAGCTTGGCGCCCTTGTCGAAGGCCTCGCCGGCTGCGTCGTCGCGGGTCTGGCCCAGGAGCCCGTAGTCGCCGAAGCCGCGGGCGGCGTAGAGGGAGGTGTGGCCGCCCGACACCACCAGCCCCAGGTAGGGGAAGGCAGGCTGCGGCTCGCCGAGGAAGGCGGCCACCAGGTGCCCCTCGAGGTGGTTCACCGGGACGAGCGGCTTCCCCCAGGCCAGGGCCAGGGCCTTGGCGGCCTGCACGCCCACCAGGAGCGCCCCCACCAGCCCCGGCCCGCTCGTCACCGCCACCGCGTCCAGCGACTCCGGGCCGACGCCGGCGCGGGAGAGCGCCTCGTCCACCACCGGCATCATCTGGACCACGTGGTTCCGGCTGGCCAGCTCGGGCACCACCCCGCCCCAGCGCCGGTGGATCTCGATCTGCGTGGCCACCACGTCCGAGAGCGCCCGGCGCCCGTCCTCCACCACCGCGGCGGCGGTCTCGTCGCACGAGGTCTCGATGCCCAGGACGCGCATGGTCGGCGCCGACTTCTAACCCGGGACGCCCGCCGGCGCGAGCGTTCCCGGCCCGGAGGGGGGGCCGGGGAGGGGCGTTCCACCCGCTCAGCGCGGCAGCCCCGGCATCCCCAGCGCGTACCAGCCGGCGGCGACGGCCGCGGCCAGGATGGCGGCGAACGCCAGGGCGAGGGGCAGGCGCGACCGCCGCCGCGCGGTGGTCCGCACGGCCGCGAGCGGAGGAGGCTGCGGGACCGCCGGGACCTGGCGGGTCGCCGGGCGCGAGGGCGGCCCCGGCTGCGCCGGGGGCGGTGGGGGACGGGCCGGCGCGGCGGCGTCCCGGGCGAGGGGAGCAGGGGCGGCCGGGGCGTTCACCACCGTGCGCGGGCCGAGGAGCGAGGGCGGAAGGGGGACCGTCCCCGGGGGCGGAACCGGGATGGAGAACTGGGTGGGCGCGCGCGGGCCCGGCGGGGCGGGGCGAGGCCCGGCGGCCGGCGGCGGCGCGCCGGCGGGGGCGTGCCCGGGCGGACCGGCGGACGGGCGTGGGGGCGGCGGCTCGGTCGGCGGCGCGGCCGGCCTCGGCGGCGGCGAGGGCGCGTCGGCGCTGCCCGGCCCGCCCGGCATCGGCCCGGCGAACCAGTCCACGCCGTCCGCCTCGGGCCCACCCGCGACCGGTGGGGGCGTGTGGGAGGGACCCCTCTCCTCGGCCCCCACCGAAGGGCCGGGCGCGGCCGGCTCCTCGCCCGCCGCCCCCTCCTTCTCCCGGATGAGCCCCTCGAAGAAGAGCTTGGAGATGACCCCGGCCGCGGCCAGGTCGTCGTAGTCGGCCTCCTCGATGACCTGCTCCAGCGTCCGGCGCCCGTCGAAGAGGCGGAGGAGCGCGTTCACGTCGTCGGGGATCTCCGCCAGCCGCTCGGCCAGGAGCCGATAGTCGATCTGGAAGACCCGGTCGAGCGCGGGGAGCTGCTCGACGATGCGTCCCCACTCGTCGATGCGGCGCATGCCCTCCATGAGCAGGCCCTGGGTCGAGACCGGGATGCGCTCCTCCCGCTCGATGGGCTTGAACTCGATGGCGAACTCGCCTTCCTGCCAGTTGAGCAAGCGGTAGAAGGCGTTCTCCCCGGTCAGCTTCCCGGAGAGCTCGCAGTCCATGATCCTGCCGTCGCGGAAGAAGCAGACCGCCTCGACGCCCTTGCGGTTCTTGACGTGCAGCGCGCCGGACTTCTTCCCCATCTCCAGGGTCTGGACCAGGTCCACGACGCCCATGTCGGAGAGGCTGCCGGCGAAGCTGGCCTTGAGGTCCTTCTTCTCCAGGCGCTCCTTCTCCTTCTTCTGGAGGAGGATCTTCACCCGGGTGACGATCTCCTTGATGTAGATGGGCTTGGTCAGGTAGTCCTCGACCCCCAGCTCCAGCCCCTTGACCTTGAACTCGACCGACTTCTGGCCGGTGAGGAAGATGAAGGGCGTGCCGCGGTAGCGCTCGTCGGTCTTGAGGCGGCGGCACAGCTCGAAGCCGTCCATCTCCGGCATCTTGGTGTCGGCGAGGATCAGGTCGGGGGGGGAGAGCTCGCACTTGGCCAGGGCGTCGCTGCCGTTCACCGCGGTGGTCACCGAGAAGCCCGCCTTCTTGAGCGAGACCTCCATCACCCGCAGTGATTTGGGATCGCCGTCGACGAGGAGCAGGTGCTGCTTCGCCAAGGTCCCCTCACGTTCCAGTCACGCGACGGGTCAATCTGGCCGCAGAAGCTGGCGCGAGTCAAGGCGGGGATCGCCGCGCCGGCTTCCCCTCACCGGGCTCGCTTGCGCTCCAGGATGCGCAGCTCGCGGACGGCCTCGGCATTGCGGGGGTTGGCCGCCACCGCCGCCCGGAAGTGCTTCTCGGCGCGGGCGTCGTCCCGGTCGTCCCGGGCCAGGAGGCCGGCCACGTAGGCGGCCCGGTCGCAGCTGGGGTCGGACAGCGCCTCCTCGGCGAGCGCCCGGGCCCGCTCGCGCTCCCTGGCGGCGGGGTCGGAGAGGATTGCCAGCGCCAGGGCCGCCTTGTATTCGGCCCGCTGGTCGGTCCGCAGCGCCGCCTCGAAGAAGCCGCGGGCCCGCACGAAGTCGCGCGTCCGCAGGCAGGCGTCCCCCTTGCGGAAGTCGATCTGCGCCGCCTCGGAGCGGTCCGCGGAGACCTCGCCGTGGTGGGCCAGGTAGGCGTTGCGACGGCGGTCGTCGGAGAGCGTCTCGTAGGCCTCGTTCACGGCGGTGAAGAAGTCCTTGACCGTCTCGGCCATGTCCGAGAGCGAGGGCGCGGCGAAGCGGTCCGGGTGGAACTGGCGCGCCAGCGAGAGGAACGCCTGCTTCACCTCCTCCTTGCCCGCGCCCGGCGAGAGGCCCAGCCGGGCGAAGAGGTCCGGCTCCTTGGCCTGGGGCGCCGCCGCGAGCAGCGCCTTGCGCAGGGCCGCCTCGGGGGAGTCCGGCGGCGGCGGCGCCGGCCGGGGCGCGGGGGTCCCGGCCTCCGGGCGCGCCCCCGCGCCCGGCCCGCCGGCCGCGGTGGGCGGGGGCGTGGACCGGCCGGCGAACGGGCCCACCCCCATGTTCCGCATGGCCTGCTGCAGCAGGCGCTGGCGCCGGGCGCGGGCCTCGGCCGGATCGCTCCGGCGCGCCGGCGGCGCGGGGGAGGAGCCGGTGGGGCGGGTCGTGCCCAGGTCCACCTCCAGGCCCGCCAAGGTGTCGCTGTCGCGGGTGCCGGCCGGGACGGCCAGGCCCAGGAGCAGGAGGGCGGCGAGCATCGCCCGGGCACGCTCCGGCGCCACCTCGGCCGGGGCGAAGAACGCCTCCAGCGTCACCGGCGCCTCCAGCCGGGAGAGCAGGGCCAGCTCCCCGGCGCCCCAGCGGAACCCGACGGCCACGTCGCGGTAGCTGGAGGCCAGCCGGATGGCGCTGGCCGCGACCGGCTGGAGCGCCGAGCCCACCAGGGCGCTCGCCTGCGGACGCTCCAGGGCGTCGACGATGGTGCGCAGGGGCGAGAGGGGGCTGCGGCCGGCCCAGGGGGGGATGGGCGCGGTGGCATCGAAGGCGTAGGTACCGCCCTCCAGCGCGGCGATGAGGCCGAAGTAGCCGGCCTGCTGCTCGGCCAGGGCCTGGTCCACCACCTCGCGCCTCACCGCCCCCATCTCCACCAGGATGTCGCCCTGGGGCTTTCGGGTCTCGGCCATGGCCGCGAGGCTCTTGGAGAGGGCGTCGATGTCGATGACGCCTTCCTGGAGGAGCAGCTGCCCCAGCGGCCGCACCCCGACGGCGACCTGGGCCCCCACCGGCTTGCCCTGCTGGATGAAGAGGCGAGAGGTTCCGCCCCCGTGCTGCACGGCCAGGACGCCGGTGGCGCGCAGGTTCAGGGCCTCGAGCAGGACCGCCGCCAGCGGAGTGCGCGCCAGGTCCCCAGGCTCGTGGAGGAAGCTCATCCCGGGCCATTGTATTCAGCGCGTCGCCATCGGGAAACTGCCCGTCGCTGTTGACCTGCGGTGGCCCGGGGCCCCAGATTCCTCGCCGGATGGGTGGCATCGGCATCGTCAGCGTTCCCCGGGCCCGGCCCGGCCCGGCCCGGCCCGACCTGGCCGCCCGGCTGCGCGCCCGGCTGGGCGGGGACGGCGAGGTGCTCGAGGCCCGTGGGCCCGACGAGGTGGAGGCGGCCGTCCGCAGGCTGTGCGCCTCCGGGGTCGAGGTGCTGGGCGTGAGCGGCGGGGACGCCGCCGGCCAGCGGGTGCTCACCGCACTGGCCGGCGTGCGCGGCGGCGCCCCGCTGCCGCGGCTCCTCCTGCTGCGCGGCGGGGCCATGGACACCGTGGCCCGCGGCCAGGGGATCGCCGGGACGCCGGAGACCATCCTCCGCGCCGTGCTGGAGGCGCGCCGCCGCGGTCAGCCGCTGAAGACGGTGGAGCGGGACCTGCTCCGGGTCGAGGCCGACGGCGGGCCGCCGCAGTTCGGGTTCCTCCTCGGCACCGGGGCGGCCGTGACCTTCGTCGAGGCCTGGCGGGGCGCGGCCCTCGATCCCTCCCCGCTCTCCGCGGCCCTGATCGCCCTGCGCGCGGTGGGATCGGCGGTGCGGGGCGGGCCCTTCGCCGAGGCGCTCTCGCGCCGCGAGCGCGTGCGGGTGGAGAGCGACGGCGAGGAATGGCCCGTCGACGGCCTCCTGGCCCTGCTGGCCGGAACCACCCCCGACCTCGGCCTGGGCCTGAGGGCCCTCGAGCGGTGCGACGAGCAGGCGGGCTTCTTCCACGCGGTGGGCGTGACCGCGCCCCTGCTGACCCTGGCCCTCGACCTCCCCCGCCTCCGGGCGGGGCTGCCCTGGCGTCGACGGCACGCCTACGACCAGGTGGCTCGCGAGCTGGTCCTCACCGCCGAGCGACCCCGCTTCGTCCTCGACGGGAACGTCCACGCGGCCGAGCGCCAGCTGCGGATCTCCACCGGGCCAGGGGTGGAGCTGGTGATCCCCTGAGCCGCCACCTCCTCGACCCGGCCGCCTTCCCGGGCTAACCTCCGCCCCGAATGCGCTTCACCCACGCCGGAGCCAGCGACGTCGGTCGCAAGCGGACCCACAACGAGGACGCCTACCTCCTCTTGCCCGAGGAGAGCCTGTACTGCGTGGCCGACGGCATGGGCGGGCACGCCTCCGGCGAGGTGGCCGCCCGCATCGCGGTGGAGGAGATGGCCGAGTTCTTCCGCCTGACCGGGCGCGACGAGGACGCGACCTGGCCCTACAAGCTCGACCCGGCCAGGAGCTACGACGAGAACCGGCTGCTCACCGGCGTGAAGCTGGCCAACCTCCGCATCCACGAGCGGGCCGGGACCGACGAGCGGCTGCGCGGCATGGGGACCACCATGGTGGCCCTCAGCTGCCCCCGGGACGGCCAGGCCGGCCTGGTGGGTCACGTCGGCGACAGCCGCGCCTACCTGTGGCGCCGGGGCGACCTGCGGCAGCTCACCGAGGACCACTCCCTCCTCGCCGAGCACATGAAGGCGCACTCGCTCTCGCCCGCCGAGGTCAAGGCCTTCCCCCACAAGAACGTGATCCTGCGGGCGCTGGGCATGAAGCCCACGGTGGAGGTGGACGTGGTCAAGGTCCCGCTCGAGGTCGGCGACCTCCTGCTCCTCTGCTCCGACGGCCTCTCCGGCATGGTCCCCGACGCCCGGATGGCCGAGCTGCTCCGCGCCGCGCATGGCGACCTGCGCCTGGCCGCCTCCGAGCTCGTCCAGGCGGCCAACGGCGCCGGCGGCGTCGACAACGTCACGGTGGTGCTGGTGCAGGCGGGGCGCTGACCCGCTCGCTGCCGGCCGCCACCGCCCGCTCCAGGCGCTCGCCGGGCGAGAGCCTGGTCCCCGCCCACACCACCGCTCCCCGCACCACCGCGCCGGCCGGGACCACCGCACCGGCGCCGATCACGGCCAGCGGCCCCACCTCGGCCCCGGCCCCGACCCGCGCGCCCGGTCCGAGGTAGCACGGGCCGGCGAGGCGGGCCGCCGGGTCGAGCTCGACGGCCGGCCCGGCGCGCACGCCCCTGCGGCGCTCCACCGCCTCGGAGAGCGGCTCGGCGCCGGCGAAGCGGCCCAGGGGGACCCGCCCGGCCAGCACGTCCTCGCAGGCCTCCAGGTAGCGCGCCGGCGTGCCCAGGTCGTTCCAGTAGCCCCCGGCCACGAACCCGCGGATGCGGCCGCTGCCCATGAGCGGCGGGTAGACGTGCCGGTTCACGTCGGCGTCGAACGGCGTGGCCGGGACGCGGTCGAGGAGCTCGGCGGAGAGCAGGTGCACCCCGGAGAAGTGCCAGGGCGCGAGGTCCGGGCCCCCGGGCCCGAAGGCCCCGGCGATGCGGCGGACGGCGCCCCGCCGATCCACCTCCACCGCGGCGTAGCGCGCCCCGGCCGGCATGGGCAGGAGCACCAGGGTGGCCAGCGCGCCCGAGGCGCGGTGGGCGGCCAGCGCCGCCTCGAGATCCAGGTCGAAGAGCACGTCGCCGTTCACCACGATCAGCGGGTCGGCGCCCCCCAGGAGCGGCCGCGCCTCGCGCAGGGCGCCGCCGGTCCCGGCCAGGACCGGCTCGTGCGAGACCGCGAGCTCGAGCCCGAGCTTCCGGGCGCCCGCCCCGGCCACCTCGGCCAGCTCCCCGGCGAGGTGGTGCGCGTTCACCACCGCCCTGCCCACGCCCGCCCCCCGCAGCAGCGCCAGGGTCCAGTGGAGCAGGGGCACGTCGCAGACCGGCGCCGCTGGCTTGGGCAGGACCCGGGTCAGCGGCCGCAGGCGCGTGCCCAGCCCGGCGCACAGCACCATGGCCGCGAGGTCGCCCATGCGCCGGACCTTACTCCAGCCCGAAGCGGTTCGCCGCCCGCTCCTGGAGCCGGCGGATAATGCGGAGCGCCGGGAGGACCGCCTGCGCCTCGGCGGCGTCGAGGGCCTGCGGAGCGGCCGTGGCCGCCAGCGGACCCCGGCCGAGCTCCTGCCGCAGGCGCAGGCCCAGCAGGAGCCCGAGAGCCCCGGCGGCCGGGCCGGCGAGGTCGGCCCCGAGCAGCCCCGCCGCCCGCGCCGCCTCGAGCCGGGCGGAGGTCCCGGGGGCCGGGCACCTCGCCGCCAGGCCGTAGCAGCGCGCCAGGACCACCAGCGGCGCCAGGGCCTGCCGCTTGAGATCGACCCGGAGCGCGCGGCGCGGCCGGCGCGGTGCCGGGACCGGGAAGGCGAGCGCGGCGCGGACCAGCGCGCGCAGGAAGCGCGGGCGTTCGGCACCGGCCAGCAGCTCCGCCCGGAGCTGGGCCAGGCCCAGCCGGCCGGCGACCCGGCGCCCGTCGAGGAGCACCGCCACCTCGAGCACCCCCTCCGGGCTGGGGTCGTCCACGGCCTCTCGGACCCGCGCGCAAAGGTCGGCGCGGCGGCGGGTCAGCCGGCTCGCGGCGATCCCGCCCTGGCAGGGCGGGTGCCCGGCGGCCCCCAGGCCCTCCTCCACGCGCTCGGCCAGCGCCCGGAACCAGGAGAGCTCGCCCTCGCCGGCCGCGTCGTCCAGCACCAGCGCGTGATCCTGCTCGCCGGGGAACGGCTGCTCGCGGCGGCCGGCGGAGCCCAGGGCCAGCCAGGCGAAGGGCACAGGCGGAGGCCCGCGCTCCGCGAGGTGGAGGGCGACCAGCCTGCGGACCAGGGCGTCGCCGAGCCGCGCCAGGAGATCGGCGATCGCCAGCGGGTCCCGCCCCGCCGCCCAGAGCGCGGCCGCGAACTCCCTGGCCCCCCGCGCGTGCATGCCGAGCGCCTCGCCCCCCGGGCTGCGCAGCGCCCGGCGCAGGAGGTCACGGAAGGCGGGGGGAGGTGGCCGCGCCGGGGCCCGGGGGGCGGGACCGAGGTCGAGCTCGCTCACGGGGTGGACGCCGGCGGGGCGGAGGCCGGCGCGGGGGTGGCCAGCGACACCGCCAGGAGCACCAGGCCGCCGAAGAGCGCCCCCACCGCGCCGATCCCCTCCGGCGAGATCCCCAGCCACCAGTGGGCCGGGCCGTCGAGCTCGGGGTGGAGGAAGCGGAACCAGTGCACGTAGCCGATGGTGAACAGCGCGCCGGCCGTCATCCCGCACAGCACCCCTGCCCCGGTGGCCCGCCGCCAGAAGGCCGCGGCCAGCAGCGCCGGGAAGAAGGCCGCGGCCGCCAGGCCGAAGGCCAGGCCCACGGTCTGCACCACCGTCCCCGGGGGATGCAGCGCCAGCCAGGCCGCCACCGCGGTGAGGCCGGCGGCGGCGAGCCGGGACACCCGGAGCTCCACCCGCTCCGGCAGCCGAGGGGACAGGATGCCCTTGAGCAGGTCCCGGGCCGCCGCCGCCCCCAGCGAGATCGCCAACCCGGCCGCCGCCGACACCGCCGCCGCCAGGGCGCCGGCCGCCGCCACCGCCACCACCCAGGGCGGCAGGTCGAGCAGCTCCGGCGCGGCCAGGACCAGCACGTCGGGGTCCACCGAAAGGGGCGCTCCGCCGCCCGGCACGGGGAGGAGCACGGCCGCTGCGCCGCCCGTCCCGCCGGCCGCCACCAGCCCCGAGGCCGACCAGCCCGCGAGCGGGCCCGCGGCCGCGCGCGCCCCCGGGGCGGCGGCCCGCGCGAAGAGCGCCGCCCGCGCCGCCAGCGCCACCGCCGGGACCGCGCTGTAGAAGAGGGCGATGAAGGCGAGGGCCCAGGCCGCCGAGGTCCGCGCCTCGCGGGCCCGGGACATGGCCAGGAAGCGGCTGACGATGTGCGGCAGGGCGGCGGTACCCGCCATCAGGGCCAGGGCCGAGGCAGCCAGGTCCGCCGGGCCGCGCCGGCTGGCGGCGAGCGGCGCGAAGCCGAGCGCCGCGCCCAGGTGATCGGCCGCCTGGCCGAGCGGCCGCCCCGGGGGCTCGCCGAGCAGCGCCGCGCCGCGCGCCCCGAGCCGCGCCCAGGGGGCGAGCTGCGGGATGGCGGCTCCGGTGAGCGCGCCCAGGAGCGCCGCGGACAGGACGGCGAAGGCGCCCGCCAGCACGGCGTACTGCGCCACCTGGCCGAAGGTGATGGTCCTGAGCCGCCCCAGCGCCGTGTAGCCGAGCACCACCAGGAGCGCCGCGCCCACCGCCACCGGCAGGGCGACCGGGGCCATGCGCGAGAGCACGATGGCCGCGCCGCGGATCTGGGCAGAGAGGTAGGTGAAGGTGACGAGGGCGGTGCAGGCCACCGCAGCGACGCCGGCGGCCGGCGAGCCGAACCGCTCCAGGACCAGCTGGGCGATGGTATGGCGCCCGGTGCGCCGGAGGTAGGGCGTGACCAGCAGCGCCAGGAGCGCGAACCCCGCGATCCAGCCCAGGGCGTAGACCCCGCCGTCCGGGCCGGACAGGGCCATGGCCCCGCCGAGCGAGAGATAGGACGCCGCCGAGATCCAGCTCGAGGCCACGGCCACCCCGGCGGCCAGAGGCCGGACGGCGCGCACCGGCCGGTAGAAGGTCCCCGCGCTGCGGGCGCGCGCCTCGACGAGGAGCGCCAGGTACCCGGCGAAGGAAGCCGTCACCACCAGCCAGATCCAGCTCCGGGCGTCCACGAGTGCGTCACCTCGACGTGCGCGCTGGCTGCCGGGAGCCTACCACCCGGGCCGGGACGGCCCGAGCCCGGGCCCGCCTCCTCGCTCTCCCGTTCCCGGAGCCGGGCTCGCAGCTGGTCACCCGGGGCCCCGGACGGGTCTGGGAAGATCTTGAGGGCTCTCGCCAGACCCTGTTGGGAGGGGCGCGACCAGCTGTCCTGTGTTCAGGTTGTAATTGTCGCACCCTGTGAATAACCCCTTGCCTTCGGCCCGCTAGGGCCCCTGACCCCGCTCTCACCGTCGGTGGAGGTTACATGTCTGTCGCCTCGGCACCCCCGCTCCGCTCAGGAACGCCCGGCTCCCCCGCCCGGGCGGGCATCACGCGCGACGAGCGTCGCGTCATCTTCGCTTCGTCCCTCGGCACCGTGTTCGAGTGGTACGACTTCTACCTCTACGGCTCGCTGGCGGCGATCATCAGCCGGCAGTTCTTCTCCGGGGTCGATCCCACCACCGGCTTCATCTTCGCCCTCCTGGCCTTCGCCGCCGGTTTCGCGGTGCGGCCCTTCGGCGCGGTGGTGTTCGGGCGGCTCGGCGACCTGATCGGCCGCAAGTACACCTTCCTCCTCACCATCCTCATCATGGGCGGCTCGACCGCGCTGGTCGGGTTCTTGCCCAGCTACGCCTCCATCGGCGTGGCCGCGCCCGTCATCCTCATCAGCGCCCGCATGCTGCAGGGCCTGGCGCTGGGCGGCGAGTACGGCGGCGCCGCCACCTACGTGGCCGAGCACGCGCCGGCCGGCCGGCGCGGCAACTTCACCGCCTGGATCCAGACCACCGCCACCCTGGGGCTGTTCCTATCCCTCCTCGTGATCCTGATCTCGCGCAGCAGCATGGGCACGGAGCGGTTCGAGGCCTGGGGCTGGCGCATCCCCTTCCTGCTCTCGGTCCTCTTGCTCGCCATCTCGGTCTACATCCGGCTCCAGCTCCAGGAGTCGCCCGTGTTCCGGCGCATGAAGGAGGAGGGCAAGGCCTCCCGCGCCCCGCTCACCGAGTCCTTCCTGCGCTGGAAGAACCTCAAGGTGGTGCTGCTGGTCCTCTTCGGCGGCGTGGCCGGCCAGGCGGTGGTCTGGTACACGGGCCAGTTCTACGCCCTGTTCTTCCTGCAGCAGACCCTGAAGGTCGACCCGCAATGGGCCAACTACTTCATCGCCGGCTCGCTGCTCATCGGCACGCCCTTCTTCATCGTCTTCGGCTCCCTCTCCGACAAGATCGGCCGGCGCAACATCATCATGGTCGGCTGCCTGCTGGCGGCCCTCACCTACTTCCCCATCTTCAAGGGGCTGACCCGCTTCGCCAACCCGGCGCTGGAGATGGCCCAGGAGAAGAACCCGGTCACGGTGGTGGCCGACCCCGCCGACTGCAGCTTCCAGTTCGACCCCATCGGCAAGGCCGCCTTCAACAAGTCCTGCGACCTGGCCAAGAGCTTCCTGGCCAAGAAGGGCATCCCCTACCACAACGAGGAGGCGCCGGCCGGCACCTTGGCCAGCATCCGCGTGGGCGACAAGGTGATCGAGAGCTTCGGCGGTAAGGGGATGGCCGCGGCCGACTTCAAGGGCAAGCTGTCGGCCTTCGAGAAGGACGCCGGCGCGGCCATCAGCGCCGCCGGCTACCCGGCCAAGGCCGACCTCGCCGCCATCAACAAGCCCATGGTGGTGCTCCTGCTCACCCTCCTGGTCATCTACGTGACCATGGTGTACGGCCCCATCGCCGCCTGGCTGGTGGAGCTGTTCCCGGCCCGCATCCGCTACACGTCCATGTCGCTGCCCTACCACATCGGCAACGGCTGGTTCGGCGGCTTCCTGCCCACCATCTCCTTCGCCATGGTGGCGGCCAGCGGCGACATCTACTACGGCCTCTGGTACCCCATCGTCGTGGCGGTGATGACCGCGATCATCGGCACGCTCTTCATGCCCGAGACCAAGGACCGCGAGATCAGCCACGAGGCGACCTAGGACCGGGCCGCAGGGGCCGGCGCCCGCTCCGGCGACGGGCGGGCGAGGCCGGCGGGCCCGGGCGGGGCCCTCCCCGGTCTCCTGACGGCACGCTGTCAGGAGCCCCTCGCTACCTTCCTCCGCGCAGTCGGCGCCCGCGATCCCCGCGGGGCCGCACGCGGAGGAAGACCCATGGCTCACCCCTTCGTCTACGCGGAGCTGCACTCGCCGGAGGTGGAGCGCGACGGCAGCTTCTACTCGCGCCTCTTCGGCTGGAAGATCACCCGCTTCCCCATCCCCGGGAAGTACTACGCGGAGATCTCCCCGGGCGAGGGGCTCCCGGGCGGCCTGACCGAGCCGCAGCCGCAGCTGCGCCGCTTCGCCGGCTGGCTCACCTACGTCGGGGTGGACGATCTGCCCGCGGCGGTCCGCAAGGCCCGGGAGCTCGGGGCCACCGTGGTGCAGGAGGAGGTGGTGATCCCCGATGGCGGCGGGCGCTACGCCTGGATCCTCGACCCGGCCGGATCGCCGCTCGGGCTCTGGGAGAAGAGCAAGCGGTAGAATCGGCCGGTGCGGCGCGCCGACCGCCTCTTCCGGATCGTCCAGCGGCTCCGCCGGCGCGGGGTGCACACCGCCCGCGCGCTGGCGGAGGAGCTGGAGGTCTCGGAGCGGACCGTCTACCGCGACGTCCGGGACCTCATGCACTCGGGCGTGCCCATCCTCGGCGAGGCCGGGGTGGGCTACGCGCTGCCGCGCGGCTACGACCTGCCCCCGCTCATGTTCTCCGAGGAGGAGATCGAGGCCATCGTGCTCGGCGCCCGCATGGTGCAGACCTGGGCCGACCCGGGCCTGGCCCGGGCGGCCGGCGACGTGCTCGGCAAGGTGGAGGCGGTGCTGCCGCCCGCGCTGCGCGAGCGGCTCTCGGCGGCGGCGCTCTTCTCCCCGCCGCTGGGCGTGCCCGAGGGCGTGGCCGCCGGCCTGGCCGAGCTGCGCCGGGCCATCCGCGAGCGGCGCAAGGCCCGCTTCGCCTACGTCGACGGGGTCGGCGCGGCCAGCCAGCGCACGGTCTGGCCGCTGGGGCTCTTCTTCTGGGGGCGCACCTGGTCGCTGGCCGGCTTCTGCGAGCTGCGCCAGGGCTTCCGGAACTTCCGCGCCGACCGGGTGAAGGACCTGGTGGTCCTGGAGGAGCGGTTCGATCGGCTGGAGGGCCGGCAGCTCGAGGACCTGCTCCGGCACTACCGCGAGGAGGAGGCGCGCGGCCCCTAGATGGCCGCCCCCTCACGGCACCCGCTTCACCGCCACCCATCGCCGCTGCGCCGTCGACTCGACCATGGCGTCCATGACCGCCTCGATGGCGGCCGCCTCCCCGAAGTCCGGGTAGGCCTTGCCCTGGCCGGCGATGGCCGCCAGCAGCTCGGCCGCCTCCGCCACCTTGAGCTCGTTGAACCCCAGGCCGTGGCCGGTGGCGGGGTTGAACCTGCCGTAGGGCGGGTGGGCCGGCCCGGTGAGGATCGTCCGGAAGCCGTTGCGGTCGTCGGGCTCGCCCGGCAGGAAGAGCTGGAGCTCGTTGAACCGCTCCTGGGTGAAGCGGAGGGTGCCGCCCGTCCCGTGCACCTCGAAGTCGAACCCGTTCTTCCGGCCCCAGGCCACCCGGCTCGTCCCCACCGTCCCGATGACGCCCCGCTGGAAGCGGAGCAGCGCGTGGGCGATGTCCTCGTTCTCCACCGCCCGCTCGCCGCCGCCGGGCAGCGGGCGGCGCGCCACGGTGGTGGCCATGTCCGCGCAGACCTCGGCCACCTCCCCGAGGAGGAAACGGCCCAGGCAGAGGGCGTGGCTGCCCATGTCCCCCAGCGTGCCGGTGCCGGCCGCGGCCCGCTCGCAGCGCCAGGAGAAGGGCTTGTCGGGGCTGGCCAGGTAGTCCTCGTCGAAGCAGGCGCGGAAGTAGGTGGGCTCCCCCAGCTCGCCCCGCTCGATCAGCCGCCGGGCGTGCTGGATGGCCGGCGAGCGCAGGTAGTTGTAGCCGACCAGGGTCACCACCCCGCGGGCCGCGGCCGCCCGGGCAAGCTCGGCCGCGTCGGCGCCGTCGAGGGCCAGCGGCTTCTCGCACCAGACGTGCTTGCCGGCGGCCACGGCGGCGAGCGCCATCTCCTTGTGCAGGGCGTTGGGCGAGGTGATGGAGACGAGCCCCACCGCCGGGTCGTTGACCAGCGCCCTCCAGTCGGTGGTGGCCCGGCGGAAGCCGAACTTGCGGGCGGCGCGGCCGGCCCGCTCCGCCGTCACGTCGGCCACCAGCTCCAGCCGCGGCCGCAGGGCCGGCTCGAACAGCCCGCCCACCGCGGCCAGCGCCTGCGCGTGGCAGTCCCCCATGAACCCGGTGCCCACCAGCCCCACGCCGATCTCGGTCATGTCGCGTCCTCCGCCGGGCGGCGGGCCTCCAGGCGGCCGCTCCCACCGGTGCCCGGAGGGGTACCACGGTCGGCCACAAATGGAAATGCCGTTGCGTCGGTGTCCCCGTTCGGAAACCGGCTTGCAGGCGCCCATCCCCTTTGCTAGCGTGCCGCCGGCGTCGGCAGCGCGCGACGGGGATGGGCCATGAGCGAGGCAGCGGGACCGGGCACCGGCCCGGACGACCGCCGGTT
Source organism: Anaeromyxobacter sp. (assembly GCA_035541675.1). Classification (GTDB taxonomy): domain Bacteria; phylum Myxococcota; class Myxococcia; order Myxococcales; family Anaeromyxobacteraceae; genus Anaeromyxobacter. The sequence continues at coordinate 4,347 of DATKMW010000135.1, read as the reverse complement.
CGACGTCATCGTCCTGGGCCGCCTGGGCGTGGACCTGTACGCCGAGCAGCTCGGCGCCCCCCTCGAGCACGCCACCACCTTCGCCAAGTACCTGGGCGGCTCCTCGGCCAACATCGCGGTGGGGTGTGCCCGGCTGGGCCTCCGCACGGCCATGATCTCGCGGGTCGGCGACGACCACATGGGTCGCTTCCTGGTCGAGACGCTCACCACCGAGGGCTGCGACGTGAGCCACGTCTCCTTGGACCGGGAGCGGCTCACCGCGCTGGTGCTCCTGGGCATCAAGGACCGGGACTCCTTCCCCCACCTCTTCTACCGGGAGAACTGCGCCGACATGGCCATCGAGGAGCGCGACGTGGCCGAGGACTTCGTGGCCTCGGCCCGCGCCCTGGTGATCACCGGCACCCACTTCTCCACCGAGCGCACCCACCGCATCAGCACCCTGGCGCTGGACCGCGCCCGCCGCAACGGGGTGCGCACGGTCCTGGACGTGGACTACCGGCCGGTGCTGTGGGGCGTGGCCGGACCGGGGGCCGGCGCCCAGCGCTTCGTGGCCAGCGACCGGGTGACCGCCCACCTCCAGGAGATCCTGCCCCGCTTCGACCTGGTGGTGGGGACGGAGGACGAGTTCCACATCGCCGGCGGCAGCGAGGACCTTTTGGCCTCGCTGCGCCGGGTCCGGACCCTGACCCCGGCGGTGCTGGTGGTGAAGCTCGGTGCCCGGGGCTGCGCCATCGTCGAGGGCCCCGTCCCCGAGCGGCTGGAGGACGCGCTCACCCTGCCCGGCTACCCGGTCAAGGTGATGAACCTGCTCGGGGCCGGCGACGCCTTCGCCGCGGGGCTGGTCACCCGCTGGCTGGGCGGGGCCAGCTGGGCGGAGGCGGGGCGCGCGGCCAACGCCTGCGGGGCGCTGGTGGTCTCGCGGCACGCCTGCTCGGCCTCCATGCCCACGCCGGTCGAGCTGGACTACTTCCTCGGCCACCCCGGGCTGGACCGGCCCGACCTCGACCCGCACCTGCGCCGTCTCCACCGTGTCACCACCCCCCGCAGGCAGTGGAAGGACCTGCACGTCTTCGCCTTCGACCACCGCACCCAGTTCTTCGAGCTGGCCCGGGAGGTGGGTGCGCCGGAGGAGCGGATCCGCTCGCTCAAGCTCCTGCTGGTGAGCGCGGTGGTGGAGGCGGAGCGCACCCTGGGGCTGGAGGGGCAGGTGGGCGCGCTCATCGACGACGCCTACGGCGACGACGCGCTCCTGGCTGCCACCGGCCGGGGCTGGTGGCTGGGCCGCCCGGTGGAGCTGGCCGGCTCCATGCCGCTGGCGTTCGAGGGCGGCCGCTCCATCGGCTCGCGGCTGGTCTCCTGGCCGCGCGAGCAGGTGGTGAAGTGCCTGGTCCGCTTCCACCCCGACGAGCCGGCCGAGGACCGGCTGGAGCAGGAGACCCAGCTCCTCGCCCTCTCCGACGCCGTGCAGCAGAGCGGCCACGAGCTCCTCCTCGAGGTGGTCCCCCCGCGGAAGTGGCCGGTGGACGCGGACACGGTGCTGCGGGCCCTGCGGCGCATCTACAACCTGGGCATCCACCCGGAGTGGTGGAAGCTCGCGCCCATGTCGCGGGAGACCTGGCAGCGGCTGGACGCGCTCCTGGCCGAGCGCGACCCCTTCTGCCGCGGGGTGGTCATCCTCGGCCTCAAGGCCTCGGTGGAGCAGCTGGCGGTGGCCTTCCGCGACGCGGCCGGCGCCCGGACCTGCCGCGGCTTCGTGGTGGGCCGCACCATCTGGCAGGCCCCGGCCCGCGCCTGGCTGGCCGGGGAGATCGACGACGGCGCCCTGGTGAGCCGGGTCCTGGCCAACCTGGCCGCCCTGGCGCGCGCCTGGCGCGACGCGCGCGGTGCGGGCCAGGGGAAGCCGTGAGCCAGGCCCTGGCGCCGGCCCGGGCGCCCGCCCCGGAGCGCGGGCCGACGGTGGGCCTCCGCCTGGAGGCGGACGGCCTGATGCTGCTCGTCACCCTGCTGGCCACCGCCGGCTGGCTCTTCTCCCGCGGGGCGCTGCGCGGCCTGCCCCCGCTCCTGTTCATGGGCGGCCGCTTCGCCCTGGCCGCCGCGCTCCTGGTCGCGCTGGGGCCGGCGGAGGTGCGGGGCCTCTCCCGGCGCGACCTGCGGCGGGCGGCGGCCACCGGGGTGGCCTTCGGGGTGGCCATGCTCTCCTGGATCGAGGGGCTCTCCCGCGCCAGCCAGCTGGGGGTGGGTGCCTTCATCTGCAGCCTGGGCGTGGTGCTGGTCCCGGTGGTGGGGCGCCTCCTCTTCCGGGCCCAGGTCTCCCGGCAGACCTGGGCGGCCATGGGCCTGGGAGCGGTGGGGCTGGGTCTCCTCTTCGCCCGGGCCGGCTTCCGGCCGGCGCCCTCCGACGGCTTCTTCGCCGTCACCGCGGTCGCCACCGCGGTCCACTTCAACCTGAACGCTCGCTACGCCGCGCGGATGCCGGTCCGGTCGCTCACCGCGGTGCAGCTGGCGGTGGTGGGCGGCCTGGGGCTCCTCGCCTCCGCCCTGACGGAGCGCTGGCCGGGCGCCATCGGCATCCCCACCCTGGGCTTCGTGGCCTGCAGCATCGTCCTCAGCACCAGCCTGCGCTTCCTCCTGCAGGTGAGGGCCCAGAGCCTGGCGCCGCTGGGCCACGGCGCCCTGATCATGGCCCTGGAGCCGGTCTGGACGGCGCTGGTCGCCGCGGCGGTGCTGGGGGAGCGCATGACCCGCGTCCAGCTCCTGGGGTGCGGGCTGGTGATGGCGTCCCTGGTGGCGAGCCGGCTGGGCCCGCTCTACCCGGGGTTTCTGAGCGAGGAAGGCTAGAGCGGGGCGGCGCGCCCCGTGAAGGGGAGGCTCGAGACATGGCACGCACCCTGCAAAACTTCGTGAACGGCCGGCTCGTGGACGGCCAGGGAGGCCGCGCCGCCGACGTCTTCGACCCGGCCACCGGCGAGGTCATCGCCCGGGTGCCGCTCGCCTCCCGGGCCGAGGTCGGCGCAGCGGTCGAGGCGGCCCAGGCCGCCTTCCCGGCCTGGGCGGCCACCACCCCGCTGCGGCGGGCCCGGATCCTGAACCGCTTCGGCGCGCTCCTGGAGGAGGAGGCGGACCGGCTGGCCCGGCTCATCACCGCCGAGCACGGCAAGGTGCACGACGACGCACTGGGGGAGGTCACCCGCGGCCTGGAGGTGGTGGAGTTCGCCACCGGCATCCCCCACCTGCTCAAGGGCGAGGTCACCGAGAACGTCGGCACCCGCATCGACTCCCACTCGCTGCGCCAGCCGCTGGGGGTGGTGGCCGGCATCACTCCGTTCAACTTCCCGGCCATGGTCCCGCTGTGGATGTTCCCGGTGGCCCTGGCCTGCGGGAACACCTTCGTGCTCAAGCCCTCGGAGCGGGACCCCTCGGCCTCGCTGCTCCTCGCCGAGCTCCTCTCGCGGGCCGGGCTGCCCGCCGGCGTCTGCAACGTGGTGCAGGGCGACCGGGAGGCGGTGGACGCCCTGCTCGAGGACCCGCGCGTCCGGGCGGTGAGCTTCGTGGGCTCGACGCCGGTGGCGCGCCACGTCTACCAGCGTGCCAGCGCCGCCGGGAAGCGCTCCCAGGCCCTGGGCGGGGCCAAGAACCACCTGGTGATCCTGCCCGACGCCGACCTCGACCTGTGCGCCGACGCGCTCATGGGCGCGGCCTACGGCTCGGCGGGCGAGCGCTGCATGGCCATCTCGGTGGCGGTGGTGGTGGGCGAGGCGCTGGCCGACGCCCTGGTGGCCCGGCTGGCGCCGCGGGTGCGGGCGCTCAGGATCGGCCCCGGCTCCGACCCGACCTCGGAGATGGGGCCGCTCATCACCGCCCAGCACCGCGACCGGGTGGCGGGCTACGTGGAGAGGGGGGTGGCCGAGGGAGCGGATCTGGTGGTCGACGGCCGGGGCGTGAAGGTCGAGGGCCACCCCGGCGGCTTCTACCTGGGCGGCACGCTCTTCGACCGGGTGACGCCGGAGATGACCATCTACCGGGAGGAGATCTTCGGCCCGGTGCTGGCGGTGGTCCGCGTGCCCGACTACCGGGCGGCGGTGGAGCTGGTCAACCGCCACGAGTTCGGCAACGGGGCGGCGGTGTTCACGCGCGACGGCGACGCGGCCCGCACCTTCGCCCACGAGATCCAGGTGGGCATGGTGGGGGTGAACGTGCCCATTCCCGTGCCCATGGCCTTCCACTCATTCGGAGGCTGGAAGGCCTCCCTCTTCGGCGACCATCACGTGCACGGCCCGGAGGGCGTGCGCTTCTACACCCGGCTCAAGACCATCACCAGCCGCTGGCCCACCGGGATCCGCGGCGGGG
>DATKMW010000134.1:0-6622 GCA_035541675.1 Anaeromyxobacter sp. | reverse complement strand
CCGGGCCCGCCCGGCCGCCCCACCTCACTTGACGTGAACCGCGACCGTCACGTCGCGGGCCTGCTTCACGCACCACTGCTCGGAGCAGATGAAGAAGTCCACCCTGGCCCTTACCTCCTGCGGGCCGGCCCCGGTGGCGGTGAACGGGACCTCGAAGCGCTGCACGATGCCGGCCGGCTCCTGCGCGTCCTTGTGCCCGAGCAGATCGCGGGAGAGCTTCAGCCCGGGGGTGGCGGAGAGGGCGACCTTGAGGGGCGCCTCGGCGTTCACGTGCGTGCCCTGGAGCGGGAGGATGGTCACCACCATCTTCCCTTCCCCGCCCTGCTCCACCTCCACCGTGGTGCCGGCGGTCTCGATGCGGTAGCTCCGGGCGGCGTCCTGCCCCGCGTCGGCCGCGCGCGCGGCGGCGGCCGGGGCCAGGGCGAGGAGCAGCGTGAGCAGGGGGGCGCGCATGGCGGCCTCTATACCAGGGACGGTCCCGACGAGCCACGCATTCAGGCCTCGGGCCCGCGGGCCGGCGCGTCCTCGCGCGATCGGTTCGCCCGGCGAACCGGCCGAGCCAGGGCCATCGCGCGCTCCACGATCCGGCCTGCAGCGTCGACGCCGCAGGTGGCCTCCGCCTCCCGGATCGAGGGCGAGCTGTTCACCTCGAACACCCTGGGCCCGCCCTTCACGTCGAGCATGTCCACCGCGCAGACCTCGAGCTGCAGCACCCGGGCCGCCTTCAGGGCCGGCCGGGCGTACTCCGCCGCCAGCTCCACCGGCTCGAACTGGGCCCCGGTTCGCAGGTTGGGGGCGAACCGGCCCGCCGGTGCGCTGCGGCGCATGACGGCGATCACCTCGCCCCCCACCACCAGGACGCGCAGGTCCCGGCCCCGCGCGCCGCGCAGGTACTGCTGCACCACGATGTTCTGGCCCAGGCCGAGGATGGCCTCCAGCGCCGCCTCGAGCGACTGCATGCTCTCGCAGATCATCACCCCGCTCCGCTCGCTCACCGAGAGGAGCTTCACCAGCACCGGAGGGCCACCCACCAGCTCCACCATCTCCTTGATGCCGGCCGGGTCGCTGGCCATGACCGTCCGCGGGACCGCCACGCCCGCCGCGGCCAGCATCTGCAGGACCCGCATCTTGTTGCGGCTGGCGGCGATGCCATAGGCGCCGTTCAGCACCGGCACGCCCATGAGCTCGAGCTGGTTCACCACCGCCAGGCCGTACTGGTGCACCGACAGCCCGATGCGGGGGATGACCACGTCGGCCCGGGGCAACGGGCGGCGCCGCCAGTAGGCGGCCGGCGCCCGCTCCCGCAGGCCCAGCTGGACCTCCAGCGGGTCGATGATCCGGGTGCGCAGCCCGCGCGCCCGCGCCGCCTCGGCCAGGCGGCGGGTGGTGTAGATCTCCGGCGAGCGCGAGAGGACGGTGAGGTTCACGGCGCCCCCGGAGGTCCCGCCCGCGGCGGCCGCTAGACCTGCTTGAACTCCGCGTCGACCACGTTGTCCTTGGGCTTCTCCTCGGGCGGGCGGGCCTGGCCATCGCCGCCCGGGGCCGTCCCGGGCGCCGCGCGGTAGAGCTCCTCCGCGGCCTTGTGCGAGGCCTTCTCCAGGCGGTCCATGGCCGCCTTCACCTCCTCGACGGTGCCCTTCTCGCGGACCCGGTGAACCTCCCCGACGGCCTCCTCGATCTCCTTGGCGGTGGCCTCGGCGAGCTTGTCCTTGTTCTCCTTGAGCAGCTTCTCCATCTGGTAGGCCAGGTTCTCGGCCCGGTTTCGCTGCTCGATCTCCTCTCTCCGCTTCTTGTCCTCCGTCTCGTGCTCGCGCGCGTCGGAGACCATCTTCTCCACCTCGCGCTTGTCGAGCCCCGAGGAGTGGGTGATGGTGATCTTCGTCTCCTTGCCGGTCCCCTTGTCCTTGGCGAACACGTTGAGGATGCCGTTGGCGTCGATGTCGAAGGTGACCTCGATCTGCGGCATGCCCCGCGGCGCCGGGGGGATGCCCTCCAGGTGGAAGCGGCCCAGGGTGCGGTTGTCGCGGGCCATCTCCCGCTCGCCCTGCAGGACGTGGATCTCCACCGAGGTCTGGCTGTCGGCGGCGGTGGAGAAGACCTCCGAGCGCTTGGCGGGGATGGTGGTGTTCCGCTCGATGAGGCGGGTCAGGACGCCGCCCAGGGTCTCGACGCCCAGCGACAGCGGGGTGACGTCCAGGAGGAGGATGTCCTTCACCTCGCCGGAGAGGACGCCGGCCTGGACCGCCGCGCCCACCGCCACCACCTCGTCCGGGTTCACCGAGCGGTTCGGCTCCTTGCCGAAGAACCTCTTCACCGTCTCCACGATCCTGGGCATGCGCGTCTGGCCGCCCACCAGCACCACCTCGTCGATCTGCGACGGCTGCAGCTTGGCGTCGGCCAGGCACTTGCGGGTCGGCTCGATGGACCGCTCGACGAGATCCTCGACCATCTGCTCCAGCTTGGCCCGGGAGAGCTTGATGGACAGGTGCTTGGGGCCGGTCTGGTCGGCGGTGAGGAAGGGCAGGTTGATCTCCGTCTCGCTCATCGAGGAGAGCTCGATCTTGGCCTTCTCCGCCGCCTCCTTGAGCCGCTGCAGCACCATCTTGTCCTTGGAGACGTCGATGCCGGTGTCCTTCTTGAACTCGGCGATGAGCCAGTCGATGATCCGCTGGTCGATGTTGTCGCCGCCCAGGTGGGTGTCGCCGTTGGTGGCCAGCACCTCGACCACGTTCTCGCCCACCTCGAGGATGGAGATGTCGAAGGTGCCACCGCCGAAGTCGTAGACGGCGATCTTCTCGTTCTTCTTGCGGTCGAGGCCGTAGGCCAGCGCCGCCGCGGTCGGCTCGTTGACGATGCGCCGGACGTTCAGCCCGGCGATCTCGCCCGCATCCTTGGTGGCCTGGCGCTGCGAGTCGTTGAAGTAGGCGGGCACGGTGATGACCGCGTCGGTCACCTTCTCGCCCAGGTAGTTCTCGGCGGCCCGCTTCAGCTTGAGCAGGACCTGGGCGCTGATCTCCGGCGGGGAGTTCTGCTTCCCGTCGATCTCGATGCGGGCGTCGCCGCTCGGCCCCTCCACCACCAGGTAGGGGACGCGCTTCATCTCGTCCTTCACCTCGCCGAAGCGCCGCCCCATGAAGCGCTTGATGGAGTAGACGGTCTTCTCCGGGTTGGTGATGGCCTGTCGCTTGGCGACCTGGCCGACGAGCCGCTCGCCCTCCTTGGTGTACGCGACCACGCTCGGCGTGAGGCGCGACCCCTCCTCGTTGGTGATGACTACGGGCTCCTTGCCCTCCATCACCGCCACGACGGAGTTGGTCGTGCCGAGGTCGATGCCGATGATCTTGGCCATGTCTGAAAGGCCCTCCTGGATGCGGGCAAGGTAAGTCCGCGTGGAGGCCTGTCAAACCGGATCGGGCCGCCCCGGGCCACCCGCCCCAGGCGCGTAGCATGCTACGCACCGCCACCTCGGCAACGCGTCACACGGCCACCCTCCCTGGGATGAGGTACAACGCAACAACCCGGCAACACGAGGAAATTAGTCGCGACGCAGCGTGGCATCGCGCTTGCGAGGAAAGCCGGACATCCACGTCATGCCTTGGGGGGGTGGGGACTCCGGAATGCTGCGTACGGAAGGGTCGAGACCTCATCCGGCGGTGACCGCGGCCCCCAGCGAGGTCGCGGTCCTCCTCAACGCCCACGCCAAGCAAGTGAACCCCGGCGTCCGGCGCGCCCTCTGCTCGGTCCTCTCCGACGAGCACCTCTACTTCTCCCGCAGCCCCGACGACGCCGTCCACATCGCCGAGAAGGTGGTGACCCGACGCTACCGGACCGTCTTCACCGGCGGCGGGGATGGGACCTTCGTCGCCTGGGTGAACCGGATCCTGGAGACCGCCGAACGCCTCGCCCTCCGCCCGCCGCGCTTCGGGGTGCTGGCGCTGGGGACCGGAAACGCCGTGGCCGAGATGGTGGGCGCCGAGCCCCGCCGCCACCTGCAGGATCTGGCCCGCTACGTGCGCGGCGAGGTCGACGGCGTTCGCCGGCTCGACCTCATCACCTGCGACGGCCGGCGCACCCCCTTCGCCGGCGTGGGGATCGACGCCGCCGTCCTCAACGACTACAACTGGCTTCGCGGGCAGCTCGAGGACACGCCGCTGCGGCGCCTGGGGCTGGGCGTCCCGGGATATGGCCTGGCGGTGGCCCTGCGCTCCGCCCCCCGCTTCCTCATCGAGCGGCGCCCCACCTATTGCGAGGTGATCAACGCCGGCCGGCCGGCGTGGCGGCTGGACGCGAGCGGCCGGCGCATCGGCCGCCCCATCGGCCACGGCGAGCCGCTCTACGCCGGCCCCTGCATGCTGGCCGCGGCCAGCACCGTGCCCTACTACGGGCTGGGCCTCAGGGTGTTCCCCTTCGCCGAGCACGCGCCGGGGATGATGCAGGTCCGCATCGCCACCAGCATCCACCTGCACACGCTGCTCCTCCACCTGGGCAGCATCTGGTCCGGCGACTTCTCCCACCCGGGCCTGCTCGACTTCCACGCCGACCGGGTGGCGCTCCGCTTCGAGCGCCCCATGCCCTTGCAGATCGGCGGTGACGCCGAGGGCTGGCGGGACGAGGTCACCTTCGGGATGGCCGCCAACCCGGTGGAGATCGTCGACTTCGGGACCCGCGCGGCGGCCTGAGTGCCGCGCGCCGCCGAGGTTCCCGGGGCCCGGCCACCCCCTCGGCCCCACCCTGCCCGTTTCCCCGCGGCCGGCAGGAACGGTTCCGGCCGCGGCGCGGCTCCCGGCCGCCGAGCAGCGCACGGCCGGGCGACGGCGCCGAGGGCCCGCGAGGACCTCGCCCCCCTTTGGCCCTCTCCAGGACCCGGTGCCCGGTGCGTCCGGCGCCGATCGCATCGGCCGGCGCAGCCAGGCTCCCGCCGCTCGTCTCACCCGCCGGCTCGCCGAGCGGGGGTCGAGCCCGGTCACAGCAGGTTGGCCGCCAGCTCCGCGAGGGGAGAGCGTTCCCCCTTCTGCATGGTGATGTGCCCGGCGAGGCGCTCGCTCTTGAAGCGGTTCACCACGTGGACCAGGCCGTTGTTGGTCTGGTCCACGTACGGGTTGTCGATCTGGTACGGGTCGCCGGTGAGGACGATCTTGGTCCCGTCGCCGACGCGGGTGATGATGGTCTTCACCTCGTGGGGCGTGAGGTTCTGGGCCTCGTCGACGATGATGTACTGGTTGGGGATGGAGCGACCGCGGATGTAGGTGAGCGGCTCGATCTCCAGGATGCCCAGGTCGAGCAGCTCGTGGTATCCCCGCCCGGCCTTCTTCTCCGAGCGCGACAGGTTCATGAGGTATTCGACGTTGTCGAAGATGGGCTGCATCCAGGGGTTGAGCTTCTCCTCCACCGAGCCGGGCAGGTAGCCGATGTCCCGCCCCAGCGGGAAGATGGGCCGGGAGACGAGCAGCTTCTGGTAGACGCCGTCCTCCATGGTCTTCTGCAGCCCGGCCGCGATCGCCAGCAGCGTCTTGCCGGTGCCGGCCTTGCCGACGATGGTGACCAGCCGGACCTCGTCGTTCAGCAGGAGATCCAGCGCGAAGGACTGCTCCTTGTTGCGGGGCCGGATCCCCCACACGCCTTCCTTGGGCGTCTTGATGAGCTGCACCACCGCCTGCTTGCCGGCAGAGTACTTGCCCACCGCCGAGTGCTGCGGGTTGGTCCGGTCGCGCAGGAGGATGAAGGCGTTGGGGGGCGGCGGGTCGCCCGCCGGGCCCGGGATGGTCCCGTTGGCGTAGAAGTCGTTCACCTCCTCGGGCGACACGTCGAGCTCGGCGATGCCGCTCCACAGCTCGTCGAGGACCACGCCCTCCACGTCGTAGTCCTCGGCGTGCAGGCCGAGCGCGTCGGCGCGGATGCGCAGGTTGGTGTCCTTGGACACGAAGACGGTGGGCTTCTCCCGCTCGTGGTCGCGCAGGGCCACCGCCACCGCCAGGATCTTGTCGTCGATGGAGTGGGTGCCGTCGGCCATCTCCGGAGGGAGCCGCCGCTCTCCCGTGAGCACTCGGACCGAGCCGTGGTCGGGCCCGATCGAGACGCCCTCGCGAAGCTTGCCCTGGGCGCGGAACTCGTCCAGGTACCGCGAGACCTGGCGGGCGTTGCGGCCCAGCGTCGACAGGTCGCGCTTGAAGTTGTCGATCTCCTCGATCACGTAGATGGGGATGACGACGTCGTTGTCGTCGAACCCGAAGATGCTGCGGGGATCGTGGAGGAGGACGTTGGTGTCGAGGACGAAGTTCTTTTTCAATCCGCGAGGCTCCGGTGATCGAGGGGCCCGATCGCGACGTCGCTGCCGAGTGTACCAGGCCGCGGCCCCGGCCGGCCACCGCCGGCCATCCCCCCGGCGCTAGCCGGCCGCACGCCGCCGCGCCCCCAGGCTCGCGGCCGAGACGGTCTGGTTCCGACCGTGGCGCTTGGCGTGGTACAGGCATCCGTCCGCCCGCTCGACCAGCTCGGCCTTGGCGCGGGCGTCGTCCGGGAAGGTGGCCGTGCCCAGGGAGACGGTGACCCGCAGGGGGCCCTGCGGCGTCTCGAGCACCATCCGGGCCACCCGGTCGCGGATGCGCTCGGCGATCACGACCGC
>DATKMW010000133.1:0-51968 GCA_035541675.1 Anaeromyxobacter sp. | reverse complement strand
ATCCCCGCATGATCGGAATCGCCGTGGTGGTGGGGGCCGCGAGCGGAGCGATCGGCGGCGCCCTTGGTGCTCTGCTTGCTCGAGCGAGTGGATTTGGACCAACGGGAAAGCGAACACTGGCAGTGATTCCCGCATTGCTCTGCACAGCTGTTGGCCATCAGTTGCTTACTCCCAGAGTCGAGGAGTGGTGGGCAGACGCAAACGCCAGGACGCCCTACCAGAAGTACATGCGCGCGTCCGAGAAGGCCATGAGGGCCGACCTGGGGCACTTCAAGGGGCTCAACAAGGAAGCAGCGCATGAAGCGGGCCGGCGGTTGGCCAACCAGGGACTGACTCGCCTGAGCGATCTCGCCTTGATCCGACGCGCCGAGCTGACCGCCCAAGGGCTGGAGGGCGTGGACGAGGCCACCTGTGCCCGGATCGCTCACGGTGTCGTCGAGGAGAAGACGGGCGAGGCGTTCCTCGATGCAATGGGCGAGGAGGGCGCGGTCGAGTTCGCGACCCTGGTAGCGGCTGCCACCCATGCCGAGATCGTTCAATCACCATTCGCACGCCCCCCCTCCACGGAGCAGGACGGCATTCGGATCATGTCGGCGGTCGCGTCGCACGCCACGCAGGCCGAGATCGCGGACATCGCAGGCGCCTTCAAACAGGGGGCCACCGATCACGTGGTCTGCTCAGGGGTACGCGCCCTCTACCGACACCTGCGATCCGTATCCCCCGAAGACCAACCCCGGTTGTCGCTGATCCTGGCTGGCCGATAGGCCTAGGGGGACTCCTCCTCGGTGCCACGCAGGGCCTCCTCCAGCGTGCGCTGAGCAGCCTGGCATCCTTGGTCTCGGCGGCCGCGGCGACGCGCGCGCCGCTCCAACTCCCGCGCGCACGGCACCTCGGCCACGGGCGGCAGCAAGCTCGTCGACCGGATGCCTTGTTAAACTCCGAACGCCCACGGGGCATCGACGTCCGCGGGAGGAAGGGAGCGGCCGGTTTGAGAGTCGTCCGATCCTGGCAGGCCTCGACCGCTTGGCCGGGGGGCACGTGCCTCGCGCACGTTCGGAGCCCGCCCGAACCAGGCGTCGACGCCCCCACGATGGTTCGACCTGGCCGGCCCGCGCCGAGGCGCGCACCGCCCGTTGGGCTGGCCGCATCGGCGCTGGCCCTTCGATAGCGCTCGTTCCGCGGTTCCTCCTTGACAGGCCGCGGATAGCAGCTACACCCTTTCGGGCAACGGAGGGGTCGCTATGACACTCAAACTCGCCCTGGCGCTCGCTGCGCTGTGCGCAACGCCTGCCGTCGGTGCCGATTCCATCTTCGAGTACCCGATAGATGAGCGGATCCCGCTGGCGGCCGAAGGCGTGATGCCCGTCTCGATCCAGGCCGGGCCCGTGACGATCACCGAGGTGCGGGTCCGCAACATGCCCACCGAGCGGGACGTGGCGGAGAACCCGACCGGCAGCGACAAGAGCCACCCGAAGCCGGACGTCGCGGCGCGAAGCAGCGCGGACGTGAAGATCCGGCTTGGAGCCAGTCTGGAGAGCGAGGAGGGCGAGAGCTACCTGAGCTGCACGCGCAAGGTGGGCTTGGACGCGGGCAGGACCGACGACTGGAGCCTGTGCGGGATGGAGGGGATGTACACGCGCCACTGGCGCAAGGTGAAGGTGGTCCACCTCGTGGGCTGGGTGAGGCTGGACGATGCGGCGCAGGGCTCGCTGGCCGATGCCGCCCAGGCGCTCGGCGAGGGCCACGCCGTCGTGGTCCACTACCACCGGCCGGACGGTCGCTACAAGAACTGGGGGCTCAACGTCTGGGAAGCCGGGCCCGGCGGCGACGTCCCGCGCCCCCTCGTCGACATACGCGCGCAGACCGGGCAGCCGGGGTTGCCCCCGACCGGACAGGACGACTTCGGCGTCTACTGGGTGTTCAAGGACACGCTGTTCGCGGACGGGGTCGTGAACTACGTCATCTTCCGACCAAAGCTCATCAACGCCGACAGCCGGGACGAGAAGGAGCAGCTGGGAGGCGACAAGTCCTGGCGCCTCGCGGACACGCACGAGGTCTGGGTGAACTCCAACCAGGCGCAGGTGTACCTGACCAAGGACGCGGCCACCGCGGCGCAGTAGCTTGCACGGCGAGGCAGGGTCGGGGAGGCCGCGGACAAGGACGATCAACCTGCCGCTTCTTCTGCTCTCCCACCTGGCCGGTCAGCGGCGGCCGGGTGGGTCCGGATCGGCGGGGAGCCAGCCGCGGCGACGACAGGCGGTCGAGGTGACTCCATCGACGACGTCCCTTGAAGCTGCCGGGGCGAGTGCGTGGCGAGAGCGCGGGGCCCCCGGGCGGCTGCTGCCCCGCTGACCTCAAGGACCCCGCTACGCCGCCGCCCGGCCCACCTCCAGCGCCTCCACCATCCGGCACTCGTGGCGGAAGATGCGATTCGGCCGGCCGAAGCCCAGCGCCTGGAAGCCGAGGTCGACGGCGCGCGTCGCCTCCGGGTTCTCGTCCCGGGGGACCTCCTCGCAGCGGCCCGTAAGCGCGTAGCCGCGAAGCCTGGCCAGGTCGAAGGCCAGCATCACCGCCGAGGAGTTGGCGCAAAGGTTCTGGTACGTCTTCATGGCCACGCCGTCGCCGTGGTAGGTGGTGAGCATGCCTCGCCGGAGCTCGTGGTGGAACACCAGGCGAGGCGAGATATTGGCGTTCTGTCCCAGCGCCAGGACACCGTGCTTCACGCTGCCCACCGTCGCGTGCACCTCGTCGAAGGGCACCCGCTCGTAGAAGTGCAGCTCGTACGGTCCGTGGTGGGTGGTGTAGGCCCGCTGACCGTGAACCACCAGGTCCCCACCCACCTGCTCGTAGCAGTGGGCCCCCGCCTCCAGCGAATCGAGCGCCGCGGTCTTGATCTGGAAGCCGGAGAACCTCTCGTAGCGGCTGATGGAGACGGTGATGTTCTCACCGGGAAGGAGCACACGCGGCAGCCTGCCCCGCAGGCGCACCCGGACGGCGGACGGGGCGCCGCCGGGAGACAGCTCGTCCAGCCAGGCGAGGGCCACCGAGGCGCAGCTGTCGCTCGTGCCCGTGGTGGCCAGGAACCCGAGGATGGCGGGGTGCTTGAGCCAAGGGATCTGCCTGGCTCTGAGGTCATCGAGGAACGGGATCAGGTCCACGGGCACGGATCATGACTCCGAGTTAAGGGAGGCGGGCCACGGCCTCCGCTCGCGGGTCCGGCGCAACGCCACCGGCGCTGTTCGAGGCTACCGAAAGGGCGGGCGCGCCGAAAGACGCGGCGCGGCAGCGACGAGGTGGGACGGTGTGGCCCCCGCCTCTCGGTCGCCGGCGAGGGAGCGAGCCGCGCCCATCCCGCGGCTCGCCCGTGGCGGGACTAGCCGGTCCAGGTGGCCAGCACGCTTCCGCCGACCCTCCCGGCGCAGGCGTCGACGCTGCGTGGCCGGCCGGGTCGCCCACCCGTGGTGGCCTTCCAGCAGCAGCGACGCGGCGTCGGCGAAGGGCGGCGACCTTGACCGGCGGTAGGCCGTGGGGGATCTCACGAGGCGCGGTCATTCAGGCCCTCACCGGGCGAGAGCGCGACGTGCAAGAAGGGGCAGGCGAACGGCCTTCCGCCCTCCCCTCGCCGAGCTTCGCCACGCCGGTCCGGAGCTGCTTGCTGCACCGCGACCCGTTCCCAGGAGCTTCTGTGGGCACGGAACCGTCCGATCGGCGGGCGCGAGCCCCATCCTCATGCGCGCTTGAGAGGTCCCTCACGTCACCTTCCTCACTCATTGGGAAGCTCGAGCCCGCCGCGGTCGGGGCCTCGGCCTTCAAATGCGCGACGTCGGGAGAGCGAGATGCTCTCACCTCGCCGGGGCGGCGACCCCAGGGCACGGCGGTCGCCGGTGATGGGCACGCGAACCTCCCAGCGTTCGAACCCGCCGCCGGCCCGCATCTCCGGCTCCTTGTCGAGCTTCGGAGGCAGTGCCCGCCTCGTCTTCGCATTGCACCGACTGACCGGGAGGAGGTCCGGGTCCAGGGCCCTGGAGATGGGCCGGCGCAGGGCGCCGGCGAGGTGGGGGAGCCTCCGCGAGGAGATCGATTCGCCGTCGTCGACGCTCTCCTGCGACCACGGGGTCTCTTGCACTGGCGCTTGCGCCGGGGAAGCCGCTCGCAGCCGTGGGGCCCCTCGGCTCGATCCACCTGGCCCCGGTCCAGCGTCGGCCTGGGGCCGACGCAGGTCCGCGCCTCGGTCCAGGACCCACCGTACGGTTCCTGGTCGGTGTGCGCTTGACCCGTCCCTGGCCCTGGCGCAGTGTCTACCGCCGCAGACAGGAAACGCGCCCAACTCGCTTGGCCGCTCCGAAGGGGGCACGCGGACTGGCGGAACGACCGCATCGAACCTAGGAATGGACCCATGACGTTGTCGCTAGGGCAGCTGCTGGCGCTCGACGCGCCGGGCTTGCCCTCCCGAGAGCGTTGACAGGGGCACGAGAGGGAACGCCATGCGAAAGATCAAGATCCCCCATACCGAGCTCGAGGTCTCGCAGCTGTGCCTGGGCTGCATGGACCTGGCTGGCAAATGGGAGAACGTCTCGATCACGCCGCAGCACGAGGCGGAGGTTCGCGCCTTCCTGGACGCCGCAGGGGAGCTCGGCGTCAACTTCTTCGATCACGCCAACATCTACGCCCACGGGCGCGCCGAGGAGGTGTTCGGGCGGGTGATGCGCGAGAGACCCTCGCTGCGTGACGGAATCGTGCTGCAGTCCAAGGCGGGCATCCGCTGGACCGACGAGCCACCCGGCACGCCGATGCGCTACGACTTCAGTCGGGAGCACCTCCTCGAGGCGGTGGAAGGGAGCCTCCGACGACTCGGCACAGACCACCTCGACATCCTGTTGCTGCACCGGCCCGACCCGTTGTGGCAGCCGGAGGAGATCGCTCGCGCCTTCGAGGCGCTGAAGCGGGGCGGCAAGGTCCGCTACTTCGGCGTCAGCAACCAGAACCGCTTCCAGATGGCACACCTGCAGCGCCATCTTCCCGATCCCCTGGTCGTGAACCAGCTGGAGATGAACCTCCTTCACCACGGCTTCGCCGAGGCGCACATCTGCTTCAACCAGCGGTCCGCCATGTACCCGGACGGCTGGGAAGGCGTCCTGGAGTACTGCCAGGAGCAGGGCGTTCTTCTGCAAGCCTGGAGGCCGCTCGCCAAGGGGCTTCTTTCCGGGGCGAGCCTCGCCGGGCAGCCGGAGCCCGTGGTCGTGACCGCGCAGCTGGTGGCCGAGCTCGCAGACCGCCACGGCGTGAGCCGAGAAGCGGTCGTGCTCGCCTGGCTTCTTCGCCATCCCAGCGGCATCCAGCCAGTTCTCGGGACCATCCGTCCCACCCGCCTCAAGGCCTGTGCCCAGGCGCTCGAGGTGCAGCTCTCGCGAGTCGAGTGGTACCAGCTGTTCGCGGCGGCGCGCGGCGAGCGCATGCCCTGAACTGCCGAAGAGAAGCCGGGCCAAGGCGGAGCTTCGAGGCGCCCTCTCGACGGATACCCGAGCCCGCCGAGGCGAGGAATCCCGTCGGGCCCCGCCACGGCTCCCTCCGGTCGAAGGGGGGCCCGGCGATAGGCTGGCGCCGAACGACCCAGAAGTTCAGCCACTGCGGGGGAAGCGGTCAGCCAACCCGTCCGATCGTGGGGATCGGCTCTCCTGTGAGTCCCTGATCTCTTGGCTCGTCGAGGGGAGCCAGGCGTCCGGGCATGCGGTGGAGGTTGCGGCCAAAGCTGGAGGGCTCGCGAGGCGGAGCTGGCAGGCCGGATGAAGCGAACAGGGAGGCTGGACGCGTTCCTGCGGGAGGTTGTGCAGCTTCGCCGAGGAAGACTTCCGGATCGACTCTCGCCAGGGTGAGCTGACCTTGCCCCGCTGAGGAAGGCACACTTCGCCGGACCTGGCTCGGTCACCCGCTTCCCCGCAGCCGCCTGCTGCGGCCCCGGCAGCCATCGCGGGCGACGCACGGTCGTAGCCCGGCCAGCACTCTGCCACCCGAGCGAGGATGAGCAGCCGTGCTGGCCGGGCCTGGATCGCCGTGACAGCCCACCTGCGCCCCCTCCACGAGCCCGAACCTACCGCCCCGATCAGCCGCCAGGTGGTGCCGGCTGCACCGAGGCGACGCAGTCGCCACCGCAGCGCTCGGCGATGACCATGCCGCGGCCCACCTCGCGCGCCATCCAGACGCCGGCGACGGCCAGCGCACCGACGAGCAAGGCCAAAAACAGCAGCGCGGCGCCGTCGTGGCGGCGGGGCGCAGCCATCCTCGCGAAGAGGGCCTGCGGTGTCTTCCGCGCCAGCGGCAGGTGAACATGGATCGGCCCGTGGCGTCGCCCGCGGAGAAGAACCAGGTGGTCGAGGACGTGTGCTGTGCGCATCGCAACCTCCTCGCGGCGAGGGCCAAGAGAAGCCCGGCGCCGCCCTGCGATGACGGGCATGATCCCGCGCGTCACTCACCGACGACTCACAGGGCGTGGCACCAGGCGCGGCTCGGTGGGGTGCGGACGGGATCCTGCGACGAAACCGGCTCGAACCCGGCCGCCGAAGTGGGCAGGGCCAGCGCACGGCTCAAGGCCGTCCCGCCGCTCCGCGACCCGCCGAGGTCGAACCTCTGCCCTGCACCCGGAGCCGCTCCCCCGTGCGCCTTCCCCACCCGAGGGCGGCACCCGTCGGCCGCCCGACAGGTCGTGCGCCACGCTCCGGCCATCGACCTCGAGGATTCGACACACACACCAGTCGTGAGAGGTGAGGCTGCCCGCCGGGTTGCCTCAGCGCGGCCGCCACCCCAACTCACCTTCCAGCGGATGGGCGCGCAACGATCGGCAGGTCGGGGTCTGCACCCAGCACCTGCTCCAGAATGCGCTGCGCGTGTGAGCCGAGGCCCAACCGGTCCAGGGCCGCCCCCGCGGAACGGAGATGCCGGGCCAGCGCGCCGCGCAAGCTCTGGCGCAAGGCCTCGGCCCATGCGGTCACGACATGTGGCAGGAAGGGCCCGCGATAAAGCTCGACGAGCTGCTCCGCCTCCCGCAGGAGCGTGGCCCCATCGACGGTGTCGCGTTCGCACAATGCCGCCACCCGAGCCATCCGCCTGCGAATGGCACGGAGGTCGGTCCAGCAGGTGGCGGTGTCGAATGTGACGACGCCCTCGCGCTGGGTGATGGCGACGTGCGGCCCCAAGAGCTTGCGCAGGCGGTACAGCGTGGTCTCGAGCGAGTGGTGCGCTCGGTCGCCATCTGCGTTCGGCCAGAGCGCCTCCAGGAGCGTGCTGGCCGTGACCTCCCCGCCATGCGCCACCAGCAGCGCCAGCAGGTCAGGCACGCGGCCTCCCTCGGCGGAGGCCGCGAGCCGCAGATCGCCCACCCTGATCTCGTAGTCCCCCAGGACGCGAACGGACAAGGCCCACGGCCAGGCCGCGAGGTCCCGCGCCCACGCCGGAGGCGCCAGCCGGTTCGCCGTCACGTAGGCACGAACGCACTCTGGCTCGATGCCCTTCTCCAGTGCCGCTGCGCACAGGTCGGCCAGTTCCTCCCGCGTGAGGAAGCATGCCTCGCGGTAGCCGGTCTCGCGCGACTGCGCGAAGGCGTCTTGGAGGCGGGCCTCGAGGCTGGGACCGCCCTGACTCCGCTCCCGGGCGGCCAGGCCCATGAGAGCCACGTGCTCCACCAGGCGCGAGCCTCGCTGACGCGCCAGGGCGAGGGCGGTCTCGAGCGACGGGCCCTCGCCAGGGGGAGCACCACCGAGGCTTGCGGACGTGGCCTCCGCCGCCATGTCGGTGGCCCGAAACAGGTCATTGTGCATGCGTTCGGCGCACTGGCGTGCAGCCCGGCTCTCCTCGTAGGCGCGGCGTCGGTCGTGCCGGGCTACGGAGATCGCGCAGCGGGCCCGGTGGAACCAGACTCCCTCCATCGGGCGCGATGGGTCATATCGGGCGGCCAGGCTGGCCAAGGCCCCGTCCGCCAGGTCGAGGCGCCCGTCCACGGCGGCACCCCACGCCAGCTCGGCGGTGAGCACGAAGTCCCACAGCCGCGCTCCCGTGGAGGCGGACAACGCGAGGGCCTTCGCGGCGGTTTCGACGGAACCCGTGGCGTCGCCAGAGAAGAACTGGAACAGGGCCACGACGGAGTGCCAGATGACGGCCGAGGCCGGGTCGATCTCGGTGCTCTGGGGGGCGAACTCGTCGAGCACCACCCGGGCATGCGACAGGTTCCCGCTGTAGTTGACGTCGTAGTTCACCATGGCAACACCCGCCATCACACGGGCGCGGGAATCCGATACGCCCAGCGCCTCGCATCGGGTCAGCCATTCGAGGGTCTGCGAGCAACGCGGCTCATCGCTTGAGACCTCCCTAGGGCCAGGAGCCAGGTCGAGAGCCCACATGGCGCTCGCACAGACCCTCGCCGCGACGTCCGGCGAGGATGGGATGGGGTAGGTCGCCCGGAGGCGATCGAGCTGGTCGAGGCAGCTGTCCAGCGGCTCCAGCATGCTCGCGAACAGGAAGGACTCGACCAGGGCAGCCCAGGCAAGATACGCCCCCGTCGCCTCGCCCGAGGCCTCGAACGCGTCGAGTGCCGCACGGAGGTCGGCCTGCGAGGCGGCCGGATCGCCTCCGAACTTCGCAAGGCCGCGGAAGTAGTGCAGCCACGGCGATGCGGCCAGGACGTCCGGGGGCAGGAACGCCAGCCACTCCGCCAGCGCCCCGGCACGCCCCGCGTCGAGCAACCCAGGCCCGCAGCGGACCAGCAGGTTCGCCAGCTCTGGCCAGGCGCCGGCGTCTCGCAGGAACATCACCGCGCTGGCTTCGTCACCCGCCTCGGCCATGGCCGCGGCCGCAGCGCGGCGTAGGCTGGCCAAACGGTCCGATGGGAGCTGTTCGTAGGCTCGCCCTCGCAGGAACGATTGGAAGAGCGAGTGGTACTGGTATCTGGGACCAGGGCCGGCGAGGACCACGGTGAAGTAGCCGTCTCGCGCCAGCCCGGCCAGGACCGCACCTGCCCCGGCGATGCCGAGCCGCTCCTCGGCAACCCCGACGTCTATCCAGGGGAGCAGGGCCGTCTCGAGGAGCACCCGCTGCGCGCCGGCGTCCATTTGCTTGAACACCTCGCTGGCGAAGTACTCGAAGGTCTGCGGGCCCGCTGACAGCTGGCTCTGAGAGCCGTCCCACCCCTGCGCGGCGGCGAGCAGGAGGACCACGCCGGCCGCCCAGCCGTCGACAGCCCGGACGAGAGCGCTCGTGAACCCGGCGTCGGTCGTCCCGCGCAGCCGGGCCACGGCCTCGACCTCGGCGGGCGAGAGCCTCAGCTCCTCACCCCCGATGACCTCCAGAGCCTCCTTCGTCTGGAGCACAACCAGGGCCGGCGGCGGTCCCTGGCGGCCCAGCAGGATGGCGTTGATCCCCGAGGCAACCTCGGCCAGCCCTTCCTGCAGGAGCGCGAAGAGGGGAGCGGCAGCTGGGACCGCATGACAGTCATCGAAGACGAGAAGGAACGGCGGCGGCAGCGAATCGAAGAGACGACGGAAGAAGGTCCGGAAGAAGGCGTCCTGCCCGAGCGCGTATTCGGGGCCGAAGCGCGGTAGCCTGACCTTGGGCGCCGCCCGGCGCGCCGCCGCGGCGATCTCGTGGAGGAAGGTGGCGGGATCGGCGTCGGCCGGATCCAGCCTGAGCCAGAGACAGCTCAGCCGCCGCGCCTTCAGGTAGGTCGCGAGCAGCGTGGTCTTGCCAGAGCCGGGCGGCCCTTGGAGCCAGACGTTGGGTCGCGACCTTGCCTGATCCAGTCGCGAGAAGAGCCGATCCCGGTCGATCGCGTTGGCCGGGGCGGGAATAGCACTCTTGGTGTGGGCTCGCATTCGGTCCCCCTCCGAACACGCTCCGGAGCCAGTCTAGCTTTGTGGCCTTGCGAATCGATGTCCCCTTCGAGGGGCTGCGCGCCGGCCCGCAGAGAGCAGCGGTCGTGGCCTCGTGAATCCCGGCGAACCACTCCCTCCCCCATCGGCGTGACCACGCAGCCGCGAATGGCCCTTCACCCTGAGGTCGGCGGCGGTGACGTTTCCCGGGTCACGATGCTGGAGGTCAAGGGGGTGTCGGGCGGTGGAAGCTCGATTTGGTGCGAAGGGTGCGACGGCACCCGGACGGTGGCCCGCATGGGCGGGGATCGTCGCGTCGCTGATGGCGGGGCGGCCAGGAACGGGACGGGTGGGCGATGGTCGAAGCGCGCCGCGACCTCGTCGCCGGTCACTTCGCCCACCGGTGAGGCTCCGCGCACAAGGCCGGCGATTCCTGCGGCGACCGAGCCGCCAGGATCCGGCGCTCGCGATGGAGCAGCTCACCCTCGGGGTTTATCCCGAAGCCCCACGGCGTCTGGCTCGGATACCTCATCCCCGAGTCGCTTCCCCGCTCATCTTGAGACCCTCTAGCCTCGGAAGCTCGCGCGAATCGGCGGACGGGGGCCTCTTCTCCCGGATCTTCCGATCCGGCGCCATGCCAGCGATGGGCCCCTCTACTCCTCGGTCAGGGTGCGCAAGCCGACTGGGTCCAGGGTGTGGTTGTCGCCGTCGAAGGAGGCCACGGCTGGGCGACCGAGGGTTCCAGCGCGAGGCCCGGGCGTCAACGCATCCTCCGCCGACGTTCCCGGGAGCGCCCGCGTCCGAGACCGCGGTACCTCCCGCCGCGCCGAGGTGGAAGCACGACGCGTGCCGCCACCGCCAGTCCGACCAGCAGGACGAGAAGCACCAAGACGGTTTCACCGCGCATTCCCGATCCAACGCCCGCTCTGCGCCGCGGTTGTGGTCGGCAGGCCCCTCCCGTCCTGGCCGCCCGAGTTCCCCAAGCGTTGCGCACGACGGGCTGAACGCGGCCAGCCCTTCCTCGAAGATGAGGGTCCTTCCCAGGAGCCACGGCCGCGGTGACCGCCGCAGCGTAACTTCCGCCTCGCCCGAGGGTTCAACAGGAGGTCCGCTCTGGGGAGAGAGGACACGGGCTGGGGCGCGCACACACCGGCGCCCGGGTCCGGTTCCTTTCGCAGCAGCACCCGCCGAAGGGGCATCGGCGGGAGGTCTCATCTGAACGCGCTCCGCGCTAGGCCACGACCCAAGACCTGGGTCCTGGAGGCAGGCCAACATCGCGCAAGTTCACGCGATTCCTACAGTGGCGACACGTGACGTAGAACCCCTCCCGGTCGTGCTCGAGGCCAAAGGCCCCGTCCTTGTCGTGGAGCGGCTTCCTGCACTTTGGACACCTCAGGCTGCTCGGTAGCCCGCTTCCTTCTCCGCGCCGATCGCTCACGGACCCATCCGTAGCGGGTAGGTCTGACAGCACGCGGACGCCAGGCCCGCGTCGACTGCGTCGGCGCCGCTCGGCCTCCTGCGATCGCGCCACCACCCTCCCCCACGACCCCGTCGGCCCCCCGAAGGACCTCAACTCGCCGGGCGGTAGCCTGGGACCCGGTCACCTTGCCCCTCCGCAGGGGCAAAGCGCTCCAGACGCTCTAGGTAGAAGAGCACGGCGGCGGCACGGCCGCTCGAGGCCAGCTCTCTGGGCACGCCGTCAAGCGCGGCACAGTGCGCGTCCAGGAAGGCGCTCGCGCCCTGCTCCGTTCGGAACAACCGCAACGCCTGAGTGCGAACGTGCTCAAGGGTTGCACTCATGCCAAGACTGTAGGCCGAGCGTGCACGCCGGGCGCGCCCATGGCCCGCCTGGGGCTGGCCGAGCGGGTCGGCATCTGGGCCCGCAGCGACCTCCCCTCTGGCCGGCCCTCACCGACCTCACCCTCGCCTCGAGCGCGAGCGCCCTCAAGGGACCATTGCTCTCCACTCGGGATCCCCTTCGCGCAACGGCGCGGTGATGGGACGGCCATTGCGATCGATCACCCCCCGAACGATCCGGATGCCGGAGCGAACCACCCAGACCGGCGCGGCGCCGGCGGTGATCTGGACTGGCGAGGTGCGGGGGCCGTCGCTCCCGCCAGCCCGGTGCCTACCCTCGCTTCAGCCACCCGAAGATGCCGCCGCCGCGGCGCTCTTCGGCGGTGGGCGCGTACTGGCCCTGCCGGTGGCGCGCCTCCTCGGCCAGCGCCTTGCGCAGCGCCTCGGGCGTGTCGCGGGTGGCGAGCCCCACCTCGGTCATCCCCTTCTCCGGGTCGTCGAAGCTGACCTTGAGCAGGCACTCCTCGTCGAGCCGGAAGTCGATGCGGCGCCCGGTGGCCACCGCGGGCAGACGGATGGAGCCGAGGAACTCGTCGTCCACGATCTGGTCCGACTCCCCCTGGTAGATGTCGATCTCGATGGGCTGCCCCGGCTCGCGGGGAGGAGGAAGGCGGAAGCTACGGGTGGAGGGGATGGTGGTGTTCTTGTCGAGGATCTTGCGGAAGCGGTTCTGCGGCGTGGCGATGCCGATGGGCATGGAGAGCACGTCCACCAGGGTCACCGAGTCGATCTGGTCCAGCGAGTCGCCGAGCAGAGCAGCGCCCAGCGCCACGCACTCGTCGGGATGGACGCCCTTGCGTGGCGGCTTTCCGAAGTGCTCCTGGATCTTCTGCTGCACCAGCGGCATGCGGCTCTGGCCGCCCACCAGGATGATCTCGTCGATATCCGCCGGCCGGATCTCCTTGGCCGCCAACACGTCGTCGCAGATGTGGAAGGTACGCTCCACCAGGTCCTGGGTGAGGCCGTCGAGCTGGGCGCGAGAGAGCGGCAGGCGCACGTCGAGGGGCTTGCCCTTCCTCTCCTCGATGTAGGGCAGGTCGATGACCACGTTGGGGATGAGGGAGAGGTCGATCTTCGCTGCCTCGGCCCCCTTCTTCACCCGCTGCATGGCGATGGGGGACTGGGCCAGGTCGACCTTGTGCTGGCGCCAGAAGGCCTCCAGCACGAAATCGATGATGCGGTTGTCGAAGTCCACCCCGCCCAGGAAGGTGTCGCCGCCGGTGGCCAGCACCTCGAAGACGTTGCCGGAGAGCTGCAGCACCGAGACGTCGAAGGTGCCACCACCCAGGTCGTAGACCAGCACCTTCTGGTCCAGGCCTCGCGAGAAGCCGTAGGCCAGCGCGGCCGCGGTCGGCTCGTTGACGATGCGCTTCACGTCGAACCCGGCCAGCTTGCCCGCCTCGCGCACCGCCTGGCGCTGGGCATCGGAGTAATAGGCCGGCACCGAGATGACGGCCGCGTCGATCCCCTTCTGCAGGAAGGCCTCGGCGATCTTCTTCACGTGCGCCAGCACCATGGCGCTGATCTGCGGCAGGGTACGGACCTCGCCGCCCAGGAGCACGGCCGCCTCCCCGTTCGGCCCCTCCACCACGTCGTAGGAGTAGTAGTTGCGGAGCTCCTGCACGACCTTGGAGTTCCACTTGCGTCCGATGAGCCGCTTGGCGCCGTAGATGGTGTTCTTGGGGTTGACGACCAGCTGGTCCTTGGCGACCGCGCCGACCAGGATGTCGCCCTTCTCGCCCAGGGCCACCACCGTGGGGAGGATCAGGCTGCCCCGGTCGGTCGGCACCACTCGCGGGATGCGGCTGCGCACGTGGGCGGCGCAGGCGTTGGTGGTGCCGAGGTCGATCCCCAGGATGGGCTTCTCGCGGTTCGGGGCCATGGCCCTCGATCCTTAGCACGGATCTGCCCGGTGTCTCAGTTCGCCCCCTCCTCGCCCTCGGCGTCCGACCCGCTCCCACCCGCCCCCGGGACGGAGCCGAACAGCGCCGGCACCAGCCGCGGATCCCGCAGGAGCGGCGGGGCGGGCGCCGCAGGGAGCTGGGGGCCGGAGGCGGCGCCGGGCTCGTCGAGCTGCCACCGATCGAGGAGCTCCGGTTCCCCCGGCAGCTCCTCCAGGAAGCGCGACGCCTTGAGCACGACCCGCTCGCGGTCCCGGGGCGCGGCCACCACCGGGTAGGTGAGGTAGAGCTCGTCCTTGGCCCGGGTACAGGCGACGTAGAAGAGCCGCCGCTCCTCCTCCTCGCCGGCCGGGTCCCGGAGCGCCTGCGCCGAGGGGAAGCGGCCGTCGGCCAGCCACACCACGAAGACCGCTCGCCATTCCAGCCCCTTGGCCTGGTGGACGCTGGAGAGCACCATCTTCTCGTCCGGCTCGCCGCCCTCGGCCACCGTCTCGGCCGAGAGCTCGGTCAGCAAAGCGATCTCGGCCAGGAAGGCCTCGGTGTCCTCGTACCCGCGGGCGTACTGGGCCAGCTGCTGCACGTCCTCGATGCGAGCGTCGGCGTTCAGGAACTCGGCCCGCAGGTACTCCTCGTACCCCTCCTCGAGCACCTTCTCGATGGCCTCGCCGGGCAGGTCGCAGGCGGGTGGCCGAGCCAGCGCGCGCAGGAGCTGGGCCAGGCGAGCGTAGCCGGGGCGCCCCTTCCCCGGCACGTGCGAGGCCACGTCGGGCGAGAGCAGCTCCTCGACCCTCCCTTGCCCACCCCGCCGCCGTGCCGAGAACGCGCTCCACACCGCCTCGGCGGTGGCGGTGCCCACTCCGGGTGTCACCTTGAGGCAGCGCTTCAGGGCCAGCTCGTCGCCGGGGTTCCGCGCGAAGCGGAGGTGGGCCAGCACGTCCTTCACGTGCGCGGCCTCGAAGAAGCGGACCCCGCTGCGCACCACGAAGGGGATGCCCCGCCGCGCCAGCTCGAACTGGATCTCCATGGAGTGGTGATGAGCCCGGTAGAGAACGGCGATCTCCGGCAGCGGGATGCCCTCGTCGCGCAGCTCCAGCACCCGCTGCGCCACGAAGGCCGCCTGCTGAACCACGTCGCGGCAAGGCACCAGCGCCGGCGACGCGCCGTCGCGGCGCACGCTCTCCAGCTCCTTCTCGAACTGGCGCACGTTGGCGGCGATGGAGGCGTTGGCCAGGGCCAGGATCTGGGGCGTCGACCGGTAGTTGAGGGTGAGGTCGAACCGGCTCGCGTCCGGGTACCGCTCCCCGAAGCCGAGGATGTTCTCGAAATGGGCGCCGCGGAAGGAGTAGATGCTCTGCGCGTCGTCGCCCACCACGCACAGGTTCCGGTGGTCGGCCACCAGGAGGTCCACCACGTCACCCTGCAGGCGATTGGTGTCCTGGTACTCGTCCACCAGCACGTGCTGGAAGCGCAGTCCCAGGGCCCGGCGCACCGGCTCCCGCTCGGCCAGGAGGACCTTCCAGTTGAGCAGGAGATCGTCGAAGTCCATGGCGTTGAGCTCGTGCTTCCGCTCGGCGTAGCGCCGCGCCACCCGCAGGACTTCCTCGGTGAGGGGAAGGAACTGCGGCCGCCGATCGGCCAGCACCTCGGCGAGCGGCGTCTGGGTGTTCACCGCCATGGAGCACAGATCGATGAGCACGTCCGCCTTGGGGAAGCGGCGCGCCCCCACCGACAGCCCGCAGTCGGCGATGGCCGCGGTCATCACGTCGCGGGAGTCCTCGCGGTCCAGGATGGAGTAGCCGCGGGAGTAGCCCAGCTCCTCGGCGTGCTGGCGGAGGAGCTCGTGGGCAACGTGGTGGAAGGTCCCGCCGGTGATGCGCCGCGTGTCCACGCGGCACACCTCCTCGACACGCCGCAGCATCTCCCGCGCGGCCTTGTTGGTGAAGGTGAGGAGCAGCACCGACTCGGGCGGGACCCCGTCGGCGAGGAGCTTGGCCACCCTCCACGTCAAGGTCCGCGTCTTCCCCGACCCGGCGCCGGCGATGACCAGGATGGGCCCGCCCCTGGCCTCCACCACCGCGATCTGCTGGTCGTTGAGGAGCCCCTCGTAGTTCAGCGCCCGGGCGGGCGGGGGAGCCGGCTGGAGCTGGTATCGACGGGACATGCGTTCAGTCCCGGCACGGTAGCAGCCGGTATCGCCCCGGTCAAACCTGCGGCGACACGCCCGTAGCACCTCCCCCCCTCACGTCCCGGGAGGTGCTCGCCCCCACCCATGCTACGAACCGCACCATGGGCAGGATGGGACTCCGCCTCGTCGTGGCGCTCGGGCTGGTCCTGTGCATTCTCACCGGCTGGAAGACGGCGCTGGGGGTGTTGGGGCTCCTCCGTGCCCCGAACGCCCCGCTGCGAACCACCGTGGCCTCGGCGCCCGATCACCGCTGGGTGGTCCTCACCGATGCCGTCCTCGACTGCGCCACGCAGCAGGTCCGGCAGCGCACCGCCCTGGTCCTGGGCGACGACGCCACCGGGCAGCACCTCTTCGTCGCCCAGCTCGCCCGGCCCGACGCCTGCGCCAGCACCGCCCGCCTCGACGGCGCCTTCGTGGGCCGTTTCTCCCGCGACTTCCTCCGCGAGCGGCAGAAGCTCCCCCTCGACCCGGGCCCCGACCTGCGTGTCTTCTCGCAGTCGCAGGCGCCACGCTACCTTCGCCGATCGATCGGCTGGTGGATCACCTGGTTCGGCCTGAGCGTCCTCATCACCGTGCTGGGCGTGCGGGCGCTGTGGGCCCCCGAGGCCGTTCGCTCCGCCTGGACTCCCGCGGCGAAAAGTGGACTCGGCCCGCGCCGCGGCTAGCATCTCGCCCCGACGCCGCGCAGGACCGCCAGAGGACCGGCGCCCACCGTGGCCCATCCTGCCCCCGCCCGCCCGGGAACGGGCCGGCACCCGATCGACGGGTGCCGGCCCGGCTCTCCTCCCGGTGGCGATCGTCCGAACCCCTCGCACCGCTCGAGCCCGCTCACTCCCCGCCTTGCGCCGGCTCGGGCTCCGGAGGCGGCACCGCCGCCGGCCGCAGGCGCTGCGGGGTGGCCGGGGGCTCGGCCTCGGCCGGGGCAGCCGCAGGCTCCGCTGCTCCGGCGGCGGGCGCTCCGGCCGCCGGCTCCTTCCCAGACGCGGCGGGGGCCGCCTCCGGCTTCCGGGGCAGGGTCAGGGGCCGCTCCGCCCGGGCGGGCGGCGCCGGGACGGGCTCGCGCGCCGCCGACGTCGGGGAGGGGGCGGCCGTAGGCGCTGCGGCCGGCCGGACCGGCGCCGGGGCGGGCGCGGGAGCCGGGCTGGGCGGAGGAGCGGGAGCGGAGGCGGTCGGCCGCGCCACCGGCCCGTGCGACGCCACGCCGCCGCCGTGGCGCCCGGGGACGTGGAGCCGCCCGCTCAGCAGGAGCCAGCCCAGGACGCCGACAGCCACCAGCCCCACGGCCAAGGATGGGGCCAGCCAGCGCCAGCGGTGGCTCCACCGCAGCCGGTTCTCGAAGGCCCCGATGGCGTCCCCGCGGACGAGCCGCGAACGGGGCGCCGTCGGCGCCGTCGGCGCGGGGCCGGCCGGGGGCCGGTAGATCGCCGGACCGCCGCGGGGGGCGGCACGCGGCGCCGACCGGACCGCCTCGCCACCCGCGGGCGCAGCGGCCTCCTGCCCGGGCCGCTCGGCGGGCTGGCGCGCCGGGACCGAAGAACGGGTCGGGCCCGGGCCATCGACCGGAGGGACGCCCACCATGGTCTGGCCGGCGGCGCTGCTGGGGCGCGCCATGAAGACGTGCCGGCAACGCGCGCACTGGACCTCGGAGCCCTCCGAGGCGAGCAGCGCCTCGTCGAGCTCGTAGAGCGTCGAGCACCGCTCGCACCGGATGATCAACGGACGGCCCTCCGCCTCTCTCCCCCGGCGCGGAGCCTACCCCAGCGACGCTCGGGCCGCTACGGCCGCACCCTCGCCGGACGGGGCTGCTCCCGGAGCCGCCGCGAGCCGGTTCCCTTCACGGGCAGGAGACGGTGGGCCGCTCGACCGGACGGCGCCCCGCCCGCGAGGCCGCCGCCCCGCGATCCCGGGCCTACCGCTTGGTGTCGAGGCCGAAGGCCGAGTGCAGCTCCCGGACCGCCAGCTCCATGAACTTGGCGGCGATGACCATGGAGACCTTGATCTCGGAGGTGGAGATCATCTCGAGGTTGATCCCCGCCGCGGCCAGCACGTCGAAGGCCTTGGCCGCCACGCCAGCGTGGTTCCGCATCCCCACCCCGACGATGGACACCTTGGCGATCTGGTCGTCGGTCTCCACCGTCCTGGCCCCCAGTTCCGCCGCCACGGTCTTCACGATGTCCAGCGCCCGGGGAAGGTCGGTCTTCCCCACCGTGAAGCTCATGTCGGCGTGGCCGCCTTGCCCCACGTTCTGGATGATGAGGTCGACCACGATGTTGGCGTCGGCCAGGGGCTTAAAGATCCTGGCAGCCACCCCCGGCTTGTCGGTGACGCCGCGGACGGCGATCTTGGCCTCGTTCCTGTCGTAGGCGATGCCGCTGACGACCAGATGCTCCATGCTGGGGTCCTCCGGGCAGACCAGCGTGCCGGGGTCCTGGGTGAACGACGACTTCACCCACAGGGGGACCCCGTACTTCATGGCGAACTCGACCGAGCGGATCTGCAGGACCTTGGCACCGGCCCCGGCCAGCTCCAGCATCTCCTCGTACGAGATGCGGTCGAGCTTTCGCGCCTCGGGCACGACGTTGGGGTCGGTGGTGTAAACCCCGTCCACGTCGGTGTAGATCTCGCAGGCGTCGGCCTCGATGGCCGCGGCCACCGCCACCGCGGTGGTGTCCGACCCGCCCCGCCCCAGGGTGGTGATGTTGCCCTCCTCGTCCTCGCCCTGGAACCCGGCCACCACCGCGATCTCGCCCCGCCCCAGCGCCTGCCGGAGCTTGTCAGACTCGATGGACTTGATGCGCGCCTTGGCGAAGGCGCTGTCGGTCAGGATGCGGACCTGGGGCCCGGTGAAGCTGCGGGCCTTGCCCCCCTGCCCCTGGATGGCCAGGGCGGTGAGGCCGATGGTCACCTGCTCGCCGGTGGCGGCCACCACGTCCTGCTCGCGCTCGTCGGGGCGCTCCGACACCGCCTGGGCCAGCTTGAGGAGGCGGTTGGTCTCGCCGGACATGGCCGACACCACCACCACCACGTCGTTGCCGGCGCGCTGTGTGGCCAGCGCGCGCCGGGCGACGTTCTTGATGCGCTCGACGTCGCCCACCGAGGTGCCGCCGTACTTCTGGACGATGAGGGCCACGTGCCGGGTCTCCCCTGCCTGGGTGTGGTGAAGGGCGGCAGAGTCTAAGGAGGGGTGGCGCGCCCTGTCAACGAAGCCGCCAGCCGCACCGCCCGCCTCAGCCCGGCGAAGGGGACGCGCTCCACGGCCTGCTCCGCCGGGCACCAGGCGTGCTCGACGTGCTCCTCGGAGAGGCGCGGTCGGGCCGTCCCGGCCACCACCACCGCGAAGGCCACCTCCTCCGCCACGACCAGTGCGCCGGGTCGGACCCGGTTCACTCCCGGCGAGAGGGCGAAGGCATGCCGGTACCCCAGGGGAACCACCGGCCCCGGCAGCCCGGTCTCCTCCCGAAGCTCGCGCAGGGCCGCCGCCTCCTCGGCCTCGCCGGGCTCGATCCGCCCGGTGATCGGTTGCCAGAACCCACCCCGCTCCTGGGTCCGCCGCAGGAGCAGCACCCGGCCGTCCTGGCTCACCGGCACCACCGACACCGTGCGCAGGTCGGGGGCGCCCGGAACCTGCTCGCGCCCCAGGCCCTCGGCCACGTGGCCGGAGAGCGCCCCCTCGACCTCGGCGGTGGCCGGGGCCGGCCGCCCCCGGGCGATCAGCTCGGCCTCGAGGGAGGTGACCCCCAGCCCCGGCTCGGCGATGCCGCAGGGCACGATGGCCTGGAAGTGGCCCAGATCCGGGCGGACGTTGAAGGCGAAGCCGTGCGAGGTGATCCAGCGGGAGAGGTGCACCCCCACGGCGCCGATCTTCCGCGGCCCCACCCAGCAGCCGCGGTGCTCCGGGTGGCGGCCGGACTCGATGCCGTGATCGGCGCAGGTCCGGATCATCGCCTCCTCCAGGGCGGCCACGTACCGGCGGACGTCGGGGCGGTCGGAGAGGTCGACCACCGGGTAGCCCACCACCTGGCCCGGCCCGTGGTAGGTGACGTCGCCGCCGCGATCGGTCTCGTGGACCTCGAACCCCTGCCGCTCGAGCCAGGCCGGGGCGGCCAGGATGTTCCGGCGGTCGGCCCCGCGCCCCAGCGTCACCACCGGCGGGTGCTCGAGCAGGAACAGGTAGTCGGTGGCCGGCGGCGAGCCGGCCCGCACCGCCTCGCCCGCGACCCGCATGAGCGAGAGCCCGTCCTCGTACTCGACCCGGCCGAGTCGAAAGGTCCGGAGCGTCCGCACGGCGCGCCCTGGGGTGGCGGTCAGACGCTGGCCGGCGCGCCGGCGCCGGCCTTCCTCGGCCGCTCGGGCCGGTTCAGGGCGTGGATGGCCTCGCCCAAGGCCGCCTTGCAGGCCTCCATGAAGGCCTCGGGCAAGGTCGGGTGGGCGTGGATGGTGAGGGCCACGTCCTCGAGGGTGGCGCCCATCTCCAGCGCCAGCGCCGCCTCGGCCACCAGGTCCGCCGCCTCCGGACCGCAGAAGGTCGCCCCGAGGAGCAGGCCCGAGGTCCGGTCCCCCACCACCTTCACGAACCCCTCGGCGTGGGCAATGGCCACCGCCCGGCCCAGCGCCCCGAAGCTGAACTTCCCCATCACCGGATCATAGCCCTGCTTGCGGGCCTCGTCCTCGGAGAGGCCCACCACCGCCACCTCGGGGTCGGTGAAGATGCCCGAAGGCAGCGCCACCCAGTCGCGCACCGACTTCTTTCCGGCGATGGCCTCGGCGGCGATCTCGCCCTCCTTGGAGGCCTTGTGGGCGAGGAGCGGCGGCCCGGCGATGTCGCCGATGGCCCAGATCGACGGCACGCTGGTCCGGTAGGCCGGGTCGACCTCGACGTAGCCCCGTGGCGTGAGCTTCACCCCCAGGGGCTCGAGCCCCAGCCCCTCCACCGTGGGGCGGAAACCCACCGCCACCAGGATCCGGTCGCAGGGGATCTCCAGCGGCTTCCCCTCGACCTCCGCCTTCACCACGAGAGCCCCCCCGCGCGGCTCGTAGCCCAGGGCCCTGGCGTTCACGTGCACGGTGGCGCCGCGCTGCTTGAGCCCGCGGGTCACCAGCCGCACCGCCTCCGGGTCGATGCCGGTGAGCACCTGCGGCAGCGCCTCCAGGAAGGTCACCTCGCTGCCCAGCTTGGCGTAGACCGTCCCCAGCTCCATCCCGATGATCCCTCCGCCGATGCACACCATGCGCTTGGGGATCTCGGGGAGGTCCACCGCCTCCCGGGCGCTCCACACCGCCTTGCCATCCACCCGGAAGCCGGGGATCTCGATGGGGCGCGCCCCGGTGGCGAGCACCAGGGCCCCGGCCTCGAGCCGCGTCTTCTCCCCCGCCGCCTCCACCTCGACGGCGTGGGCCGAGACGAAGCGGGCGCTCCCGCGGATCACCTCGACGCCGTTCCCCTTCTCCAGGAAGGCGACCCCGCCGGTCATCTTCTTCACCACCGCGTCCTTGAACTCGCGGAGCTTCGCCACCTCGACCCTGGGGGCCTCGACCAGGATCCCGCGGGCGCCGGCCGACCTCAGGTCATCGACCAGGTTGGCCGCGGCGATGAGCGCCTTGGAGGGGATGCAGCCCCAGTTCACGCACACCCCGCCCAGCTCCTCCCGGTCGACGAGCGCGGTCTTCTTGCCGAGCTGGGCCAGCCGGATGGCGGCGACGTATCCGCCCGGACCGGCACCGATCACCACTGCGTCGAAGGTCTTGGTGGCCATGGTGTGGGTGCTCCCTCAGGGGTGCGGCAGATATAAGCGGGCGGGGCCTGCTTCGCCGCCTCGCGGTCGGACTCTAGCCGCGCGGTAGTGCCGGGTAAACGGAGAGTTTCCCGCCCCACCTCACCGCCCAGGCACGGCCCTGTGGCGCACCGGCTTCCGCCGCCGGGAGCGCTCCGCCTCGGAGAGGATCGGCCGCGTGCGCGGCGCGACGCCGGTGAGGTGGGTGACCACCGCCGCCGCCGCGGCCAGGCCGAAGGCGCCGGTCACGAACACCGCGCTCCCCTGGCAACGCGGCGGCCGGCGCCGCGGGCCCTCGCCCCGGGCGCGCGCCGCCGGAACCCCGGGGATCCCGGCGGCGTCGCCGGGCAGGCCCAGCGTCGGGAGCGGCTCCTCCACCGACCAGACCGCCACCACGCCCGTGGGCTCGGTGGCCGAGACGCCGTGCCGCCGCCGCAGGTACTTGCGGACGTCCTTGGCCAGCTGGTCCGTGTGCGACTCGCACAGGTCGGTCACCTGGATGGCGGTGGGATCGAGCCGCCGCGCCGCGCCCAGGGCGGTGACCAGGAAGATGCCCCGCTCCCGGCAGCGGGCGATGACGTGCAGCTTGGCCACCACCGTGTCCATGGCGTCGATCACCGCCGTGACCGTGCCCGGCACGATCCGCTCCCCGTTCTCCTCGGTGTAGAACTCGGGGACCGCCTCCACGCGGGCCTGCGGGCTCGCCAGGCGGAGGCGCTCGGCCATGGCCTCGGCCTTGTTCCGGCCCTCGGCCCCGGCCAGGGCGTGGAGCTGCCGGTTGGCGTTGGTGCGGTCGATCCGCTCGCCGTCCACGAGCGTGAGCCGCCCCACCCCGGCCCTGGCCAACGCCTCGGCGGCGAAGGTGCCGACCCCGCCCACGCCCAGCACCACCACGTGGGCCGCGGCCAGCCGCTCCATGGCCTGGGTTCCCAGGAGCCGGGCGGTCCGGTCGAGCTCGGGCGGGAGGGGCCTGGGGGACATGGCGTGAGCGCCTGGGGCCTGCCTGAGGCTACCACCCGAAGAGCGTACGCGCGTTGGCCGAGGTGAGCGCGTCGACCTGGGAGAGGCCCATCCCCAGGGCGCCGGCCAGGGCTGCGGCGATGGCCGGCAGATAGGACGGCTCGTTCCGGCCCCGGTGCGGCCGGGGCGTCTGGTCGGGCGCATCCGTCTCCAGCAGAAGCCGGTCGCGCGGGACTGCCCGGGCCGCGGCCTGGGGCCGCCGGGCCCGCTCGTAGGTGAGCGGTCCGGCGAAGGAGAACCAGAGGCCCTGGGCCGCGTAGGCGGCCACCTGCTCGGCGCCGCCCGAGTAGCTGTGGAGCACGCCGCCCCGCGGCAGCGGCAGGGCGGCGAGGAGGGCGAGGAGCTCCTCGTGCGCCCGCAGGCAGTGGAGGAGCGCCGGGAGCCGGTGCTTGCGGGCGAGCTCGAGCTGCCCGCGCAGGACCCACAGCTGCCGGTCCCAGGGTGCGGGCCAGGTCCCCGCCCCCGCCGCCGAGGGTCCGTCCAGGCCGCACTCGCCCACCCCCACCGCCCCGCCCTTCGAGAGCGCCAGGTCGAGGTCGGTCAGAAGCCGGTCGTCGCGCCGGGGGTCGAGCTCGGGCAGCAGCTGCGGATGGATGCCCAGCGCGAAGTGCACGCCAGGCGTCTGGAGCGCCCAGGCCCTGAGCGCCTCCCAGCCGTCGGGGCCGACCGCCGGGACCACGAGGTCGGTGACCCCGGCCGCCCGGGCCCGGATGAGCACCTCCGCCCGATCCGGATCGAACTGGGCCTTGTCCAGGTGGCAGTGGGTGTCGATCACGGCCGCTGGCCGCGTTCTACACCATCTGCATGAACAGCAGGCTCGGGTCCTCGAGATAGCGGACCACCTGGTAGGTGAAGCGCGCGGCCACCTGCCCGTCCACCACCCGGTGGTCGCCGGTCACCGAGATGTGCATGACGTCGCGGACCACGATCTGGCCGTCGCGCACCACCGGCGTGGGCCGGATGCGGTGCACGCCCATGATCCCCACCTCGGGATAGTTGAGCACCGGCGTCCCGAAGAGCCCGCCCAGCCCGCCCAGGCTGGTCACCGTGAAGGTGGACCCGCCCACGTCCTCGGGCCGCGAGCGGCCGGCCTTGGCATCCCGCGCCACCCGCGAGATCTCCCGGGCCAGCTCGAGGAGCGACAGCTGGTCGGCGCCGCGCACCACCGGCACGAGCAGCCCCTCGTCGGTGGCCGAGGCGATGCCGATGTCGTAGTAGCGCTTCAGGACCAGCTCGCCCCGCTCGTCGTCGAGGCTGGCATTCAGCTCCGGGAAGCGCCGCAGGGCCGCCACCGCCGCCTTGACGATGAAGGCCAGGTAGGTGACCCGCACCCCCTCGGCCCGGGCCGCGTCCGCCATCCGGTGCTTGACCCGGACCAGCTCGGTCACGTCGGCCTGCTCCACGAAGGTGAAGTGTGCCGCGGTCCGCTTGGCCCGGGCCATGTTCTCGGCGATGCGCTTCCGCAGCCCGCGCAGCGGCACCCGCTCCTCCAGCCCCGGCCCCACGGCGTCGGGCACGGCCGCGAGCTGCGCGGCGGGCGCGGCGCCGCCCTCCCGGGCCGGCACCTCCGCGCCCCGGCGGGCCTCGAGGTCCTCCATGGTCACCCGGCCTCCCCGCCCCGAGCCGTGCACCGCCCGGAGGTCCACCCCCAGCGAGCGAGCCCGGGCCCGCACGGCCGGCGCGGCCAGGGCCTTCGCCGGCCGCGTGCCGGCCACCTCTGCCGGTGGCGGCGGAGCGGGGAGCTCGGCCGGGCGGGCGGGGGCCGGCCGGGCCAGGTCCTCCTCCTCCACCACCTCCAGCTCGACCAGCGGCGCGTGGACCTTGGCGATCTCGCCGACCGCACAGCACAGCCGGACCACCCGGCCGCGGCGGGGAGCGGGGATGGTCACGGTGGCCTTGTCGGTCATGACCTCGACGAGCGGCTGGTCCTCCACCACCTCGTCGCCGTCCGCGACCAGCCACCGCTGGACCTCGGCCTCGACCACTCCCTCGCCGATGTCTGGCAGCGTGAGCTTGAGCATCATGCGGGTGTCTCCGGCGTCAATAGTTGGCCACCTCGCGGATGGCCTGGAGGATGCGGGGGGCGCGGGGCAGGTACTCGTTCTCCAGCGCGTAGGGGAAGGGCGTGTCGAAGCCGGTGACTCGCGTCACCGGAGCCTCCAGGTGCGGGAAGCATCGCTCCTGGATCAGGGCCGAGAGCTCGGCGCCGAAGCCACAGGTGCGCGGCGCCTCGTGCACCACCACCGCCCGGCCGGTGCGGGAGACCGAGGCCACGATCGCGTCCACGTCGAGCGGCTGGAGCGAGCGGAGGTCGATCACCTCGCAGTCGAGGCCCTCCGCCTCCGCCTCGCGCGCCGCCCGGTCGGCCTCGTGCCACATCGCCCCCCAGGCCAGCACCGTCACCTGGGAGCCGGCGCGGGTGACGCGGGCCTTCCCCAACGGCTCGAGGAACGCACCCTCCGGGACCTCCCCGCGGGCGGCGCGGTAGACGCGCTTGGGCTCGAGGAAGACGACCGGATCGGGGTCCTGCAGCGCCGAGAGGAGCAGCCCCTTGGCGTCGCGCGGCGTGGCCGGCACCACCACCTTGAGGCCGGCGGTGTGAACGAAGTGCGCCTCCGGCGACTGGGAGTGGTAGTGGCCGCCGCGGATGCCCCCCCCGTAGGGCGCGCGGACCACCATGGGGCACGCGTACTGGCCGCCGGATCGGTGCCGGTACTTGGCGGCCTCGTTCACCAGCTGGTCCATGGCCGGGTAGATGTAGTCGGCGAACTGGATCTCCGGCACCGGCCGCAGCCCGTAGAGCGCCATGCCGATGGCCGTGCCGATGATCCCCCCCTCGGCCAGCGGCGTGTCGATGACCCGGTCGGCGCCGAACTCCTCGTAGAGCCCCTGGGTGGCGCGGAAGACGCCGCCGAACTTGCCCACGTCCTCGCCGAGGACCACCACGTCGGGGTTCCGGCGCATCTCCAGCCGCAGCGCGTCGTTCACCGCCTGGATCACGTTCATGACGGGCATGGCGGCCTCAAGCGTCGGCGTGGTGCGGGTCGGAGACCCGCGGATCGGCGCCGGCGGCGGCCTCGATCTCATCCCGCTGCTCCCGCTGCTGCCAGAGCGGCTCTGCGTAGACGTCCTCGAAGAGCGAGGACAGGGGCGGGCGCGCCGGCTCGGCCTCCGCCTCGCGGAGCGCACCGCGGATCTCCTCCCGGATCTCGGTGCGAAGCCGCTCGTCGGCGCCCTCGTCGAGCGCTCCGCGGCGCCCCAGATAGGCCCGGATCCGCAGCAGGGGATCGCGCCGGCGCCAGGGCTCGACCAGCTCGTCGGAGCGGTAGGCGCGCGGGTCGTCCGAGGTCGAGTGCGCCTCCATCCGGTAGGTGACCAGCTCCAGGAGCGTGGGCCCCTGCCCTGCCACCGCGCGGGCCCGGGCCTCGCGGGTGGCGGCGCGCACCGCCAGCACGTCGTTCCCGTCGACACGCTCGGCGCGCATGCCGTAGGCCACCCCCTTCTGGGCGACGGTCGGCGAGGCGGTCTGGCGCTCGTAGGGCACGCTGATGGCCCAGCCGTTGTTGCGGCAGGCGAAGATGACCGGCACCCGGTGCACGGCGGCGAAGTTCATCGCGGTGTGGAAGTCGTGGGCGCTGGTTGCCCCGTCGCCCAGGAAGGCCAGGGCCACCAGGTCGTCGCCCCGCAGCCGTGCCGCCCAGGCGGCGCCCACCGCGTGGGTGAGATGGGTGCCGATGGGCGAGCTGATGGAGGCGATGCGCCCCGGGCGCCAGGCCTCGTGGCAGGGCATCTGCCGCCCCCGGAGAGGGTCGCCGGCATTTCCCAAGAGGCCGCACAGGAAGGCGGGCAGCGGGAGCCCGCGCATCAGCGCCGCGGCGTGCTCGCGATAGCAGGGGAAGATCCAGTCCTCCTCCTCGAGGCCGGCGGTGGCGCCCACCACCGAGGCCTCCTCGCCCACCGCCCCGACGTAGAAGCCGATCCGGCCCTGGCGCTGCGCCATCACCATCCGCTCGTCCAGGGCGCGCGAGAGGAGCATCCAGCGGTAGAGGACCCGCACCTCGTCGGGGCTGGGCGCCACCTCGGCCGGGTCGGCCGTCCCTTCCTCGTCCACGATCCGGCGGATCGGGTAGTCGAGGAGGATTCCGCCCTGCGCCTCGCCGGCCGGCTCCTCCGACGGAGGGCGCGCCGCGTCGACCTCGTCCTCTCGCCGCATCCCACCTCCTCGAGTGAAGCGTGGCACCGGCGCGCCTAGCGCCGCGCCGCGATCTCGCCGCGCAGGAACAGCTCGGCGGCACGGTAGGAGGAGCGGACCAGCGGTCCGCTCGCTACGTAGCGGAAGCCCAGGGCCAGGCCCTGCTCCCGGTAGGCCTGGAAGCGCTCGGGCGAGACGAACTCCTGCACCGGGAGGTGCCAGGCGCTCGGCCGGAGGTACTGGCCCAGGGTGAGGATCTCCACCCCGTGGGCGCGCAGGTCGCGCATCGTCTCCAGCACCTCCCCCTCGACCTCCCCCAGGCCCACCATGATGGATGACTTGGTCACCACGGCGGGGAACTCCCGCCGCATCCGACCCAGTACCTCCAGGGTCTGGTCGTAGCCGGCGCGCGCGTCGCGCACCACCGGCGTGAGTCGGCGCACCGTCTCGACGTTGTTGGCGAACACGTCCGGGGCGGCCCGGCCCACGATCCGCACCGCCTCGGCGTCGCCGCGGAAGTCCGGGGTCAGCACCTCGACCAGGAGGGCAGGGATCTGCTTCAGGAGGCGGATGGCCTCGGCGAAGTGGGCCGCCCCGCCGTCGGGAAGATCGTCGCGGTCGACGCTGGTGACCACGATGTAGTCGAGCCCGAGCTGGGCCACCGCCTCGGCCAGGTGGCGCGGTTCCTCCGGGTCGAGGGCGGGAGGCTTGGCCGCCGTCTTCACCTGGCAGAACCGGCAACCGCGGGTGCAGACGTCGCCCATGAGCATCACCGTGGCGGTCCCGCCGCCCCAGCACTCTCCCACGTTCGGGCAGTGGGCCTCCGCGCAGACGGTGTGCAGCCGGAGCCCCTGCAGCGTTTCCCGGACCCGCTGGTAGCGTGGTCCGCCCGGGAGCTGCACCCGCAGCCATCCAGGCTTGTGGGCATCCCGGGCCACGCCGTGCGCCCTGAGCGACGCGGCGATATCGCGAGGCTCCACGGGCAGCTCGGCGCCGTCGTCCGCAGGCGTGGCTCTCGGGTTGTCGGGCATGGTCGACCCCCGCGGATGTAGCCGCCGGATCCGGTCCGGTCAAGCCGCCCAGCCCGGGAACGGCTCCCCTGCCGCGGGCAGGTCGGCGGCGGTTCGCCGCATGGTATACTTCCGTGTCGCCCTCTCGGGGCAACCCGCACAATCGAGCTCATGCCCGATACGCCTGCACCGGACACCACCCGGATCCTCGTCGTCGACGACGACCCGTCGATCCGCGAGGTCATCCAGGTCCTGCTCCGCGGCGAGGGGTACGGGTGCACGTCGGTGGATGGAGCCGAGGCCGCGCTCGACGCGGTGCGTCTCGGCGACTACCCGCTCATCATCTGCGACGTGCGGATGCCCGGTCACGATGGGCTCTGGCTGCTGGAGCGCCTGCGCGAGCTCGGCCCCGACGTCGCGGTCATCATGCTCACCGCCTTCGGAGACACCGAGGCGGCGGTGCAGTGTCTGCGCAACGGTGCCGACGACTACCTGCTCAAGCCGCCCAAGGTCACCGAGCTGGTCCGCGCCATCGAGCGTTCCCTGGGCCGACGGCGCCTGGACCTGGCCCGGCAGCGCTACCGGCGCAGCCTGGAGAACCGCGTCCGGGAGAAGACGGTCGAGCTCTCGCGGGCCCTCGAGCACCTCCAGTCCACCTACCAGCAGACCCTCTGGACCCTGGTGGCCGCCCTGGACGCCCGCGAGCACGAGACCGGCGACCACTCGCAGCGCGTGGTCCGCTACACCATCGCCATCGCCCGCCGCCTGGGCGTGCCGGAGTCGGAGTTCCCCGACCTGGGGCGGGGTGCGCTCCTCCACGACATCGGCAAGATCGGCGTCCCCGACGCCATCCTCCTCAAGGATGGGCCGCTCGACGACGCCGAGTGGGCGGTCATGCGCAGGCACCCGCAGATCGGCTTCAACCTCCTGCGCAGCATCGACTTCCTGGCCGGGCCGGCCGAGATGGTGCTGACCCACCAGGAGCGGTTCGACGGCAGCGGCTACCCGCGGGCGCTGGCCGGCGAGGCCATCCCCCTCTACGCCCGGATCTTCGCGCTGGCCGACACCTTCGACGCCATGACCAGCAACAGGCCCTACCGCGGCCTGGTCTCCCCGGACCTGGCGCGCTCGGAGATCGAGCGCAACGTCGGGACGCAGTTCGATCCGGAGTGCGCTTCCGCCTTCCTGTCGCTCTCGGTGAAGGACCTGGCCGAGCTGGCGCGGTCGCGCGAGCCGGGGATCTAGCGATCGCTCACCGCTCGCTCCAGCAAGGCGACGAGGTCGGGCGCCTCCGGCCCCGGCATTCCCCCTGCCCCCGCGGCCGCGTCCGGCGTGCTGGTCAGCCCCAGCAGGCGAAGGCCCGCGCCGCGCGCCAGCCCGTGCCATTCCTCCGGCCGGTAGTAGCGCAGCACCGCCGTGCCCTCGAGCCGGGCCCCGCCCGGCCGGACCAGGCGCCGGTGCGCCCGCTCCACCCCGGTGGTCGGGTCGAACTCGGCCTCCTCCTCCACCACCGCGCCGCCCGCGATCACCCGCCGGGCGATGGCGCGCGGCTGGCGCGCCAGCCGGAGCGGGTTGGCGTGGTGGACCAGAACCCGCCCTCCGCGCCGCACCACCCGGGCCAGCTCGGCCAGCGCGGCGGCGTTCCCCTCCTCGCTCCACATGAACAGCGACGAGTACCAGGAGTAGGCGCCGTCGAAGGCGCCGTCCGGGAAGGGCAGCGCGCGCAGGTCGGCGCGGATGAAGCGGGGCCTGCGGCCCCCCGCCGGCCCGCGCGCCTCGGCCCGCGCCAGGTAGGCCCGGCTCCGATCCACCCCCACCACCGCGGCCACGCCGGCCAGCGCCCAGGCGTGCCGTCCATGGCCACAGGCCAGGTCGAGCAGCCGAGCGCTCGCCGCCGGCGCGAGCAGCCGGGCGATGACACCGGCCTCCAGCGCGGTGAGCGCCGGCGTCATGAGGTCGGCGGCCGACTCGAGGTAGAGGTCCCCGTAGTAGGCGTCGGTCCAGTCTGCGGGCGTGCCCCTCATTCCCCCCCGTCGCTGCCCAGGAGCCCCTGCACCGCGCCGAGTGTACGTCGCCGGGGGGCCCGCAGCACGTCCGGAGCTGTGGGGCGCGGGTCGGGCCCGTGCCGCGCGAGCGGCGCGCCACCCGGGTCGCGCCGGCCCGGGGTGGGCGAGCGGTACCGGTTCGGCCGCGGGCCGCCAGTTCCCGATGGGCCGCCCGGCCCCCGGCACGCCCGCGAAACGCCCCGATCTCGCCCGCATGGGCCGCCACGGCCGAGGCGTCGCCACCCTCGGTCCGCGGCGGCGCCGAGGGGTACCGCCCCGCAGGGGTGGTACGCGATCTGCAGAACCGCCCCCTGGGCGCGCTCTGGGCGCGCCGCATGTCCCGAACGCGACCACCATGCCCCAGGCCTTCCTCCACGACGTGGAGTCACTGCGCGCGGTCCTGGACGCCTTCCCGTCCCCGACCCTGGTGGTCGACGCCGACGTCCGGGCGCTCTACCTGAACCGCGCCGCCCATCGCGCCCTGGGGCTCGACACGCCCGCCGCGGCCGAGCGTGCCCTGCTCCAGCGCGGCGGCCACCTGCTCCACTGCATCCGCTCCGGAGAGACGGCCGGCGGCTGCGGCCGCTCCCCGGCCTGCAAGCGATGCCTGATCCGCGCCTCCGTGGGCCGCGCCGTGACGGATGACGCCACCACTCGAACCCGGGCGTTTTTGCAGGTCCACACCCCGCAGGGAATCGCCGAGGCGCACTTCCTGGTGAGCGCGGCCGGCGTGCAGGTCGGCGACCGCCGCCTGGCCCTCGTCACCCTCGAGAACCTCTCCGAGATCGTCAAGCTCACCAGCCTGCTCCCCATCTGCTTCCACTGCCGAAGGGTGCGGAACGAGGCCAACGCCTGGACCACCGTGGAGGAGTACTTCAAGGAGAAGGCGGACATCGACTTCTCCCACTCCCTGTGCGCCGAGTGCATGGAGGAGCTGTACCCGGAAGCGGCCGCACGGCCAGAGAAGCAGCGAGGAACCGCGTGACGCAGAGGGAACTCGAGCAGCATCGGGTCCTCGTCGTGGACGATGACCCCATGGTCGGCGAGGCCGTCCAGCGCGTGCTGCGGGCCGCCTACCGCGTCACCTTCGCACAGAGCGCCACCGGCGCCATCGGGCGCATCCAGGGCGGAGCCCGCTTCGAGGCCATCGTCTGCGACCTGATGATGCCCGGCCTCTCCGGCTTCCAGCTCCACGCCGAGCTCCTCCGCCTCGCGCCCGAGCTGGCGCGCCGGGTGGTGTTCCTCACCGGCTACGCCGGGAGCCCGGAGGTGGAGGACTTCGTCCGCGCCACCGGCGTCCGGCTGCTGCCCAAGCCCTTCACCCGCCAGGAGCTCCGGGCGGTGGTCGAGGACCTGGTCCGCGGGTAGGCACCATGCGGGCGAGCGCCCGGGGCGCTCATCCTGCCCTCGACCGGCAGGATCCGCCCCGAGGCGGTGGCGGCCTGAGGAGCCGGCGGGTGCACGCGGCGCCCGGGAAACACCACCAGCCGGAAGGCCGCTCGCCGAACGGCCAGCCTCATCCGCCCGGCCGGGGGACTCGAGCCGGTCCGTCCACGGAGGACGAGCGACCCGTTCGCCGGCCGTTCGAGCGAGGGCTCGCAGGGCCTCACCCGCCGTGCAACCGCTGGCGACGAGAGTGCTACACTCGCGGGCGCTGATGCGACGCGTGGAGAACGATCGGCAGCACATCGGCCCAGGGTCAGCTCGCAACGGCATGGATCTCATCGAGCCCGCGCGCTCCTCGTGGCCGTGGACGGGAGGTGTGCCGCCCACCCGTAGAGGGCGCCGACGTTTCCCTTCACGCTCTGGAGCGCCGCCTTCTCCGCCCCCGCCATGGCTGGGCGCCCTCGACGCCCGGACGTTGCCTGCCCGGGGGCTCGCCGGGGGGTCGCCACCCTTCTCGCGGGAACGGCGGGCCTGGCGCGACGGCCGCACGGCCGGGGTTCACCCGAGGTGACCGCCAGGATTCACTCCACGTGTCAGTGCCCGACGGGTCCCGGCGCGCACCGGGATCGCTCCCCGGCGCCCAGGCGAAGCGGCTCGTTCTGGTGCTCCGGACGGAGCCGGGCACGCCGGTGCTGGTGGTGACCGACGACTTCCGGAGGCGCCGGCCCCAGGGGTCGAGCGGTCTGCTCGGAGGGGAGGAGCGCGCCCGCGCGGTCGGCAGTGGGCTCCGCACAGGAGCGGGACCGGCGCACGGGTCGCCGATCCGTGCCTGCGTGCCTCCTGGCTGGTGAGGCAGCGTGCCGCGGATCCTGATCGTCGAGGACCATGAGATCTTCCGCCAAGGCGCCCGCGGGGTGCTGGGAGCGGCCCTTCCCGGGGCGACCTTCGGCGAGGCCGGGGACGTGCCCCAGGCCATCGCGCGGCTCACCTCGGGCAGCTGGGATCTCCTCCTCCTGGACGCCGGGCTGCCCGGTCGCAGCGGCC
Source organism: Anaeromyxobacter sp. (assembly GCA_035541675.1). GTDB lineage: Bacteria > Myxococcota > Myxococcia > Myxococcales > Anaeromyxobacteraceae > Anaeromyxobacter. Next base: position 19,703 of record DATKMW010000133.1, on the reverse strand, counting down.
TCGAGCTCCTCCAGGAAGCGCACCACGACTGGCCCGGCACGCCGGTCCTGGTTCTGTCCGCCCACGCGGAGGAGGAGCTCGCCCTGCGCGCCATCCGCCTCGGCGCGGCCGGCTTCCTGGCCAAGAGCTGCTCCTCGGCCGAGCTGGTGACGGCGGTGCGCAAGATCCTGGGGGGCGGCCGTTACATCACCGCCTCCCTGAGCGAGCAGCTGGCGCGCTTCGTGAGCGGGGAGCGGTCCGATGTCCCGCACGATGAGCTCTCGCCACGGGAGCTGCAGGTCTTGAAGATGGTGGCGCGGGGCTCGACCATGCGCGAGATCGGACAGGCGCTGCACGTGTCGGAGAAGACGGTGGCCACCTACCGCGCCCGGGTCGCCAAGAAGCTGCGGTTGAGGCGGCTCGCCGACCTGGTTCGCTACGCCGTCACCCACCGGCTGGTGGAATAGCGCCGGCCTTCCAGGGCGCCGGGGCCGATGCCACCCGTCCGAGATCTCCTACGGGCCGCGGTCGATCATCCGACCCGTCGAAAGGTGGTCCGCTCCCTGCCGCCGCGCCAGGAATTCGACTAGCGTCCGTGGCGCTCATTCGCCGGACGGGACCACCGCATGCACGGGCCAGGCTGATGTCGCGGCACCTCCGCAGCACCGAGATCGCCAGGCTCCTCGGCGTCAGCGTCGCCACCGTCAAGCGCTGGACCGACTCCGGCCTGCTGCCGGCGGATCGGACCGCGGGAGGCCATCGCCGCTTCTCCCCCGCCGTCGTGGAGCGGGTGGCGAGCCAGCTGGCCGGCAAGGACGCCCAGGTGGAGCAGTGGCTCCATCTCCTCGTCGGCCCCGAGGGACGCCTGGCCGTCGACGCCGCCCTCCTGGCCGAGCGAAGCCGGGCGAACGGATGGGAAGCCGTGGCCGCCTTTCTCGGGCGCGTCCTGGTGGTGCTCGGCGATCGGTGGCAGGCCGGCCGACTGGGCGTCGGGGACGAGCACGTCGCCTCGGCCCGGCTGGCCCGGGCGCTGGCTCGCGTCTGCGACCCCTTGCCCGTCCGGCCGGGGGCGCCGCGCGTCGTCCTCGCCACCGTCGAGGGAGAGGCCCACAGCCTGGGGCTCGCCCTGGTGGAGCTCTGCATGCGGGAGCGGGGCTGGGAGACCCTCTGGGTGGGTCCGGATACTCCGACCGATGCGCTCGCCCGACACCTGGAGGCGACGAGCGTGGAGGTGCTGGCCCTGTCGGCCAGCGTGGAGCGCGATGCCGCCGGGCTCCGCCTGGTGTCGACCCGGCTGGGGGAGCTGTGCGCCCGGAGGGGCGTGGCGCTGATCGCCGGGGGAAGAGGGCCCTGGCCGGATCCACTTCCCTTCGGCGAGCTCATCCGCGAGTTCGCCGAGCTGGGCGTCTGGATCGACTCCTTCGGCCGCCACCGGCCCAGGTCGCGTGGCCCCATGGCCCGTCGGCGCGGGCCCGGGGACGGCCACGCCGAGTAGCTCGCCCCAGATGGCGGTGAATGCGGGCCGCAGCCAGGCGGTTCCCAGGAAGGCGCTTCCACGCGTTGTACGACCACCTCTGGAGGGGGCACGCCCTCCGGGAAGGGTTGAAAGGGGGTCTTGACCCGACCCGCCGCCGGGAGGCGGAGATGGGGTAAGGATCTACCAGTGCCTTGGCCCGATCAGGTCCGTCAGCCGGCTCCACCCTTCGCCGCCGGCGCGTCCGCCCGGCGCTGGCCGCCTGTGGCCGACCTGCACTGCGACACGGTCCGTGCCCTGCGCGGCGGAGTCGACCTCCGGGACCACCCGGAGGGCCAGGTGGACCTCCCCCGGCTGCAGCTGGGAGGTGTCGGGCTGCAGGTCTTCGCCTGCTACCTGCCCTCGGGCCTGGCGCGGGACCGGGCCTTGGCCGAGACCACACAGATGCTCGATGCCCTCGACGATGCCTGCGAACGGTGCGCTCCCGACATCGTCAAGGTCGAGACCGCCGACCAGGCCGAGGCAGCGGTGGAGCGCGGGCTCATCGGAATGCTCCTGGCCGTCGAGAACGGCCACGCCATCGACAGCGACCTCCGCAACCTCGGCACCCTGCGGCGTCGCGGTGTGCGCTCCCTGACGCTGACCCACGCGCGTCACCTGCCCTGGGCGGCCTCCAGCGGCGAGCCCTGGGCGGGCTCGGCGGGGCTCAACCCGTTCGGCGCCGAGGTCGTTCGCGAGATGAACGCGCTGGGGATGATCGTCGACGTGTCCCACGTCCACGCCCGCACCTTCGACGACGTCCGGCGCTTGAGCCGCAAGCCGTTCATCGCATCCCACTCCTGCGCGGCAGCGCTGTGCCCGGTCGAGCGCAACCTAACCGACGACCAGCTGCGCGCGATCGCCGGAGCCGGGGGCGTCGTGGGCGTGAACTTCTTCCCGGGCTTCCTCGACCCGGGCTACCTCGCCAGCCGGGGCGCTGACGTCGGCGAGATGCCCGCCGAGCGGGAGCGCTCCGTGCTCGGGGACCTCGAGGGCCGCCCGCTCGGGCTGACCCGGCCCCCGCCTCGGGCGCCCTGGCGTGAGCCCGGTGGCACGCCCCGGGCCGACCTGGACCTCCTCGTCTCGCACATCGAGCACATCGCCCGGGTCGCCGGTGAGGACCACGTCGCCTTTGGCTCCGACTTCGACGGAATCCCGCAGACGCCGCGCGGCGTTCCGGACTGCTCTGCCTTCCCCCGGATCCTGGCGCGCCTGTCCGAGCGCGGCTTCGGCGACGCGTCGCTTCGGAAGATCGCCTGGGGCAACTTCCTGCGCGTGCTTCGGGCGAACGACTAGGGACGGGCCATCCCCGGGCGCGTCCCGGTCCCGAGTCGGGCCGCACCTTCCCGCCCCTTGCCTCGACCACCTCGCCCTCGAGGCGAGGGCGGCTCGGCTTCCGGCAGCGGCGACGAGGGCCACCTCCCGTCACCTCGCCGATGCTCGACGGGCGCCAGGGGGCGGACGGACCGATGCCACGCGGCCTCGGGCCAGGCAACGCAGGGCAGCTCCTCCTCCCCACCACCAGGATGGCGTCCCCTCTGAGCGCACCCTTAGCGCCCAGGGGCCGGTACCGCTGGCCCCCGGCTAGACCTCCAGCGGTAGCCGCGCCTCGAAGGAGGTGGCGAAGCCGGGAGCCTCCCCCAGGGCCATGGTCCCTCCGTGCGCCTCCGCCACCAGCCGGCAAAGGTAGAGGCCGAGCCCGAGGTTGTGGGCACTGCGCTCCGCGCCGCCCGAGTGCTTCTGGAAGAGCTGCGGCCGCACATCGGGTGGGACGGTCGGCCCGGTATTCCGCACCGCCAGGACGAGGCTGCCGTCCGACAACTCCGCGGCCAGCTCGATCCGGCCCCCGCGGTCGACGAACCGGAGGGCATTGGCCGCCAGGTTCTCGAGCAGCCGGCGCGCCAGTTCCGAGTCGAGCGAGGCGGTCAGGCCTGCCGGGGAGGCGACGGTCACCGTCGCCTGGCGGTCGGCGGCCTGGCGGGCGATCCCGCGCCCCACCCCTTCGAGCAGCGAGCGTGTCGGGGTCGGCTTCCGGCTGGGCTGCAGGGCCGTGCTCTCCAGGCGCGAGATGAGCAGAAGGTCGCCGATCATCTCGGCCAGCCGCCCCCCCTCCTCCGCCGCCAGCTCCAGGTCCTCCCGGGCCGCGGACAGCTCGTCAGCCGAGGGCGCGCGCTCAGCGTCCCCGAGCCGTTCGCGGGCCAGGGACACGAATTGCTGGAGCGCCGCCAGCGGGTTTCGCAGGTCGTGCACCACGAGCTTGGAGAGCGTCTCCGCCTCGGCCTGGGCCGCCAGCACCCGATCGCGCTGGGAGGCGATCTCGCGGTTGGCGCTGGCCAGGGCGTCGCGGTGGGTGCGGAGCAGCTGGCCGGTGTAGTCGCCCGTGGCGCGGCGGGCGGCCAGCTCCATGATCCGGGTGCCGGCCCAGGTGATGGCGACCGCGGAAGCACCGGTGACCAGGACCGTAGACGCCACCCAGTCGGCGCGCAGCCCGAGCCGCAACCCCAGGTAGAGCTGCCAGCCGGTGCCGATCGCGCCCAGGACCGCCGTCTCTGCCCGCGGCAAGGTGAGGCCGGAGAACAGCAGCATGAGCTGCATGACGCCCATGAGGAAGGCGGCCGAGGCGACATCCCCCGGCTCGCAAAGCCACCCGGCGAAGGCCACGACCAGGATGTCGACCGCGGCGGCGAGCAGGAGCGCCGCGTGGACGACGCGCCGTCGCCGGAGAGCCATCAGCACGCCGCAGCCGATCGCAAGATGGGCCACGTTCACCAGCACGATGAGGTGGTGGAGGACCTGCTCCCGAGGGGAGCCGAGGCGCAGCGACAGCAGCCAGGTCGCGAGCGTCAGGGTGCGCAGGCCGACGCGGAGCCAGGCGAAGATCACCCCGTTCCGGTACCGGACGTCAGCGACCCCCGCGACGACTGCCTGGTCCAGATCACGGTCGATGTCCATTCCGGTGGCGATGGTCTCACCTCTGCCGCGAAAGCGTACCTGGCCGGCCAGGGATTCGCCAGACGGGGCCCGGGTCCCGGCGGCCGGCGCGCACGCCGATCGGTCGGTGCAGCCTCTCCTCCCGGCTTCGATCCGTGCTTCCCGTTCCCGTGCACCCGGGTGCCGCCGCGACGAAGCCAACCCCTGGACCGCAGGAGCGCGTCCCCCCGCCGAGGAGCACGGCTCGCTCCGCAGCCGGGGCCGCCCTCGACGAGGTGGGTGTCCGACGCCACCGGCTCCGAAGCTGCCCTGCGCCTTCCAAGCAGGAACTCGCGCGGATTTCGCACACCGGCGATCGCCTCGGGTCCTCTGCGACAGGCGCCCGGTCCCGCGCGAGGACACCAGGGCCAGGGGCCGCCGCCCTGCGGACGCCGGGCCGGCCGGACCAACGACAGATCCGGCGCCGTGGTCACGTTTCCGAGGATCCACAGGCTGCGAGGAACCCTCCCCACTCCCTCGGCGACGAGCGTAGGCCGAAGGGGTGAGGAGCCGAGGGGCACCGGGCGCGCCCGTCCCGCCGCCGAACTTTGTGGCGACCGGGTGCTTTCACGCGGGGCTATCGTGCGGTGTAGGAGGGTGCCATGCACACGAGAACTGCGGTTCTTGTCGTGGGAGCAACGGCGATGTGGCTGCTCGGCGCGTGCGGCGGCGGCGGCGGCGGATCGCAAAAGACCACCTTCAACCTGGCGGGCTCGTACGACTATGTGCTGACCGCCGGCGCCTTGACCGGAACCGGCACCTCCGACTGCACCGCGGACACGGACGAGTCCGGAACGGCGACCGTGGTCTGGACGACCGGCAGCAACCAGTGCTCGCTCGACATCGAAAGCCAGGTCATCGTGGCGAGCGTGAACGGGAACACGATCACCCACTCGAAGAGCGGGCCGGACAGCGATTGCGATGTTTCCTACGCGGAGAGCTGGTCGCTCACGTGGACCTCGGACAACACCGCCTCGGGATATGTGAGGTGGTCCTGCCAGTGGACGAGCGATAGCACGACCTACTCGTGCGCACAGCAGGACACGCTCTCGGTCACGCGCCAGCCCTAGAGGGCGCCGCGGAGGCAACGCGCGCGTCCTTCGGCGACGGTGGTCGCTGGCCCGCCTCCAGTCCGTCGGCGGGCCAGCGACCCGAGACCGTCCGGCTTCCCTTCCCTCGGCTCGCGGCGGCCTCGGCGAGGGACGGCGCGGGCCTCCTGGTCGCCGGGGACCTCGGCCGGGAGCGCTCGCAGGGTCGCGAGCACGGAGGGCCCGCCGGCCGCCCGGTGTCCACCGCGGTGGTATGGTCGGTCAGTGCGCGTTGCCCTGGTCGCTCTCGCCGCCTTGACCCTCGCCGCACCCGCGATTCCCGGGGCCTGGCCGCGGCACTCGTCCTCCAGCTCGAGCTCCTCGTCGTCGACGACATACCGGGCGAGCTCGACGCACCGGCTCCACGGGACCCACGTCTCGACCAGCCCCGGTTACGTCCGCCGGGACGCGAACGGCAAGCTCCACCGGGACCCTGCCATGAAGGCGGCCTTCCGGCGCAGCCACCCGTGCCCATCTACCGGCAAGACCCGAGGGGCGTGCCCGGGATACGAGGTCGACCACGTCCGGCCGCTTGCCTGCGGCGGCCCCGACGACCCGAGCAACATGCAGTGGCTGACCAAGGAAGAGAACCGGGCCAAGGGGTCCGAGGGCTGCCGGCGGTAAGCTCGCGTGCCAGCGGTGCGGCGGCCGCCGGCGTGCGAGGAATCTTCGGTCGCGACGAGGCGCTCGGAGGTGCTCGAGCAATAGGAGGAGGTGATCCCGGGCCCCCCCACGGACCCGAACGCCTCGCCGTGCGAGCCTGCGGGACCCTGAGGCCACCCGAACACCGGTGCGGATCCGGTGCGCCTCCTCGGTGCGGAGCCGCGTGGAGGACCCTTGAGGATCGCGACCCGTTGGCGTTGGCGGTCGGGTCCTTCCGCTTGAGCGCGGGCAGCATGGGCTCGCTGAGGGTCACCATGCGGAGGTCGATCCCCTCGAGCCGCTCGCCCACCCCACCACGCCAGGGCCTGCTGCCGCTTGCGGCCCCACGGGGCGGAGCTGCCCTCCGTCGCTTTCGCTCCCCGGCGGTGATTGCGTGGTGGCCGCGAGCCTACGGCGACCATCCCCACGACAGGAGCGGCTGCCCGGAAGCGGCCGCCATTCCTAGTCTTGTCTGCTGGTGGTGAGGGGCGGAATCGAACCGCCGACCTAGGGATTATGAGACCCTCGCTCTAGCCGACTGAGCTACCTCACCGGATCCGTCCCGCCCGTCGCTCCGGGCGACAACCCTTCGAGAACGCGGGTTTATAGGCGCCTCGGACGGGGCCGTCAAGACCGCGCCGCGCCTCGGGCCTGGGCGGGCGGCCTGGCGGCGCCGAGGTCCTCGGCGACCGTTTCTTGACCCGCCCGCGCCCGGTGATACCAAGGTGCTCCGATATCGAGAGGTCCCGGGTGCGAAAGGCGAAGGCAGCGGCCGCGACGGCAGGGACCCTCGATGCTCCCGGGCGCGCCCTGGTGCTGGGCAGCCCCTCGGCGCCGCCCGGGTCCCAGCCAGCCGCCCCGACCGCGCCGGGCCGCCTCTCGAGGCCGATGGGCCCGGGGGCGATCGTGGCCCACCGCATCCGTGGCGCCCTGCGCCGCTGGCTCGAGGAGGAGATGTAGGCCGGGCGGCCGCACGCCGCCTATCCGTCCTCGGCCGCCTCCTCGGCCAGCTCCTCGCTCACCGCGCCAGGCGCTGGCAAGAGCTGGGCGAAGCGGATGTGTCGCGAGAAGAGGAAGACGAGGCCGAGTCCGATCTGGAAGGCGAGCTGGGCCGCCCAGAGGACGTTGGCGTAGGCCATTCCGTCCCGGGCCACGACTTCCTGGGAGAAGAACAGGCCGAGCGCGAGCAGGATCGCTGCCTGGAAGGTGCCCACCATGCCCGGCCCCGCCGGGATCATGACCCCGATGACCAGGACGCCCAGGACGGTGGTGGCCTGGAGGAAGCTCCAGTGAAAGCCGAAGCCCTGGGCCAGCACCTGCATGCCCCAGCCGTTGAACCCCCAGTAGACGACGGTCAGCACGAAGAACATCGCCACCTTGCTCCGCGACGGCACCACTCGCAGACCGTGGATGAAGGCCTCGGTCATCCCTGCCACCCGCTGGGCCAGGCGCGGGGAGAGCGGCGCGAGGAAGCGCTGGACCAGGCGGGCGGCGGTGGCGCGGTTGCGGTAGGCGACGATGAGGAAGACCAGCGCCGCCAGGAAGATCCCGCCCATGATGGCGCCGGCGGCGCGCACGACCCGGTAGCCGGGGAGGCCCGAGGGCACCGCCACCAGGCAGGCCATGAGCAAGAAGGCGGTGAAGACGCCGTCGGCGACCCGTTCCACCACCACCGAGGACATGGCCGCGGCCACGCGCAGCCGGGGCCGCTCCGCCACCAGGTAGGGGCGCGCGAACTCCCCCAGCCTGAAGGGCAGGATGGTGAGCGCCATCCACCCCACCGACGAGGCGGCGTTGAGCCGGCCGAAGGGGACCTTGGCCACCGGTTCCAGGAGGATCCCCCACCGCGCGGTGCGGGAGAGGTGGATCACCGCCCAGAACGGCACGTAGAGCAGGAGGTAGCGGTAGTCGGCCTGCCGCATGGCCTCCCACACCTGGCCGAGGTCCTTGCCCCGCAGCGTGAGCCAGAGCGCCAGGGCGGAGATGGCTACCCCCGCGAGCGCCTGGACGACCCTCCCCTTCACGAGAGCTCCTCCCCCCGGGCGATCCGCGCCGGGTTCTCCCCGCACAGCGTCCGCAGCCCCTCCACCCCTACCTCCCGCTCCAGGCCACGGAGCCCCGCCTCCAGCCAGCGGCGGGCCTCCTGCGGCAGGTGGAGGTCGGTCGCGGCCACAGCATAGAGCCCCTCGCCCAGGAAGCGCTCGGCCTGTCGCCGCGCCTGCCGGCCGTAGAGCCCGGCCAGCGCCCCGATGTTGAGCTGCAGCGCGCCGCCCAGGCGCACCACCTCCCGGGCCCGGCCCGGTCGCTCGAACTCCAGGCAGCGCTCGGGATGGGCAAAGAGCGGCAGCACCCCCTGGCGGCGCAGGCGAAAGACCAGGTCGGGCAGGGCCGGCAGGTGCGCCTGGAACGGCGCCTCGACGAGCGCCCAGCGGCCGCTGGGGCCTATCCCGCGCCGCGTGGCGGGGTCGCCGACCCGAGCCAGGAAGCCCTCGTCGAGCTTGTTCTCGGCGTTGGCGTGGAGGGTCACCTCGACCCCCTCGCGCTCGAGCAGCGCGGCCAAGTCCCGCAGCCGCTCCTCGCACAGGGCCGGGTCGCCGCTCGGTAGCTCGACCAGCGCGTGAGGGCTCGGCGCCAGCTCGGCGTAGCCCAGCGAGGTGAGCAGCCGCACCGCCTCCAGGGACTGCTCGGGCGTCTCGCACCCGTCGTCGATGCCCCAGAGGACGTGGTCGTGAAGGTCGACGAGCCTCATTCGAGGGGACGGGCTTTACCACGCGGGGAGCGGCGGGGCGAGCGGCCGGGGCGCCGCGGGCCCTAGTCACCCTCGTCCAGCCCCGCCGGAGCCGTCGGGCGCTCCTCCCCTTCCGCGCCCTCGCCCCCGTCGCCGATGGCCGGACCGGGGATCCGGTACTCGCCGCCCAGCCATTTGCCCAGGTCCTCCAGGCGGCAACGGTCCGAGCAGAAGGGAAAGGCGCGGTTTCCCGGGCGGGGGCGCGCCGGGCGGTTGCAGATGGGGCAGAGCGAGAAGGCCACGGCTCCGTCGTGCGCGCCTGCGCCGCCCCGCTCAGCCGCTCCGGCCCGGGCAGGTGCGCGGCAGGAGCGGCTCCACGGCCTGGGCGAGCCGTTGCCGATCGATCATCCCCCTGAACACCTGGCGCACCCGCCCCTCGGTGTCGAGCAGGAAGGTGCGGGGAAAGGACTGCACCGACCAGGCGCTGACCGCCTCGCCGTCCTCATCGAAGAGCACCGGGTAGGGGATGGACCGCGCCATCTCCTCGGCGTCCTTGCGATCCGACATCCCCGCCACACCCAGGAGCTCGAAGCAGCCCTGGTGGCGCTCCCGCCACAGCTGGGCGAGTTCGGGCATCTCGGCGACGCAGGGCCCGCACCAGGTCGCCCAGAAGTTCACCGCCACCACCTTGCCCCGGTAGTCCTTGAGGTCGATCGGCTTGCCGTCGAGCCCCTTGAGCGACAGCTCCGGCGCGGGCGGCGCGCGGACCACGGCCCCCGGCCCCTGCGGGGGCGGGGCGGGCGGCGGCTCGCGGTCCCGCAGAAGGACCTCGCCCACCACCACGGCGGCGATGGCCAGGAAGGCGAGCTGGAGCCAGCGGGTCATAGCGGGGAGTATAGCGCGGGCCGGCCGCGCACGAGGTGTGAGCCAGTCGGCGCGGCGGAGGTTCGGGGTCGGGCCGCCCCCCACCGTCGCCCCCCTTCCGCCACGGCGCCCCTACTTGGCCAGGCTCGCCGCCGGCGCGGCCACGCCAGAGCTGAGCAGGGTCTTGAAGTCCTCGTCGTTGAAGAAGAGCCCCAGCCCGAAGAAGACGTCGGTGCCGATGTTGAAACGTCCTCCGGGGCGCTGGATCGACTGCCAGCGGTTCAGGAAGTCGTCGACTCCGGTGGTGGCGTAGAAGTGTTGCAGGAAGGTGTAGTCGAGCCAGAGCTTGGCCCGCGGGAAGGCCGTGTTCTGGGGTCGGTTGAACTGGTACACCGACAGCGAAAGGTGCAGCGAGTCGTCGAGGAGGTGGAGGTCCGCTCCCACGCCCCCCGAGCTCTCGATGACTCCCCCGCGCAGCGTCACCTGCCCGAACCGCTTGGCCATCTGCAAGGTGTAGGCAAGCGTCTGCGTATTGGTGGTGCTGGTGGTGTTGATGGTGGTGGTGTTTCCCCCGTTGATGCTGGTGGAGGTGTGGGTGTTGACGACGTTGTCCACCCCGCGCGGATCGCTCACCACCTCCAGCTCGTAGTACTTGTCCGGCCGGGGGATGAGCCGCGCCCCGAAGTAGACCTTGGCGCCGGGCCGGCCCGTGCTGACGCTCTGGTTGAGCAGCCACTCGGAGCGGAGGCGGAGCTGGACCTGGAGCTTCTGCAGCCGGTCGAAGTAGTCGCTGATCCCCTCGACCGCGTTCCCCACCTGCCGCCCCATCCGCTCGTCGACCAGGAGCTTCCCGGCGGTGCTCTTGCCCTCCCGCACCTTCCCCAGGATCTCGTCCAGCTTGGCCAGGCTGTCGTTGAGCTTCTCCACCGCCTGCTGGACGCCTTTGGCCTCGGGCCCCGCCGGCGACGAGGCCGCGGCGCCGCCGCCCGGGACCGGGCCCTCGGTGGCGCCCGTCGCGATGCCCTCGGTGGCGCCCGGCTGCGGCCCGCCCTCCTCGCCCGTGCCCCCGGCCCCGCCCGCGGCGCCGCTGCCCTTCTTGCCCACCAGGATCGGCTGGAGAGCGGCGGCGGCCACCTTGAGCTCCGCCGACAGCTGGTCGACGTTCACGAGGATGTCGTGGATCCTCTCCTTGTCCCGACCGGAGATGTCGCGCAGGTCCTTGGTGAAGTCGCGCGTGTTCTTGAGGATCTGGGTGATGCGGCCGTCGTTCTCGTCGACCAGCGCCCGGACCTTGGCGGTGGTGGCGGCCAGGTTCTGGATGACGTCGCGGAGGCTGCCCTTGCCGTTGGTCACCGACTGGGCCAGGTCCCCGGTGACCACCTGGACGTCCGCGGCGATGCGGGAGAGCGAGTCGAGCAGCGTCTGGACGTTGGTCGCCTCGCGGATGCAGGTGATCTCCCGCTGGGCCTCGGGCAGGTTCCGCAGGATCGGCTTGTCCGGGGAGCCGGGGGTCACCTCCAGCAGGGCGTCGGGGAGCAGGGCCGAGGGGAAGTTCTTGTAGAAGCAGGCGTCGGTATGCAGCTCGACCTCGTTCTTGATGCGGATGTCGAGCTCCGCCTTGGCCCCCTGGAGCGTGATCTTGTCCACCTCGCCCACCTGGATCCCGGCGATCTGCACCCGGCTCCGCCAGGTGAGTCCGGTGGCGTCGCTGAACAGGGCGTGCACCGGGTAGCTGTCCGACTTGGAGTAGCCGCCCTTCTTGAAGAAGGTGAACGCCACCAGGAAGGCGGTCCCCGCCACCGCCACCAGGGCGCCCACCGCCAGTCCCTTGCTCAACGCCGGCTTCACCGTTGGTCTCCGCCCGTCACTGCTTGGCAAACCACGTGGAGAGGAACTTCTGCACGAAGGGGTCCGGGCTCGACCGGACCTCCGCCGGCGTGCCCACCGCCGCGAGGTGCCCATCGTAGAGCACGCCGACCCGGTCGGCTACCCGGAAAGCGCTGGCGATGTCGTGGGAGATCACCATGCTGGTGATCCCCAGCCGCTCCCGCGCATGGATGATCATCTCGTCCACGTACTCGGTGGTGATGGGGTCGAGGCCGGTGGTGGGCTCGTCGTAGAGGACGATGCGCGGCTCCGACACCAGCGCCCGGGCCAGGGCCACGCGCTTGCGCATGCCGCCGGAGAGCTCGGAGGGCCACCGTTCCAGGACCTCCTCCCCCAGGTCCACCACCGCCAGCTTCTCCACCACCCGCCCTCGGATCTCGGCCGAGGGCACCTTGCGCCCCCTCCGCTCGCGCAGCGGGAAGGCCACGTTCTCCAGCACGGTCATGGAGTCGAACAGCGCCGCCCCCTGGAACACCATCCCGAAGCGCTGGCGGGCCTCGGTGAGCGCCTTGCCCTCCAGGGCGGTGATCTCCACCCCGTCCACCTCCACCTTGCCCCGGTCCGGCTTGAGCAGCCCGATGACGTGCTTCATCAGCACGGTCTTGCCCGAGCCCGAGCCACCCAGGACCACGAAGGTCTCCCTGTCGCGGATGGACAGGGTGATCCCCTTGAGCACGTGGTTGTCGCGGAAGGACTTCCAGAGATCGACGATCTCGATCACCGCTCAGCCCCCCACGAAGATGACCGTCGCGGCGTAGTCGGCGAGGAGGATGGCGATGGAGCTGGCCACCACCGCCCGGGTGGTCCCCTCCCCCACCCCCCGGGCCCCACCGGTCGCGGAGTAGCCGCGCCAGGTGGTGATGATCGACACCAGGGCGCCGAAGACCACCGCCTTGGACAGGCCGTGGAAGATGTCCTCCGGCCCGAGCATCTGCCGGGTGTGCTCGATGAAGGGACCCACCGGGATGCGGGCCACGAAGATGCCCATGACGTAGGCGCCGGCGAAGCCCAGCGCGTCGAAGAGCATGGTCAGGATCGGGAACATGATCAGCGAGGCGATGACCCGGGGGACCACCAGGTACTGGATGGGCGACACCGCCATGCTCTCCATGGCATCGACCTGCTCGGTGACCCGCATGGTGCCGAGCTCGGTGGCGATGGCGCTCCCGGCCCGGCCGGTCACCATCAGGGCCGTGAACACCGGCGCCAGCTCGCGGGAGAGGGCGAAGGCTGTCGAGCCGCCCACGTAGCCCTCGGCCGCGAACTGCTTCATGGCGTAGTTGAGCTGCAGGGCGAAGACCATCCCGGCGAACGAGCCGGTCACCCCCACGATGAAGGCCGACCCGGCGCCGATGAAGGCCATCTGTGCCAGGACCTGGTCGAACCGAAAGGGTGGCCGAAACGCCCAGGCCACCACCTCGACCGCGAAGAACAGCATCTGGCCGAAGTCCTCCAGGGCGGCCCGGATCCTGATCATCGGGCTATCTTCGCACGGGTGCCCTGTCCGCGCCCGTTTCCCGTGCGACCTCAAGTCCCCCCAGCTCCCCGGGCGGGCGCGCCGCGACCGGATATACTCCCGCGCCCATGATCAAGGTCGGCGGCGAGATCGACGCCCTCTGCAGCCGGTGCGAGCTGGTGCTCGCCCACACCATCCACGCGGTCCTGGCGGGCAGGCCGGTGAAGGTCGAGTGCAACACCTGCCACGCGGTGCACAGGTACCGGAGCCCGCCCGGCCGGCCCGGCCCGGGGGCAGCGGCCGCCCGGGCCGCGCGCGCCGCGGGCGAGCGAGCGGCCGTCGTCGGGTTCGACGAGCTGCTGGGCGCGCGGGACCTGACCCGCGCCCAGCCCTACTCCCCCCGGAAGCGATACGCGCTGGACGACGTGATCGACCACAGCGTGTTCGGACGTGGGTTCGTGTCCGCCATCAAGGACGGCGACAAGGTGGAAATCACCTTCCGCGGGGAGGTGAAGGTGCTGGTTCACGGACGGGCCTAGCTGCTGCTTCCCAGGCACGGCCCATTCCGGTACCGTGGGGCCCCTCGAGGACACGCCATGCGCCTCCTCCACGCCTTGGCGCTCTCCGCGCTGTCCCTGGCCGGGTGCAGCCGCGCCCCCGCGCCGGCGGCCAGGGAGCCGGCACCTGCCCCGGCAGGCGCCGGCGGGATCGCCGCGGCGCCCACCCCGCACGGCCCCAGCGCCTACGTGATCGCGGTGGCGGCGCTCCGCCGCGAGCCCACCGATGCGGCGCGCATCCCCGGCAAGCCCGGTGCCAAGGACGTGTCCAACTACCTCACCACCCTGAACCGCGGCGAGAAGGTGGGGGTCCTCGAGACCCGGGGGGACTGGGCTCGGGTCCGCTCCTCGGACGACAGCGAGGGCTGGATGAAGCGCACCTCGCTGCTCGAGCTGGAGGGCATCACCGAGGCCACGGTCCTCTCGCCGGCCGACGTCTTCGATCGCCCCGACCTCCTGGCCGCCAACGCCAAGCGCAAGGTGGAGCCGGGGACCCTGGTGCTGGTGGTGAAGTCGCGGCCACCCTTCAGCGAGGTGAACGTCTCGGGCAGCCAAGACGTGTGGGTGCTCAGCGAGCGGCTCGAGACGGCCGCGCGCGAGGTCTCGGTGGCCAAGCTCTGCGAGAAGGCGCGGAACCTGGTCCGGAGCAACCGTCGCGACGAGGCGCTCCAGATCCTGGCCCTGGCACGGCAGCAGTTCGCCGGCGCCGCCCTGGTGGACGTCCTGGCGGCCGAGTTGGGCGAGGTCCCCTCGGCGGACGACGCCTCGGCCTCCGCCCCCCCGGCCGCGAGCCCGCCGGCCGACGCGGCCCAGTGAGGGCCCGCCTCTTGCCGCGACCCCTTCACCGGGTCGGGGTGCGCAGGGCGGCCGCGGCGTCCTCGAGGTCCCGCGGCAGCGGCGCCCACAGGGCGAGCGGAGCACCGGTCTCGGGGTGGACCAGGTCGAGCCGGAGTGCGTGGAGCGGGGTCCGCTCCAGGAGCGTGCGCCCGTCCGGCCCCCGGAATGGCCCGGGATCGCCGTAGTCCGGGTCGACCGCCAGGGGGATGCCGGCCTCGGCCAGGTGGACGCGGATCTGATGGGTGCGGCCGGTCTCGGGGAGCGCCTCCACCAGGGCGAGCGGGCCACCCGACCAGGGTCGCGCCGGGAACCCCTCGACCAGCCGGAAGGCGGTGGCCGAAGGCTTGCCGCGCGGGTCGCCGGGGCGCGCCGGCCGCATCCGGCCCCTGCGGGCCGGGGCGATGGCCACCTCGACCCGGAACTCGGCGGGCGGTGCGCCGCGCACCAGGGCCAGGTAGCGCTTGCGCGGCTCGCCCCGGTCGAAGGCCAGGTTCAGGGTGCGGTGGGCCGCGGCCGTCCGGGCGAAGACCAGCACGCCGCTCGTGCCGCGGTCGAGGCGGTGCACCACCCAGAGGCGTCCCAGCGCCGCGGAGAGCTCCTCGACCAGGCTGGGCTCGTCGCGCCCGCGCCCGGGGATGACCAGCCGCCCGGCGGGCTTGTCCACCGCGAGGAGAGCCGCGTCCTGGTGGAGCACCGGGATGCCGGCGGCCCTGCTCACGTCACCCTTCGGGCCGAGACCACCCGCACCTGGCCGAGGCGCTCCAGCTGCCGCCGGAGCTGCCGCGCCGGCCCCACCGCCACCACCACCCGGGACGCGCCGGGGAAGTAGCGACGGGCCACGGCGCGGCAGTCCTCGGCGGTGACCGCGCGGACCCGCTCGCGGAACTCGGTCACCTCCGCGTCGTCGAGATCGAACAGGGCCAGGTCGGCGAGCCGCTCCGCCAGCTGGTCGTGCGTCTCCAGGGACAGAGGGAAGAGGCCGCACAGGTAGCTCTGCGTCCGCGTCAGCTCCTCCGCGGTCGGCCCGCCCTCGGCGAAGCGCGCCACCTCGTCGAGCGCCACCTCCACCAGCTCGCCGACGGTCTCCACCTTGGTGAAGCTGGAGACGAAGAACAGCCCGCCGGCACCGCTGGTGGCGAACCGACACCGAACCCCGTAGGAGAGGCCGCGGTTCACCCGGATCGCCTCCATGAGCCGCGAGGTGAACCCCCCGCCCAGCACCGCGCTGGCGACCATCCCGGCCTGGTAGTCCGGGCTCCGCCGCGGGTAGCCCGGGCCGGCGATCCGGACCTGGACCTGGGTGAGCTCGGGCTTGTCGACCACCAGGACCACCGGGGCGGGCGGCGCCGGCGGCGGCAGAGGCGGCGAGGAGACCCCGGCGGCAGGCCATCGCCCGAAGCGGCGCCGCACCTGCTCCAGCACCGCCGGGCCCTCGACGGCGCCCACCACCAGCAGGATGCCCGCGCCCGGGTGGTAGTGGCGGCGCTGGAGGGCGACCACGTCGCCGCGGCGCACCCGGGACAGGTCGCGCACCCTGCCCTCGGGGGGGTGACCGTAGGGATGGCCGCCGTAGGTCGCAAGGAGCATGGCCCGGTCCGCCACAACGGTCGGCTCGTCCAGGTCGTGCGCCAGCGCTGCCACCTCGCGCCGCCGCAGGCGCGCCACCTCCGCTGCCGGAAAGGTCGGGGCGCCGGCCATGTCGGCCAAGACGTCGAGGCAGCGCGGCAGCGCCTCGCTGGGGGCGGAGAGCCCGAAGTAGGTGGCGTCCTCGTCGACCCCTGCGCCCAGGTCCGCGCCCAGCTCCTCGACGAGGTGGTCGATCTGCGCCCCGGACCGCCGCCCCGCGCCGCGGCGGGCCGCGAGCGCCACCAGGTGCGAGAGGCCCGCCTGACCACCGGGATCGAGCGAGGCCCCGCCCCGCAGCACCAAGCGGGCCGCGGCCAGGGGCACGCCTCCCCGGGCGGCGACGATCACCCGCAGCCCGTTCTCGAGCCGCTCCCGCACGATGGGCGGCAGCCGGATGGGCGCGGTCAAGGGCGCTCCTGGGGGGGTCGGCGCCCTCCGGCGCCGCGCTCCGGCTCGAGCACCACCACGTTCCGGAGGCCGGGGTCGAGGAACTCGCGGGCGACCCTGCGAACGTCCTGGGGCGTGACCCGCCCGTAGTGCTCGAGCGCCCTGCCCGCCTCCCGGTAGTCGCCGAGGATGGCCTCGGCCTGCCCCAGCGCGTGGGCCACGCCGTGGTGGGTGGAGAGCTCGTGCAGGAGCGAGGAGCGCAGCAGGGCTCGTGCCCGCGCCACCTCGCGGGCAGAGACGCCGCCCCGGCGCACCCGTTCCAGCTCCTCGAAGAGGAGAGCCTCGGCCCGTGCGGGATCGCCGCCCGGGGCCAGCTCGGCGTAGGCGAGGAAGACCCCGGGATCGATCCGCCAGGCCCAGGAGATGGAGACGGAGACCGCGATCTCCTCCTCGATCACCAGTCGCCGCCTCAGGCGGGAGGCCTCCCCCACCGCCAGGCACACCTGGAGCACGTCCAGGACGGGTGCGTCCGGGCTGCGGGCCGGCGGCCCCCGCCAGCCGCAGAGCAGCGCGGGCGCCTGGGCCGGGTAGCGGACGGCGGCGCGGCGCTCGCCTCGCTGTGCGGGCTCGCCCTGGAGCACCGGGGCCGGGGGCGGCCCGCGGGGGATGTCGCCGTAGGCGCGCTCGATCAGGCCCAGCGCGGCCTGCCCGTCCACGTCGCCCACGCAGTAGATGGCGGCGTTCTCGGGGGCGTAGTAGGTGCGGAAGAAAGCCTCGCAGTCGGCCCGGCTGATGCGCTCGATGTCGCTCATCCACCCGATCACCGGCCAGCGGTAGGGGTGGGCCAGGAAGACCAGCGACTCGAGTTGCTCCTCCATCAGGCCGAACACCGAGTTGTCGGTGCGCAGGCGCCGCTCCTCCTTCACCACCTCCCGCTCCTGCTCCAGCACCTCGTCGGTGAGCCGGAGGGAGCGCATGCGGTCGGACTCGAGGTCGATCACCGTCTCCAGGGCCTCGTCCGCGAAGTCCTCGTAGTACACGGTGAGGTCGTTGGAGGTGTAGGCGTTGGAGTGGCCGCCGCGGCTCTCCAGCACCCGGTCGAACTCCTTGGGGCCGTACTTGGCCGCTCCGCCGAACATCATGTGCTCGAAGAGGTGGCTGATGCCGGTGAGCCCCGGGCGCTCGTTGCGCGAACCCACCTGGAAGAAGGTGTAGTAGCTGACGGTCGGCGCCGACCGCTCGGGCAGCACCCGGACCCGGAGCCCGTTCGGCAGCTCCCGCTCCAGGACGCCGCCGAGATCCAGGATGGCCGAGGAGGGAGGCCTACCGCGGGTGGAGCCCGTCACCATACGGGGGCGGAACATAGCCCCCGCCCGGCGGGGCGTCCACCGGGTGTCCGGCTGCGCTCGACAGCCGGCTCCGCGGCGCGGCCGGGGTGAGGTTCCTCCCCGTCGAGAGACGGGCGATCCGGGGCCGGCCGCCTTATTCAACCGGTCGTCTGCGGTGGACGACGGGTCTCCGACGAGATCCCCGGGACAAGGAGGTCCCCGAAGATGGCCACGAGATCGAGGAGCACCAGGGACCCCAAGCGGGAGGAGCTGCGGCGTCTGGGCGAGCGCGTGCGGGAGCACCGCCGCGCCAAGGGCCTTACCCAGGAGTCGCTCGCCCAAGCGCTCGACCTTTCCGTGGCCTACGTCAGCCTGATCGAGCGCGGTGGACGCAACCCGCCGTTCACCACCGTGATGGCGATCGCCCGGGCCCTGACCGTGACGCCGTCTCGCCTGGTGGCCGACGAGTGAGGGCGGGGCGCGTTCCTGACGGGGCCCTCCCCTAGCGAACCGCTAGCGCGGATCCACGGGCCGCCCGCATCTGGCGCACCGGCCGCGGAGCCGCTGCAGCTGCAGGCCGCAGCCCGGGCAGCGCCGCACCGTCCTCGCCCGGGAAGCGGCCCTCCGCCCGTCGCCGGGGGCCGGCCGGCCCGTCTCCAGCCGCGCCACTCGATCCTCGAGCGCGACGATCCGGGCCGCCAGCGCCCGCGCCGTGCGCCCGCCGGACGCTGCGCGGGGGGCCTTGGGTCTCTTCCGTTCCACCTGCGCCGAGCCTGCCACGGGGGCGTCCGCGGTCAACGTTCTGGCGGGGGATGACCCGGCCGCCCGCCGGGCGCGTTGAGGCGTCCGAGCGGCCGTGGTAAGTGCCCGCGCATGGAGAGCCCCGCCGACCGCCCGGGCCAGCCCCCCCGCCCCGCGCCCTCGCGGGACGGGCCGGAGGCCGGGCGCGCCTACGACGAGCAGGCCGTCCAGGCCCTGCTGGCCTCGACCCGCGCCCACCGCGACGTTCCGCGCGGGCGGCAGATCTTCGTGAACCGCAACCTGCGGATGGACCGGATCGACCTGGTCGGGTTCGACATGGACTACACGCTGGCGGTCTACCACCTCCAGCGGCTCGAGACCCTCGCCTTCGACATGACGCTGGCGCGGATGATCCGGGTGAAGGGCTACCCCGCCTCGCTGGCCGGACTCCGCTACCACCCCGAGTTCGTGATCCGGGGTCTGGTGGTGGACAAGCGCCACGGGACGATCTTCAAGATCGACCGTCACAACCACGTGGGCCGCTGCTACCACGGGCGCCGGGCGCTCCCCGACGAGGAGCTGAAGCGCCTCTACCGCGACGAGAAGGTCCACCTCTCCTCGCCTCGCTTCGCCTGGATCGACACCCTCTTCGCCCTCCCCGAGGCCTGCCTCTTCGCGCTGGTGATCGAGGAGCTGGAGGGCCAGGGGACGTCCGTCGACTACACCCGCCTCTACGACGACATCCGCGAGGCCATCGACACCGTCCACCGCGACGGCTCGCTCAAGGCCGAGGTTGGCCAGGACCTCTCCCGCTACATCCTCCGCGACCCCGACCTGGGGCCGGCGCTGCACAAGCTCCGGTCGGGCGGCAAGAAGCTGTTCCTGCTCACCAACTCCCTCCGCGACTACACCGACGCGGTCATGTCCTTCCTGCTCGATGGGGTGCTGCCGGAGTACCCGAGCTGGCGGAACTACTTCGACGCGGTGATCACCGGCGCGGCCAAGCCGTCCTTCTTCTCCGAGCCGCGCCCGCTCTATCTGCTCGGCCCCGGCGGCGAGCGCCAGGGCGAGGCGCAGAGCCTGGAGCGCGGCCGCGTCTA
>DATKMW010000132.1:0-10193 GCA_035541675.1 Anaeromyxobacter sp. | reverse complement strand
CCATTCAGTTCAAGGCCATCCCCAGCCAGGCCGCCGCCATCCAGGCGCGCTTGGCCGCCATGTCAATGCACGGACAGTGGATCAACCTCGACCTGGGCGCGGCCAAGGCCAACTACGGCATCGGGGTGCTGCCCAAGATGGACGCCCAGACCGGCACCATGCTGGTCTCCGGTGTCTCGGTGGTCTTCAAGGAGTCGAAGCACGTCGCCGAGGCCTGGGCGCTCTCCAAGTACCTGGCCGGGGACGGCGCGCTCCCGCTCTACCAGGACGGCCTGTGGATGCCGACCATGAAGAAGTTCTACACTGACCCGGCGCTGCTGGCGAAGTGGGCCGGCCCCGACGCCGCCCACCCGGCCGGCTTCAAGGACTCGATGATGGACATGGTCCTCCACCACTCCAAGCCCAGCGTCACCTACTACGTGAAGAACTTCGGCAAGCTGGACTCGATGGTGTCCTCCGCCCTCGACCCGGTCTGGCAGGGCCAGAAGACGGCCGAGCAGGCCATGAAGGAGCTGGAGCCCCAGATCACCCCGGACATCCAGGGCAAGTACCAGCTCAAGTAGCGCCGCGGGTCACCCCCGCGCGTGCACGGACGCGCGGGGGCTAGGCCGGGAGGGCCCGCGGCGGTGTGGCCGTGGGCCCTCGACCGTCTGGAGGTGGACCATGGAGCAGCACGGCGCGATCCGGCGCAAGGAGGAGACCGCCGGCTGGCTCTTCGCCACGCCGGTGATCCTGGGCTGGGTCATCTTCGTGGCCGGCCCGGTGCTGGTCACCCTGGCCCTCTCGCTCACCGACTACACCGTGGGCGGCACCCCGCGCCTGGTGGGGCTGGGGAACTACCGGGGCTTCTTCCAGAGCGCCGATCCGTCCTTCTTCGCCTCGGTGCGGGCCACCGCCCTCTACGGCGTGCTCAGCGTGCCGGCCTGCATCGCCGTCTCCTTCTTCCTGGCGCTCCTGCTCAACACCCGGATCCGCGCCCGCGGGCTGTTCCGGGCGGCGCTCTTCCTCCCGGTGATCATCCCGCTGGCGGCCAGCTCGGTGATCTGGATGTGGCTCTTCCAGCCGGACTTCGGGGTGGTGAACTTCGTCATCCGCGCCCTGGGGCTGCACGGGCCCCAGTGGCTGGCCTCGGAGCGGACCGTCGTACCCACCATGGTGCTGATGAACGTCTGGCTGACCGGGAACTCGATCGTCATCTTCCTGGCCGCGCTGCAGGGCGTGCCGCGCCACCTCTACGAGGCGCTGGAGGTCGACGGCGGCAACGCCCTCCACAAGCTGGTGTACATCACCCTGCCCATGGTCTCGCCCACCATCTTCTTCATGGTCATCACCGGGTTCATCAACGCGCTGCAGGCGTTCGTGCAGCCGGCCATCATGACCTCCGACGCCTACCACTTCGGCGGCCCGGGCAACTCCAGCCTCCTCTACGTGCTCTTCATCTACCGGGAGGCGTTCCGCTTCTCGAAGCTGGGCGGGGCCTCCGCCGCTGCCGTCTTGCTGTTCGTGGTCATCGCCGTGCTCACCTGGACCTTCTTCAAGATGTCTCGGTCGCTCGTCTACTACGAGGGAGGGGAGCGCACATGAGCGGCCAGACGTCCGCGCGGAGGCCTCGCCGGCGCGGCCGGGCCGGCTGGTTCGTGTACCCGCCCCTGGCCTTGCTGGCCGCGGTGTTCCTCTTCCCCTTCTACTGGATGGTGAAGACCTCCCTGGTCGACCTGGGGAGCATCTTCGAGCCCACCCCCAGCCTGGTTCCCAAGCACCCCAGCTTCGCCAACTACGTCACCGCCCTGACCATGTTCCCCTTCGGGCGGTTCTTCCTGAACAGCCTGATCATCGCGGCGCTGACGGTGCTGGGGACGCTGCTCACCGCCTCGATGTGCGCCTTCAGCTTCTCGCGCCTCCGCTGGCGGTGGCGCAACCGCGTCTTCTCGGTGGTGCTGACCGGGATGATGCTCCCCTTCTTCGTGGTGATGATCCCGCAGTTCATCATGTGGCGGAACCTGCACCTCACCAATGGATTCACGCCGCTCATCGCGCCGGCCTGGTTCGGGGGCGGGGTCTTCAACATCTTCCTGCTCCGCCAGTTCTTCCTGGGCATCCCCCGCGACCTGGACGAGGCCGCGGTCATGGACGGCGCAGGCTACACCCGCGTCTTCTTCCAGATCATCCTGCCGCTCTCCAAGCCGGCGTTGATCGTGGTGGGGCTGCTCACCTTCCTGGCCAGCTGGAACGACTACCTGGCGCCGCTCATCTTCATCACCACCGAGGACAAGTACACCCTGATGCTGGGCCTCAACATGTTCCTGGGGAGCTACGCAGCGCAGTGGAACTACCTCATGGCGGCGACCTGCGCCATCGTGGTGCCCTCCCTCATCATCTTCCTGGTAGCGCAGAAGTACCTGATGGAGGGGATCGCGATGACTGGGATCAAGGGCTAGCGCGAGCCCGGCGTCTCCACGTCCGCGTGCACCTGAACACGCGCTGAGATCCGGTCAGGCCCTGGTCGCCACCCGCACCACGTTCCAGGAGAACGGGGCCACGGCCAGCCGCAGCCTGTCGCCCTCCACCTCCGGCTTCTTGGCCGCCGGGCGCGGCTGGACCGCGTCGGGCCGCTCCCGGGTGTTGGCCGCCTTCCGGTCGGGGTGGCGGAGCTCCTGGTGCTCGAGCGCCGACAGACCCTGGTAGCCGCCCAGCTGCACCTCCAGTTCCACCGGCTCGGCCACCGAGCGGTTCACGAGCAGCAGGGTCAAGGTGCCCCGGCCGTCGTCGACCGCGGTGGCCTCGAGGTACGGGACCGGACCGTGCTTCTTCGACTCGTAGCCGGGGCAGTCCAGCCGCAGGTCGAGCACCGTGCCCCGCCCGAAGCGCGAGGCGTGCATGAAGGGGTAGAAGATCGTCTGCCGCCAGGCCGGCCCGCCGGGTGCGGTCATGATGGGCGCGATCACGTTCACCAGCTGGGCGATGCAGGCGATCTTCACCCGGTCGGCGTGCTTGAGCAGGGTGATGAGCAGGGTGCCCACCACCAGCGCGTCCTCCAGGGTGTAGACGTCCTCGAGCAGGGGGGGCCCCACCGTCCAGGGCTGGACGGTTCGGTCGGCCTCCATCGAGTGGAACCAGACGTTCCACTCGTCGAAGGAGAGGTGGATGGTCCTGTGCGAGCGCCTGCGCGCCTTGACGTAGTCGGCGGTGGCGACGACCGAGCGGATGAAGGCGTCCATCCCGGCCGACGAGGCCAGGAACTCGGCCGGATCGTCCTCGTGGTTCTGGTAGTAGGAGTGGAGCGAGAGGTAGTCCACGTAGTCGTAGGCGTGCTCCAGGACCGTCGCCTCCCACTCCGGGAAGGTCTCCATCCGCCCGTGGGAGCTTCCGCAGGCCACCAGCTCCAGGGTGGGGTCGAGGAGCTTCATGGCCTTGGCGGTCTCGCGCGCCAGCCGCCCGTACTCCAGCGGCGACTTCTGGCCGACCTGCCAGGGGCCGTCGAGCTCGTTGCCCAGGCACCAGAGCTTGATGCCGTGCGGCTCGGGGAAGCCGTGTCGGCGGCGCAGGTCGGACCAGGCCGAGCCGCCGGGGTGGTTGCAGTACTCGAGCAGGTCGAGCGCGGCCTCGGTGCCGCGCGTGCCCAGGTTGAGCGCCATCATGGGGGAGGTGCCCACCGCCCGGGTCCAGGCCACGAACTCGTTGAGGCCGAAGAGGTTGGGCTCGGTCGAGCGCCAGGCCAGGTCGAGCCGGCGCGGCCGCTCCGCGGCCGGGCCCACCGAGTCCTCCCACCTGAAGCCGGAGACGAAGTTGCCGCCCGGGTAGCGCACCACCGGGACGCCCAGCTCCTTGACCAGCGCCACCACGTCCCGGCGCAGGCCCTGGGGGTCGGCGTGGGGATGGCCCGGCTCGTAGACGCCCCCGTAGACGCAGCGGCCCAGGTGCTCCACGAACGCGCCGAACAGCCGGGGATCGGCCTCGGCGATCCGGTATTCCTTCTCCAGGCGGATCCTCGCTCTCATCTTGCCTCCGGGTGCTGCCGTGGCAGCCTGGTTCACTTGATGCCGGCGGTCATGGCCACGCCCTGCGCGACCCGCCGGTGGAAGAGGACGTAGACCACCGCGGTGGGCAGTGCGGCCAGCACCGCCGAGGCCATCAGCCGCGAGTAGGCGATGCCGTACCAGGACTCGACCTGGGTGATGCCCACCGGGATGGTCATCATGGGGGTGGAGCTGACGATGATGAAGGGCCAGAAGAAGTTGTTCCAGGTCCAGATGAACACCACGATGGCCATGGCCCAGGTGACGCCCCAGTTTAGCGGCAGGAAGATCCGGAAGAGGATCTGCGTCTCGCTGGCGCCGTCGAGTCGGGCCGCCTCGCGCAGCTCGCGGGGGACCTGGTCGAAGAACTGCTTGTAGATGACCACGGTGATGACGGCGATGGGGGCCACGATCTGCGGGAGGATGATGCCCAGGTAGCCGTTCACCATCCCCAGCTTGTTCAGGAACATGAAGAGGGGGACCAGGTTCGTGGTCTGGGGGATCATGAACCCAGCCAAGAAGACGAGGAGCAGGAGGCGCCGCCCCCGGAAGCGCAGCTGGGAGAGGGGGTAGGCGCACATCATGGTGAAGAGGATCACCGCCAGGGTGACCACCACCGAGGTGAGCACGCTGTTGGCGTACCAGCGGACGATGCGGGTGTTGGCCAGGACGAAGCGGAAGGCGTCGAGGATGGGCGGCTGGGGGAACCAGTGCGGCGGGCGGGCCACCGTCTCGGTGTCGCGCATCAGGGCGGTGTTCACCGCCCAGTAGAGCGGGAACGACCAGACCACCCCGGTGGCCAGGGTGAAGACCGTCAGGAACACCCCGCCGGGCGTGACGCGGCGCAGCCTCATGGCTCCCCCCCCAGCCTGATGACCTTGAGCTGCAGCGCCGAGGCCAGGAGGATGACCACGAAGACCGCCACCGCGATGGTGGCCCCGTAGCCGCCGTGGTTCTGCTGGAACGCCTGCACGTACATGTACTGCAGGGCCACGCGGGTCTTGTTGAAGGGACCGCCCTGGGTCATGAGGTAGGGCTGGGTGAGGATCTGCAGCTGCAGGATGAGCTGCAGGATGAGGACCACCGAGGTGACCGGCCAGAGCAGCGGCCAGGTGATGTAGCGGAAGGAGTCGAGCGGGCCCTTCATCCCGTCCAGCGTGGCCGCCTCGTAGTACTCGCGCGGGATGGCCTCCAGGCCAGCCACGAAGAGCAGCACGTTGAATCCCACGCCCCACCAGATGGTGACGAAGGCCACCGCCGGCATGGCCCAGGTCACGTCGTGGAACCAGTCGACGTTGAGGTTCAGGAGGTGGTTCACGATCCCGTAGTTGGTGTCCAGCATCCACTGCCAGATGCGGTAGACCACGCTCACCGGCAGGATGTAGGGGAGGAAGATGAGGATCTGGGCGATGCTCTTGGTCCGCTTCCTCAGCCGGAAGAGCAACAGCGCGAAGACCAGCCCCAGCGCCGTCATCGGCACCACGGTGAGGATCACGAAGTAGAAGGTGTGCCAAAGCGAATCCCAGAAGTAGCGGTCCCGGAACAGCTTCAGGTAGTTGGCCGCGCCGATGAGCTTCCCCACCCCGGCGATGTCGGAGTTGGTGAAGCTCAGGTAGACGACGTTCAGGGTCGGGTAGATGAGGAAGACCAGGAAGAAGAAGCTGAACGGCGCCAGGAGGAAGAGGATGGCGCGCCCGGTGCCGGGCACCACCTTCTCCCTGGCGGCCCGGGCCCCGCGGGGCCTCTTGTCCGTGGCTCCTGGCATCCCGCTCCCCTCTCGCACGCCAGACGGGCCGCCGCGGCCGCGCCCCCCGTGGTGGGGCGCGGCCCGGCGGCCCGGGCGCACTACTCGGACAGGTTCTGGACTTCCTGCTTGAACTGCGCGATCGCGTCGGGGACCGCGATCTGTCCGGTGAGCGCCGGGACGAGGAAGTTGGTCACGGCGGTGTAGACCGGGCCGCCCACGCCGAAGACCGGGCTGGGAGGCTCGAAGGTGACCTGCTTGGCGGCCTGGCCCGCGTACTCGTTGACCGGCACCAGCTTGGCCAGCGCCGGGCTGTTCAGGGCGGGGAGGTAGGCGGGGAGGTGGCCGCCGCCGGCCCAGTAGTCGGCGTGCTTCTCGATGTAGGCGATGAAGGTCAGGACGCCCTTCAGCTTCTCCGCGCTGATGGGGCTCTTGGTGTTGGCGGGGATGCAGAGCTCGTGGGAGTCGGCGAAGGTCGAGGCGTTGGCGTAGAGCTTAGGGAAGGCCATCACGCCGTAGTCGAAGGGGAGCGTGCCCTTGGCCTTCATGTCGACCATGGTGGGCACCTCCCAGTTTCCGTTGAACATGAAGGCGGCCTTGCCGGTGGTGAAGAGGGCGACGCTGGCCGGGTAGGCGGCGCTGGCCGGGATGAGTCCGTCCTTGGTCCAGTCGACCATGACCTGGAGGGCGGTCTTCCCCAGGGTGTCGACCTGGTCGAGCTTCAGCTTGCCGCCGGCGGACATGCTGCCGCCCTGCTGCATGAAGAGCGTGTACCACATGCGGAACGGGGAGCCGGCGTCGTTGGCCGTGGAGAGGGCCAGCGGCAGCTCGCCGGTGGCCGCCTTGATCTTCTTCAGGGCGGCGGTGAAGCCGTCGATGCCGGTGAGGCCGGTGGGCTTGCCGTCGGCGCCGAGCAGCCCGGCCTTCTTGAGCAGGTCCTTGTTGTAGTAGAGGACCACCGTGTGCGTGTCGAGCGGCACGCCGTAGAGCACGCCCGCTTTCCCGAAGGCCTTGCTCATGCCCATGGAGATGTCGACCAGGGCCGGGTTGAAGTCCTTGTAGGCGAGGCCGACCATCTTGAGCTCGGACTCGGGGATGGGCCGCAGGTCGCCCAGCTTCAGGCCGGCGGGGAAGTGGGAGAGGTGGTAGGTCATCACGTCGGGGGTCTCACCGGCGGTGACGGCCACGTGGACGCGTGTGTAGAAGGGATCGCCCCAGGTCAGGGTGGTGCCGCTGACGTGGTAGTCGCTCTGGCTCTTGTTGAAGTCCTCGACCATCTGCTTCCACCGGACGCCGTCGCCGCCCGAGAGGAAGTCCCACAGGGTGATCTCCACGGCCGCCCGCGACGCGACCGGCGCGAGCAGCACCGCGCACAGCAGCGCGGCTCTACGAAGTCCGATCTTCATGGATTATATCTCCCGGTTTTCGGATACATATCCGGACTGATTGACGCACCTAATTCATGAGTAGCCGCCAGTCTGATATACAACATCACGTTCCAGGCGGTGCAATTCGGCCGTATGCGCGAACTTTATGGAATCAACTTTAGAACGTCAACATCATATAATCAGATATGATACCGAATTTAGGGAACAGTCTAGCTTTCTATCGCCAAATGTGATTTACCTCCAACCATGGAAGCGCCCTCGAAGATCCTGATCGTGAACCCCGGCAGCGATCGCCAGGTGATCCGCGGCCTGGCCTCGGAGCTGCGGCTCCGCATCCTCGAGCACCTCTCCCGGGGCCCACGCAACGTGAACCAGCTCGCCCAGGATCTGGGCCTCCCCCAGTCCACCGTGGCCACCAACGTGGCCGTGCTGGAGGAGTGCGGGCTGCTCCGGGCGGAGATCGCCAAGGCCAAGAAGGGGAGCCAGAAGATCTGCAGCATGGCCTTCGAGGAGATCGTGGTGCGCTTCGTCGACACCCGCTCCGAGGCCAACAGCGACCTCATCGAGGTGGAGATGCCCATCGGGCTCTTCACCAGCTTCGAGGCCTCGGCCCCCTGCGGCCTCTGCTCCACCGAGAGCATCATCGGCTACCTGGACGTGCCCGCCTCGTTCCTCGACCCCGCCCGCATGAAGGCCGGGCTGCTCTGGTTCGAGAAGGGCTGGGTCGAGTACAAGTTCCCCAACAACGGGCTCTACAAGGAGAAGCCGCTACAGAAGATCGAGCTCTCCACCGAGCTCTCCTCCGAGACCCCCGGCACGAACCGCAACTGGCTCTCCGACATCACCGTCTGGATCAACGGGGTGGAGATCGGCTCCTGGACGTCCCCGGGCGACTTCGGCGACCGGCGCGGGAAGCTCACCCCCGAGTGGTGGAAGCTGGAGGGCTCGCAGTACGGCCTCCTCAAGAACTGGAGCGTCACCCCCGACGGCTCCTTCGTCGACGGGGTGCGCATCTCCGACGTGCGGCTCAAGGACCTCGGGCTCCCCGACCACCACTCCATCCGCGTGCGGATCGGGGTCAAGGGCGAGGCCGAGCACGTGGGGGGCATGAACCTCTTCGGCCGTGGCTTCGGCAACTACGACCAGGCCATCGTGCTCCGGCTCTCCTTCGTGTAGTCCCCGGGCGCGCCGGCGACGCCTCCCCGCCGGACCGGCCGGCCGGCGGCGCGCCTACTCGGACAGCTTCTCGACCTGCTGCCTGAAGCGCGCCAGGGCCTCGGGGACCGCGACCTGGTCGGTGAGCGCCGGGACCATGAGATCCGAGACGGCGGCGTAGACCGGGCCCCCCACGCCAAAGACCGGGCTCCGCGGCACGAAGCTGACCTGCGAGGCGGCCTGGGCCGCGTACTGGTTGACCGGGGCGAGCTCGGCCAGGGCCGGGCCGGAGAGCACCGGCAGGTAGGCGGGGAGGTGGCCGCCGCCCGCCCAGACGTCGGCGTGCTTCTCGACGTAGGCGATGAAGCGCAGGACCCCCTTCAGCTTCTCCGCGCTGATGGGTCTCCCGGCGCTGGCGGGAATGCACAGCTCGTGCGAGTCGGCGAAGGCGGCCGGGCGGGCGTAGAGCCGGGGAAAGGCCATCACCCCGTAGTCGAAGGCGAGGACGCCCTTCCTCCTCAGGTCCACCAGGGTGGGGACCTCTCCGTCGCCGCCGAAGAGGAGGGCGGCGTTGCCCATGGTGAAGAAGGCCAGCGCCTGCCGGCGGGTGGCGCGGGCAGGGATGAGGCCGTCCCTGGTCCAGTCGGCCATGACCTGGAGAGCGTTCTTCCCCAGGGTGTCGATCTGGTCGAGCCTCAGCTGGTCGCCGGCGGACAGGCTGCCGCCCTGCTGCGCGAGGAGCGTGTACCAGAGGCGGAAGGGGGTCACGGGGTCGTTGGCCGTGGAGAGCGCCAGCGGCAGCTGGTCGGTGTCCGACCCGAGCTTCTTCAGGGCGGCGGTGAAGGCGTCGAGGCCGGCGAGGTCCAGGGGCCTGCCGTCGGGCCCGAGCAGCCCGGCCTTCTTGAGAAGCCCCTTGTTGTAGTAGAGGAGAGACGTGTGCGTGTCGAGGGGCACGCCGTAGACGGCGCCCGGCTCGCCGGAGGCCGCGCTCCTGCCCTTGGAGAGGTCCACCAGGGCGGGGGCGAAGTCCTGGTAGGCGAGGCCCACCGTCCTGAGCTCGGACTCGGGGATGGGCCGCAGGTCGCCCCGCTCCAGGCCGGCGGGGAAGCGCGAGAGGTGGTAGGTCACCACCTCGGGCGCCTCCCCGGCGGCGATCGCCTGGTGGACCCGGGAGTAGAAGGCGTCGCCCCAGGGCAGGGTGGTCCCGGTGACGTGGTATTCGCCCTGGCTCCTGTTGAAGGCGTCGACGAGCTGCCTCCAGCGGAGGCCGTCGCCGCCCGAGAAGAAGTCCCACAGGGTGATCTCTACGGCCGCCCGCGGGGCGGCCGGCGAAAGCAGCATGGCGCACAGGAGCGCGGCCCTCCGAAACCGATTCTCCATGGTTCCCTCCCCGATCGTGGATGCGAGCCCCGGGCACCTCCGGCAGGACCTCGGCGAGCCGCCGTCCTCCGGATGGCCCGGTCGCACCCAGGGTGCGAGGCGCGCGACGGCGTGGAATCCGCGCCCCCATCTGCACCACCTCGAGGGCGCCGCCCTCGCCCGCCCGCACCGCAGCACGACGCTGTGGAACGCAGCGGCGCCGTTCGCGGGGGCTCTCGAGGAGCGGGCTGTACCCCCGACGGGTCCTCCGGCGAGTATCCGCGGACCTCCTTCCCCTCCGGGTCGAGCATCGGCACCCCGTCTTCTCGCGGCCTTCCATCGTGTAGGCGGCTTGGACACACGGAGACGCCGCTTCTGGGTACAATCGCGGGCCATGGCCAACGGCGAGGGCGATCGCGAGCGCACCTCCGTGGCGATGCCGCGGATCGGCAGCACCGACGCGCGACACGCCTTCCTGGTGATGCTGGCCGGACCGCACATCGGCGACGTCCACCGGCTCGAGCCGGGGCA
>DATKMW010000131.1:0-4979 GCA_035541675.1 Anaeromyxobacter sp. | reverse complement strand
GAGAAGACGCTCAAGGACGCCGGGGTGCGCCCGGCCCAGGTGGGCGAGGTCATCCTGGTGGGCGGCATGACCCGCATGCCGCGGGTGCAGAAGGCGGTGAAGGACTTCTTCGGCCGCGAGCCCTGCCGCGGCGTCCACCCCGAGGAGGTGGTGGCGCTGGGGGCCGCCATCCAGGCGCACGCGCTCACCGCCCCGCAGGCCGGGAGCGAGGTGCTGCTCCTGGACGTCACCCCGCAGAACCTCGGCATCATGGTGGTGGGCGGGTACTTCCAGACCATCATCCAGCGCAACACCACCGTCCCCACCAGCGAGACCCACCTCTTCACCACCGTCCAGGACAACCAGACCTCGGTGCGCATCGCGGTGCTGCAGGGCGAGAGCGACCGGGCCACCGACAACGAGCTGCTGGGCGAGTTCGTGCTGGACGGGATCCGCCCGGCCCGCCGCGGCGAGGTGGAGATCGAGGTCACCTTCGACATCAGCGCCGACGGCATCGTGGGGGTGTCGGCGCGCGACGTGGTCACCGGGCTCCAGCAGTCCATCACCGTCACCGCCACCTCGGGCCTGACCGAGGAGGAGATGAAGCGCATCCTGGAGGAGCGCGTCGACGAGATGCTGGAGCGGAAGCAGACCTCCCAGGAGTTCGAGCTGCGGCGCGATCGGGTGGCGGCCACCCTCTCGGAGATCGACGGGCTGCGGCCGGCGGTGCAGCAGGCGCTGGAGCGCACCCGCTTCGGCAAGGACGCCGTGCAGAAGGCGGAGGGCGTGCTGACGCGCGTGCGCCAGGCCATCGACGCCCGGGACGCGCGCGCCCTGGCCGAGCAGGAGGAGTCCCTGGAGCGCACCCTGCAGCTGTTCAAGGGGCTGGCCGGCACCGGCCGCGGTCCCGGGACGGGATGAGCGATGGCCGAGGTCGCAGAGCTCATCGACCAGGGCATCAAGGCCTACGTCTCCGGGCGGGTGGGGGAGGCCCTGAAGAGCTTCCAGGAGGTCCTGGAGAAGGACCCCGGCAACCCCCGGGCCCGCTCCTACCTGCTGCTCATCCACGGCGGGGCGACCGGGCTGGTGCCCGAGAGCTCGCCGCAGGCGCGCGCGGCCGCCGTGCCGCTGCCGGCGCCCCCGGGCTCGACGCGCCAGCCGGTGCCGGCCGTCGCGCCGTCGCCGGGCGTGGTCCCGCTCCCTGCGCCCGCCGGGGCCGTCCCGGCCCCGCTGGCCTCCGCGCCGGCGCCGGCCGGCGTCGACTTCGCGCCCTCGCCCTGGGACGACGGGCCGGCCATCGCCGCGACCTTCGTGCTCGAGCCCAGCGGAGGGCTGGATCTGGCGGCGGTGGCCGAGAAGTCCGACCTGCGGCCGCTGGTCCCCGACGGCGTGGTCCCCGCCGTCCAGGGCCCGCCGCACAAGGAGGTCGACGTCTGGATGCAGGCCGCCAAGGAGCTGTTCGCCCTGGGCGACTTCACCGGGTCGCTGGAGCTGATCGAGAAGATCCTCCAGCTCGACCCCGACCACGGCAACGCCCGCGACTACCTCCGGCAGAACGAGTCCACCCTCATCGCCATGTACGAGTCGAAGCTCGGGCCGCTGGTCGGCGTGCCCCGCCTGGCCATCAAGCCCGAGGAGGTGATGTGGCTGAACCTCGACCACCGGGCGGGGTTCCTGCTGGCCCAGATCGACGGTACCGTGGACTACGAGGCGCTCTTCGCCCTCTCCGGCCTGCCGCGGCTCGACACCGCCCGGATCCTCGCCAACCTGATCGCGGACGGCGTCATCACCAGCTGAGCCGTGGAGGCGACGGGGGAAGGGGCATCTGCCGTCGCTACCGATCGAGCGGATCCTCCACCTCCCCGATCACCTGCGACTCCTCCAGCTCGCGCCGGCGCGCGAAGCTCTGGGTCACGAACTCGACCAGGCGGTCGAGGTAGCTGGCGATGGGCGGGCAGCGGACCCCGGTGCCCTCGAGGAGCTCGAGGAGGTTGCGGCAGTTGTAGATGGCCAGGTGGTTGGCGTAGTCGATGGGGGGACCGCGCACCCCCAGGAGCCGCTCCATGAAGGGCACCTGGAGCAGGGCCTGGAAGGCCCGCCCCGGCAGCGTGACCGAGGGCGGCTTCCTCCCTGCCCGGGCGGCGACCATCTCGTAGACGCGGCGGGCCGAGAGCGGCGACGGGTCGACCAGGTGCACGGTGCTCCCGGCGCCCTCCGGGCGGGCGGCGATGGCCCGGGCGGCGGCCACCACGAAGTCGACCGGGACCACGTTGAGCGGGGCCACCGCCGCGCCCGGGATGGCGAGGGGCATTCCCGGGGGGGCGGCCAGCAGCAGGATGGCCAGGGCGTAAGGTCCCTCGAACCGGTCGACCTCCCCGGTCCGGGAGTCCCCCACCACGATGCTGGGCCGGAAGATGGTGGCGGGGAGCGAGGACTGCGCCCGCCGCACCAGGAGCTCGGCCTGGAACTTGGTCTCCTCGTAGGCGTTGTGGAAGCGCTGGCCCATGGCCAGCTCGTCCTCGAGGATCACCCCCACCCGGTCGCCGGAGACGTAGGCGGTGGAGAAGTGGCTGAGCCGCCGCAGCCCCCGCGCCGCCTGGCAGAGCTCCAGCACGTTGCGGGTCCCCTCGACGTTGATGGCCCGCAGCTCCTGCCGCGGGGTGCGCAGCCGGCTTCGCGCCGCCAGGTGCCAGACGTCGGTCACCTCCGAGGCCAGCCCCTTCCACTCCGCCCCGGAGAGCCCCAGGTGCATGTGCTGGACGTCCCCCTCCAGGATCTCGGTGACCGGGTGGCCGAGGGCCTCCAGCTCGGCCCGCGCGGCGGCGGCGTCCTTGGGCTGAACCAGCAGCAGGTGGCGATCGCCGTCGCGCGCGTCGGTCAGGAGGCTGCGGACCAGCCGCTTGCCGATGAAGCCGGGGAAGCCGGTGACCAGGTGGACGCGAGCATCACCCATCACGCCGGTCAATAGCGCACCGGTGGGTCGTTGGGAAGCCGGCGGCCCAGCCCCCGGCGGAGATCCCCGAGCAGCCGGTCCGCCTTGTCGCCCAGCGCCTCGGGGGGGCCGTCGTTGGCGACCACGAAGTCGGCCCGGGCCGCCTTCTCCTCGAGCGAGAGCTGGGCGGCGAGGCGCGCCTCGGCCTCGGCCGGGGCCAGCCGGTCGCGCCGCGAAAGGCGCTCGAGCTGGACCTCGCGCGGCGCCCAGATCACCACCACCGCGTCCAGCTCGGCCTCGAGACCGGCCTCGAAGAGGAGCGGCACGTCATAGAAGGCCAGGAGGTGCCCGAGGGCAGAGAGGCGCCTCACCTCCTCGGCCATGGCCGCTCGGATGGCGGGGTGGGTGATGGCCTCCAGGCGGCGGCGGGCCGCGGGGTCCGCGAAGACCAGGGCGCCCATCCGCCGGCGGTCGAGTCTCCCGCCGGGCAGGAGCACCGAGGGGCCGAAGACCTGGGCGACCTCCGCCAGCGCCGGCGCGCCGGGCTCGACCACCTGGCGGGCCAGGGCATCGGCGTCGACGACCGGCACCCCCCTCTCGCGGAGGCGCGCAGCGAAGGTGCTCTTCCCGGAGGCGATCCCGCCGGTGAGGCCGACCACCCGCACGCGATCAGTTCCCGCCCGAAGGGGGCCGGGTGCCCTCGGCGGCAGGCTTGGCCGAGCGCGCCGGCCCGAAGGAGAGCGCCTCGGCGCCGCTCCCGTCCTTGGCCCAGTAGACCGTGACCCCTTGTGCGGGGTAGACCCACACCTTCTGGAAGGTGTCCTCGACGAACGTCTTCTGGGTGGGCTTGCCGTAGGTGCCCTCGATGGTCTCCACGTCCAGCGGCGTCGTCAGGAAGATGGTGATCTCCTGGACCGTGCCGGCGGCGTCGACGTGGAACTGGGTCTGGCGCGTTCCCTCGAGCGCCTGCTCGCCGTAGTAGGCAAGGACCGTCCGCCCGCCGCGCTTGGATCGGGCGGTGGGCTCGCCAAAGCGCTGCACCACCTCGGCCTGCCCGGAGGTGCCGGGGGTGATGCCCTTCCAGCCGCGCGCCCGCGCCGGCGCCGGCCCGAGCAGGAGCCCGGCCACAAGCGAGGTGACGAAGGCCAGCCGTGCGAGGCGCATGAGGCATTATACTCCGGGCTACGTGACCCGAACTCTCCTGCCGGCGCTCCTCCTGGCGAACCTCCTGGCCCTCCCGCCGGCCCTGGCGACGTCCGGCGACAAGGTGGGACCCGAGACCTGCAAGGCCTGCCACGCCGTGGCCTACGACGTCTGGCGCGCCGGGCCGCACGCGCGGACCCTGGAGGCCCTGCCGGCGCAGAGCCGCAAGGACCCGCGCTGCCTCAGCTGCCACGCTCCCGATGCCGAGGACGGGCTGGTGGGCATCTCCTGCGAGGCCTGCCACGGTCCGGGCCGCGTGTACTCGGCCCCCTACGTCATGCGCGACGCCGAGCTGGCGCGGGTGGTGGGGCTCACCGACCCGGGCGAAAAGGTGTGCCTCGCCTGCCACGGGGAGTCCGCCCCCAGCCTGGTGCGCTTCGAATACCTGAAGAAGCTCCCCCTCATCGACCACTGGACCCGCGAGCGCCAGGCGGCTGCCGCCGCGGAGCCTCCCCTTCCCGCCGCCAAGGGGAGATGAAGGTGCCCGTCCAGGTGGCCTCAGCCGAGTTTGCCCGGACGGCCACGCGCCGGGAGGACTGGCCCCGCGGGTCCGCGCCGGAGTTCGCCTTCGTGGGCCGCTCCAACGTGGGGAAGTCCTCCATGCTGAACGCCCTCACCCGGCGGAAGGGGCTGGCCCGGGTCTCCAACAGCCCCGGGCGCACGCGCGCGCTCCAGTTCTTCGACGTCACCTACCGGCCCACCCCGGCGGCGCGGCCCCGGCCGTTGCGGCTGTGCGACCTGCCCGGCTACGGCTACGCCAAGGTCTCCAAGGCCGAGCGCGATCGCTGGGCGGCCATGATCGAGGACTACCTGCGCAGCCGCGAGGCGCTGCGCGCGGTGGTGCTCATCGTCGACGCGCGCCACC
>DATKMW010000130.1:0-9963 GCA_035541675.1 Anaeromyxobacter sp. | reverse complement strand
AACACCTTGTCCATCCCCACCGAGGAGGCCAGCACGCCGGAGCAGGTGTAGGGGATGTCCATCGACTCGAGGAGCCCCTGGATGCAGCCATCCTCGCCCCAGCGCCCGTGCAGGGCCACGAAGGCGACGTCCACCTTCAGCTCCCGCAGGCGCTCCGCCACGTCGAGCCCCACGTCGAGGAGGACCACCTGGTAGCCCTTCTTCCGCAGGGCCTCGGCGCAGGACCTGCCGCTGTCCAGCGAGACCTCGCGCTCCGTCGACCGCCCGCCGTAGAGCATCGCCACCGTCTTCCCCGTCCACTTGCCAGCCATTCGCTCCCTCCTAGCTCTCCCGCGGGCCCGCGCCCGGGCCCGGCGCGTCCTCCAGCTCCCCTGCAAGGAACTGGCCGAGGAACCGCACCTCGGTCGCGAGCCGGACGCCGAACCGCTCCAGGACCCGCGCCCGCGCCAGGCGGATGAGCGCCACGACGTCCGAGGCGGTGGCGCCACCGAGGTTGACGACGAAGTTGGCGTGGACGTCGGACCACGTGGCGTCCCCGACACGGTATCCCTTCAGCCCCACCGCCTCGATGAGCCGCCCGGCGTGGTCGCCCGGGGGATTGCGGAAGGTGGAGCCGAAGGTGGGCCGGTCGAGCGGCTGGGAGAGGCGGCGCCGTGCCTGGTCCTCTCGCATCCGGGCGGCGCTCTCCCTCACGTCCCCGCGGCGGAGCCGCAGCTCCACCCGGGTCACGACCGCGCCGGGCGGGAGGGCGCAGGTGCGGTAGCCGAACCCGACCGAGGCGGCGGGCACGAACCCGGTGCCGTCGGCGGTGGCCAGCTCCACCCGCTCGACCAGGTCCTTCATCTCGCCGAGCCGCGTGCCGGCGTTCATGGCGGTGGCACCGCCCAGGGTGCCGGGGATCCCGGAGAGGAACTCCATGCCCACCAGCCCGTGGGCGTGGGCCCGCGCCGCGAGGCGGGAGGTGGGCGCGCCGCCCGAGAGGAGGACCCGCTCGCCCTCCACCGCCTCGCCGGGGAAGTCGGGGGGGAGCCTCGCCACCACCCCCCGCACCCCGGCGTCGGCGACCAGGGTGTTCGCCCCCCCGCCCAGCACCGAGAGCGGGACCCCCATCTCCCGCACCGCCCGCAAGAGCTCGCAGAGGGCGTCGGGATCGGCCGGGCGCAGCAGGAGGTCGGCCGGCCCGCCCACGCGGATGGAGGTGCGCGGGGCGAGCGGCGCGTCGCGCACGGCCTCGCCGCGGACGCGGCGGGCGATCTCGTCCTGCCAGGCGAAGGCCACTCACCTCTCCAGGAGCTCGAGCAGCTCCGGCCCGACCTGGGTGACGTCGCCGGCCCCCAGGGTGAGCACCAGGTCGCCGGGCCGGACCCGCTCCCGCGCCGCCCGGGCCATCTCGGCGCGGGGGACCAGGGTCACGTCCTTGTGCCCGCAGGAGCGCAGCACCTCGGCCAGGTGGGCCGAGGAGACCCCGGGGATGGGGTCCTCGCCGGCGGCGTAGACGTCGGTGAGGAGCAGCACGTCGGCGTCGTTGAAGGCGGTGGAGAAGTCCTGGAGCAGGTCGCGGGTGCGGGTGTAGCGGTGCGGCTGGAAGAGGCACACCACCCGGCGCCGGAAGGCCTCGCGGGCGCCGCGCAGGGTGGCCCGCACCTCGGCGGGGTGGTGGCCGTAGTCGTCCACCACCGTGACGCCGCCCCTCTCCCCGCGGACCGTGAAGCGGCGCTGCACCCCCTGGAACGAGGCCAGGGCGGCGCGGGTCACCTCCGGCGTGAGCCCCATCTCGTCGCCCAGGGCCACCACCGCCAGGGCGTTCAGGGCGTTGTGGCGCCCCACCATGGAGATCTCGAAGCGGCCCAGCGGCTGGCCCCGCCGGGAGGCGGCGAAGCGCACGGCGTGGCCGCTCACCTCCACGTCCTCGGCGCGGTAGTCGGCGGTGTGCCCCTCGCCGTAGGTGACCACCGGCGCCTCCACGTCGGGCAGGAGCGACTGCACCGTGGGGTGGTCGATGCAGAGGATGGCCCGCCCGTAGAAGGGCACCCGGTTGACGAACTCGACGAAGCCCTGGCGCAGCGCCGCCACCGTCCCCCAGTGGTCGAGGTGCTCCGGGTCGATGTTGGTGACGATGGCGATGGCCGGGGAGAGCCGGAGGAACGAGCCATCGGACTCGTCGGCCTCCACCACCATGTACTCGCCCTTCCCCAGCTTGGCGTTGGAGCCGAAGCCGTTCACCTTGCCCCCCACCACCGCGGTGGGGTCGAGCCCGGCGTGGGCCAGGAGGTGGGCGGCCAGCGAGGTGGTGGTGGTCTTCCCGTGGGAGCCGGCGATGGCCACGCCGGTCTTGAGACGCATGAGCTCGGCCAGCATGGCCGCCCGGGGGATGACCGGGATCTGGCGTGCGCGGGCCTCCACCACCTCGGGGTTGTCGCGCCGGACCGCGGAGGAGACCACCACCACGTCGGCGTCCTGCACGTTCCCGGCGGCGTGGCCGGCGGCGATCCGGCCGCCCAGCGCCTCCAGGCGCCGGGTGGTCTCCGAGGGCCTCTGGTCGGAGCCGGACACCTGGTAGCCCAGGTTGAGCAGCACCTCGGCGATGCCGCTCATGCCGATCCCGCCGATGCCGACGAAGTGGATCCGGGTCGTTCGCGAGCGGAACAGGGTCACGGGCTTCTCCAGGCGGCCGCGGTCAGGCGGCGGGGTCCGGCGGCCGGACCGGCTTGCGCTCCTCGAGGGCAGCCCGGCCCCGGTGCGTCCCCCAGCGTCGGCGGACCAGCTCCACGCACACGTCGGCGATCTCCTTGGCCGCCTGGGGGTTGCCCAGGCGGCCCGCGGCCCGGGCCATGGCCTCGCGGACCTCGCCGTGGAGGAGCAGCCGGCGGATCTCCTCGGCCAGCAGCTCTCCGGTGAGCCCCCGCTCCTCGATCATCACCGCCGCTCCCGCGTCCACCAGGCTCCGGGCGTTGACCAGCTGGTGGTTGTCGGCCGCGGCCGGGAAGGGGACCAGGATGGCGGGCTTGCGGCACACGGTCAGCTCGGCCAGGGTGGTGGCGCCGGCCCGGCACACCACCAGGTCGCTCTCGGCGTAGGCGGCGCTCATGTCGGTGATGAACTCGCGCACGTCCGGCTCGAAGCCCACCGCCCGGTAGCCCCGCTCCACGTACTCCCGGTCGCGGGCGCCGGTCTGGTGGGTGATGCGGAACCCCTCGCGCAGGTCGGCCAGGTGGGGGAGCGACTCGATCACCCGCATGTTCAGGGCGTGGGCGCCCTGCGAGCCGCCGAACACCAGCACCCGGGGGAGCGCGTGCTCCACCTGCGGCCGCATGAAGTTCTCCATGAGCGTCCGGCGGATGGGGTTGCCGAGCAGGTAGACCTTCCGCGGCGAGAAGTGGCGGGCGGCCTCGGGGAAGGCGATGAAGGCAGCCGTCACCAGCCGGCCCAGGAGCCGGTTGGTGAGGCCGGCGATGGCGTTCTGCTCCTGGACGGCGGTGGGGATGCGCATGGCCCAGGCCACCAGCACCACCGGTCCGCTGGCATAGCCGCCCACCCCCACCACCATGTCCGGCCGCCAGCGGCGGAGGATCCGCCACGACTGGAACAGGGCCCGGGGGAGGAGGAAGAGGCCCGAGAGGAGGCCCCACGGCCCCTTCCCCTTCAGTCCCTTGACCTGGATGAGCTCGATGGGGAACCCGGCCTGCGGCACCACCTTGGCCTCGAGCCCCCGGGCGGTGCCCACGAAGACCACGTCGTGGTCGGGGTGGCGGGTGACCACCTCCTCGGCCAGGGCGATGCCCGGGAAGACGTGCCCGCCGGTGCCCCCGCCGGCCACCAGGATCCTCATGGCGCCTCCTCGGCGCGCGGGCCGGAGAGGCGCGGGGTCGAGCCGATGGGCGCGCCCACCCGCACCGCGCCGGGCGCGCGGGTGAGGAAGCCGCCGCGCTCGGCGGAGACCGCCAGGAGCACGCCGGCGCCGCCGAGCAGGGTCAGCAGCGAGCTGCCGCCGTAGGAGACGAAGGGGAGGGTCAGCCCCTTGGTGGGCAGCATGCCCAGCACCACCGCCAGGTTCACCAGCGCCTGCCCGCCGATGAGGGTGGTCATGCCCAGGGCGGCGTAGCAGCCGAAGGCCTCGGAGGCCCGGCGGGCGGCCCGCAGGCCCCGCCAGATCACCACCGCGAAGAGGGAGAGGAGCAGGGCCAGGCCCAGCAGGCCGGCCTCCTCGGCCACCACCGCGGCGATGAAGTCGGTGTGGGCGGCGGGCAGGTAGTAGAGCCGGCCGCGCCCCTGGCCCAGCCCCTGGCCCAGCCAGCCGCCCTTGGAGGTGACGAGGAGCGACTCCCACAGCTGGAACCCGATGGTGTCCTTGAACCGGGCCGGCTCGAGGAAGGCGACGATGCGCTGCCAGCGGTACTCGGTGTGGCGCACGAAGTGGTAGCCGACGGGCGCCGCCAGGCACAGCGCGCCCAGGAGGTAGACCACCCGCGCCCCGGCCGCGAACAGCATGGCGAGGAGCACCAGGAAGAGCAAGAAGCCGGTCCCCAGGTCCTTCTGCCACAGGCACAGCCCGGCCAGCAGGCCGGTGACCAGCACGTGGGGGACCAGGCCGATCGAGAACATCCGCACCTTGGACTGCTTCTTGGCCAGCGACCGGGCCAGGTAGAGGACCAGCGCCACCTTGGCCACCTCGGCCGGCTGGAGGTTCACCGGGCCGAGCGGGATCCAGCGCTGCGCCCCGCCGGCGCTCCTGCCCAGCAGCGGCACGAGGAGGAGGAGGAGGAGGGAGACGCCCATGAGCGGGTAGGCGAGGCGGGCCACCCGCCCGGCGCCGGCCCGCACGGCCAGGACCATGAGGAGGAGCCCCAGGGCCGCGGCCACCAGCTGCCGCTCCAGGAAGTGGAACTCGTCGCCGGCCCGGCCGGCCCGCACCGCGCTGGCCGAGTACACGAACACCATCCCCACCGCCACCAGCAGCAGGATGGCGCCGAGAAGGAGCGGGTCG
Source organism: Anaeromyxobacter sp. (assembly GCA_035541675.1). GTDB lineage: Bacteria > Myxococcota > Myxococcia > Myxococcales > Anaeromyxobacteraceae > Anaeromyxobacter. The sequence goes on along the minus strand of DATKMW010000130.1, from coordinate 4,979 downwards.
ACCCGGGCGCCGGGCGGGCGCGGCTCTGGCGGCTGGACGCGCGGGGCCGGCGTGGCGCTCATCTGGAGAGCTCCGCGGCCAGGCGCCGGAACGCCTCGCCGCGCTCCTCGTAGTTCCGGAACTGATCGTAGCTCGCGCAGGCCGGGGAGAGCAGCACCACGTCGCCCGGCCCCGAGAGGTCCGCGGCCCGCCGGGCGGCGGCGGCCAGGTCGCCGCAGGACTCGGTGGGGGCCAGGGTGCCCAGCTCGCGCTCCACCGCGGTGGCGTCCTCGCCGATGGTGAGCAGGGCCTTCACCCGCCCGGCGAAGAGCGGCCGCAAGGGCTGGTAGGGCGCGCCCTTGCCGCGGCCGCCCATGATCAGCAGGATCCGCGGCGCCCCCGCGGGGAAGGCGGCCAGCCCCACCGCGGTGGAGTCCACGTTGGTGGCCTTGGAGTCGTTCACCCACTCCACGCCGCGCCCCACCGCCACCCGCTCCAGGCGGTGGGGGAGGCCGGGGAAGGCGTCCAGCCCGGCCTGCGCCGCCGGCGGTGGCAGGCCCAGGAGCCGGGCGCAGAGCAGGGCGGCCATGGCGTTCTCGCGGTTGTGGCGGCCGCGCAGCGCCAGGTTCCGGAGCAGGTAGCTCTCGCGCCGGCCGGGGGCCAGCTCCAGGGAGATGGGTGCGCCGGCCGGCCCGGGCTCGCCGTCAGGGCAGCGAGCGCCCGGGGCGGGCGGGCCGAAGCCGAAGGTGAGGCGGGTCCCGCGGGAGCAGCCGGCCAGCGCCTGGGCCTCGGCGTCGCGGGCGTTGGCCACGGCGAAGTCCTCGGGCTGCTGGGTGGCGAAGAGCCGGCCCTTGGCGGCGGCGTAGCCCTGCAGCCCGCCGTGGCGGTCGAGGTGGTCGGGGGTGACGTTGAGCACGGCACCGACCCTGGTGCGCAGGCGCTCCACCCCCTCCAGCTGGAAGGAGGAGAGCTCGAGCACCACCGCCTCCACCCGGGCGCCGGAGAGGACGTGCTCGCAGAGGGGGACGCCCAGGTTGCCGCCGGTGAAGGTCGGCCGGTGGGCGGCCAGCAGAGCGCCGGTGAGGGCGGTGGTGGTGGACTTGCCGTTGGTCCCGGTGATGCCCACCAGCGGCAGGCCGGGCGGGAGGAAGCGGAAGCCGAGCTCGACCTCGGCCCACACCGGGACGCCGCGGCGGCGCGCGGCCGCGAGCTCGGGGAGGGAGGCGGGCACCCCGGGCGAGACCACCACCAGGTCGGCCCCCTCGAAGTCGGCGGCGTCGTGGCCTCCCAGGGTCCGGCGGACCTGGGCGGCGCGCAGCGGCGAGAGCGCCTCGCCCAGCGCGGCGGCGAGCTCGGCCTCGGTGCGCCGGTCGGTGACGGTGACCGATGCCCCCTCGCGCAGGCAGAGGCGGGCGGCGGAGAGGCCGCTGCGGGCCAGTCCGACCACGGTGATCTTCCTGCCAGCGAGGGGCGGGGGGGCGGCGAGCAAGGGGATCTACCTCAGCTTGATGGAGAGGAGCGCGACCAGGGCCAGCATCATGGAGAGGATCCAGAAGCGGACGATGATCTTGGGCTCGGCCCAGCCCTTCAGCTCGTAGTGGTGGTGGATGGGGGCCATCATGAAGATGCGCTTGCCCCGGGTCTTGAAGGACCAGACCTGGAGGATGACGCTCACCGCCTCGGCCAGGAACACTCCGTGGAGGATGGCACTGGCGGCCTCGTTCTTGGTGAGCACGGCCATCATGCCCAGCGCGCCGCCCAGGGCCAGGGAGCCGACGTCGCCCATGAACACCGAGGCCGGGTAGGTGTTGTACCAGAGGAAGGCCACGCTGGCGCCGAACATGGCCGAGCAGAGGACGCCCAGTTCCTCGGCCCCGGGGATGTAGGCGATGCGCAGGTACTCGGCCAGGCTGAAGCCGGCGATGGTGGCGCCGGCGATGTAGGAGAGGGCCAGGAAGGTGAGGGCCGAGACGATGGTGGGGCCGATGGCCAGGCCGTCCAGGCCGTCGGTGAGGTTCACGGCGTTGGAGGTGAAGACCACCACCAGCACCATGAAGGGCAGGTAGACCCAGCCCAGGTCCGGCTGGAAGAAGCGGGTGGGGACGAAGGGCAGGGTGACGTGCAGGTCGATGAGGCTCCCCACCAGCAGCCAGGGGAAGTGGGCGTCGACCCGCACCTGCCAGTCGGTGAGGGCGCCGTAGTAGACGAGGAGCACCACCACCGTCTGGAAGAGGAGCTTCCTCCTCCCGGCCAGCCCCTTGGAGTTGCGCCGGGAGATCTTGAGCCAGTCGTCGGCGAAGCCGATGGCCCCGAAGCCGACGGTGACCAGCAGCGCCGCCCAGACGTAGCGGTTGCGCAGGTCGCCGAAGAGGAGGGTGGCCACCGTCAGGGCCAGGAGGATGAGGGCGCCGCCCATGGAGGGGGTCCCGGCCTTCTTCTTGTGGGTCTCGGGGGTGTCCTCCCGGATGTTGGAGTGGCCGTACTGCAGGACCCGCATCCGCTCGATGAAGATGGGGCCGAGCAGCAGCCCGATGATCATGGCGGTCAGGCCGGCGGCCACGATCCGGAAGGAGGGGTAGCGGAGGACGTTGAAGACGCCGACGCGGCCGGAGAGGGGGTAGAGGAGGTAGTAGAGCATGAGCTATCGCCGCAGGGCCTCGACCAGCCGCTCCAGCCGCATCCCGCGGCTGCCCTTCACCAGCAGGAGGTCGCCCGGGCGCAGCTCGGCGCGCGCCCAGGCGGCGAGCTCGTCCGGGTCCTCGGTGTGGAAGGCGGGGAGGCCGCTCGCCCGGGCCGCAAGGGCGGCATCCCGGGAGCGCGGGCCGAAGGTGGCCAGGACCTGGACCCCGGAGCGGGCCGCCTCCTCGCCCAGGGCGCGGTGGGCCGGCCGCTCGGCATCGCCCAGCTCCAGCATGTCCCCGAGCACCGCGGCCGGGCGGCGCCCGCCGGCCAGCGCCCGGAGCGTGTCGAGCGCCGCGCGCATCGAGGCGGGGTTGGCGTTGTAGCAGTCGTCGAGCAGGGCCAGGCCCGAGGGGAGGGTCTCGAGGCGGAGCCGCCGGCCGACCGGCCGGACCTGGGAGAGGCCCTCCGCCACCTCGCGGTCGGGGACGCCCAGCGCCACCGCGGCGGCGGCGGCGGCGGCAGCGTTGGCCGCGTTGTGCGCCCCCACCAGCGCCGGGACGTGCACCGGGAGGGCGCGGTTGCCGATGGAGAGGAGGAACCGGAGCCCCTCCTGGCCCTGGGAGACCTCCAGCACCGCCACGTCCCCGCGCCGCTCCGGGCCGGCGCTGAAGGTGATGAGCCGGCGCCCGGAGGCCTCGGCGCGCTCGAGCATGCGCGGGTCGTCGGCGTTGGCCACGGCCACGCCGCCGGGCGGGAGGCCCTGGTAGAGCTCCGCCTTGGCGTCGGCCACCGCCTCGACCGAGCCCAGCCCGGCCAGGTGGGCGGGGGCCGCCAGCGTGACCACGCCCACCTGGGGCAGGGCGATGGCGGCCAGGCGGGCGATCTCCCCGGGGTGGTTCATCCCCATCTCGATCACCGCGTGCCGGTGCTCCGCGGAGAGGCCGAGGAGGGTCAGCGGGACGCCCACCTCGTTGTTCAGGTTCCCCTCGCTCCTGAGCACCGGTCCGCGCCGGGCCAGGATGGCCGCCAGCATCTCGCGGGTGGTGGTCTTGCCGTTGGAGCCGGTGACGCCCACCACCGGCGGGCTGAAGCGCTGCCGGTGCAGGCGGGCCACGGCACCCAGCGCCGAGAGGGTGTCCTTCACCACCAGCCGGGGCAGGGGGGAGGGATCGCCCCGGCGCGCCTCGCTCACCACCGCCGCGGCCGCGCCGCGGGCGGCGGCCTCGGAAAGGAAGTCGTGGGCGTCGAACCGCTCGCCGCGCAGGGCCACGAAGAGGGCGCCGGCGGGCAGCGACCGGGTGTCGGTGGACACCCCGGAGAGCTGGGCCGGCGCTGCGCCCGTCCAGCGCCCGCCGGTGGCGGCGGCGAGCTCGTCGGGTGTGAAGGTCGCGGTCATGGGGCGCCCAAGGCCCGGCGGGCCTCCTCCCGGTCGGAGAAGTGGCGCCTCTCGGTGCCCACGATCTGGTAGTCCTCGTGCCCCTTGCCGGCGAGCAGCACCACGTCGCCGGGGCGCGCGCACTCGATGGCCAGGGCGATGGCGGCCCGGCGGTCGGGCTCCACCAGGTAGCCCGGCTCCCCGCGGCGGGCGGCCTCCGGGGTGAGCCGCGGCGCCTGGCGAAGGCCGGGGAGGATGTCGGCGATGATCGCCTCGGGCTGCTCGGTCCGCGGGTTGTCGCTCGTCACCACCACGAGCTCGGCGCCGGCGGCCGCGGCCCGTCCCATGAGCGGGCGCTTGCCCCGGTCGCGGTCTCCGCCGCAGCCGAACAGGCACACCACCCGGGCCGGGGAGAGGCCGCGCAGGGCCGCCAGGGCGCGGGTCAGCGCGTCGTCGGTGTGGGCGTAGTCGACGAAGGCCAGGACCCCGGGCCGGCCGGGCCCCTCCACCCGCTCCAGCCGCCCGGGCGCGCCGGCCGAGCGCGAGAGGCCGCGGGCCACCGCCTCGGGGGCGATGCCCAGCGCCAGGGCCAGCCCCGCGGCGCAGAGCAGGTTCTCGAGGTTGTGGGCCCCGACCAGCGGCGAGCGCACCGCCAGCAGGCCCCGGGGGGTGGCGAGGTCGGTCTCGATGCCGGCCATCCCGCTCGAGAGCCGGAGCGGCCGGATCTCGTCCCCGGCCCGGACGCCGCAGCGCCACAGGATCCGCCCCGGCCCGAGCTGGGTGGCCAGCCGGGCTCCGAAGGGATCGCGGACGTTCACCACCGCCACCCCGCCCTCGGCCAGGTGCTCGCTGAAGAGCCGGCGCTTGGCGGCGAAGTAGCTCTCCATGTCGCCGTGGTAGTCGAGGTGGTCGCGGGTGAGGTTGGTGAAGCCGGCGGCGCAGAAGCGCATGCCGGCCACCCGCTCCTGGGCCAGGGCGTGGGAGGAGACCTCCATCACCGCCG
>DATKMW010000129.1:0-28873 GCA_035541675.1 Anaeromyxobacter sp. | reverse complement strand
CCACCATCGTCGAGGTGGCCGCCCGCAACCACCTGCTCAAGCTCCAGGGCCACCACTCCGCCCGCGAGTTCCAGGACCGGCTCAACCGCGCCATCGCGGTGGCGCCGGGCGGCCGGATGGGGGAGCTGGACGTCGAATGAGCGAGCCGCACCACGGTGTGCAGGTGGTGGTGCTGACCGGGGTCTCCGGCTCGGGCAAGTCCACCGCCCTGCGGGCGCTCGAGGACGCGGGGTTCTACTGCGTCGACAACCTGCCCATCATCATCGCCGAGAAGCTCCTGGAGCTCTCCGGCCACACCGCCGGCGAGGTCTCGCGCATCGCGCTGGGGGTGGACGCCCGGGAGGGCCGATTCCTCTCCGAGGCCCCCCGGGTGATCCGCGAGCTGAGGCGGCAGGGGGCCGAGGTCGAGGTGCTGTTCCTGGAGAGCTCGGACGAGGCCCTGGTCCGCCGCTACTCGGAGACCCGTCGCCGCCACCCGCTGGCCGGGGAGGGGACGGTGGAGGACGGGATCGCCGCCGAGCGCCGGGCGCTGGCGGAGCTCAAGGCCATGGCCGACGAGGTGGTGGACACCACCACCCTGAACGTCCACGAGCTGAAGCGGCTGGTCACCCGCCGCTTCGTGGGCGCCGAGAACACCAAGCTGGGCGTCACCGTCCTCTCCTTCGGCTTCCGCTTCGGGGTCCCGGTGCACGCCGACATGGTCCTGGACGTGCGCTTCCTGCCCAACCCCTACTTCATCCCCGAGCTCAGGCCCTTCGCCGGCACCGACCCCCGGGTGGCGGAGTTCGTCCTCTCCCAGCCGGACGCCAAGACCTTCCTGGCGCGGCTGCTCGACATGCTCGGCTTCCTCCTCCCCCGCTACCGCGCCGAGGGGAAGAGCTACCTCACCGTGGCGGTGGGCTGCACCGGGGGAAAGCACCGCTCGGTGGCGCTGGCGGCCGCGCTGGCGGAGCGGCTCTCCTCGGGCGGCCAGCCGGTGAGGCTCTGGCACCGGGATCTGGACAAGGAGTGACCGGCTGAGGTGTGGCTTGCGGCTGGGCGCGGGACTATGGTACCCCCCGCCGGCCAGTGGTTCTCCGGCCGCGGCCGAGGTCGCCGCGGGTGGACGGTCCAGGACTTCTGGGGAGCGAAGGGGCGGGCATGGTCGGGCTGGTCGTCGCCACCCACGGGAATCTGGCGGAGGAGCTGATCCGCACCGCCGCCGGGATCGTCGGTCCGCTGGAGCGCTGCGAGGGGGTCTCGGTCGGCGCCGAGTCCTCGATGGCGGACGCGCGCAGCCGGCTGGGCGAGGCCATCCGCCGGGTGGGCGGGGAGGAAGGGGTCCTGATCCTCACCGACATGTTCGGCGGCACGCCAGCCAACCTGGCCCTCACCTTCCTGGACGAGCGCATCGAGGTGGTGACCGGCGTGAACCTCCCCATGATGCTGAAGCTGGCCACGGGCCGGGCCGACGGCCTGGCCGTGCGGGCGCTGGCCGAGCTGGTCAGCGGGTACGGGCAGAAGAACATCACCCTCGCCTCGGAGCTCCTGCGGACCCGGGCCAGGAGCAGCCGGAGCTAGCCGGCGGTGAATCTCCGGGGCCACGGGGGCGTCGTTCGGCCGTGATCGTCCTGTTGCGCGTCGACAACCGGCTCCTCCACGGCCAGATCCTGGAGGCCTGGATCCCGCGCCTGCGGGCGGAGAAGGTGGTGGTCGCCGACGACGAGGCGGCCGGGAGCCCGCTGGCCCACGCCGCCCTCTCCCTGTGCGCGCCCCCCGGGCTCCCGGTGGAGATCGTCCCGCTCCGCGCCGCGAATTTCGCCGCCCTGGCGGGAGACCGGACCCGGATCCTGGTGCTGGTGCGGGAGGTGGCCGACCTCGCGCGGGCGCGGGCGGCCGGGCTCACCGCCCGCATCGCTCCCAGCGTGAACGTGGGGAATGTGCACTTCGCCCCGGGGCGCCGCTCCGTCTCGCCCTCGGTCTTCCTCTCCGCCGAGGAGCTCGCGGTGCTCAAGTCCATGGAGGCCGAGGGCTACGCCGTCGAGGTCCGCGCCATCCCCTCCGAACCCCCCACCGGGATGACCGAGATCGAACGCCGGTACGGGCTCGCTCGTTAGGTTACACTGGCCTGGCTTGGGGTTCCTCGCCTATCTCATCGTGGGCCTGGTGGCAGGCCTGGCCGCCGTCGAGCGCAAGGGGTTCTTGCAGGCGATGCTGTCGCGCCCCATCGTCCTGGGGCCGCTGACCGGCTGGGCGCTGGGCGACGTGGCCGCGGGGCTCCTGCTGGCGCCGCCGCTGGAGTTGCTGTGGCTGGGCGCGGTGAACCTGGGCGCGGCCGTCCCCGTTCACGAGGCGGTGGGCACGGTGGCGGTGGTGGGGGGGGCGGTCCTGGCCGCCCATGGCATGGGGGGTCCGGTCACCCCGCAGATCGCCGCGCTGGCGGCGCTGGTGGCCATGCCGGCGGCGTACCTGGGGCGGCTGGGCGAGCGCGGGGCCGAGGGCTGGAACGAGCGGATCGCCCTGCGGGCCGAGGCCGAGCTCGACGGCCATCACCCCGGCGCCGCGGCCCGGTGCAACCTCTACGGCCTGCTGGTGTCGTTCGCCATCGCCGCGATCCTGGCCCCGCTGGCGGTGGCCGCAGCCGCCGCGGTGGTGCCGGCCGTGCTCCGCGCCGCGCCCGGGCTTTCCGACCCGCTGGGGGTGGGGTTCTTGGCGCTGGTCGCCGCCGGCAGCGCCGCCGCAGCCAAGGCGCTCCGGGCCCGCGCCGCCCCGCTGGCCTTCTTCGGCGCCGCCGCCGGCACCGCCGTGCTGGGCCTGACGGCGGTGCTCTTCGGGAGGGCGCTGTGACCGCCACTGCGGCGCCGGCCGCCCCGCCCCCGATCCCCCTGCGCACGCTGGCGCACGCCTTCCTGCGGAGCCTCTTCATCCAGGCCACCTGGAACCGCCGGGGCATGCAGAACCTGGGATTCGCCTACGCCATCGAGCCGGCGCTCCGGGCGCTCTACCAGGACCCGGCGCGGCGCGAGGAGGCGCTCCGCCGGCACCTGGGGTTCTTCAACTGCCACCCCTACATGGCCGCGGCCATCCTCGGCGGGGTCATCCACCACGAGGAGCGGGTGGCGGCCGGCCGGGAGCCGTCCGAGGCACCCGTTCACTACAAGCTGACGCTGCAGGGGCCGCTGGCCGCCATCGGCGACGGGTTCTTCTGGACGGCGCTGCGCCCCTTCTTCGGGGCCATGGGCGCGGTCGGGGCGCTCCTCCTCGGCCTCTGGGCGGTGGTGGCCGTGGTGGCGGTCTACAACCTCGTCCACCTGACCCTGCGCATCGGCCTCTTCCGGGCCGGCTACCTCCGCGGCGACGCCTTGGTGCCGGCCATCGCCCGTCTCTCGCTCCCCTTGGTGGCCGACCGCCTGCGCACCGGCGGCGCCGCCTTCGCCGGGGTGGCGGCCGGGGTGGTGGTGTTCCGCGGCCTCTCCGCCGGGGGCGGGGCGGTGGCGCTCCTCATGGCCCTGGTGGCCACCCTGGGCTACTCCGCCCTGACCCACGGCACCCGCCTCTTCCCCACCGTCTACGTCGCCGCCGCGGCCGGCACCAGCGCGGCGGCCCTCCTCGCCCACCTCCAAGGGAGCCACTAGGCGATGTCCCGTCAGGTCCGCACCCTCGCCATCATCAACACCCTGGGGCTGCACGCCCGCGCCGCCGCCCAGCTGGTGCAGGCGGCCAACAAGTTTCGCTCGGACGTGCAGATCGAAAAGGACGGCATGGAGGTCAACGGGAAGAGCATCATGGGGGTCCTGACCCTGGCCGCGGCCAAGGGCTCGCAGATCACCGTGTCGATCGAGGGAGAGGACGCCGAGCCGGCCATGGCCGCGCTGGCCCAGATCATCCAGAACGGCTTCGGGGAGAAATGACTCCATCCGCCTCCACCACCCTGGTCGGCCTGGCCGCCTCGCCCGGGATCGCCATCGGGCAGTGCTGGACCATGGAGCGGCGGAAGGTGCAGACGCCCAAGCGGCGGCTCTCCCCGGAGGAGGTCGAGGCGGAGCTCCAGCGCTTCCGGGCGGCCCTGGAGGCCTCGGACGCGCAGCTCGACGAGGTGCGCAAGAAGGTGGACCGGACCGGGGGCCCGGGCGCGGCCGAGCACACGGCCATCATCGACATGCACCGGATGATGCTCCACGACGAGATGCTGGTGGGCGAGGTGCAGCGGCTGGTGCGCGAGGAGCGGGTCAACTCGGAATGGGCGGTGAAGCGGGCCGCCCGGAAGATCAAGGGGGCCTTCCACCAGGACGCCGACGAGTACTTCAAGGAGCGGCGCGCCGACGTGGACTTCGTGGGCGAGCGGCTCATCAAGAACCTGCTCGGCCAGGCGGCGGACGTGGAGGGGGTGCCGCCCGAGGGGGCCATCATCGTGGCCTACGACCTCTCGCCGGCCGACACCGCCGTGCTGCTGCACGGCAACAAGGTGGGGGCCTTCGTCACCGACGCCGGTGCCCGGACCTCGCACACCGCCATCGTGGCCCGGGCCCTGGAGATCCCCGCCGTGGTGGGGGTGGGCCGGGTCACCACCACCGCCGGGCGCGGCGACTGGGTGGTGGTGGACGGCACGCGAGGGGTGGTGCTCATCAACCCCTCGCCGGAGGAGCGGGCCGAGTACGAGGCCGCCCGCGAGAACCTCCGGCGCGCCGAGCAGGAGCTGCTCCGGACCCGCGACCTGCCCGCCACCACCCGCGACCAGGTGCACGTCTTGCTGGGCGGGAACATCGAGTTCGCCGAGGAGGTCCCGAGCCTCCTCGCCCACGGCGGCGAGGCGGTGGGCCTCTACCGCACCGAGTACATGTTCCTGGGGCGCGCCGACCTCCCCGGCGAGGAGGAGCACTACCAGAACTACCGGCGCATCCTGGAGGCGGTGGGCCGCCGGCCGGTGACCATCCGGACCTTCGATCTGGGCGGCGACAAGCTCCCCTCGGGCATGCGGCTCCACGCCGAGAACCCGGCCCTGGGACTGCGGGCCATCCGCTACTGCCTGCGCCACCCGGAGATGTTCCGCACGCAGCTCAGGGCCCTGCTCAGGGCGTCGGTGCACGGCAACCTCAAGATCATGTTCCCCATGATCTCGGGCATGGCCGAGCTGCGGGCGGCCCGCCGCCTGCTCGACGAGGTACAGGCCGAGCTGCTGCGCGAGACCGTCCCCACCCGCAAGGTGCCGGTGGGGATCATGGTGGAGGTGCCGAGCGCAGCCCTGGTCGCCGACCGGCTGGCCCAGGAGTGCGACTTCTTCTCCATCGGGACCAACGATCTCATCCAGTACTCCATCGGCATCGACCGCCAGAACAAGGATGTGGCCTACCTCTACAAGCCGCTCCACCTCGGGGTGCTGCGGATGCTGAAGGGGATCTGCGACGCCGCGGCCGCCTCCGGCATCACCGTCTCGGTGTGCGGTGAGATGGCCGGCGACCCGCTCCACACCCTGGTCCTGGTGGGCCTGGGGGTGACCGAGCTGTCGATGAACGGACCCGCCATCCCGGTGGTGAAGCAGGTGATCCGCGGCGTGAGCCTGGCCGAGGCGCGCGCCCTGGTGGACCGCCTGCTCGGCCTGACCCACGCGGACGAGATCGAGCGGGCGGTGCGCGAGGAGGTCCAGCGGCGCTTCCCCGGCCTCCTCGGGGGCGCGTCCGTGCCCTCCGGGATGAGCGCCTGACGGTGAGAGCTCGGGAGGCGCGCGACAACCGGTCGTACCTCGCGGCCGTGACAGCGGCCGGATCTCCGCGATGTTGACACCGTCGTCGCCGCCCGCGTAATTTCCGCTACCCACCAGGAGAGCGCCGATGCCGATGCACGACTACCTGTTCACCTCCGAGTCCGTCACCGAGGGCCATCCGGACAAGATGGCGGATCAGATCTCGGACGCGGTCCTGGACGCCGTCCTGGCACAGGATGGGAAGGGCCGGGTGGCCTGCGAGACCCTGCTCAAGACCGGCTACGTGATGATCGCCGGGGAGATCACCACCAAGGCGCGCATCGACTACCCCAAGCTGGCCCGGTCGGTGGTGAAGGACATCGGCTACACCGCGGGTGAGATGGGCTTCGACGGCAACACCTGCGCGGTGCTGGTGGCGGTGGACCAGCAGTCTCCGGACATCGGCCAGGGGGTGGACGTGGGCGGCGCCGGCGACCAGGGGATGATGTTCGGCTACGCCTGCGACGAGACCCCCGAGCTCATGCCCGCACCCATCCAGTACGCCCACGCCGTGACCCGGCAGCTGGCCCGGGCCCGCCGCGCCGGCCTCTCCTTCCTGCGCCCCGACGGCAAGAGCCAGGTGACGGTGGAGTACCGGGGCGGCAAGGTGGCCCGCATCGACGCGGTGGTGGTCTCGAGCCAGCACGCCGAGGACGTCAGCAACCGCAAGCTCCACGCCGCCATCCGCGAGGAGGTCATCGCCCGGGCGCTGCCCCGGCGGCTGGTCGACCGGCGCACCAAGATCTTCATCAACCCCACCGGCCGGTTCGTGATCGGCGGCCCCATGGGCGACACCGGCGTCACCGGCCGGAAGATCATCGTCGACACCTACGGCGGCATGGGGCGCCACGGCGGCGGCGCCTTCTCCGGCAAGGACCCGTCCAAGGTGGACCGCTCGGCCGCCTACATGGGCCGCCACATCGCCAAGAACGTGGTCGCCGCCGGGCTGGCCCGGCGCTGCGAGGTGCAGGTGGCCTACGCCATCGGCGTGGCCCAGCCGGTCTCGGTGATGGTGGAGACCTTCGGCACCGGCACGGTCCCCGACCCGCGCATCGTCCGCGCCATCCGCGAGACCTTCGACCTCACCCCCCGCGCCATCATCGAGGGGCTGGACCTGCTCCGCCCCATCTACCGGCGCACCGCCGCCTACGGCCACTTCGGGCGGACCGAGAAGGCCTTCACCTGGGAGGCCACGGACAAGAAGGAGGCGCTCCGCGACGCCGCCGGGGTGAAGGTGAAGGCGGTGGCGGGGTAGATCCCTCGTCGCCGCAGGGGAGCTTCCGAGCCCGAGCCCGGGGAAAGCCGGTCTCGGGCTCGTCGCGTCTCCGGGGACGGGGGCGAGCTGCGCCGGGCTTGATCCCGCTGGCCAACCAATGTATCCTTTCATCCGGATGAAGTGATGGATAGTGCCGCCGCCCGCCGCCCCGACGCGCTCCTCGAGTGGCTGGAGCTCCTCGCCGAGCCCACCCGGCTGCGCCTCCTGCGCACCCTGGAGCGGCGGGAGCTCTCGGTGCAGGAGCTGTGCGAGGTGGTGGCGCTCCCGCAGTCCTCGGTGAGCCGGCACCTGAAGGCCCTCTCCGCGGCGGGCTTCGTGGTCTCGCGGCGACGGGGCACCCAGAGCCTGCATGCCTGGGCGGAGGAGCCTCCCCCGGCAGCCCGGCGGCTGTGGGCCCTGGCCAGGGCCGAGATCGAGAGCTGGCCGGCCGTGGCCCAGGACGCGCGGCGCCTCGAGGCGGTGCTCCAGCGCCGCGATGGGGCCCGGCGGTTCTTCGCCGGCGCGGCCGGCGCCTGGGACGAACTGCGCGCCAAGGTCTACGGCCGGACCTTCGGGACCGAGGCGCTGCTCGCCCTCGTCCCACCGGCCTGGACGGTGGCCGACCTGGGCTGCGGGACCGGCGCCCTCACCGCTCAGCTCGCGCCCCGGGTGGCGCGGGTCCTGGGCGTCGACCGCTCCGCGGCCATGCTCCAGGCGGCACGGCGCCGGACCGCCGGCCTCCCGAACGTAGAGCTCCACGAGGCGGAGCTGGCCGCGCTGCCCTTGCCCTCGCGCCGCTGCGACGCGGCGCTGCTCGTGCTGGTGCTCGCCTACCTCGAGGATCCCGGGGCGGCGCTCAGGGAGGCCCGCCGGGTCTTGAAGCCGGGCGGCCGGCTGGTGGTGGTGGACGCCGCCGCCCACGCCGACCTCGAGCTCCGCCAGAGGATGGGCCAGGTGCACCCCGGGTTCGAGCCGGAGGCGCTGGCCGAGAGGCTGCGCGCGGCCGGGTTCGAGGAGGTGATGGCCCGCGCCCTGCCGCCCGAGCCCGGGGCCCGCGGGCCGGGGCTCTTGGTGTGCGCCGGGGGGGCCGCCTGACCCGCGAGGGGCCGCCCGGCGGCCCCGACCACGGTTTCCGTTCCACGGGAGGAAGCATGCCGACGAGCGCCGCCAAGAAGATCCGCCGCACACCTCGCCCCCGTCCCGCGCCGGCCAGGGCCGGCCCCGAGCACAGGGTGAAGGACCTCTCCCTGGCCGCCTGGGGGCGCAAGGAGATCGAGCTCGCCGAGAAGGAGATGCCCGGCCTCATGGCCATCCGGCGCGAGCACGCCAGGGCGCGGCCCCTCTCCGGCCAGCGCATCACCGGCTCGCTGCACATGACCATCCAGACCGCGGTCCTGATCGAGACCCTGGTGGAGCTGGGCGCCGAGGTCCGCTGGGCGAGCTGCAACATCTTCTCCACCCAGGACCACGCCGCCGCCGCGGTGGCCGTGGGGAGGAGGGGCACGGCCGAGCGGCCCTCGGGCGTGCCGGTCTTCGCCTGGAAGGGCGAGACGCTGGAGGAGTACTGGGAGTGCACCGAACGGGCCCTCGACTTCGGCGAGGGCCGGGGCCCGACCCAGATCGTGGACGACGGCGGCGACGCCACCCTGCTCATCCACAAGGGGGTGGAGTTCGAGAAGGCGGGCCGGGTCCCGGCGCCCGCCGCCGGCGACCCCGAGGAGTACGCGGTGATCCTGGGGCTCCTCTCCCGGACCCTGAAGGCCGACCCGCGCCGCTGGACCCGCGTGGCCAAGGGCTGCGCCGGCGTGACCGAGGAGACCACCACCGGCGTCCACCGGCTCTACGAGATGCAGAGCGCGGGCAAGCTGCTCTTCCCGGCCATCAACGTGAACGACTCGGTCACCAAGTCCAAGTTCGACAACCTCTACGGATGCCGCCACTCGCTGGTGGACGGGCTCAACCGGGCCACCGACGTGATGCTGGCCGGCAAGCTGTGCCTGGTCTGCGGCTACGGCGACGTGGGCAAGGGCTGCGCCCAGGCCCTGCGCGGGCAGGGGGCACGGGTGGTGGTCTCCGAGATCGACCCCATCAACGCGCTGCAGGCCTGCATGGAGGGGTTCCAGGTGGTGCGGGTCGAGGACGTGGTCCGGGAGGCGGACGTCTTCGTCACCGCCACCGGCAACGTCGACGTCCTCACCCTCGAGCACCTCAGGGCCATGAAGGACTGCGCCATCGTCGGCAACATCGGCCACTTCGACAACGAGATCGACGTGGCCGCCCTGAAGCGGGAGACGAAGCGCGTGAACATCAAGCCGCAGTACGACGCCTTCGTCTTCCCCGACGGCCGCCGGGTGCTGTTGCTCGCCGAGGGGCGCCTGCTCAACCTGGGCTGCGCCACCGGCCACCCCTCCTTCGTCATGTCCAACTCCTTCACCAACCAGACCTTGGCCCAGATCGAGCTCGCCACCCACCGGGATCGCTACCGGCGGCGGGTCTACACCCTCCCCAAGCACCTCGACGAGAAGGTGGCTGCGCTCCACCTCCAGCAGATCGGGGCCAAGCTCACCCGGCTCACCCGGAAGCAGGCCGCCTACATCGGCGTCTCGCAGGACGGCCCCTTCAAGCCCGACCACTACCGGTACTGAGCAGGAGGGGCCCCGCGCCCGGGCGGGGGGCCCCTCCTGCCTTCGTCCCCCGAGCCGATCCCGGAGATCCTCCCACCCATGAACCTCCTCTCCGCTGCCATCCTGGGCGTCGTCCAGGCGCTCACCGAGTTCCTGCCGGTCAGCTCCACCGCCCACCTCCTCGTCTTCGGGGAGCTACTGGGCCAGCACCTCGACGACGCGCGGTTCAGGGCCTTCGTCACCATCATCCAGACCGGCACCACGCTGGCGGTGCTGGTCTACTTCCGCAGGGAGCTCCGGGAGCTCCTCATCGCCGGGGCCAGATCGCTCCGTCGCCTCGAGCCCCTGGAGACGCCGCAGTCGCGGCTCGCCTGGTACATCGTGTTGGGCACGCTGCCGGCGGCGATCCTGGGGAAGCTCTTCGAGCGGCGCATCGAGGAGCTGGGGAACTGGGTCATCGCCGCCTCGCTGGTGATCCTGGGGGTGGTGCTGCTCCTGGCGGAGATGGTGGCGCGGCACGCGCGGGGGGTGGAGGACGTGACCGCGAGGGACGCCTTCCTGGTCGGCTGCGGACAGGCGCTGGCGCTGGTGCCGGGCTGCTCCCGCTCGGGCACCACCATCACCGCCGGGATGCTGCTGGGACTGAGGCGCGAGGCCGCCGCCCGCTTCAGCTTCCTGCTCTCGGTCCCCATCATCCTCGGGGCCGGCGCCTACAAGCTCGTGAAGACGGCGCCGGTCCTGCGCGGGGAGCCGGCCTGGACCGCGGCCACGGTCCTCGGGACCCTGGTGGCGGCGGTGGGCGGCTACCTGGTCATCGGCTGGCTGCTGGGCTGGCTGCGCACCCGCACCACCTACGTCTTCGTGGCCTGGCGGATCGCGGCCGGGCTGGCCATCGGGCTGCTCATCTGGCGAGGGCTCCTGCCTTCCGCTTGACGCAGCGGCCCCCGTCGGTGACATAACCCTGCCGGAGCGCCGCGGCGCCGGGCCCGTCCTGGCCGGCCCGCCCCAGGCGTGGAGGACAGCGTGAGGATCCATCCGGTCATCATGGCGGGCGGTGCGGGGACGCGTTTCTGGCCTCTCTCCCGGCGGAACCGGCCCAAGCAGTTCCTGGCCCTGGCCGGGGACGCGCCGCTGCTGGCCGCCACCGTGCAGCGGCTCCCACCGCTGGCCAAGGCCGACCGCACCTACGTGGTCTTGGGGCCCCAGCACGCGCCGGTGGCCCGGCGCCTCCTGCCCACCATCCCCGAGGAGAACTTCATCGTCGAGCCCTGCGCGCGGAACACCGCCCCCTGCGTGGGACTGGCGGCGCTGCACGTGGGCGCCCGCGAGCGGAAGGGGATCATGGCCATGCTCCCGGCCGATCACCACGTGGCCCGGCCGGAGGCCTTCCGCGAGGCGCTGGTGGCGGCGGCGCAGCTGGCCGACACCGGCGCCATCGCCACCATCGGCATCCGCCCCTCCCGCCCCGAGACCGGATACGGCTACCTCAGGGTGGGGCCGCGCATCACCGTCCGCGGCAAGGTCAAGGTCCACGGTGTGGCCCACAAGGTGGCCCGCTTCGTGGAGAAGCCGGACGTGGCCACCGCCACCCGCTACCTGGCCGACGGCGGGTATCTGTGGAACTCGGGCATCTTCGTCTTCCGCGCCGACGTCATCCTGGAGGAGATGGGCCGGACCATGCCCATCCTCCGCAAGCAGCTGGAGACCATCAACCGGACCCTGGGCACGCCCAACTACTCCCGTACCCTGAAGAAGGTCTACCCGGAGTGCCCCTCCATCTCCATCGACTACGGGGTGATGGAGAAGAGCCAGCGCATCGCGGTGGTGCCGGCCGACTTCGGCTGGAGCGACGTGGGCTCCTTCGCCGCCCTCAGCGAGGTGCGCGAGACCGACGGCTCCGGCAACGTCCTCGACGGCGAGGCCATGGTCCTGGGCGGGCGCAACGACGTGGTGCTGGCCTCGGGCGGCCGGCCGCTGGCGGTGATCGGGCTCGACGACGTCATCGTGGTCGACGCCGGAGACGCGGTGCTGGTGTGCCGGCGCGATCGGGCCCAGGACGTGCGCAAGGCGGTGGACGAGCTGGTGCGGCGCGGCCGCGAGGACCTCTTGTAGGAGCGCCCCCTCTCGGGGTCTCCGGCGCGGGTCGAGGCGGCGCAGTGTTGGGCGGCTAACGAGCGGAAGGGCCGGTCCCGGAGGAACGAACATGCCCAGGATCTCCCCCACCATCTTTCGCGAGTACGACATCCGCGGGACGGTGGACCAGGACCTCGACGAGCCCGCGGTGAGCCTCATCGGCAAGGCCTTCGGCACGAGGATCCGCGAGGCCGGGGGTCGGCGGGTGGTGGTGGGCCGCGACACGCGCCTCTCCGGGCCGCGCTTCGCGCGGGCGCTGGAGGAAGGCGTCACCTCCACCGGGATCGACGTCCTGGACCTGGGCGTGGTCCCCACCCCGCTCACCTACTTTGCCGCCCACACCCTCGACGTGCAGGGCCTGTGCATGATCACCGGCTCGCACAACCCGCCCGAGTACAACGGGCTCAAGGTGGGGCGGGGCTCGGCCACCTTCCACGGCGCCGAGATCCAGGGGCTGCGCACCCTGGCCGAGTCGGGCCGCTTCGCCACCGGCGCGGGCCACGTGACCCAGGTCGACGTGGTCGCGCCCTACCAGGAGGCGGTGAAGAGGAACCTGCGCTGCGGCCCGCGCCACATCAAGGTGGTGGTGGACGCGGGCAACGGCACCGGCGGGGTGGTGGCGGTCCCCATCTTCCAGGCGCTGGGCTTCGAGGTGGTCCCCCTGTTCGTGGAGCCGGACGGCAACTTCCCCAACCACCACCCCGATCCCACGGTGGAGGAGAACCTCGCGGCCCTGCGCGCCAAGGTGCTGGAGGTGGGAGCCGACCTGGGCGTGGCCTACGACGGTGACGCCGACCGGGTGGGGGCGGTGGACGAGAAGGGGAGCGTGCTCTGGGGCGATCAGCTCATGATCCTCTTCTCGCGGGCGGTGCTGGCCGCCGAGCCGGGCGCCGCCATCGTCGGCGAGGTGAAGTGCTCCATGACCCTTTACGACGACATCGCCCGCCACGGCGGCCGCCCCATCATGTGGAAGACCGGGCACAGCCTCATCAAGGCCAAGATGCGGGAGGAGAGGGCGCTCCTGGCGGGGGAGATGAGCGGCCACATCTTCTTCGCCCACCGGTGGTTCGGCTTCGACGACGGGATCTACTCCTCGGCGCGGCTCCTGGAGCTCATCACCCTAGGTGATCGTACCCTCTCGGCCATGCTGGCCGACGTTCCTCGCACCTTCGCCACGCCCGAGCTGCGGATGGACTGCCCCGAGGACAGGAAGTTCGAGGTGGTGCGGCAGGCCCAGGAGTGGTTCAAGGCGCGGCACGACACCGTCACCGTCGACGGCGTGCGGGTCGTGTTCCCCGACGGCTGGGGGCTGGTCCGCGCCTCCAACACCCAGCCGCTGCTGGTGCTCCGCTTCGAGGCCCGCACCCGGGCGCGGCTCGAGGAGATCGAGCGCCTGGTGCGCGGACGGCTCTCGGAGATCCTCCGTTCGGTGGGCGCGGCCTGAGTTCCGCACCGCTCCCCTCGCCGACAAGGGCCCGCAGGGGTGCCGTCCGCTGATGACCGACAGTGAATTCGAAGGCGCGGGAGCGGGGAACTCGGCGCGATCCATCCGGGTCCGGCGGTCGCGAGAGCGCCGATTTGCTGGCGTCGCTTCCTTGACGTGAATGATCGCGCTGCGTTAACCTCCTCCCAGTTGTCCATTCAGGCGTGTCCATCGACTACGGATGGACGTTCCGAGGAGGGAACAGATGCCCGCGAAGAAGAAGACGACGAAGAAGGTTGCCAAGAAGACCGTGCGCAAGGCGAAGAAGGGCAAGAAGTAGGTCCTGCCTGGTTTGCATGGCGCTGCGGCCGCCTCCGGGCGGCCGCTGCCATTTCTGGGGAGTGCGTGTCGCTCACCGCCGGCGAGATCGCGGCCGTGGTGAAGGAGCTGGGGCCCCTGGTCGGCGCGCGCGTCACCGGGGCCTGGGTGCACGGCCCCCGGGCGCTGACCCTCGAGCTCCGCGGCCCCGCCGGCGAGGCGCTGCTCCTCTTCTCGGCCGAGCCGGATCGCTCCCGGCTCCACGCCGCCCGGGGCCGCCCCGGCCAGCCCCCCTCGCCCTACGCCTTCCAGGCCGTGCTCCGCCGCGAGGTGGAGGGGGCGCGGGTGGCCTCCCTCTCCTCCCTGGCCGGTGATCGCGTGGTGGCGCTCCGGCTGGAGCGCGCCGGCGGGGCGGTGGAGCTCGTGGCCGAGCTCACCGGCCGGCACGGGAACCTGTTCCTGGTCGCGGGCGGGCGCATCCTGGCCAGCGCAGGCCGGAACCTCTCCGAGCGTCGGAACCTCGTCGCCGGCCAGGCTTACCTCCCGCCGGCGCCGCCCCCGGCCGGCGCGCGTGACCGCCCGGCGCGCTTCGCCCCGGAGCCCGAGGCGGGGAGCTTTCCCCTCTCCGCCGCCATCGAGGCCTTCTACCAGCGCCAGGAGGAGGAGCGGGAGCTGCTCGAGGGCCGGCGCCGGCTGCGCGACCCGGTCCGGGCGGCGCTGGCCAGCTCCGCCCGGGCGCTCATCCGGCTGGCCGAGGAGGCGGAGCGGGTGCCGGCGGCGGAGGAGGACCGGCGCCGGGCCGACCTCCTCAAGGCCAACCTCCGCCTGCTGCGCCGCGGACAGCGCGAGGTGGCGCTCACCGAGTGGACCCCGGAGGGTCCGCGGGAGGTCCGCCTGGGGCTCGACCCCGCGCTCTCGCCGCGGGCCAACATGGAGCGGTACTACCGCCGCTATCGGCGCATCGTCGACAGCGCCGCGCGGGTGGCCGCCCGCGTCGAGGAGGTGCGAGCGCGCCAGGCCGGGCTCCGCGCACTGCTCGAGGAGCTCGAGGCCGCTCCCCTCCTGGCCCTGCCGCGGCTGGAGAAGGAGGCGCGGCGGCTCAGGGCCGGGCCGCGCCGGGAGGTGGCGCCGCGACGGAAGCGGGACGAGCCGCTCCCGCCCTACCGGACCTTCCGCTCGCTCTCCGGCGCCGCGCTCCTGGTGGGGCGGGGCGCCGCCCAGAACGACGCCCTCACCCTGCGGGTGGCCCGAGGGAACGACCTCTGGCTGCATGCCCGCGGGCTCTCCGGCGCCCACGTGGTGGTGCGGTTGGAGAAGGGCCAGGCGCCCGACCAGGAGTCGCTGCTCGACGCGGCCCACCTGGCCATCCACTTCTCCGATGCGCGCGGCGCGGCCCAGGCGGAGGTGGCCTACACCCGCGCCAAGCAGGTGCGGAAGCCCAGGGGGGCCGCGCCCGGGGCGGTGACCTACAGCCAGGAGAAGGTGATCTGGGTCCGGGTGGAGCCCGCCCGCACCGAGCGGCTCCTCGCCGAGGAGGAGGGGGAGGCCCCCTCCCCGTGAACTCCGCCGTCCGCCAGCTCAGCCTGTTCCGCCCGGCACGCCAGGAACGGGTGGCGGCCGCGCACCGGTTGGCCGACGGCCTCTCGGCTCGGCTTCTCGAGCGGGTCCACCTCGCGGTCCACGACAACCGCTCCACCATGGTCTCGTTCCGGCGGCGGGCTGGCGTGGTCCACTACCGCGTCCACCACATGTTCCTGGACGCGCCCGAGGAGGTGGTCTCGGCGCTGGCGGCCTTCGCCGGCCCGCGAGGCGGCGGCGCGGCCCACCGCCGGCGGGCGGGCGAGCGCATCGACGCCTACGTCAGGAGCCACCGCCAGCGGATCACGGTGGCGCCGCCGGAGCACCTGCAGCCCCGGGGCCGGGCCCACGACCTGAAGGCCATCTTCGACCGCCTGAACATCGCCCACTTCGGCGGCGGCGTGGACGCCCGCATCGGCTGGGGGGCGGTGCGCCTGGGCCGGCGGCGCCGCACGGTGAAGACCGGCGTCTACCTGGAGGACGCGCGGGTGATCCGCATCCATCCCACCCTGGACCGCCCCGAGGTGCCCGAGTTCTACGTGGCGGCGGTGGTCTTCCACGAGATGCTCCACCAGGCGGTGCCGACGGTGGAGCGGAACGGCCGCCGGGTGATGCACGGGCGCGAGTTCCGCCGGCGGGAGCGCGGCTATCCCGATCACGAGCGCGCCCGAGCCTGGGAGGCGAGGAACCTCGCCCTGCTCCTCTCCTCGCCGGCCTGAGGGAAGAGGGCGCCTCGGCCCCAACCGGCGCGCTCCGCTGGCCCGAATGCGGCGGCGGCAGGTCCGGGAACATGCCATCATCCCACCGTGGATCGACGCGCCCGCCCGCCCCGAGCGAGCCCAGGCCCGTGGTGGTTGCTGGCTCTCCTGTCCTCGGCGGGATGCGTGCACCTCCGCGGGACCACCGAGCAGCCGGCGGTCCTGCGCTTCCGCATCGAGGGCGCGCGGCACGTGAACGCCGGAGACCTGGAGGCCCACCTGGCCACCCAGGAGTCCCAGCGGTCGCCGCCCATTCCCGTCGTCGGCCCGATCCTGCACCAGGCCGCCGGCGCCCGGGAGGAACTGGCCAAGCTCCGCGCGCCCCCGCCCGTCCCCATCTTCGGCTCCCTGGTCTACGCGCTCCGCGGCAGCGGAAAGAGCTCGATGGTGTCGCCGCTCGATCGCGACCAGCTCGAGGTGGACCTGCAGCGGGTGGTGGCCTACTACCGGGACCACGGCTACTACGACGCCCGGGTGGCCGAGCACGCGGTGGTGCCGGTCGGCGAGGGGCAGGTCGACGTGTGGGTGCGGGTCGAGGAGGGCCCGCCGGTTCGCGTGACCCGCGTGGAGATCGAGGGGCTGGACCAGGTGCCCGAGGCGCGCGCCGCCGTCGCCCACCCCGCCCTGAAGGTGGGCGACGTGTTCACGGTGGCCGCCTACGACGCACTCCGCGGCCAGCTCGAGGCTGCCCTGCACAACCACGGCTGGGCGCTCGGCGAGGTGACCCAGGAGGCCCACGTCCTCCCCGAGGAGCACGCCGCCACGGTGCGGTACGAGGTGAGGCCCGGCCAGCGCTTCCGGTTCGGCCCCATCCTCGTGGCCGGCACCGGGAGCGTGCCGCGCGAGCGGGTCCGGCGACGGGCGGGCCAGGAGATCAAGCCGGGGGAGTGGTTCGCCGAGGACAAGCTGGCCCTGGCCCAGTCCCGCGTCTACGGGCTGGGCGTCTTCGGCGGCGTCCGGGTGAACCGCGGCACGCCCGACGAGCAGCGCGGGATCATCCCGGTGCTGGTGTCGGTCCGAGAGGCGCCCTTCCGGACGGTCCGGATCGGCCCCAGCGCCGGGGTCCTCTCCTCGAGCCGGGTGGACCTCTCCGGGGTCGTGGGGTGGACGCACCGGAACTTCCTGGGCGACCTGCGCAAGCTCGACCTCTCGCTCACCGCCGGCTACGCCTGGCTCCTCGCCCAGAACCGATCCGGCCTCATCGCCAAGCTCAGCGCCGACCTCACCCAGCCAGGGGTCCTCACCGACGCGGTCGACCTGGCCATGCGTCCCGAGCTCGAGCGCGGGCTGGAGCAGGGCTACGACTTCTGGGCGGAGCGCTTCCGCCTGGCGCTGCCGGTGCGCCTCACCCGGCGACTGACCTTCGTCCCCTCCTACAGCCTGGAGGTCTACGAGCTTTACGTCCAGTCGACCTTCACGCCCAACGATGCCACCCAGCAGAACCCGATCCTGGTGTCGTGCCAGACCAACGACCAGGGCACGCCCGCCAACCAGCGCCGCGCGCTCTGCCTGCTCTCCTACCTGGAGCAGAAGGTGGAGCTCGACCTCCGCGACGACCCGCTCAACACGCACCGGGGGGCCTACCTCTCCTTCTCGGTGCAGGAGGGGGGGCACGTGGGCGGGTTCGGCTACCGGTTCCTGCGCTTCCTGCCCGAGGCGCGCGGCTACCTGCCGCTCGGCGGGCGCTTCGTCCTCGCCGGTCGCGCCAAGTTCGGCGCGTTCGTCCCGGTCGGCGAGTCGACCAACCCGCCCACGGTGGCGCTGTTCGAGTCGGGCGGACCCAACTCCATGCGTGGGTACGGGCTCGACCGGCTCTCGCCCATGGCATGCGTCACCGACTCGACCGGCAACTGCACCAACACCTGGGTCCCCGTAGGCGGCAACGGCCTGGCCGAGTACTCGCTCGAGCTGCGCTTTCCCCTGGGCGGCCAGCTCTTCGGCGCCGCCTTCACCGACGCCGGTTACGTCTCCTACGCCTCCAAGCTGCCGAGCGCCTACCGCTACGCGCTCGACCCGCAGCGCCTCCAGTGGGCGGCGGGCCTGGGCATCCGTTACCGGACCCCCATCGGCCCAATCCGGCTCGATCTGGCATCCCGGATCCCCTGGAGCGACACGGTGCCGCGCCGGGAGGACCAGATCACCAACCCGGAGCTGCCCGTGCACCGCGAGCCCAGCTTGGCGCTGCAGCTCAGCGTCGGGGAGGCGTTCTAGTGCGCGCCGTCCGCGCCGCCGCGGCCGCGCTCCTCTGGGCGGTCCTCGGGGCCCTGGCCCTCACCGGCCTGCTGCTCTCGGGGCTGGCGGCCTTCGCGGCGCTGCCCGTGGGCCGGCCGGTGGTGGCCTCGGCGCTGGTGCGCCTCGCCTCCGCGGAGCTCGCCGGCTCGCTCAGGCTCGGGGGCGTGGAGGTGCAGCCCGGCGGCGCGGTGGGCATCCACGACCTCGAGGCCTACGACCCCGACGGCCAGCTGGTGCTCCAGGTCGACCACCTCGTCGTCTCGGCCGACCTCACCCGACTGCGAAACAAGTCGGTGGGGCTCGACGTCGAGATCGATGGGGCGTCGGTCCTCGTCGACGAGGACGGCGAGGGGCGGCTGTCGCTCCTCCGGGCCTTCGCCCCGGCGCATCCCCGGGCCGCACGGCCCGCCTCCTCGACCCCCGGGCACAAGGCCACCTGGGAGGACCTGGGCGGCTGGACCGTCCGCCTGCGCCGGCTGGCACTGAGGGACGCGGCGCTGTGGTGGCGGGACGCGGCCGGCGATACCCGGATCGAGGTGCAGGACCTGGACCTCGACGCGCGAGCGCTGGCCGGACCGCGCCGGGTCCGCGCCGAGGTCTCGCTCCAGGGCGCCGCCTACGCGCCGGTGGAGGGGCCCCTCTCCCTGGAGGTGCGAGCCCTGCTCGACGGCGATCACCTCCGCGTGCCGCTCCTCCGCGCCGAGCTCGCCGGCACCGGGCTGACCGGGCTCGCCGACGCGGACCTGGGCAAGCTCACCGGACGCGCCGCGCTCACCCGCGCCACGCTGGAGCGCGCCCAGGCCCAGGCCCTGGTGAAGGGGGTCCCGGCCGGCGCCGACCTCGCCCTCCACGCCTATGCCGAGGCCTCCGGGCGGGTCGCCACCGCGGCGGTGCACCTCGAGCCCGCCGCCCCGGGGGCGGGGGGCGGGGACGCCGCCGTGGCCGTGCGGCCCGACGGCCCTCGGGCGCTCGGCTTCGACCTGGCCACCGAGGCGCTCGACCCCTTCACGCTCCTCGCGATGGCACCTCCGGGGAGCGTGACCCTCTCGGCGCGCGGGGGGCTCTCGGGCCGCTCCCTCGCCGAGGCGCGGGGGGCCCTCTCGCTGACGCTCGACCGCTCGCGGCTGCGCGCCGGCGAGCTGGGGCCGGCCGCGGTCCAGGTCCGCATCGACCGCGGGACCTTCGAGGTGCCCAGCCTCTCGCTCACCGCCCCGGGGGGGAACGTGAGCGGCTCGGGCTCCTGGCAGAAGGGCGGGAGCGCCAGCGCTCGCCTGGTGGCCGAGGTCCAGGACCTCGCTCGCCTCGGGGAGAACGCCGGCGCGCTCCTGGGGAGCCCGCTCCCGCGGCTCGCCGGCCGGGGCCGGGTGCAGGCGAGCCTCTCCGGGGCCGCCGTCGCGCCGGTGCTGGCCGCGGACATCTCGGCCCCGCTCCTCGCCGCCGGAGCCACCTCGGTGGCCGGGATCGCCGCCCACCTGGAGGCGAGCGGGCCGTTCTCGCCGGGCCAGGTCCGGATCGAGGCCCGGGCCGAGCGCGCCGCCTCCGGCCAGCGGACGGTGGCAGAGGACCTGACCGTCCGGGCGTCGCTCGAGCCTACCGGCGGCCAGCCGGGGGCGGCGGAATGGGCGCTCGCCGCCACCGGGCTTTTCCCCTCGCTGGGCAAGGAGCCGGTGATGGTGGAAGGGGCCGGGGACCTTCCGGCAGACCACAAGGGGGTGAAGATCAACCGGCTCGAGCTCGGCTACCCCGGCACCCGCTACGCGCTCACCGACCCGGCGGTGGTCACCTTCGAGGGCCCGAGGGTCGACCGGCTGGAGCTCGCCGCCGGCCCGCGGCGCATCGCCCTCCAGGGCGGCCTCCAACCCCGGTCCGGCTCCGCCTCCGGCCGGGCGCTCGACGCCGCGCTCCAGGTGGTGAAGCTCGACCTGGCGGCGCTGCCGGCCGGGCTCCTGCCGGCGGGCCAGGGCATCGCCGGAGACATCACCGCCGACGTCAGGGCCCGGGGGGCGCTCGCCCGCCCCCAGGTCGAGGCGCAGGTGGCGGTGGAGGGGGGAGGCTTCCGGAGCGAGCAGGGCCTCGACCTCACCGGCACGGTCCGGTTCGACGGCGAGGGTCGCCGCGCCGCCGGGAGGATCTCCCTGGCGCGAGCGCGCGGAGGGCGCCTGGAGGTCGAGGCCGACCTCCCCGTGCCGCTCCAGGACCGCCCCAAGGAGAAGGTCGCCATCCTCCTGCGGGCCGAGGCGATCCCCCTCCCCGCCGTGCTCGAGCTTGCGGGGGAGGATCAGCCCGTCGAGGGGAGCCTCTCCGGCGCGGTGACGGTCGAGGGCAGCGCCGGCGCGCCCGCGCTGCACGGCCGGGTGACGGTGGCGGACGGTGCCTACCGCGACCTCCGGGACGTGGGGCTCGACCTCGCGGCCGACCTCTCCGAGGACGCCGACCTCACGGCGGAGGTGCGCCTCTCGGGCAAGCCGGCGGTGCGGTTCTCGGGCCGGGCTCCGTTGCAGGCGCAGGCCCTGGCCGTCGACCCGGCCGGCGCGCTGCGCGCCCTGCGCCAGGCGAGAATCTCCGCCGACGCCACCTTCCCGGGCCTGGACCTCTCCGCGCTGGCCGGCCGGCTGGGCGTCCCGGCCGACCTGGCCGGCCGGGTGAGCGGCGAGGTGCACCTCCACGGGCGGCCGGAGGAACCCCGCGGGACGGTGGCGCTCCAGGTCGAGGGCGGGGCCGTGGCCGGCTACGGCGGGCTGGCCGCGGAGCTCCAGGCGACCCTGGGGGACGACCAGGTCGAGGCCGCGGTGCGGGCGCACCTCGACGGGCAGGAGCTTTTGGCGCTCACCGCGGCGATGCAGGCCCCCCTGGAGAGGCTCCTCACGCGGGCAGGCCTGTACGCGGCCCGGCTCACCGCCGAGGTGCGGGTGCCGGGGGTGGATCTGGAAAGGGCCGCGCTCCGCTCCGGCGTGCCCCTGGGCGGCACGCTGGAGGCGTCGCTGCACGCGGCCGGGACGCTCGACCACCCCGACCTCACGCTGAGTGCCTCGGGCCGGTCGGTCACCTTCCAGGCTCGCCCGGTGGGCCAGCTCCGGCTCCAGGCCCGGGCCGTGGGCGAGCGCGCCCGAGCCGAGCTGTCCCTCGACCCGCCCGCGGGCGGCGCGCTCTCCGCCTTCCTGGAGGTGGACACCGCCGTCACGGCGAAGCTCGATCCGAGCGCGCTCCGCTCCGCCCCGGCGCGGGCCGGCCTGCGCGCCACCGCCGTGGACCTCTCCTTCCTCCCGACCCTGGCCAGCGGAACCATCCGCGCCGCCGCCGGCAAGCTCGACGCCGACATGACCGCGGCGGGCCCCCTGGCCGACCTTCGGCCCGAGGGGACGGTGAAGCTGGCCGGGGGGCGCCTCGGCCTCATCGAGTACGGGGACTGGACCGGGATCGCCCTCGACGCGGCGGTGACCGAGGACGCGGTCGAGCTCAGGAACCTGGAGGCCCATCGCGGCGAGGGGAGCCTCTCGGCGCACGCCGCGCTCCAGGGACTCGCCACCGGGCACGCCCGGCTCGACGGCCAGCTGGACGTGCGGCAGCTCACCGTGGCCAGGAGCGGGATGGACCTCGCCACCGTGACCGTGGGGGTGAAGGCGAGCGGCGGCTACCAGGACCGGAAGCTCGACGTGCGCCTGGACCTGCCCGGCGGCCTCATCCGGCTGGCCGACCGGCTGCCGCGCGAGCTGCAGTCCCTGGAGCAGCGCCCGGACATCGTGGTGGGCACCCGCCCGCCCCGGACTCCGGCACCGCCCCCGCCGCCGCGCCCCGGGCAGAAGCCGTTCACGGTGGCGGCGCGGCTGGTGGTGCCGGGGAAGCTCTTGGTCCAGCGGGAGAGCCCGCGGGTGCGCCTGGAGCTCAAGGCCGACGCCACCTACGAGCGGCAGGGGTCGGCCGACTACGTGAGCGGGGCGGTCGAGGTGGTGCGGGGCACGGTGGAGCCGCTCACCGATCGCCGTTTCGAGGTGAGGCGGGGCCGGGTGGTGTTCACCGGCGGCCCGCCCATGGCGGCCATGCTCGACGTGGAGGCGGTCTGGGAGAACCCCACCACCAGCGTGAACAGCGTCACCGTCACCGTGACCGGCCCGCTCACCAAGCCGGACATCAGCCTGAAGAGCCAGCCCCCGCTCGACGAGGGGCAGATCGCCCTGCTCGTCGCCACCGGCCAGCTGGATCTGCGGCCGGGCGACGCCGGGGCCAACGGGTCGCGGGGCGGCTCCTCGCCCGACGTCAGCCGGACCGCCGCCCAGAAGCTGGGCTTCGCGGTGTTCAACACCTTCATACGCGACCAGCTCCCCTTCACCGGCGGCGACGTGAGCCTGGACACCTCGGCAGCCAAGTTCAGCGGCTACATCCCCGGCACGCGGATCTACGTGGGCTACACCCGCCAGTTCGACGCCAACAAGCAGCTGGGCGAGAACGAGGACGAGGTGCGGCTCGAGTACGCCATCACCCCCCACTGGACCTTCGGGGCCTGGTGGGGGAACGCCAACACCGGCGACGCCAGGCTCATCTGGTCCCGGGACTACTGATGAGCGCCCTCGTCCTCCTCCTCGCGGCGGCGCTCTCGGCCCCGGGGGAGCTGCCCGAGGGGGCGGCCCGCTACCGGGTGGAGCTCTCCGGGGAGGCGGTGGGGGTGGCCGACCTCCGGGCGGCCTGCGCCGCGCCGCCCGCGGGGCGCTGCACGGTCACCTGGGAGGCGCGCCTCCGGCTGCCGGCCGCGTCGGGCGGGGTGCTCACCACCCGCCGGGTCGTCGCCCCGGTGGACCGCGGCGGGGCGCTGGCCGGCGCGCCGGCGGTGACCGTGGACGGACGACGGCTTCCGACGCCGACAGTGCGCCCCGCGGGCGCGGTCCCGCTCTCGGCGGCGGAGCTGATCCTCTCCGCGCGCGGCGGCGGCTGCGTGGAGGCGGTGGAGGAGGAGACCGGGCGGAGCGGCCAGGCCTGCGCCCGGCTGGAGGGGAGGCGGCTTCGGGGTCTGGTCCTGGGGGCGGCGGAGGAATGGACCGTGGGTGAAGATGGGCTCCCGGAGCGGCTGGAGCTCCCCGGGCAGCGGGCCCGCTACCTCCGCGACGGCGCGGCCGTCGTGCCCGCCGTGCCGCCCCCGCTCGAGGTGCGGGTGCCGGGGCCGCCGGAGGGTCGGGAGCCATCGCGGTTCTGCGGGCGGGCCCCGGATCGCCCCGCGCCCTGGGCAGACCTCTCCGGCCTGCCCGAGCCCCGGCCGGACGGCTCGAGCTGCCGTGCGCAGGCCCAGGCCTACGCCGCCCGGGTTCGCCGCGCGGGCTGGCCGGCCCGGATCGCCCTGGGCGTGGCCCATGACGGTCAGGGTTTCGTGTGGCACGCCTGGGTGGAGGTGGGGACGCGGCTCGGCTGGGTGCCGGTCGATCCGGCCTTCGGGCAGCTCCCCGCGCGCGGCCCCCGCTTCACGGTGGCCCGCCACGCCGCGGACCCGGCTGGCCTGGCCGAGGCGGGGCGCCGCATCCTGGCCTGCTGGGGGCGGGCCGGGGTGGAGTAGGTCCGAGGCGCACCCCACTCGCCGTGACCCTGCCCCGCGCCGCGCGCTAGCATGCGCGCATGAGCTGGCCCGGGAGGAGGCGGCCGTTCAACCGGTCGGAGGAGCTCGCCGCGGCCGACCTCAACCGCGCGCGCGGCCGCCGCCGCCGGGCCATCGCCGGGTACCGGCGAGTGCTCGAGGCCGATCCCGAGGACCTCACCGTGCACGCCCGGATCGCGCCGCTGCTGGCTGCCGCAGGCGATCGCGAGGAGGCGCTGAAGAGCTTCCGCACCGCCGCCGACGGCCAGTCGAGGGCGGGCTTCCACGAGCGCGCCCTCTCCCTCTTCATCCAGGCGGCGGAGCACTTCCCCGACGAGGAGTCCCTCTGGCCGGAGATCGCCCGGCTCCACCTCCAGCGCGGCCGGCGAGCCGAGGCGGTGGCGGCGCTCACCGCCGGCGGCTGGCGTCTCTACCTCGCCCGCCAGTACGCGGTGGCCGAGCGGGTGCTGCTCCTGGCCCTGCAGTTCGATCCGCACGACGCCGACGCCGTCGCCATCCTGGCGCGGGTCCTCTCCCGCGCCGGCCGGCGCGCCGAGGCGGTGCGGCTCCTCGAGGGCATCGCCGCGCGGGTCCAGGGGCGTCGCCTGGCGGCGGTGCGCGGCATCCTCTTCCGGGTCCATCCCACCCTGGAGCACCTCTGGGGCTGGACCCGGGCGCTGCTCGACCGCGCCTGACGGCACGCCCACCGGGTGCGGCGGCGGGTACTCTTCATGGCCATGTCCCTGCGAACCCGACTCCCCACCATCGCGCTCGCGGTGCTGGCCGCGGCCGTGGTGGCCGGCCTGTACCTGACCCGTACCCCTGCCCCGGCGGAGCCAGGGGACCGAGCCGCCGACTCGCCCGAGGTTCGGCGGCCACGCGACCGGCTGGTCGACATGCAGCCTCTGCTCACCGCCCGGCGCATGGCGGCGCTGGCCCGGACTCCCGAGGAGCAGGAGCTGGCCCGCCAGGCGCTACGCCTCTCCGACCACGTGGTCGACCTCGCCCTGCTGGAGTCGATCCGCCGGATCGCCGAGGAGGCCCCCGAGCCCACGCCCGAGGTCAAGGCGCTCGCGGAGAGCAAGGCCAAGGCGCAGGCGGCACAGGAGGAGGCGGCGCGGAGGGTGGAGGAGCTCACCGCCCAGGCGGCGGCGGCCAAGGGGGACGAGCGGCAGCGGCTGGAGGAGCGGCGGGAGCTGGCCCGGGCGCAGGCCGAGCTGTCCCAGGACGAGCTGGACGGGGTGGAGGAGCGGCTGGCGCAGGCCGGCGGCGATCCCCAGGCCCGGATCCAGCGGCTGCGCGCCGCCTACGACGAAGGCCAGAAGGTGCCGGCCCCGCCCCCCACGCTCGCGCCGGCCGGGGTGGCGTCCGCAGGGAGCCTCCTGGCGCGGCTGGGCGCATATGCCGAAGCGCGGGCCCGGCGGGCCCAGCTTGCGGAGGCGCGGGAGGAGGCGCAGGACCGCGCCCAGCGCACCGCCCAGCGGATCGAGCGGGTCACGGCGCGGCTCAGGGACTCGGAGGCGGAGGCAGGGGCGGCCTCCGCGCCCGGGGCGGCAGCCGGGAGCGAGGAGGCGGCCAAGCGAGCCGCGCTGGCCGCGGTGCGGAGCGCCACCCTGGACCGCCGCCGCCTCACCGCGCTGGGCAAGCGCCAGGAGGACCAGAAGGAGCTGGCCGAGGTCTACGCCGACTGGATCGGGCTCGTCGACCTGGAGGTCCGCGCCGCGCTGCACCAGGCACTGCGAGTCGTGCTGGTGCTCCTCCTCCTGGGGGCGCTGGTGCTGATCGGCAGCGGGATCGTCGACCGGCTCTTCCATGCCAGCGGCGAGGAGCAGACCAAGAAGGGGACGCTGCGGATGATGGCCATGCTGGCCGTCCAGGTGGCGGGGCTCGTGGCCGCCCTCCTCGTCGCCTTCGGCCTGCCCGGCCAGGCCACCACCATCCTGGGCCTGGCCGGCGCCGGCCTGACCGTGGCCCTGAAGGACTTCATCGTCGCCTTCTTCGGCTGGTTCGTGCTCATGGGCCGCAACGGCATCCGGGTGGGCGACTGGGTGGAGATCGAGGGTGTGGGGGGCGCGGTGGCGGAGATCGGCCTCTTCCACACCGTGCTCCTGGAGACGGGGAGCTGGGCGGACGCCGGGCACCCCACCGGCCGGCGCGTCTCCTTCGTGAACAGCTTCGCCATCGAGGGACACTTCTTCAACTTCTCCACCTCCGGGCAGTGGATGTGGGACGACCTGCGGGTGACGGTGCCGTTCGGCCAGGATCCCTACCCGGTCATCGACGGCCTGCAGCGGCTGGTGGAGCGGGAGACGGAGCAGAACACCGCCCAGGCCGAGCAGGAGTGGCGGCGGACCGCCAGCCGCTACCGGGTGCGCACCTTCTCGGCCGTGCCCGGCATCAACGTGGTCCCCACCGCCGCCGGGGTGGAGCTGCAGGTCCGCTACATCACCCGCGCCCAGGAGCGGCACGAAACCCGCCGGCGCCTCTACCAGGCGGTGGTGGAGCTGATGCACGGCCCGCGCTCCGAGCGCAGCGCGACCCCGTGAGCCCGAGCCTGCGCCGGGGTGCGGGCTCGGGCTGCTACCCGCCCGCCCGCCGGGCCAGGAAGCGGAGGAGCGCGGCGGCCTTGGGCACGAGCGAGGCCAGGTCCACCTCCTCCTGGTGGGTGTGGAAGCTCTTGCCGCGGGGGCCGAGGCCGTCGATGGTGGGGATGCCCATCGCCCCCAGGGTGCAGGCGTCCGAGCCGCCGCCGGCCAGCGGCGCCTCGCCCGCGCCCAGGCCGCTCTCCCGCTGGCACTCGCCGTAGGCCCTGGCCAGCGCCGCCGAGGCGGAGGTCTCCTCCAGCGGGTCGCGCCAGGAGGCCCGCTCCACCGCCAGCGAGGTGCCGGGGAGGGCAGCCTCGGCGGCGATGCTCCCGAGGGCCTCCAGGAGCCGCTGGCCGTCCTCGCGCCGCTCGAAGCGGAGGTCGACCTCGCACCGGGCGGCGGCGGGGACGGTGTTCTTGGTGGTGCCGCCCGAGACCACGCCCACGTTCACGGTGAGGCCGCGGGGAGCGTCGGCCAGGGACTGGGCGCGGTCGATGAAGCGGGCCAGGGACCAGATGGCGCTCCGCCCCCTCTCCGGCTCGTTCCCGGCGTGTGCGGCCACCCCGCGGGCCAGGACCCCGACCGAGCCCACCCCCTTGCGCCGAGTGATGATGAGGTCGCCGGGCCGGCCCGACTCGAAACAGAGCGCGCAGGAGGATCCCAGCGCGTGCTCGCGGGTCATGGGCTGGGACTCCGGGGAGCCCGCCTCCTCGTCGGCCACCAGGATCCCGCGCAGCGGCAGGCGCTCGAGGAGCTGGGCCCGCTTGGCGGCGGCCAGGCCGAAGAGGAGCACCACCAGGCCGCCCTTCATGTCGAAGGCGCCCGGCCCGAAGGCCCGGTCGCCCTCGCGCCGGAAGGCCTCGAAGGTACCGGGCGGAAAGACGGTGTCGGTGTGACCGAGAAGGAAGACCGGCGCCCCGCTGGCCCGGCCGGCGAAGAGCACATGGGGGCCGAAGCGGCTCGAGGCGCGGACCTCGACGTCGAGGGAGAGCGAGCGGAGCTGGCCGGCGGCCAGGTTGGCGACGGCCTCGACGCCGTGCCGGTTGGCGGTGAAGGAGTTCTGCGCCACCAGCCGCTCCAGGAGCGACTCCATGGCCGGGCGCTGGCCGGCGAGCCAGGTGAGCGCGCCGTCTGTCCGCGAATCCGCCATCCCCGCCTCCGGCGCCGGTGCTGGCCGCCTGCCCGCGCTCCCGGTATAAGGGCGTCGCATGGCGACGGGCAAGCGCTACCGGGCGGCGGTGGTGGGAGGCTCCGGCTACGGCGGGGCGGAGATGATCCGCAGGCTCCTCCTCCATCCCGAGGTGGAGCTCCTGCGGGTGGCCTCGGTGGACTTCGTGGGCGAGCCGCTCTCGGCGGCGGACCCGGCGCTGGAGGGGCAGAGCGACCTGCGCTTCGAGGAGCTGTCGGCGGCCGAGGCCGCGCGCGGGGTCGACGTGGTGCTGCTCGGCCTCCCGCACACCGTGGCCGCCGAGAAGGTCCCGGAGATCGCCGGGATCCCCGGCGTGAAGATCGTGGACATGAGCGGCGACTTCCGGCTCAAGGACGTGGCCGCCTACGAGCGCTGGTACAAGCACCGCCACCCCTGCCCGGAGCGGGTCGGGGACTTCGTCTACGGCCTCCCCGAGCTGAACCGCGCCGCCATCCGGGAGGCGCGCTTCGTGGCCTCGCCCGGCTGCTTCGCCACCACCATCGAGCTGGCGCTGCTGCCCCTGGCCAGGGCCGGGCTCCTCGAGGGGGTGGTGCACGTGCAGGGCATCACCGGCTCCTCCGGCTCCGGCGTCGCGCCCTCGGGGGGCACGCACCATCCGGTGCGGGCCGGGAACCTCCGCACCTACAAGCCGCTGGAGCACCAGCACGTGCCGGAGATCCTCGAGGCGCTCACCGCCGCCGGCGCCCGCGACCTGGCGCTCCGCTTCGTGCCCGTCTCGGCGCCGCTCGGCCGCGGCATCTTCGCCACCGCCTTCCTGGAGCTGCCGGAGGA
Source organism: Anaeromyxobacter sp. (assembly GCA_035541675.1). Taxonomy (GTDB): domain Bacteria; phylum Myxococcota; class Myxococcia; order Myxococcales; family Anaeromyxobacteraceae; genus Anaeromyxobacter. The sequence continues at coordinate 710 of DATKMW010000129.1, read as the reverse complement.
GTGGACCGAGGAGCGCCTCAAGGCGCTCTACCGCGAGGCCTACGCCGGCGAGCCGTTCGTGCGCGTCCCGGCGCGGCGCCTGCCCGAGGTGGCGGCCGTATCGGGCTCGAACTACGCCGAGGTGGGCGTGGCGGCCGGACCGGCGCGGGCGGGGAGCCGGACGGTGACGGTCTTCGGCGCCCTGGACAACCTGGTGAAGGGCGGGGCCGGCCAGGCCATCGAGAACATGAACCTCATGCTGGGGCTCAGCGAGAAGGCCTCGCTCGCCGACCCCGGGCCCTGGCCGCCATGACCAAGACCATCGTGCTGAAGCTGGGCGGGGAGCTGGTGCACTCCGCCGAGCTCGACGCCATCGCCCTGGACCTCAAGGAGCTGGTGGAGGGCTTCCACCGGGTGGCCATCGTGCACGGCGGCGGGCCCCAGGCCACCGCCCTGCAGAAGCGCCTGGGCATCGAGACCCGCCAGATCGCCGGCCGGCGCTTCACCGACCCGGAGACGCTCGAGGTCATGAAGTACGTGGTGGCCGGCCAGCTCAACGTGGACCTGTGCGCGCGGCTGCTGGCCCGCGGGGTGATGCCGGTCGGGCTCCACGGGGCCAGCGGCCACGCGGTGCAGGCACGGCGGCGGCCGCCCCGGCCCATGCAGGGGGCCGGGGCCGATCCGGTGGACCTGGGCCTGGTGGGCGACGTGACCGGCTTCAACCTGCCGCT
>DATKMW010000128.1:0-58662 GCA_035541675.1 Anaeromyxobacter sp. | reverse complement strand
CCATGAGCCGGATCCGCGAGTCGGCCGAGAGCACCTCCCAGATCATCAAGGACATCAACGAGATCGCCTTCCAGACCAACCTGCTCGCCCTCAACGCGGCGGTGGAGGCGGCCCGGGCCGGCGACGCCGGGCGGGGCTTCGCGGTGGTGGCCGAGGAGGTCCGCAGCCTGGCCCTGCGCTCCAAGGACGCGGCGCAGCGCAGCGAGGCGCTCATCCGCCAGTCGGTGGCCCAGGCCGGAGAGGGCGAGGAGCGCAGCCGCAAGGTGGGGGCCAAGCTCTCCGAGATCGGCTCCAACGTGGCCCAGGTGAGCGAGGTGGTGGCCCAGATCACCCGCGCGGCAGGCGAGCAGGCGCAGAGCGTGGAACAGGTCGCGCTGGCGGTGAAGGCGATCGGCGACGTGACCCGGCAGAACGCCAGCAGCGCCGAGGAGTCCTCGGCCGCCGCCCGCGAGATGGCCCACCTGGCCGACGAGCTGGCCCGGATGGTCGGGTCCTTCCGCCTGGAGGACGGCGGGGATCGATCGGCCGCGCCCGCCCGGCGGTCCCGGGCGCCTGGCCCACCGGACGCGGATGCGGTACGACTCGGCGGGTGAACCTCGCCCGCTGGCTGGCCGCCGCCGCGGCCGCGCTCCTGGGGGCCGCCGCCGGCCAGGAGCCGTCCGCGCCCCCCGGCCGCCCCGGCGACTTCGAGCTCCTCGGCCCGGCCGGGCACCTGCGCGCCACCTTCCCCGCTCCGGGGACGGTGCGGGTCCGGCTGTGGCCAGCGGGCGAGGTGGCGCCGGAGGGCTCCTTCGCCGTGGACCCGGCCGCCCTGGCCTCGCCGCCCGGGCCCGAGGAGGCCCTGGAGGAGGGCGATCAGGTCGAGGTCCGCGCCGGCGGCCTCTCCCTCCGGGTGGATCGCCGGTCGCTCGCCTTCACCCTGCGCGACGAGGCGGGAGCGTTGGTGGCGGAGGCGCCCGGGCCGGTGGCCTGGGCCAAGGGCGGCGCCGGCGGCAAGCTCTCCCTCCTCCTCGCGCCCGGCGAGGAGGCATACGGCCTGGGCGACAAGACCAAGGGCCTCTCTCGCCGCGGGCGGACGTTCGACCTGTGGAACTACGAGGTCTGGGGCTTCCGCCCGGACACCGACCCGCTCTACAAGTCGATCCCCTTCCTCCTGCTCCTGGGCGGGGGCAGGGCCCGCGGCGTCTTCCTGGACAGCGCCGCACGCTCCCACGTGGACGTGGGGGCGGCCGACCCCGGCCGGCTGGTGTGGGAGGTCGACCGCGGGGCCTTCGACCTGTACCTCCTCGCCGGGCCCGCCCCGGCAGCGGTGATCGAGGCCTTCACCGCCCTGACCGGCCGCACGCCGCTCCCGCCGCTGTGGGCCCTGGGCTACCACCAGAGCCGCTACAGCTACGGGAGCGAGGCCGAGGTCCGCTCGCTGGTGCGCCGCTTCGGCGAGGAGCGCCTCCCGCTCGACGCGGTCTGGCTGGACATCGACTTCCAGGAGAGGCGGGCGCCGTTCCGGGTGAACCGCAAGGCGTTCCCGCACTTCGAGCGGATGGTGAGGGACCTCCTGGCCCAGGGCGTGCGCACGGTGGTCATCACCGATCCCCACATCCGGGCCGCCCGCGGGACCGAGCCCTTCGAGGGCGGGCTCAGGGGTGACCACTTCATCCTCGACCCTTCCAGCTGGCCGGAAGGCGGCGGCGCGCCCCGACCCGGAGCGCGGCCATTCCTGGGGAAGGCCTGGCCGGGCGACAGCGCCTTCCCCGAGCTCACCCTGGCGCGGACCCGCCGCTGGTGGGGCGGGCTCTACCGGCCCTACCTCGAGGCCGGGGTGGCCGGCTTCTGGGACGACATGAACGAGCCCTCGCTCTTCAACGTGCGCAAGTCGATGCCCGAGGAGGTCCGCCACCGGCTCGACGGCGGAGGCACCGCCGACCATGTGGCGGTCCACAATGCCTACGGCCTGCTCCAGGCCCGGGCCACCTTCGAGGGGGTGCGGGCCTGGAGGCCGGGGGCGCGCCCCTTCGTCCTGACCCGGGCCGCCTACGCCGGCGCGCAGCGCTTCGCGGCGACCTGGACCGGAGACGACCGCGCCGACCGGGAGGGGATGGCGCTCACCGTTCCCATGCTCCTCAACCTGGGCGTGTCCGGCTTCGCCTTCGCCGGCGCCGACGTGGGCGGGTTCGCCGGCTGCCCGGATCCGGCGCTGCTCACCGCCTGGATGGAGCTCGGCGCCTACCAGCCGCTCTTCCGCAACCACTCGGACAAGGACACCTGCCGGCGCGAGCCGTGGGTGAACGGCGAGGAGGATCTCCGCCGCCGCCGCGAGGCGATCCTGCGCCGCTACCGGCTCCTCCCCTTCCTCTACACGCTCTTCGAGGAGTCCTCGCGCACCGGCCTGCCGGTGATGCGGCCGCTGTGGCTCGAGCATCCGGACGATCCGGCGGTGGCGCTCTCGGACCGGGCCTTCCTCCTGGGGAGGGACCTCCTCGTGGCGCCGCGGCTGGCCGAGGGGAGCGGCCCCTTCCCGGTGGATCTGCCGGCCGGCGACTGGTGGGAGGTCGAGAGCGGGGCGCGGGTCGGGGGCGGGCGGGTCGAGGCCTCCCCGCCGGAGGACCGGACGGTGGCAGTCTACGCGCGGGCGGGGGCCATCGTGCCCCTGGGCCCGGCGCCGGCTCGTGCCGCCGCCCGACCGCAGGGATCGCTCACCCTGGAGGTCTGGCCCGGGCCGGACTGCCGGGGGGAGCTCTACCTCGATGCCGGGGAGGGCTACGGCTACCGGGACGGCGAGCTCCGGCGGGTCCACTACACCTGCACGCCGGCGGAGGGCGGCATCGAGGTGACCGCCAGCTCGGAGGGGCCGTTCCCGCCCTGGTGGAGCGCCACCCTGGTGGTGGTGCACGGCGTCCCGCGGCCGCCGGCGGCAGCCGACAGGGCCGAGGTCCAATACGACGCCGCCCGGCAGGCGGCGACGGTGGCCATCCCGGGAGGCCGGGCGGACTTCACCGTCGACCTGCGATGGTAGCAGGCTCTCGCGGTGGAGCGATCGGGGACCTCGGCCGGCGCGGGGCCGAGGCCTCCCGGCGCCTCCCGCCTTGCGAGCGCCACCACCCAGTGGGACCGTGTCTGGACGGGGACGCGCGGCCGCCGGGGCCGCTTGGCGCTCACGCCCCATCGGGGCGACGACGACCGAGTGGCACCCGTTGCCTCCGCGCCGCAGACCGAGTCGTGCGTCCGGAGGAACAGCCGAGCGCGCCGCCGTCCGGGGCTTCCGATGGCGACCAGACACCGGCGTGACGCCGGGCCGCTCGCTCGCGCGAGGAGGCGACGGATTCCGGAGCAGGTGGGAGCGCACGGGTGCAGGACGGAGACCCAGGCGCTGGGTCGAATGCCGCTCACGGGCCGGTCGATGAGCCGGCGCGATCAACTCGAAACGAGACAGGTGGTGTCCATGCTGCGCGTTCACTGCTTCGCCGTGTCGCTGGACGGCTATGGCGCAGGTCCGGACCAGAGCCTCGACAATCCCCTGGGAAAGGGCGGGACCGCCTTGCACGAATGGTTCTTCCCGACCCGCACCTTCAAGCGGATGCACGCCCCGGAGCTGGCGCCGGAGCGGATTGCCCAGGAAGGCGGCACGACGGGGATCGACGACAGCTTCGCGGCACGCGGGTTCGAGAACCTGGGGGCATGGATCATCGGGCGCAACATGTTCGGGCCTGTGCGTGGGCCCTGGCCGGACCTGTCCTGGCGGGGCTGGTGGGGCGAGAATCCGCCCTATCACGTGCCCGTCTTCGTCCTCACCCACCATGCCCGTGCGCCCCTGGAGATGGAGGGGGGTACGGTCTTTCACTTCGTCACGGGTGGCATCGAGGCGGCGTTGGCGCGCGCCCGGGAGGCCGCCGGATCGCGGGACGTCCGCCTCGGCGGCGGAGTGAACACCATCCGGCAATACCTGAAAGCGCGGCTGATCGACGAGATGCACCTTGCCATCTCACCGGTCCTGCTCGGCGATGGCGAACCGCTCTTCGTCGGCATGAACCTGCCCGCACTCGGATATGCGGTGAGCAAGCACGTGCCGTCGGAAAGGGCGACCCACGTGGTGTGCTCGAGGCTGGGCTAGCGCACCCTCGGAGTCCAAGGCGACCAGCTGACCGGACCACCTCGACGGCCACCGCCGGGGCCGTGCCCGACCTGGTGGAGTGCCGCCGAGCGGGCGCCGCCGGGCCCAGGCCGCCGACGGCGGCCACGGTGACCGCGCCGGGCGGCAGGACGGACCGCGCGGTCACCCTGCGCTCGTCCCCCGATCCCTAGCCCACCGGGCGGCCGCCGAGGCCCTTCCCCCGGGCCCGGCCCCACAGCTCGCGGGCGCCGGCGGCGAGGTCCCGGCGGAGGAGGGCGGCGACGGCGAGGAGCAGGAGCAGGGCGGCGGCGGCGGCGGCGACGACCGTCCGAGCCGCCACCAGGACGACCATCACCGGGCGGGGCGAGTCGGTGGCGAGGAGCTCGCGAGAGAAGTGGCTCTGCCGGGCGCCGGACGGGATCTCGATTCGCGCGGGGAGGCCCTCGTAGGAGGAGCCCGCGGTGCCGCCGACCGCGCCCTCGACCTCGACCTCGTCGGCCGCCTCCGCCCGGGCGGACACCGGCGGGGCGGCGGCAGGAATCGGCGCGACCTTGGCGCGCAGGTTGGGGACGGAGTACTTGTCCATCTCGGGCTCGGGAGCGGCCCGCTCGCCGCGGAAGCCCCCGCCGGCGACGACGGCGAGGACCAGCAGCAGCCCGAGGGCGCCGCCGAGCAGCGCCAGCACCCGGGTCGCACCGCGTAGCTGCGGGAGGAGGAGCGAGGCGCCAAGCCCCAGCCAGGCGACGGCGATGAGCGAGAGCGCCGCCGCGCGCAGGCCGGGAGAGAACGCGCTCGCGAGGGTCAGCGCCAGCGCCAAGAGCCAGCGCCGCCCGCGCCCCAGGCCGCCCAGCCAGAGGAGCCGCTCGGCGAGGAGGAGGAGGGCGAGGAGCGCCACGACCTCGTCGAGAGAGAGCAGGTGGATCCGCGCCTGCGGCGCCAGCTCCTCGTAGAGCGGGACCCACTCGGCCGGGTAGCGGAGCTGCACTCCCGCACGGCTGGCCGGGACGCCGGGGCGGGGGAGCTCCAGCGCGGCCAGGCCGAACCCCAGCCGGTGGCGGAACGTCTGGGCGTCCTGGATCACCACCTCCTGCGGCCCCTGGGCGAGGGGGAGGAACAGGTTCCCGTCCCGGTCGCGGGTGAGGAGGGTCGGCTCCCCCCCCACGCTGGCGAAGGTGGGACGGGCCGCGCCAGGGAGGGTGAGCGCCGGCGCGCCCTGGTTGTCGATGGCCAGGGAGGCCTGTCCGCGGGCCACGCCGTCGGCCCCCAGGAAGTAGATCTGCTCCAGGCGGTTCAGGGCCAGGCCGGCGGTCTTCTCCGCCTCGAGGCGGGTGGCGGTCCAGGCGACCTCGTCGGCCTGTCCGTCGCCGAGCAGGAACGCCTGGGCCCCGCGGAAGCGGGCGGCGAGGCCGGTCTCGCCCACGCCCACGCGGCGGGCGGTGGTCTTGAGGTCGGGGCGGATGAGCGGGTGGGACTCGAGGAGGAGGTACTGCAGGCTGGCGGCCACCGGCGGGACGAAGCGCGGCTCGTCGAGCCGCCCTCGCAGGGAGAGGGTGGTCTCGCCCGGCGGGAGGTCGAAGCGGTAGCGGCCGCCCTCTGCGTCCCAGGCCACCGGGGCGTCGACGCCCTCGACGTGCTCCTGCGGGCGGAGCGCGACCTCGTAGCGGCGGTGGCCGCGGGCCGGGTTGCGCACCTCCAGCCGGTAGAGGAACCGGGCCTCGTCGGGGAGCAGGGTGACGAGGTAGCGGCCGGTGACGGTGGGGGGCAGCTCCTCCCGCTCGGCGCCGGCGATGCGGCGGACCACGGAGAAGGCGCGGGCCGGGCCGGCTCCGCTGGCCACCAGCTCGCCGTCAGCCACGGCGGCGGCCACCTCCAGCACCGCCCCGGTGGCCTGGGCGGCCAGGCGGTCGCTGCCATCGAGGGACACCTTGCAGCGGAGCTGGAACCGCTCCTTGAGCGGCGTCACGGCGAAGGCGCCGGACTCGGTGCGGGAGAGGAGGGCGTCGCCCTCGCAGGAGTGGAGCCGGGCGCCCTCGGCGGAGAGCACCTCCACCGTCGGCCAGCCCCCCGAGGCGCGGCCGGTCATGACCAGGGAGAGATCGCGTCTCTCGAAGCTGCCCTCCACCCGGAGCAGGTCGACCACGGTGAGGGCGGGCCGATCGGCCTGGTGCCGGAGCCGCTCGTAGTCGTCGAGGGGGATGGAGACCTGGTGCGAGCCGCCGGGGTCGGCGGCGAGGAGCAGGGCGACGAGCAGGGTCAAGGGTTCCTCCCGGGCGAAGGGGCCGGCCGGCGGGCACGGGGCCGCGCCCGCCCCCGAAGGGAGGGGCGATGGCTGCCTGGGCCCGCCCCGGCAAGAACGCGCCGGGCCGGGATGCGATCTACAGCTCCCCCACCACCGCGGCCGGCTCCGCCTCGGCCAGGCTCCTCCGGCTGTCCCGGGCATGGGCCTCCCACCGGCGGCTCCTCCAGCGCAGGACCATCATCGTGCCCCGGACCCACTCGTCGCAGGCCATGGCGATCCAGATGCCGGTGACGCCCAGGCCGGTGTGCTGCGAGAGGGCGTAGGCCAGGGGGACCCAGAGGAGCCACATGGAGCTCGCGCCCATGATCACCGGGAACACCGCGTCGCCGGTGGCGCGGAGGGAGTTGATGACCACGATGTTGAAGACCCGCCCCGGCTCGTGGACGAGGCCGATCCACAGGAGCAGGGCGCCGGCGGAGATCACCGTCGGGTCGTCGGTGAAGATGCGGAACAGGTGCGGGCCGAGCAGGGCCACGGTACCCGCCCCCAGGATCGCCAGCAGGAGGCCGGTCCGCAGGCTCCTCATGAGGGAGCGGTAGGCCTCCTCGGTCCGGCCGGCGCCGACCAGGTGGCCGACCAGGATCTCGGTGCCCAGGCCGATGGAGATGGCCGAGAGGATCACCCAGGTGTTGAGGTTGCGGGTGTAGACCAGGGTGGCGAGCGGGACCGGGCCCAGGCGGGAGGCGAAGCTGGTGACCACGACCAGCCCCACCCAGTAGCTGAGGTTCTCCCCGGCGGCCGGCAGCCCGATGCGGAGGATGCGGCGCACGGGCCCGAGCGGGAAGGAGAGGTAGTCGCGCCAGCCCAGCCAGATCCCGGTCCGCCGGGCCACCAGGATGCGGAGGGCGACGAAGCCGGTCACCCGGGCGAAGACGCCGGAGAGTGCCACCCCGGTGACGCCCAGGCGCGGGAAGCCGAGCAGGCCGAAGAGGAGGAGGCAGTTCCCCGCGGCGTTGAGGACGTTCTGGGCGCCGGTCACCACCATGGCGTCGCGGGTGTGCCGGTGGGCCCGCAGCACCGCGGCCATGGCCACGCTCTGGGCGTCGAGGAAGAGCGTCCCTCCCAGGATGACGAGGAACGGTCGCGCGTAGGGGAGGAGCTCCGCGGGGAGCCGGAGCAGGCCGAGGAGGGGGCGGGCGAAGAGGGCCAGGGCGGCGCTGACGGCCAGCCCCACCCAGGTGTTCACGCCGATGGCCGCGGAGGCGATGCGCCGGGCGCCCTCCGGGTCGCCGGCGCCGAGGTGGTGGGTGATGACCACGCTCGAGCCGATGGCGATGAAGTTGAAGACGACGATGCAGAGGAAGAGGACCTGCCCCGCCACCCCCAGCGCCGCCACCGCGCCGTCGGAGACGTGGCTCACCATGAAGGTGTCCACCGTCATGATGAGGAAGCGGAGGCCCTGCTCGACGAAGATCGGCCAGGCGATGGCGAAGAGGCCGGGCGAGGGCGAGGCGCCTCGCCCCCCAGGTTCCTCCAAGCCTCTCGGCGATCCGGCGCGCGCGGCTACAGCACCACCTTGGGCAGCCGGGCGAGCGCCTCCTGCACGCGCTCGGCGGGATAGGCGTAGTCCTCGAGGTGGCCGGCGAAGTAGGCGTCGTAGGCGGCCATGTCCACGTGGCCGTGGCCGGAGAGGTTGAAGAGGATCACCCGCTCCTTTCCCTCCTCCTTGGCCTTCAGGGCCTCGTCGATGGCGGCGCGGATGGCGTGCGAGGACTCGGGGGCGGGGATGATGCCCTCGGTGCGGGCGAACTGCACCGCCGCCTCGAAGCAGGCGGTCTGCCCCACCGCCCGGGCCTCCACCAGGCCGGCGTGCACCAGCTGCGAGACCAGCGGCGAGGCGCCGTGGTAGCGCAGGCCGCCGGCGTGGATGCCAGGCGGCATGAAGTCGTGACCCAGGGTGTACATCTTGGCGATGGGCCCCAGCTTGGTGGTGTCGCCGTAGTCGAAGGCGTAGACGCCCTGGGTGAGCGAGGGACAGGAGGTGGGCTCGACCGCCATGGCCCGGACCTTCTTGCCGGCGATCTTCTCGGCCACGAAGGGGAAGGCCAGGCCGGCGAAGTTGGAGCCACCCCCGTGGCAGGCGATGACCACGTCGGGCAACCCCTCCCCGGCCAGCTTGAGCTGCTCCTTGGCCTCCTGGCCGATGACGGTCTGGTGCAGGCACACGTGGTTGAGCACCGACCCCAGGGCGTAGCGGGTGTCGTCGTGGGTGGCGGCGTCCTCCACCGCCTCGGAGATGGCGATGCCCAGCGATCCCTGGCTGGCCGGGTCCTTGGCCAGGATGCTGCGCCCGGCGTTGGTGAGCTCGGAGGGCGAGGCGATCACCTGGGCGCCCCACAGCTGCATCATGCTCTTCCGGTAGGGCTTCTGGGTGAAGGAGACCTTCACCATGTACACGGTGCACTCGAGCCCGAACATGCGGCAGGCGAGGGCCATGGAGGAGCCCCACTGGCCGGCCCCGGTCTCGGTGGCGATGCGCTTGGTCCCGCCCAGCTTGTTGAAGTAGGCCTGGGGCACGGCGGTGTTGGGCTTGTGCGATCCGGCCGGCGAGACGCCCTCGTACTTGTAGTAGATGTGGGCGGGGGTGCCGAGGGCCTCCTCCAGGCGGCGGGCGCGGTAGAGGGGCGAGGGGCGCCACAGCCGGTAGATCTCCCGGACCGGGTCGGGGATGGGGATCCAGCGCTCGCCGGACATCTCCTGCTCGAGCAACCCCATGGGGAAGAGCGGCAGGAGGTCCTGGGGGGTGACCGGCTTGAACGTCCCGGGGTGGATGACCGGCGCCAGAGGGCCGGGCATGTCCGGGATGATGTTGTACCAGTGGGTGGGGATGCGATCCTCGCCGAGCACGAACTTCGTCTGCATGCGCGTTCCTCGCTTCGGGGAAGGTGGCCCGGAACCGGGGGACCGGGGCTGGAGGGAAAGGCGCACATTAGCGCAGGCCGGAGCGCGGGGGTCAACTACCGGACCGGGCGGGCCGGTCCCGGCGCCCGCGCCCACCGGCGCGGATCGACTCCGGAATCAGGAGCGGGGCTAGGCCATCACCTCGCCGCCGTCCACGTGGACGGCCTGCCCGGTGACCACGCCGCTCGTCGCCAGGAAGAGGGCCGCGTCGGCGACCTCCTCGGCGCTGGCGGCGCGCCCCAAGGGGCTCGACGAGAGCAGCAGCTCGCGCGCCTCGGAGACGGTGCGGTTGGTGGCCCGGGCCGCGGTCTCCACCGCGTCCTCCAGCATCTGGGTCTCGGTCCAGCTCGGGCAGATGGCGTTGGCGGTGACGCCCTTGCGCGCCCCCTCCATGGCCAGGCTGCGGGTGAGGCCGATGAGCCCGTGCTTGGCGGCGGAGTAGGCGGCGCCGTACTTGAGGCCGATCTTGCCGGCGACCGAGGCCACGTTGATGATCCGCCCCCAGCTGCGCTCGTACATGGCCGGCAGGCAGGCTCGGCTGAGCAGGAAGGGAGCGGTCAGGTCCACCGCCATGACCGCGTCCCAGGTGGCGTCGTCGGTTCGCTGCACCGGGCCGCTGGCGTGGATCCCGGCGTTGTTGACCAGGATCTCGACCGGGCCCAGGGCGCGGGCCACCTCGGCGGGCACGCGCGCCAGCTGGGCGCGGTCGACGACGTCCAGGGGCAAGAAGGTGGTGCGCCTGCCCAGCGCCGCGACCTCGGCGGCCACCGCCTCGATCTCGGGAACGGTCCTGGCCGCCACCGCCACCTGCGCGCCAGCGCGCGCCAGGGCCAGCGCGATGGCCCGTCCGATGCCCCTCCCGCCGCCGGTCACCAGGGCCACGCGCCCCTCGATGGACTCCATGGGTTCCTCCTATGTCGGCGGGCCAGCGCCGGGATGCGGGGCCGACGATACCGGCGAGGCCGGGAAGCGCGCAACCGCCCCTCCCGGTGGCGCCGGAGGCGGCCCGCATCGCACCTCGGCCTGCACCGGCCGACGTCCCCCCAACATGGTTCACGATCCGTCCGACCGGCCCCGCCGAGGATCGCGTACCATGATCCGGCTGCGCGCGGACCGCGCGCGGCGGGAGGCGAAGAGTGCAAACGGAGCGGCGCGCCCATCCCCGGTTCCCCCTCATCCTGGCGGTCCAGTACCAGGGGGCCGAGAACGTCCTCGACTACACCGAGGACCTCTCGGCCGGCGGCCTCTTCATCTGCACCGAGCGCGAGTTCGAGGTGGGGGAGCGGGTGGCGCTGGTGGTCTCCTTCCCCCAGCTGCTCGAGCCGGTGGAGCTCCTGGTGGAGGTGATCCGGCACCGCCGGGCCAGCGAGGGAGCCCCGGCCGGCGTGGCGGTGCGGGTGCCGGAGGACCGGCCAGCCGATCGCAAGCGGCTGGCGGAGGTCTCCGAGCAACTCGTCGGCTCCCGCCCCGACCTGCCCGTGCACCGGGTCCTCCTGGTGGAGGACAACGCCCTGGTGGCCTCGATGTACTCCGCGGCCCTGCGCCGGCTCTCCGAGACCGAGGACCTCTCCGGCCTGGCCATCGAGGTGGCCGGCGACGGCTCGGCCGCGCTCCAGCGGCTGCTCCGTCCGCCGCGCATCGACGTGCTGGTGACGGACGTGTTCATGCCGGTGCTCTCCGGGATCAGCCTGGTGGAGAAGATCCGGGCCGACCCGCTGCTCGCCGACCTGCCGGTGGTGGTCATCACCTCCGGCGGGGAGCGGGAGCGGGACAAGGTCTCGCAGCTGGGGGTCTCCTTCTTCCTCCGCAAGCCCGTGAGCTACCAGGAGCTGGCCGGCGCGGTCCGGTCGCTGCTCCTGCGGCGCCGCCTGCGCATTGCCCGGGCGCCGGGGACCTGACGCCCGGGCTTCCCGCAGCACCCGCCGGGAGCAGTTGACGCCGCGCTGCGGGTGATCGACAGTCATACACGACGTGAAGCCGGCCTACCGCCGGTTGTCCGGAGCGCGCAAGGCCTCCGGCCGTCTGCGGGTCCGCGGAGCATCGCGGACCCTTTTATTTGGCGGAGGCGACGGGTGGCGCGGTCGCGAGCCCCACCGCCAGGCCGATCGCACCTCCGAGGAGCAGGGACAGGAGGCAGGCGGCAGCGAACCCCCACCTGGAGCCGCGGGCCCTGGCCGGGGCGGGGGCGGCCGGGCGGGGTGGGGGAGGGCGGGAGGCGACGACCGGCGCCGGCGCTGCCGGCGCGGGCGGAGCTGGGGCGGCGGTGGGCGGGGCAGGCGGGCGCGCGCCGCCGGGGAGCGGCGGGGGCGCGCCCGGGCCGGCCACCACGGCCAGCCCCTCGTCGGGGACCACGGCCAGGTCGTAGTCGCCGATCTCCACCAGATCGCCGTCGCGCAGCCGTCGCCGTCCGGAGATCCGCTCGCCGTTCACGAAGGTCCCGGTGAGGCTGCCCAGGTCCTCGATCGAGACCAGCCCGTTCACGTTGAGGAAGCGGGCGTGGCGACGGGAAACGTTGCGGTCGGGGAGGCGGAAGTCGTTCCCCTCGGGGGCGCGCCCCACGGTCAGCTCCGCCGCGGCGAAGGGGACGATGGAGCGGGTCCCGACCTCGTCCTCGATGACGAGCTTCATGGGGAGGGCCTCAGTCGCCGGTCGGCACTGCCGGCTTGGGCGCGGCCCTGGCCAGCCGGCGCAGCACCCGGCTCCCGTCCTTCTCCGGCAGCACCACGAACTGGTCGACCTCGTACCCGGGGAGGCTGAGGTCGATCCGGTGCCGCTCGTCCACCTTCACGCCCTGGACGGTGAGCGGCGTGGTGCCCACCGGCCGGTCGTCGAGCCGCACATCGGCGCCGGGCGGCTCGCTCTCCACCCGCAGCGCCCCCATGGCGTTCTCCAGGATGGCGTGGACGCGGCGGTAGGCCTTTCCCGGGGCGGGCTCCAGCGACACGGTGGAGGGCTTGCTCCTGGGGGTCCGGAGGATGAGCTCGTGCGGCTTGGATAGCCACACGCCCTCCACCACCGCCGGCGTCGAGCCCACCCGGGTCCCGTCGAGCGTCACCTCGGCGCCGGGCGGCTCGGAGGTCACCACCAGGAGCCCGGGCCGATACCAGGCCTCTCCGAAGTGGAGGCCCACTGCCCCGGCGACCGCCAGCAGCAGCCCCACCCCGATGGAGGTGGAGAGGCGGATCCCCTCCCGCACCACGGTGCGCGGGCGGGCCGCGCGGGGGGAGGTGCGCCGGGCGGGCTCGGTGGTGGGCAGCTCCGAGGGCATGGGCGCGATGTGCGACTCGAAGGGCGACTCCTCCGCCGGGGGGGTCGGGGTGAGGGCGGGGGCGGAGAGCCGCTCGTACTGGGCCATCGCTTGCCGCTCGGCGGCGTTGGCCAGCACCTTCATGATCAGCGGGTCGTGGGCGCGGGCCGCTCGCTGGCGGGCGATCTTCTCGGCGAAGACCGCCTTCATCTGCGTGCCGAGGAGGTCCTGGATGGAGGAGGTGGGGGTGGGGAAGAGCGCATCCACCAGCGCGTCGGCGAAGGAGCGCGCGTCGGGGAATCGGTTCTGCGGATCGTAGGCCAGGGCCCGGCCCAGGATGGCGTCCAGGTCCTTGGGCAGCCGCGGGTCGATGGAGGTGGGCGGCACCACCCGGGCCCGCCGGGAGGTGACGAGCGAGTCGACATCGGTGGCCCGGGGGAAGGGCTTCTGCTTGGTGAGCAGCTCGTAGAGGATGATGCCGGCGGCGAAGAGGTCTACCCGGTGGTCCCAGCGGTGCTCGATGGAGGCCTGCTCGGGCGCCACGTACCCGAGCTTGCCCATGAGCATGCCCTCCTTGTAGTTGGAGAGCCCGGTGGCGGCGCGGGCGATCCCGAAGTCGAGCAGCTTGATCTCCCCCTCCCAGGAGATGAGGGTGTTGTCCGGCGACACGTCGCAGTGGACGATCTCCAGGGGGCGGCCCTGCCCGTCGGTCTTGCGGTGGGCGTAGTCGAGGCCGGTGAGGAGCTGCAGCACCACGAAGATGGCTTGCTCGGGCGTGATCACCTGCCCGGCGCGGCCGAAGGTCTGCATCATCTCCTTCATGGAGACGCCGTTCACCAGCTCCATGGAGATGAAGTAGTTCCCGTCGATGCGCCCGCACTCGTAGACCTGGGCGATGTTGGAGTGGGTGAGCTGGACGGTGAGCTTGGCCTCGTTCACCAGCATCTTGATGAAGCCCTCGTCCTGCGATCGCGCAGGGAGGATCCGCTTCACCACCAGCTCCTTCTCGAAGCCCCCGGCCCCCGGGACGCGAGCCCGGTAGATCTCGGCCATGCCCCCCACCGCCAGCCGCTGCAGGAGGTAGAACTTCCCGAAGAGGTGGGGCTTGAACTCGGAGGAAAGCGAGGCGGCCTCGGCCACGCGCGGATGTTACCCGGCGCCACCCGCCCCCACAAGGTGTCGCCCCCCCGGCGCGGTCAGCAGCCGTGCGCCTCCACCGCCTCCACCAGCTCGCCCAGGCGCCGGCGCAGGAGCTGGCGGGCGCGGTGTACCCGGACCTTGAGGGCGGAGATCCCCACGCCGGTCACCTGCGACATCTCCTCGTAGGAGAGGCTCTCGATGTGGAACAGGACGAAGGCGTTGCGGCAGGCCGGGGGGAGCGTCGCCACCGCGTAGAGGAGGGCGGACAGCGCCTGCCGGGCGGCGGCGCCCCGCTCCGGGTCGAGGGCGGTCCGGAGCTCGTCGCCGGAGAGGGCGCAGGGCTGCTCGGCGCGCTCGCCGGCCTTGAGGTAGTCGCGGCAGCCGTTGGCGGCGATGGTGTAGAGCCAGTGCCGGAAGGTCCCCTGGCCGCGGAACGAGCTGAGGCGCGCGTAGGCCCGGGCGAACGCCTCCTGGGTCATGTCCTCGCCCAGCGGGCCGTCGTTGAGCAGCCGGGAGCAGAGCGAGAGCAGCCCGCGGGCGTGGCGGCGGACCAGCTCCTCGAAGGCCTCGGGGTGGCCGGCGCGGGCCCTGGCCACGGCGCGCCGGTCGGCGATCTCCGCGGCCACGGCGCTCAGCGCCGGGACCACCGGTACGGCGGAAGAGCCGTCGAGCGGCTGGGCCACAGGACCCTCCTGCTCGTCGTCGACCTGCTACCGCAGTATCGCGCTTCGCGGGGCTCGGGGGGAGGGGTGGGAGGGTCCCCGAAAGGCCGCGCCGGAGCCGGGGTGCGCGGGCACCCCGCACCCTCCCCAGGGCGGCCCGCGTCGGGGCCGCCGGTCCCCGGCGCGGCGCGCGGCCGGGTTACAGTTCCTCCCATGATCACCGGTGCCCAGAGACGGAATGCGCGCGCCCGCGCCGCGCTCTCGGCCGCGTTGCGCGGCGCGCTCTCGGCGCGCGGCTACCAGGAGGTGGAGACCCCCTGCCTCGTGCCGGCGCCGGGGATGGAGCCGCACATCGACGCCTTCGCCGCGTCCTTCCGGGCGGAGGGGGGCGGGGGGGAGAGGCCCCTCTGGCTCCACACCAGCCCGGAGTACGCCATGAAGCGGCTCCTGGCGGACGGTTTCGAGCGCATCTTCCAGCTGGCGCGCGTCTTCCGGAACGGCGAGCTGTCGCGGACCCACAACCCGGAGTTCACCCTGCTCGAGCTCTACCGGGCCGGGGCCGACTACCGAGGCATCATGGCCGATACGGAGGAGGCCATCGAGGCCTGCGCCCGGGCGCTCTCGCCGGACGGCGCCCCGCGCGTCGCTCGGGAGGGGCTGGCCCTGGATCTGGGCGCGCCCTTCGAGGTGGTCACGGTGGCGCAGGCCTTCGAGCGCCACGCCGGCATGGATCTCGCGGCCTGCGGCGGCGACGCGCACCGGCTGCGCCAGGCCGCGCGCGCGGCCGGGCACGACCCGGGGCCGCCGGGCGAGAGCTTCGAGGACGTCTTCTTCCGGGTGATGCTCGACGCGGTCGAGCCCGGCCTGGGGCGCGCCCGGCCCACCTGGCTCGTCGACTGGCCGGCCTCCATGGCCGCGCTGGCGCGGCTCAAGAGCGGGGACCCGCGCTGGGCCGAGCGGTTCGAGCTCTACGCCGGCGGACTGGAGCTGGCCAACGGCTTCAGCGAGCTCACCGACGCGGCCGAGCAGCGCGCCCGGCTCCTGGCCGAGCGGGCGCAGCGGACGGCGCGGGGCCGGCCCGCCTACCCGCTCGACGAGCGGTTCCTCGAGGCGGTGGGGCGGATGCCGCCCTCGGGCGGCGTGGCGGTAGGGCTGGATCGGCTGCTCATGCTGCTCGTCGGGGCGGCCTCGATCGACGAGGTGCTGCTCTTCCCGGCCAGCGGGTTCTGGGACGGGTAGCCGCCCGGCGCCATGCCGGGGCGGCGGGAACCGCATGAGCCGCGCGGGAGGGGTTTCCCTGGTCGGGTCGAGGCTGGCGACTCTGCCGGCCGCGCCGCCGCCGGGGGGCGCACTGGCCTGCCGGCGAGACGCGCTGCCGCGGCGTCCGCGTCGACACGGCCGCCGGCCCGACGCGCTGCGGCAACTCCGGAACTCCGGGAAGGCCTGCCCCTTGGCGCGGCCTGCGCGGCGGGAATGCGCCACCGCCCCGCCGGGCCGGCGGGCCGCGCCGGCGCCTGCGTCGACCTGCCGAGCGCCGGCTGAGGACCGCGGACACGCCTGCGGGCCGGGCCAGCACGGCGGGCAGCTGCGTCTGCGACGGGGCGCCGACCCTCTCCCGCGGGGCCCCCGGGATTCGCCGGCCGGACGGTGGACCGCGGCGTCCCTGGAAACGCCTGCCCGAACGCCCTGCCGGCTCGCGCTGCGGGGGAGAGACCTGAAAGGCCCCCGAGCCCGACGCCCCGGGGACCCTCTGCACCCGCCTCGAGGCTGGCGCCCGGGAACTGCGTCTCCCCCCCGGCCCCGCGCACCGCGGGCTGCCCTCCGAGAGGTGCCCGAGCCGGACCAACGATCCGGAGAGGGCTGCGGGGCCCTCGGGAACGTCCGCCGGCCGGCGCCGGCTGCGAGGCGGGCACCCTCCTGGCCGTGCGATCTCGCGGCGGCCCGCGGGCGCGGCTGCCAGACCCTGCGCTTCGGACGGCTTCGGAAGGGATCGACCGCGGCGCGCGGGCCGAGCGCACCGAGCGCCAGGCCATCGCGGTGGCGCTGCCCCGAGGGCCGACGGCTCCCGGACCGGGGGCCGCCCTGGACGCGATGGAGGCTCCACGGGCGGGGTATCCGCCGGCGCGGCACGCCTGCCGGAAGCTCCCCCGCCGCCGGGCCACGCGGATGGGGGGTGCCGCAGCATCCCCGGCCAGAGGGGGTACAGGTCCCGCGAGGCTCGCCTTCCCGCGCGGGATCCTGGGCGGGCAGCTTCCCCTGAAGACGTCCCGTGCGCCGCTTGATACGCTGCCCCGCCGAAACCAGCATGGACGCGTGGCCCGGCGTGCTCCGAGGTTCGAAGAGGGCGCCTGGCAGCGAACGGGAGAGAGGGGATCCGGGCGGAGATGGCGGACACGCGTTCTCCCCTCCACCATCGCTCCTCTGCCGGGGGCCGGAGCTCGGCTCCCCCTCCCCGCAACGGAAAGCGCCGGTGCTCCCCCCTGCCGGCGCACGGTCGTGAAAGGAGAAAGCTCCGTGGCTGAGTCCTCCCAGGCGCGCACCTCCCTGCGCATGATCAAGATCGAGAAGTACTTCGGTTCGGTGTGTGCCCTGAAGGACATCAACTTCGAGGTGGGCCAGAACGAGATCGTCGGCCTCATCGGCGACAACGGGGCCGGCAAGTCGACCCTGGTGAAGATCCTCACCGGAGTCTTCCCGCCCACGTCCGGCGACCTGTACATCGCGGACCAGAAGGTCGACGCGAGGTCCTATTCCGTGAAGAAGGCCCACACCCTGGGGATCGAGACGGTCTACCAGGACAAGTCCCTCGGCGAGAAGCAGGCCATGTGGAGGAACTTCTTCATCGGCCGGGAGCTCACCTACCCGCTCGGCTTCCTGAAGGTCAGGGCGGAGAAGCAGATCGCCAGCGACATCATGATCAACACCATAGGGTTCCGGGGCAAGGGGATCGGCGTTGACTCGAAGGCGAGCAAGCTGTCCGGGGGCGAGCGCCAGGGCGTGGCGATCGGCAGGGCCATGCACTTCGAGGCCAACCTCATCATCCTCGACGAGCCCACCGTCGCCCTCTCCCTGAAGGAAGTGCGCAAGGTGCTCAACTTCGTGCACAAGATCAAGGAGGCGGGCAAGGCGAGCATCTACATCTCGCACAACATCGCCGACGTCTACGAGATTTCCGACCGCTTCCTCGTCATCGACCGGGGGGAGATCGTCGCCAGCATCGAGAAGGCCAAGATCGGCCTCAAGGAGCTCGACGAGTTCCTCCTCGAGTACTCGCACGGCCTCAAGGACAAGGTGCAGCCATGAATCGAGCAACCCGCACTCTGGCGTTCCTGGGCCGGCTCGAGGGCTTCCCCATCGCGGTCGTGCTCGCGGTCCTGTACGGAGCGTTCATCCTCTCCGCTCCCGAGGTGTTCAGCGGGTACCGCATCTACATGTCCTTCTTCCAGACTGTGCCCCCCATGCTGGTCGCGGCCCTCGGGCTCACGCTCGTCATCACCGCGGGGGAGATCGATCTGAGCTTCCCCGCGGTGATCGCCTTGTCGGGGTTCGTCTTCACCTGGGTCTTCAGGGCCATCCACTCGCCGGTGATCGGGTTCCTGGGGGCCATCGCCGCCGGCGCGCTGGTCGGCTACGTCAACGGCTTCATGGTGGCGCGGCTGAGGGTGCCCTCCATCATGGCCACCCTGGCCACGCAGTTCTTCTGGTACGGGGTCACGGTCCTTCTCGCCGGGGGGCTCCAGATCAACATCGAGGACGTCATTGCCACCACCACCCACGCCCTCTTCGTGGGCCGGCTGTTCGGGGTCTTCCCCGTCCAGGCGCTGTGGGCGCTCGGGCTCACGGTGTTCCTCTGGTTCATCCTCAACAGGCACAGGTTCGGCGAGGCCATCATGTTCATCGGCGACAACGCCGAGGTCGCTCGGGTGATGGGGATCAACGTCGAGGCCACGCGCATCTGGCTCTTCACCATCCACGGGGCGATCAGCGCCTTCGCCGGGCTCCTGCTCACCCTGGAGATCAACGTGTTCTTCCCGACCCAGGGACAGGGGATGCTGCTGGCGGCCATGGCGGCGGTCTTCATCGGCGGGACGTCGATCGCCGGGGGCCAGGGGGTCCTGGTGGGCACCCTCTTCGGCTCCTACGTCATCGGCTCCCTGGAAGCCGGCGTCGTGGCCACGGGGATAGGCGGCTACTGGGTGCAACTGGTGGAAGGGCTGGTCATGGCGGCCTCGGTGATCCTGAACGTGATCATGGGGGATGAGGGCATATCCGCCCTGTCTCGGACCGCTCGGAGATGGGGATGGCGATGGCAGGAGCCCGCCATCGGCAAGCCCCAGGACCAGGACGGAGCTTGAGGGAACCGGTGCGTCGACGGCGCGCAGGATGGCGATCCGGGAGAGAAAGGGGGTAGCGAGGCTTCTGTCTCAAGTGAGCGGCCGCGCGTCCTCAGGACGCGCGGCGATCTTCAAACCGACGGAGGATGCCGTGCGCAAGTCGAAATGGGTGAGTCTGGCTTTGGTTCTCTTCGGAGCGCTCTTCTCGGCCCGAGCTTTGGCCGCGGACAAGCAGATCACCATCTACATGCAGTGCGGAGGCACGCAGGGCGACGGCGCGACGCTCGCCCGCACCAACGGCGCCCGGGCGGCGGCCGCCCTGAACAACGTCAAGCTGATCGAGCAGTACTCGAAGTGGGATCAGCAGACCATGATCGACCAGTTCAAGCAGGCGCTGGCGGCCAAGCCCGACGCCATCGTGATCATGGGGCACCCGGGCGAGGCGGCCTTCGCCCCGCTGGTCGATGAGGCCGAGAAGGAAGGCATCATCATCACCAGCGGCAACAACCCCCTGCCGACCCTGGAGGCGAAGTACCAGCAGAAGGGGTTCGGGTATGCCGGCGCCGACCTGTACCAGGGAGGCTTCCTGACGGGGCAGGCGATGGTCAAGGCGGGCCTGAAGGCCGGGGACAAGGCCCTGGTCTACGACATCTGGCACCAGGAAGGCCGGAGCAGGAGCAGCCAGGGCGTGTACGACGCGCTCTCCAAGGCCGGGCTCCAGGTGGAGAAGCTCGACGTGTCTGCGGCCGTCGACAGCGACACCTCCCTCGCCATCCCCATCCTCACCGCCTACCTCCAGGCCCACCCCGATCTCAAGGCCATCGGCACCCAGCACGGCAGCATCACCGCGGTCCTTCCCAAGGTCCTGCAGGCGGCGGGGAAGAAGCCGGGTGACATCATCTGTGGCGGCATCGACCTCTCCCCCGCGACGGTCAGCGCCATCCAGGGCGGCTGGATCAGCGCCAGCTTCGACCAGGTGCTGTACCTGCAGGGATACCTTCCGGTGATGCAGGTCGTCTGGACCAAGCGGTACCTCATCCCGGGCCTGCACATCGACACCGGTGTCGGGACCGTGACGCCCCAGAACGTCGGGACCATCAAGCCCCTGATCGATCAGGGAATCCGCTAGAGCTCCGGATCGGGCGGCGCCTCCGCACCCTGCGGAGGCGCACGCCCCGTCTAGCGTCCTCCTGCGATCCCCGGACCGTCCAGGGAGGGCCGCGCACGCCTCGGGGGGAGGCGGGCGATCGGGCGAGCGGGGCGATCCCTTGACCCCAGACGGGAACCGGCGCGTCGGCCGCTGCTGCGGCATGGTGGGGCCGGCTACCCACCGGAGGTCATCCATGTCCGCGAAGAAGATCCTGATGCTGGTCGGCGACTACGTCGAGGACTACGAGGCGATGGTGCCCTACCAGATCCTCACCATGGTCGGACACCAGGTGCACACCGTCTGCCCGGGCAAGAAGGCCGGCGACACGGTCAAGACCGCCGTGCACGACTTCGTCGGCGACCAGACCTACGTCGAGCTCCCCGGCCACCGCTTCGCCATCACCGCCACCTTCGCCGAGGTTCGACCGGGCGACTACGACGCCCTGGTCATCCCCGGCGGCCGCGCGCCCGAGTACCTGCGGCTCGACCGGAAGGTCATCGAGCTGGTGCAGCACTTCGACAAGGCGCAGAAGCCCATCGCCGCCATCTGCCACGGTCCGCAGATCCTGGCCGCGGCCGGGGTGCTGAAGGGGCGAAGCTGCATCTCCTACCCGGCGGTCGGCCCCGAGTGCGTGGCGGCCGGCGCGCGGTACGGCGAGGTCAACGCCACCGCCTCCAACGCCGTCACCGACGGGAACCTGGTGACCGCGCCCGCCTGGCCGGCCCACCCCGAGTGGATGAAGCAGTTCCTGAAGGTCCTGGGGTCGAGGATCGAGCCGTAGGGCGTAGGATGGCCGGGTGAGCCCCGACCTCCTGGCGCTCCCCGAGCCCCATCGCCGCTTCGCCGCCGAGGCCGCCGCCTTCCTGCCCGCGGGTGCGGTGGTGGCCGACCCGGTGCGCACCCTGGCCTGGGGCACCGACGCCAGCTTCTACCGGCTGGTGCCCAAGCTGGTGGTGCGCGTCCGGGAGGAGGGCGAGGTCCGCCGCCTCCTGGCGCTGGCGGCGCGCCTGGAGGTGCCGGTCACCTTCCGCGCCGCCGGCACTTCCCTCTCCGGCCAGGCGGTCACCGACTCGGTGCTGCTGGCGCTCTCGGGCGGCTGGCGGCGCGCCACCGTCCACGGCCGGGGCGAGGAGGTGACGCTCGAGCCGGGCGTGATCGGCGCCGACGCCAACGCGCTCCTCTTGCCGCACGGTCGCAGGATCGGGCCCGACCCCGCCTCGCTGGGGGCCTGCATGATCGGGGGCATCGTCGCCAACAACGCCTCCGGCATGTGCTGCGGCACGGCCCACAACAGCTACCGGACCCTCTCGCGCATGCGGCTGCTGCTGGCGGACGGCGCGGTGCTGGACTCGGGCGACCCGGCCTCGCGCCGCGAATTCCAGGACGGCCACCGGTCGCTCCTCGAGGGGCTGGCCGCCATCCGCCGGGAGATCCTGGCCGACGCGGAGCTCTCCGGGCGCATCCGGCGCAAGTACCGGATCAAGAACACCACCGGCTACCGGCTCGACGCCTTCCTCGACTTCGAGGACCCCCTCGAGATCCTGATCCACCTCCTGGTGGGCTCGGAAGGGACCCTCGGCTTCGTCTCGGAGGTCACCCTCCGCACCGTGGAGGAGCACGCCCACCGCGCCAGCGCGCTGGTGCTCTTCCCCGACGTGGTCCAGGCGGCCCGGGCGGTGCAGGCCCTGGCCGCGCTCCCCGGCCGGCCGGTCTCGGCCGCGGAGCTCATGGATCGCGCCTCGCTCCGGGCGGTGGAGGCGAAGCCGGGGATGCCGGCGGGCCTGGCCGGTCTGCCGGCCGAGGCGGCGGCGCTCCTCCTCGAGGTCCGGGCCCCGGACCCCGGGGGCCTGGAGGAGCGGATGGCGGCCGCGACCGGGTGCCTGTCCGGCGTCCCCACGCTGGCCAGGGCGGCCTTCACCGCGGTCCGGGCGGAGTACGAGGCGCTCTGGGACGTGCGGCGGGGGCTCTTCCCCGCGGTGGGGGCGGCGCGGCCGGTCGGCACCACGGTGGTGATCGAGGACGTGGCCTTCCCCACCGACCGGCTGGCCGAGGGCGCGGCCGGTCTCCAGGCGCTCCTCCGCGAGCACGGCTACGCCGAGGGGATCCTCTTCGGCCACGCGCTCGACGGGAACCTGCACTTCGTGTTCACCCCCGCCTTCGGCGCGCCGGCCGAGGTGGAGCGTTACCGGCGCTTCCTCGACGCGGTGTGCGATCTGGTGGTGGGGCGCTTCGACGGCTCGCTCAAGGGGGAGCACGGCACCGGCCGGAACATGGCGCCCTACGTGGAGCGGGAGTGGGGGGCCCGCGCCCACGGCCTGATGCGGCGGGTGAAGGTGCTGCTCGATCCCGGCGGGATCCTCAACCCCGGCGTGGTGCTGAACGACGACCCGCTGGCCCACGTTCGCCACCTGAAGCCGCTCCCCGCTGCCCACGAGCTGGTGGACCGCTGCACCGAGTGCGGCTTCTGCGAGCCGCGCTGCCCGTCGCGCGCCCTGAGCCTCACGCCGCGGCAGCGCATCGTGGTCCGCCGCGAGCTGGCCCGCCTGCAGGCCGAGGGGGGCGCGGAGAGGGGCGCGGCGGCGCGGCGGGAGCGCTTCCTGGAGGGCTGGCGCTGGCTGGGCGACGAGACCTGCGCCACCGACGGGCTCTGCGCCACGGCCTGCCCGGTGGGGATCGACACCGGGAAGCTGGTCAAGGAGCTCCGGGCCGAGGCGCGGTCGCCGGCGGCGCAGCGCATCGCCTCCGCGGTGGCCGGGCGCTACGGCGGGGCGGTGGGCGCCCTGCGGGCCGCGCTGCTCGCGGCCAGGGCGGCGCGCGCCCTGCTGGGGGCGAGGGGGCTCGCGGCCCTCTCCCGGGGGCTCCGGGCGGCGAGCGGCGGGCGGCTGCCGCAGTGGAACGCCGCCATGCCCGGGCCCTCGCCTGGGGCCCGGTTCCCGGAGCGGATCGCAGGCCGCGGCGGCCCGGCGCTTGTCTACCTGCCGAGCTGCGTGGTCCGGGCCATGGGGGCCGCGCCCGGCGACCCCGACGCGCGGGCCGAGCACGAGGCGGTGCTGTCGGTCCTCGACAAGGCAGGTTGCGAGGTCCGCTTCCCGCGCGACCTGGCCTCGCTCTGCTGCGGCCTCACCTTCGAGAGCAAGGGCTTCCCGGAGGAGGCGGCCCGGAAGGCGGCCGAGCTCTCGGCGGCGCTCCTCGAGGCCAGCGAGGGCGGTCGGCTGCCGGTGCTGTGCGACACGAGCCCGTGCGCCTACCGCATGCGCCAGGCGCTCGACGGGCGGCTCACCAGCTACGAACCGGCCGAGCTCATCCACAGCCTGCTCATGGACCGGCTCCGCTTCGAGCGGCGCGAGGGGACGGTGGCCATCCACGTGACCTGCAGCTCGACGAAGATGAACGTCGGGGAGCGGCTCCGCGCCCTGGCCGAGGCCTGCGCGGAGCGGGTGGTCGCCCCTCCGGTGGGGTGTTGCGGCTTCGCCGGCGACCGCGGCTTCAGCCACCCCGAGCTCAACGCCTCGGCGCTCCGCGACCTCCGCGGGAGCCTCCCCCCGGAGTGCCGCACGGGCTACTCCAACAGCCGCACCTGCCAGATCGGCCTCACCTTGCACGCGGGGATCCCGTACCAGTCCATCGTCCACCTCGTGGACCGGTGCACCAGCGCCAGGGGATGAGCGCCCCGCAACCCCGACAGGTGAGCCCGGTGCGATGGACTGGAGGGCGGCAGCCCGGCACAGCATGATGATGGGGACGGGGAACGACCGCCATGGCGTCCGGGAAGGAACAGCGCTGCGGCACCTGCGAGCTCCTGGTCCGCTCGTCGTTCCCCGGCCTGCACACCTACGGGAAATGCCCCCACCGCCACGGCTGGGTCCGCACCCACCAGGCCGCCTGCGAGCACCACCTGGCCGCGCGCCGCAGCCGGCTCGTCGCGGCGGCGATGCTCGTGAACCTCGGGGCGGCGGCGGTGGGCTTCGCCAGCTTCGCCATCATCGACATCCGCGAGGGCAAACTCTGGAGCCACCTGGTCCTGGGTGGCATCGCGGTGCTCATCGCGATCTTCGTCTGGGGGGTCCGGCGCTTCGACCTCCTCTCCGAGGAGCCCAAGTTCCAGCTCCTCGACGACGAGGACCCGCCGGTCGAGGACGACCGGGGGGTCGGCCTGCGCTAGGAGCGGGGCCCGGGCTCGCTCGCCCGGGCGCCGGGCCCGGCCTGCGCCCCCCCGAGCCGCTGGCCCAGCTCCAGGAGCCCGGCCACGGTGAGGGTCGGTGGGATGTCCCAGGGGTCGAAGACGGCCGCCGGGGAACGCCGCACCCAGGCGGCCCGCAGCCCGGCCGAGATCGCCCCGATGACGTCGAAGGGGTTGCTGGAGACGAGCCAGGTGGAGGCGCCGACGGCTCCCGAGCGGCGCAGGAGGTGGTGGTAGACCGCCGGGTCGGGCTTGAAGGAGCCGATCTCGTCGACGCTGACCACGTCCTGGAAGAGGTCGAGGAGGCCCGCGGCCTCGAGCAGGGTCCGGACCGCCTCGGCGCTGCCGTTGGAGAAGGCGAAGAGCCTCTGGCCGGCCGCGCGGAGGTCCGAGAGGGCGGGGGCCGCATCGGCGAAGGCGGGCAGGGCGCGGTAGGCCTCGAGGAGCGCGCGCCGATCCTCCCCGGACAGGGCCGCGCCGGTGGCGAGGCAGGTGTGGTCGAGCGCCTGGCGCGTGCAGACGGAGAAGTCCTGGTAGGCCCGCATCAGTCCCCGCCGGAAGGAGTACTCGAGCTGCCTCTCCCGCCAGCGGCGCGAGAACTCCTCCGCCCCCTCGCCCAGGAGCTGGCGGAGCCGGGTCACGACCCCGTCGGTGTCGATGAGCGTCCCGTAGACGTCGAAGGCCAGGGTGGTGGTCATGTCCGGCGCCCTCCTCGCGGGCGATGGTACGCCGGGCGGGCGGGCCGGTCAGGCCCGCGCCGGCCCCGCGCCCCGGGCAGCCTGGCGGCTCCGCAGCGCGTGGGCCAGCCAGCCGCGGCGGCGCCAGCGGCGCTGCATGACCAGCGCCCGGAGCCACTCGTCGGCGGCCAGCGCCAGCCACACCCCGGGGAGCCCCATCCCGAGCCGGAGCCCGAGCAGCCAGGCGAGAGGGACCTGCACCAGCCACATCGAGGCCATGGCCACCAGCACCGGGAAGACCGAGTCGCCGGTGGCCCGCAAGGCGTTGATCACCACCAGGTTGGAGGTCCGCCCGGTCTCCAGCAGGATCGCCAGCCTGAGGAGCACGGCCGCGGAGGCGGCGACGACCGGATCGCGGGTGAAGGCTCCCACCAGCCGCGGGGCCACCCCGGCCAGCACGGCCGTGGCCGACAGAACCAGGAGCAGGCCGGCTCGCAGGCTCCGGCCCACCTGGCGGTGGGCCTCGTCGAAGGCGCCGTCCCCCACCAGGTGGCCGACCAGGATCTGGTTCCCGAAGGCCACCGAGGCGCCGAGCAGGGTGGCCCAGGTGGCGATCTGCAGGGCGTAGGACTGCGCCGCCAGGCTGCCCGCGCCCATGCGGGCCACGAAGGAGGTCACCACCAGGAAGGCCAGGGACCAGCAGAGGTTCTCGCCGGCGATGGGGAGCCCGACCGACAGGACCCGCCGGAGGCGCTCGGCCGGGAACGACAGCCAGTCGCGCGGCCGCATCCGCACCCCGGTCCGGCGGCGGACCAGGAGGTGGAGGGCAGCGAAGGCGACGAGGCGGCTCGCCACGCTGGAGAGCGCCACCCCCAGCACCCCGAGCCGCGGGAAGCCGAGCAGGCCGAAGAGGAGCAGGCAGTTGCCGGCGACGTTGAGGACGTTCTGGCCCACCGCCACCACCATGGCGTCGCGGGTCCGCCCCCGGGCCCGCAGCACCGCGCCGCGGACCACGTTCATCGACTCCAGCACCAGCGTCCCGCCCATGAGCGTGAGGAACGGCGTGGCCAGCCCCAGGAGCCGCGGGGGCAGCTGCATCAGGCGCAGGGCCGTCCCGGCCAGGGCGAACACCGAGGCGCTGACCAGAAGGCCCAGCCAGCCGTTCACCGCCAGGGCCAGCACGGCGATGCGGTCGGCCCCGCGCTCGTCGCCGGCGCCGAGGTGGTGGGTCATGACCACCGTGCTGCCTGCGCCGACGAAGGTGAACATCATCAGGGCCAGGGTGACGAGCTGGCCCGACACCCCCACCGCCGCCACGGCGTCGTCGGACACGTGGCTCACCATCAGGGTGTCCACGGTCTGGATCATCACCCGCAGGCCGGACTCGACGAAGAGCGGCCAGGCGACCGCGGCAAGGGTGAGCCTGGTGCGAGGCACGGCGTTCACCCCGGCGCGGCGCCGGTGCGGATCACCGCCACGCCGAAGGGGGCGAGCTCGAGCGCCCCCGACACCTGCCGCCCACCGAGGAGCTCCAGGCCTCCGAGCTCTCCCAGGGCCACGGTGGCAGGGGTGCGGCCGAAGTTCATCACGAACAGGTAGTCGACCACGCCGTCGCCGCGCCGCTGTACCGACACGCCGGCCGGCGGGGAGGCGCCGAGGCAGGAGGCGATGCCCCGCTCGGCCAGGAGGCGGTCGGTGAAGGCGGAGAGGAAGTCGGCGCCGGTGCGGGCCGCGACGTGGAAGGCCTCGCCCTTCCCCAGGCGGTTCCGGGTCAGGGCCGGCCGGCCGGCGTAGAAGTCGGCGCCGTAGCTGGCCAGGACCTCGGCCCCCTCGGCATGCACCAGCTCGCAGTAGTCCCGGACCGGGTAGGTGCCGGAGAGGCCCAGGCTGGAGCGCGGGTCGCAGACCAGCGCGTTGGCGTCGCCGTCGTAGAGGGCGTCGATCTCCTCGGCCCAGATCCCCAGGCACTCCCGGAGCGGGCCGGGGAAACCGCCCTGGAAGCAGAGGTCGGAATCGTCGACGTAGCCGGTGAGGTAGGTGCTGACCAGGCAGCCGCCCTCCCGCACGAAGCGGGTGAGTCGCTCCCCCACGCCGGCCCGCACCATGTAGAGCATGGGGGCGATGACCAGGGCGTAGCGCCCCAGGTCGGCGCCCTCGCTCACCACGTCGACCGGCACACCGCGCCGCCACAGCTCGCGGTAGTGGGCCACCACCGTGGGCAGGTAGTCGCGCCGGTCCCGGCGCAGCCCCCACAGGTCGTCGATGGCCCAGCGGTTCTCGGTGTCGAAGACCACCGCCACCCGCGGTCGCACGGTGGTACCGGCCACGCCCTCGAGCCTGGGCAGGAGCGCGCCCACCTCGGCCACCTCGCGGAAGACGCGGGTCCCCTCGCTCCCCTCGTGGTCGATCACCGCGCCGTGGAACTTCTCGGAGGCGCCCCGGCTCTTCCGCCACTGGAACAGGAGCACCGAGTCGCTGCCGTGGGCCACCGCCTGGACGCTCTGCAGCCGGTGCATCCCCGGCCGCTTCAGCTTACAGACCCGCTGCCAGTTGACGTTGCTGGGGGTGGACTCCATGAGCAGGAAGGGCTGGCCCCCCCGGAGGGACCGGAAGTAGTCGTGCGAGAAGGCGGTGAGCATGCCGCTCTCGGCCTCGCTCTCGCGGTCGTTGTGCCAGGCCGGGTAGCTGTCCCAGCTCACCACGTCCACGTCGGCGGCGAGCCGCGCGTAGTCGAGGCCGTCGTAGGCCTCCATCATGTTGACGGTCACCGGGACGCCCGGGGAGAGGCGCCGGAGCGCCTCGCACTCGTGCCGGACGAAATCGGCCGTCTGGTCGGTGACGAAGCGCCGCCAGTCCAGGTTCAGGCCGTGGATGAGGAACTCGCCCAGCGGCGAGGGCGACTCGAGCTCCTCCCAGGCGGTGAAGGTGTGGCTCCAGAACGAGGTCCACCAGGCGCCGTTGAGGGCCTGGAGCGAGCCGTAGCGACGGCGGAGCCAGGCGCGGAAGGCTTCCTGGCAGAGCGGGCAGTGGCACTCGCCGGAAAGCTCGTTGGAGACGTGCCAGAGGATCAGCGCCGGGTGGCGGCCGTAGCGCCCGGCCAGCTGCTCGTTCATGGCCGCGACCAGGCGCCGGAAGGCTGGCGAGGTCGGGCAGTGGTTCTCGCGCACGCCGTGGAGCGCCTTGACCCGGCGGGCGTCGGTGCGCATGGCCTCGGGGTACCTGCGGTCCAGCCAGGCCGGCCGCGCACCCGAGGGCGTGGCCAGCACCACCCGGACCCCGTCCCGGTGGAGCCGCTCGAAGGTCTCGTCCAGCCAGTCGAAGCAGTACCGGCCCTCCTCGGGCTCGAGGGCGGTCCAGGCAAAGACCGCCAGGGTCGCCGTGTTGACCCCGGCGAGGCGCATGAGGCGCGCATCCTCGGCCAGCACCTCGGGGCGGTCCAGCCACTGGTCCGGGTTGTAGTCGGCACCGTGGAGCAGGGTGGGGCGGCCGCCGAGGGTGGGGTAACGCTGGGGCAGGGGATCGCGCATGGTCGTCGAAGGTGGTCTCAGAGGTCCCGGATGATCCCGAGGGCGGGGAGGGCGTTGCCGTCGAAGTCGAACAGGGCTTGGTTGGCCCACTCGTTTCCCCCCGGGCCCGTCTCGCCGAGGTAGCCGAGCGCGGCCCGGGTGGCCCAGGTCGATCCGGGGATGGGGAGCCAGGCCGGCTCCCAGTAGAAGAAGCCGGCGCCCTTGCCCCCCTCGACACGGCGGATCCGCGCCGCCAGGTCGCGGAGGAAGTCGCACTGGCCCCGTGGTGTGGGCGGGTACGCCACCCTGGCCAGGAGGTGGGGCCTGGTGGCCATGCCCTTCCGCTCGGCCGGGCCCAGTCCCTCGCGGGCGCCGTAGTCCTCGGTGGTGAAGGCGGTGGAGGTCTCCACCACCAGGAGGTCCTTGCCGTGGCGCCGGGCCATCTCGTCCATGGTGCGGGAGAGGTCGTCGAGGGTCCCGTGCCAGCAGGGATAGTAGGAGAGCCCGATCGCGTCGAGCTGGCCGCCGCGCGAGGTATAGGCGTCGAACCACTCGCGGTACAGGGCGGTGTTGCCGCCGTTGTCGAGCTGGATCACCACCCGGATTTCGGGCGAGACCTGTCGCACCGCCCGGACGCCGGCCATGACCAGGCGGGTCATGGCGTCCCAGGCCGGCCTCCTCCCGCTGGGCCAGAGGAGCCCGTTGGAGAGCTCGTTCCCGACCTGGACCAGGGTGGGCAGGGCCCCCGCCGCGCGCAAGGCCTCGAGGCTCTCGAGGGTGAAGTCGTGGACCGCCCGCTCCAGCTGGTCGAGGGAGAGGCCGCGCCAGGCCTTGGGAGGGATCTGCTTGCCGGGGTCGGCCCAGAAGTCGCTGTACATGAGGTCGAGGAGCAGCTCCATGCCCTGGGCACGGACCCGGCGCGCCAGCGCGAGGGTGGCCGGAAGATCGTTGCCGCCCGCGCCGTAGGGCTCGCCCGCCTCGGAGCGCGGGTCGTTCCACAGCCGCAGCCGGATGGCGTTCAGGCCGTGGGAGGCGAGGATGTCGAGCAGGCCCCGCTCCCCTTCCCGGTCGCGGAACCGGGCGCCCAGCCCCTCCAGCTCGTGCAGGGTGGAGACGTCGGCGCCCTTCAGGAACCGGCGCATCAGTCGAACTCGGTGATCCGGTCGAGCAGGCGCCGGTAGCGGAAGCGAGCCATCTCGTTCTTCTGCAGCACGTCCTCCTCGGTGCCGGTGTACTGGCAGCGGAGGCAGTAGTACTCCCCCTTCTGCCGGTCGTAGAACATGTCGATGTCGAGGTCCCGCATGAAGCAGGACGGGCAGCGGTAGTTCAGCCTGCCCTTGCCAGCCTGAGCCATGACGTGAAGGTCTCCTGGTTGCGGAGCTTGCGGGTGAGCCCGAGGGTGAACATGGGAGAGAAGGCGTAGCCCTCCCGCACCCAGCCGTCGGCCAGGCCGTCGCCGGGGACCAGCGAGACCCGGGTCTCCACGGCGGGGACCACCGCGCACACCTCGCGGGCGGCGGTCACCCGCTCCTCGCGGCAGCGGTAGGCGTAGTCGATGGTCCGCGTTCCGCCGGCGCCCAGGGCGGTGAGCCGGACTCCGGTCAGGTCCAGGGGGTACTCGGTGGTTCCGTGGCAGGCCACCAGGTACTCGGTGAGCTCCACCTCGGCGGAGGGGTCGCTCATCTCCAGCACCTGCCGTTCGAAGCGGATGGCGGCGCTGCCCTCCTCGAAGAGCAGGCGGGTGCGGAGCTTGAGGGTGAGCCCGGGGAGCTCCAGCTCCACCGGGTCGAGGGTGAGGACGCGGGTATCGCCCTCCTCGGAGAAGCGGGCCTTGGTGCGGCACAGGCACAGGTCCACCTCCTCCCCGCGGTAGCAGACCTTGGCGCTGCGGATGGTCCCCTCGCCGGCGTAGTGGGTGAAGTAGCCGGCCCGGTACTTTTCCTGCACCAGGAACGGGTAGGAGGCGTCGTGCACGTTGCCCGTCCCGATGCCCACCGGCCTGCGGAGCTTGGCCACATAGGGCCGCAGATCGACCACGGCGCCGCCCTGGTCCATGTTCACGCAGGCCCGCAGGAACGGGTCGCAGTACCAGAAGAGCTGCTTCTCGGAGCCGTAGAGGATGTCCCTCCACAGCGCGCACTCGGGCTGGGTGTAGCGATGGGTGGCGCGATAGTGGTCGGCGAGCTCGGACAGGGTCATGTCGGTGAGCTCTCCCTCCCGCTTGAGCTGGCCATAGTAGGCCATCCCCTCCCTGTAGCTCTTCACCAAGAGCTCGTAGGGCGCCTCCCAGCGCCCCATCTTGTTCATCCATCCGGGGCCCACGAACATCATGTTGTAGGCGAAGCCCCGGTTGTACTTGGCCAGGTGCCGGTACTGGTCGACCAGGTTGAAGAGGTAAGGGAACTGGCCGTCCCGGTAGATCATCCCCCGCAGCACGTTCTGCGGGTGGGTACCGAAGTTGGAGCCGTTGCCGTCGTAGCAGGCCAGCAGGTCGCGCGAGAGGTGGGGGATGGCGACCACGCCCATGTCCTCCTCCGGGAGGGCGGCGGGGGCATGGGTGTTCTGGCGCGACGGGATCCAGGGGTTCCAGGGGCCCCCGTCCATGAGCGTGTACCAGGAGTTGTTGGTGGTGTGGTAGGCCTTGGGCCCCTCCTCCCAGCAGGTGGCCACCGCACACTTCACCGAAGGATAATGCTCCTTCACCAGGGCGATGAGCTCCGCGTCCATGTAGTAGGAGCCGGTCGACTGGGGGTAGAAGCCGAAGCGCTGGTGGAACTTCTCGAAGACGTCGGTCACGATCGACCGCTTGTCCTCCATCGAGAACATCCAGATGCAGAAGTCCTTGGTCCGGTAGCGCTCGCGGAACTCCTGGCAGGGCAGGCCCAGGAGGGTGAGCCCGATCTCGTCCCCGTGCCGGGCCCGGTGGTCGAGGGCGATGGCCACCGCCTCGTCGCTGAAGAGGCTGGCGTAGGTCATCTGGATGGTGGTCTTCAGGCCGTTCTGGTGGGCGATCTCCTGCTGGAGCCTGAAGATGTCCAGCGACTCGGTGAGCAGCGCCTTCCGGCCCAGGTCCTCCGCCTTCCCGTGCCCGGTGACCTTCTCGGCGTACTCCGGGACCATCTCCGGGCGGTGGACGACGTTGAGCACGAAGCCGGGCATCGGTCTCTCCTCGCTGCCGGGGAGCCGGGTCGAGCCGCTCGGCGGCGGTGGACGCTCCGGGGAGGCGGCCACCGTGCCGTTGGCGGCGCGGCCCGGTCCCGGGCCGCCTGCGTGACTACCTGCCCTTCGAGAACTCCGCCACCTGGCCGCGGATCTCCTCCAGCACCTTCTCGACCTTGGCGGCCTTGAGCTTCTGGCCCAGGGTGGCGAAGGACTGGTCGACGCTGGGGACCGCCCCCACGTACATGGGGTTGGCGTACTGCGTCCAGCCCTGGGCCAGGTTGGCAACCTCGGTCTTCACCTTGTCGGGGGCGAAGGTGAAGCCGGTGAAGTAGGAGTTGAAGAGCATCCCCTTCACGCTGCCGCGCAGCGCCACGTAGGCAGGCGACCAGGTGGCCAGCGGCTTGAAGAGGTCCTTGTTGGTGAACCAGAAGCCGGCCGCGTCGGGCGGGTAGGTGTTCTTGTCGGCGGCGACGCCGGGCGGGAGGGCGACCTTGTTGTCCTCGACGACGTAGTTCTTCCCCTCCACGCCGAAGTAGACCAGGTAGTCGTAGGCTGGGTCCTCCATGATCAGATCCAGGAACTGCATGGTCTTCTCCACGTTCTTGCTGGAGGCGGCCACGGCCACGGCGTTGTTGGTGAAGGGGTCGGCCGGGTAGGTGCCGCTCCTGGAGAGGACCGGGATGATCTCGGCCTCGAAGCCGGCCTGGTCGGCCTTGGCCAGCGTCTCCTGGATGTTCTGGCTGTTGGCGAAGGCCACCGCCGACTTGCCCTGGGCGAAGGAGTCGCGGGAGAGGACGGTGTTGGCGAAGGGGTTCTTGTTGATGTAGCCCTTGTCGTACCAGGCCTTCATGGTCGAGGCGGCCTTCTTGAAGGCGACGGCGTAGGGCTCCTCCAGGATGCTGTGGACGGCACGCTTCGGGTTCTCGTACTCACCGAGGAAGGGTGAGCCGTTGGCGTTGTTGCTGATCTGGATGGGGTAGTTGGCCGGGACCAGCTCGTTGAAGAGGGCGCCGAAGGGCTGGCCCAGGTCGTAGCCGTTGTCCAGGTTCATGGGGATGAGGTCGGGGTCGTTCTTCTTCACCGCCGCCAGGTAGGCATCGATCTCGGAGAACTTCCTCACCGGGGGCAGGCCGTACTTCTTCCGCAGGTCGCCGCGGATCACGAAGATGGGCACCTTCCGGTCCGGGGTCGAGGTGGGGATCATGAAGATCTTGCCGTTGACCTTGACCTGGTCCCAGGCGTGCTTGGGCACCGCGGCGTAGTGCTTGGGCATGTACTTCTGGACCATGTCCAGGGTGATCTCCTTGAAGGCGCCCCGGGCCGCCTGCTGGGCGTACTGGCACCAGTCTGCGGTGTAGATCCAGTCGATGCCCTCGCCGGCGGCCAGCACCAGCGGGTACTTCGAGTTCAGCTCGCTCCAGCCGATGTAGTTGATCTCGGCGGTGACGCCCAGGTCGGGCTTGAGCTTCTGGTTCAGGGCCGAGACCACGTCGGGCATGCCGGCCGGTGCCGCGCCCAGCAGGTAGCCGGTGATCTTGGTCTCCTGGGCGCTGGCCGTCCCGGCCAGGGCCAGGAACAGCAAGGCGGTGACGATCTTGCGCTTCATGTGGTCCTCCGATGCATCGGTGGGTTGCGACTCCGGGTCACGGATCGACTGCTTCTCCTTTGTGCCGGTGCTCACCCCTTGACTGCACCCAGGGTGATCCCCTTCACGAAGTAGCGCTGCACGAACGGGTAGAGGAGGACGATGGGACCGGTGGCCACCACCGTCATGGCCAGCTTGAGCGTCTCCTTGGGCAGGTGCATAGTGGGGACGTTGTTCACCATTTGTGCGCTGAAGTTCACGCTGGAGATGAGCCGGTAGAGCGTGTACTGCAGCGGGTAGAGCCGCTCGTCCTGCACGAACATCATCGGGGTCCACCAGTCGTTCCAGTAGGCCAGGGCGGTGAACAGGCCGATGGAGGCCAGCGCCGGCTTGGAGAGGGGCAGGACGATCCGGAAGAAGATCCCGGCGTGCCCCAGCCCGTCGATCCGGGCGGCGTCGAGCAGCGCCTCGGGGATCGAGTTCTGGATGAAGTTGCGCAGGATGAGGACGTTCATCACGTTGAACATGGGCACCAGCAGCATCACCAGCACGCTGTTGCCCAACTTGAGGTCGCGCGTGATCAGCAGGTAGTAGGGCACCAGGCCGCCGCTGAAGAGCTGGGTGAAGTAGAGGAAGAAGGCGAAGCGGTTGCGGGAGACCAGCTCCTTGCGGGAGAGGACGTAGGCGGCCATGGAGGAGCAGAGGAGCGAGATGGCCGTGCCCGCGCCGGTGACGAAGATGGTCACCGCGTAGGAGCGGGCGATCTTGCCGGGGTTCTCGAAGATGAGCCTGTAGGCGCCCAGCGAGAACTCGCGCGGCAGCAGCGAGTAGCCCCTGGTGACGATGGCGTGCTCGGAGGAGAAGGAGTTGGTGGCCAGGATCACGAAGGGGAGGAGCGCGAAGAGCGCCAGCGAGCCGACCACCACATAGGCGATGGTGTTGAAGGTGGTGTCGTCGCGGGCTGGACGGATCATGGCTCGGCTCAGAACAGCGCGTGGGAGCGGTCGTAGCGGCGCACCGCCTGGTTGACGATCACGATGATCACGAAGCAGAGGACCGATTGGTACAGGCCGGCGGCCGAGGACATGCCGAAGTCCTGCGAGCCCACCAGGGAGCGGAACACCAGGGTGTCGATGATGTCGGTGTTGTCGATGAGCGTGCCGTTGTTCCCGATGAGCTGGTAGAACATGTCGAACTCGCCGCGCATGATCCGGCCCACCCCCAGGAGCACCAGCACCACGATGGTGGGGCGGATGAGCGGCAGGGTGATGTAGCGGACGCGCTGGAAGACGTTGGCGCCGTCCAGCATGGCGGCCTCGTAGCACTCCTGGTCGATGCCGGTGATGGCCGCCAGGTAGAGGACGCTGCCGAAGCCCACCCACTTCCAGACGAAGAAGACGGGAAGGAGCAAGTACCAGAGCGCCGGGTGGCCATAGATGTCCAGCGCCTCCAGCCCCGCCGCCCGGAGGGTGGAGTTCAACAGCCCGTACTCGAAGTTGAAGATGTTGTAGACGAAGGCCGAGACGGTGACCCAGGAGATGAAGTAGGGCAGGAACAGCATCGACTGGGCGAGCTTCTTGAAGCGGCGCCCCCGCATCTCGGAGATGAGCACCGCGGTGAGGAGGGAGAAGCCGGTGTAGGCGCCCAGGAAGACGACGTTGTAGAGGACGGTGTTGAGGGTGACCTGGAGCAGCTTCCCGGACTCGTAGAAGAAGCGGAAGTTCTCGAGCCCGATCCACGGGCTCCCGAAGATGCCCTCCTGGTAGTTGTACTCCTTGAAGGCCACCACCAGGCCGGCCATGGGCACGTATGCGAACACCACCATGTAGGCGGCCAGCGGCGCGAACATGAGGTAGAGGACCCAGTTTCGCGCCGCGGGCGTGAGGCGCAGCCGGAGCCGCCGGGGGGCGGTCGGGGCGGGCGCGCGACCGAGGCCCTGCGGCGGCACCGGTCCACGCGGCACCGGGAGGGCGCTCTTCGGGACACGCATCGCTCGGGGCGGATTAGAGCCGCCCCTCCCCGGGCGTTTCAACGCGAGGGGATTGCGATCGCCTTTGGATTCCTCCGGGCGGCAGGCCCTGCGCCGGCCAGGCCGCGCCCGGGGCGGGCGCCCTCCGCCCCGCGCCGGATTGGCCTACAATCCCGGCGATGCTCAGCGCCCTCATCGTCGACGACGAGCGCATGACCCGGGACACGCTGCGGGGCATGGTCCCCTGGGCCGAGCTGGGCATCGACCGGGTCGACACCGCCCGGGACGGCATGGACGCTCTGGCCCGGGTGGAGGAGCGGGTGCCGGACCTCCTGGTGTGCGACATCCGCATGCCGCGCATGGGCGGCATCGAGGTCGCCCAGATCGTCCGGCAGCGCAACCCGCACTGCGGGATCATCTTCCTCTCGGGCTACTCGGAGAAGGAGTACCTGAAGGCCGCCATCCGCCTCCACGCCGCCGACTACATCGACAAGCCGGTGAACCTGCCCGAGATCCGGGCAGCGGTGGAGCGGAACGTCCGCGCCCTGCGCGACCGCGCCGACCGGAGCGCCGAGGCGGAGCGGACCCGCAGGGCGCTCGCCGACGCCGCGCCGCTTCTCAGGACCTCGCTGGCGGCCGAGCTGGTCCGGCACGGCCAGGACCGGGGCGCGCTCGAGGCCCGGTTCGAGCCGCAGCTCATCGAGCCCTTCCTCGCCGGCCCGGTGCGGGCGGCGGTGGTGGAGCTCGAGCCGGCGGCAGGCCAGGCGGCCGAGGCCGTCGCCGAGGAGGTGGTCCGCTCGCTCAACGCGGCCTGGGCACCGGGGCAGGCGATGGCGGCCTGGGTGGCCGGGTCCGGGCGGGTGGGCGTGGTGTTGGCCGGCGCCGAGGCAAGCGGGGAGGGGGCCGGGGAGGTCCTGGCGGCGGCGGTGGAGCGGGCCGCGGCCGGCCGGGCCAGGCCGTGGGTGGGGGCGGGGCCGGCGGCCGGGGACGCCCGGGGGGTCCCGGGATCCTGGGCCGGCGCGCTGGCGGCGCTGGCGGCGCGCTTCCACGGCGCCGCCGCCGACCGGCGCATCGCCCGGATCAAGGAGTACGTCCTGGCCCACCACGCCGACCCCGACCTCCTCGTGGAGACCGTCGCCGCCGGGGTCGGCCTCTCCGAGTCCTACCTGTGCACCCTGTTCAAGCAGGCCTGCGGGGTGACGGTGAAGGACCACCTCACCCGGGTCCGCATCGAGAAGGCCAAGGAGCTCCTGCGCGAGACCGCCGACAAGCTCCAGGCGGTGGCCCTGCAGGTGGGTTTCCGGGACGCCAACTACTTCTCCACAGTGTTCAAGCGCGAGGTCGGGATCACCCCGCGCGAATGGCGCGAGCGGTCCCAGCGATGAGCCGCCTCTCCGGCATCGGCATCCGCACCAAGCTGTTCTCCCTCTTCCTGGCGCTGATCCTGGCGCCCTTCCTGGTCTACACCGCCATCACCCTCCGCCAGGGCACGCGCACCGCCGAGCGCACCGCCCGCTACACCGCCCGCCAGGCGCTGCAGCAGGCGGCGCAGTTCATCGAGTCGCGCATCGAGGTGGTGAACCGGTCGCTCACCTTCATCCGGCTCGACCCCACCGTGAGCGCCCTGTGCGCCGCCGACCCCGTCGCCTACCGCCGGGACCTGTCCCGCTGGAACGTCGACGCCGGCACCCTGCGCCGCATCGTCCTCAACATGGGGCAGTCCAACCCCGACCTGGCCGGCTTCGCGCTCTACATGGAGCGTGGCCTGGCCGTGGAGTCCGCCAACGACGAGTTCCAGCTCCTCGCGGCCCAGCGCGGCGAGGAGTGGTACCACCGCGCGGTGGCGGCCGGGAGCAACCTGCTCTGGTTCTCCGCCGGTGCCTTCCCCGACGGTGGCGGGCCGCGCCGGCTCCACGCGGTGGCCCGCGTGCCCGACGACCTCGACCTCGCCAAGACGGTGGGCTACCTGCGGGTCGACGTCCCCGAGCGCATCCTGGAGCTGATCCTCGATCAGGCTCAGTTCTCCGCCTCCTCGGCGCTGTTCCTGCTCGACGCCGACGGCGGCCCCATCGCCCTTTCGGCGCGGGCGCGGGGGGCCGACCGGCCGCTCCTCCCCCAGGCCGACGCTGCCTTCCCCGCCGCCGGCGACGGGGCCGGCTATCCCCGCCAGGCGACCATGGGCGGGCGCCGCTACCTGGCCGACGGCCTGCGGGTGGCCGGCACCGACTGGCGGCTCATCCTGCTCGTGCCCTGGGAGGACATCGACGCCTTCGGGAAGGGCGTGCGCCGGCAGATGCTCTTCGCGCTGGCGGTGATCCTCCCGCTGCTGCTGCCCCTCTCCTACCTGGTGGCCTCCACCAGCACCCGGCGCATCGCCCGGCTGGCTGCCGGCGTGCGCGAGTTCGAGCGCGGCAACCTCGCCGCCCGGGTCCCGGTGGAGGGCGGCGACGAGATCGGCGAGCTCACCGGCGACCTGAACCGCATGGCGGGACGCATCGAGTCGCTGCTCGACGAGCAGTACCGGCTGGGCCAGGAGATGAAGCACTCGGAGATGCGGGCCCTCCAGGCGCAGATCAACCCGCACTTCCTCTACAACACCCTGGAGCTGGTGAACTGCCTGGCGCTGCGCCACGGGGCGCCGGCCATCGGCGGCGCCGTCGAGGCCCTGTCCCGGTTCTACCGCCTCTCGCTCAGCGGCGGGGCGGAGACCGTCACCCTGGCGCAGGAACTGGAGCACGTGGAGATCTACGTGCGCATCCAGAACATGCGCTTCGACGACGGCATCGCCTTCTCGGTGCAGGTCCCCGGGGAGCTGCGCCGGCTCCCCATCCTCAAGATCGTCCTCCAGCCGCTGGTGGAGAACGCCATCCTGCACGGCATCCGCGAGCGGGAGAGCGGTCGCGGGACCATCGCCATCCGCGCCTTCCGCGAGGCGGCCGGCCCGGGGCGCGAGGACGGGGCGGGGGCGCTCTGCGTCGAGGTCGCCGACGACGGCGTGGGCATGGATCCAGGGCGCCTGGCCGAGCTCCGCCAGGGCGTGCGGGCGTCGGAGGGGCACGGCTACGGCGTAAGGAACATCGACCGGCGGCTCAAGATCCGCTACGGCCCGTCCTACGGGCTCGCCTACCGGAGCGAGCGCGGCCGCGGGACCTGGGTGACGGTGCGCATCCCCGCAGCCGAGCCGGACGGCTCCCCGGAAGCTGGCCCGGAGCCGGGCACGTTCACGGGGTGAGAAGCCGCATCACCGAGAAGACCCGAGCCGTTCGCGACCTCACCCCTGCATGCCCGTGTCGGCCGCCTGGGCGCGGAGGTCCCCAGGGCCCGGCGAGGCTCCAGAGGGCCGGAAGGTGCGCGAGGAAGCCTCCCGTCCTCGGCATCCCCGAGCTCATGGCCCCAGCGAGGGGCCCCGGGTGTCCACCCCGGAGGCACCCGGGCCCGGCAGGCGAGCGACGGACGCGGCCGCACCGGGCCTCCCGCGCCGAGCGAGCCGTGCCGTTTGGCGCCCGGAGCCCGCTGGCCGCCCGAGCGCCTCCGTCGCCATCAGCCTCGTCCTTCGCGGCGGCGGGCGGCGCGGAGCCACCGGGACAGGGCCAGGGCAGCGATCGTCAGCGGCCCCAGCGCGCCTCCGGCGCCGTTGCCGCACCCGGACCCGGATCCCCCCTTGGAACCTGGGACGACGTTCACCCGGGCGGTGCCGACGTCGCCGAGCGAGTCCATCGCCTCGATGACATCGGTGCCACCCGCCTCGGCCCCCGCCTGGTAGCTGCCGCTCAGGCCGTCGATGGTCCCTCTCGACGGGTCCTGCACGAAGGACCACCGGTAGCCGCTGCCGCTGCCTCCGCTGGCGCTGAAGTCGATCACCGCGCCGGGCGCCGCCGTGGCCGAGGAGGGCGAGATCGTGACCGCCGGCACCACGCGGACGGACCGTGCGGCGCTCGGGACGCCGTTCACGATCACCGAGATCCACTGCCAGCCCGCCGGGAGCGATGCAGGAACCGTCGCGGTCACGGACGTGGCGGTGAAGCCCGTGACCGGCAGGAACGCGGTCGACTCGCTCTCCGGCCGCTCCAGCAGGACCAGCGGGTAGTTGGCGGGCGAGGACTGGCTCCCGCCTCCCGAGCCCTCCGAGACCCCGGTGAAGAGCGTCCCCGAGAGGCTCAGGGAGGCGCCGAGCACGGCCGACGGCGGCACCGTCGATGCCACCGGCGTCCAGGCAGGCTGGGCTCCGCGTCCTTCGTCGTAGAGCTCGGCGCTGGTGAGGTAGCTGCTGCCGCCACTCCCCCCTGCGGCGAGCACCCTGCCCGAGGGGAGCAACGTCGCCGTCTGTCCATACCGTCCCTGCGCGAGCGCCGAGGTGGTGCTGAACGACCCCGTCGCAGGATCGTACAGCTCCGCGCTGGCAAGGGCGCCGCTGCTGCCGGCGCCCCCCGCGACCAGCACCTTGCCCGAGGGGAGGAGCGTCGCCGTGTGGCTGTAGCGTGCCGTGGCGAGCCCTCCCGCGGCGCCGAAGGTGCCCGGCACTGGGTCGTATAGCTCCGCGCTGGCGAGGTAGCCGCCGCTGAGCGCCCCCCCTGCGACGAGCAACTTCCCCGAGGGGAGGAGCGTCGCCGTGTGGGACCCGCGGGGGTTGGCGAGCGCTCCGGTGGCGCCGAAGGTCCCGGCCGCGGGGTCGTACAGCTCCGCGCCGGCGAGAGGGACGTATCCGTCTCCATAGCCTCCCACCACGAGCACCAGGCCCGAGCGGAGGAGCGTCGCCGTGTGGCCGCCCAGGCGCGCCGTGGCGAGCGCTCCGGTGGCGCCGAAGGTCCCCGCCGCCGGGTCGTACAGCTCCGCGCTGTCGAGGGCGCCGGCGCTCCCGTAGCCCCCCACCACGAGCACCTTGCCCGAGGGGAGGAGCGTCGCCGTGTGGCTCTCGCGTGCGGTGAGGAGCGATCCCGTGGCGCTCCAGGTCCCCGCCGCCGGGTCGTAGAGCTCCGCGCTGGCGAGCAAGCCGCCGCTGCCGGCGCCCCCCGCGACCAGCACCTTGCCCGAGGGGAGGAGCGTCGCGGTGTGGGACGCGCGCGCCGCGGCCGGTGCTCCCGTGGCGCTGAAGGTCCCCGCCGCCGGGTCGTATAGCTCCGCGTCGGCGAGGGGGAGGTACCCCGTGCCGTAGCCCCCCGCGACCAACACCTTGCCCGAGGGGAGGAGCGTCGAGGTGTGGACGTAGCGCCCCGTCCCCAGCGATCCGGCGGCGCTGAAGCTCCCCACCGCCGGGTCGTACAGCTCCACGCTGCCGGTGGGGACGCCGCTGCCGTTGTCGCCCCCCGCGACCAGCACCTTCCCCGAGGGGAGGAGCGTCGCCGTGTGGTCCAGGCGTGCGGTGGTGAGCGGTCCCGTGGCGCTCCAGGTCCCCGCCGCCGGGTCGTACAGCTCCGCGCCGGAGAGGAGGCCGCCGGCGCCGTAGCCCCCCGCGACGAGCACCTTCCCCGAGGGGAGGAGCGTCGCCGAGGGTTCCGTGCGCGCCACCGCCAGCGACCCCGTGGGGGTAGAGGTTCCTGCCAGCGGGTCGTAGACCTCCGCGCTGGCGAGAGGGAGGCTGCTGGAACTCCAGCCCCCGGCGACGAGCACCCTCCCGGAGGGGAGGAGGGTCGCCACGTGGTCCCTGCGTGCCGTGGTGAGCGATCCCGCCGAGCTCCAGGAACCCGTGGCGGGGTTGTACATCTCCGCGCCGGAGAGATCCCCGTTGCTGGGATTGTAGCCCCCGGCGACGAGCACCTTGCCCGAGGGGAGGAGCGTCGCCGTGTGGCCATCGCGCGCCGCCGCGAGCGATCCCGTGGGGGTCGAGGTGCCTGCCACGGGGTCGTACAGCTCCGCGCTGGCGAGCTCGCCGCCGTTGCCACTGCCCCCCGTGACGAGCACCTTGCCCGAGGGGAGGAGCGTCGCCGTGTGGTCCAGGCGTGCCGTGGTGAGCGATCCGGCGGCGCTCCAGGTTCCCGCCGCGGGGTCGTACAGCTCGGCGCTGGCGAGCTCCCCGTTGACGGGGTTGTAGCCCCCCGCGACGAGCACCTTGCCCGAGGGGAGGAGCGTCGCCGTGTGGTTCTCGCGCGCCGCGGCGAGCGATCCCGTGGCGCTCCAGGTTCCCGCCGCCGGGTCGTACAGCTCGGCGCTGGCGAGGGGACCGTCGTCGCCATTCCCCCCCGCGACCAGCACCTTCCCCGAGAGGAGGAGCGTCGCCGTGTGGAAGGTGCGTGGGGTCGCCATCGCCGCGGCCGTCGTCCAGACCGGATCCACCAGCGCCTCCCCCCGCGCCTCCGTGTAGAGCGCGATGACCTGGCCCCTGGCGCGGAGCCAGGCACGCGCCGGCGTGCCTCCCGCCGCGTAGGCCCGCGGGGCCGTCACCCGCGCCTGCGCCCGGCCGGCGCGATCCGCGACGACGAGCACCGCATCCCCGTCCTGCCCGAGCGTCGCGCCCTTCACCTCCCACTCCGCCACCGGCCCATCGCCCGCGTGCTCCACCTGGACCCACTCCTCGTACCCGTCACCCGTGACCGTCCAGTAGGACGCCCCCCCCTCCCGCGGATAGGCGAGAGCACCGCCGGCCGTGCGGCCTCGGCCGACGAGCCCGCGCTCCCTCAGCTCGACGGAGAGACCGCCCGGGAGCGTCATCCTCGCTGCATCGGCGCCGTGCCTCGGCAATCGGAGGAGCAGGCCGGTCCGCCGCAGGAGGGATGCCTCGGCCGCCCTCACCCCGTCCAACTCGGCCGGCTCCGCCGCGGTGAAGCCCTCCACGCCGAGCCTGAATCCCGGTCCGGCCAGGATGCCCTTCGCCGTCCGCGGGTACCGGGACGCGAGCTGTGCTCCGAGCTTGCCCGAGCACCCGGAGAAGAGAAGGACGGCGACCGCAGCGGTGGCCAGTGGTCGAGCGAGGCGCATGGCTCCTCCCAGGGCTGGACGCCGAGCCGGCAGGA
Source organism: Anaeromyxobacter sp. (assembly GCA_035541675.1). Classification (GTDB taxonomy): domain Bacteria; phylum Myxococcota; class Myxococcia; order Myxococcales; family Anaeromyxobacteraceae; genus Anaeromyxobacter. The sequence goes on along the minus strand of DATKMW010000128.1, from coordinate 16,795 downwards.
GATCTTCCTTGTGCAGATCCGCTGCCGCCTTCATCCGCCAAGGGTAGCGGGATCGCCCTTGGGCGGGACCGGTCGACGAGAACCCGCAGGACAAGGAGCGCAGAGTCGGGCTTGCCGAGGCAGGCCACAGCGCTCCGCTGAGCCGCGGCTTCACGGCGATCGCGCCAGCCTTCACAACGACCTCAGCGTACCGCAATCCACGCGCGCCGAGCCCAACGGCGGTGCCCGCTCGCGCCAAGTGCGCGTGATCCATCCTGGCGACGTCGGAGCCGGCAACCCAGGAGTCGAGCCGGTGGCCTGCCGCTCCTCGAGCGCGCGTGCGCCCCCCCAACGGACTGACCCGGAGAGACCAGGCAGACGAGGGCGCGAGGGTGGGGCCTCCAGGGCGAGCCGCATGGCCCGTGCGTGCGGTGGGAGCGGGCGGAGGGCGCGGTGCCGGGCCGGGCCGACGAGGAGAGGCGCGCTCGAGCCCGGCCACCGCTCCGGGGTCGCGAGTCGAGCCCGGCGCCTCGGCGGTGGGAGGATGGCCGTCGACGCCTCGCCGAGGTCGCCGAGGCGTTGCCCGTGGCGGGTCCTCCTTTGGGGCGACGCGATGAGCCCTTGCCGCGTGGCAGGCGAGAATCCCCTCGCGCGGGAGGGCTCGACCCTCCCGGCTTTGCCGCGAGTTCGGGCGCCGCCTCGCCTCGGCGCGGACGGCCCCGTGCCGCGGCCGTGAGCTCCCTCAGTACTCGAACCCGCTCCCTCCGATGAACTCGCGGATGAGCGAGGTGGGCGGGACCTGATCCGGGTAGAGGGCCACGAACCGGTCGATGAGGTGGCGCAGGCGGATGGCGGTGGCGTAGGCGGGGTGGTCGGTCGCGACCTCGAGCAGGTAGCGCTCGGCGTAGACCTTGAGCACGGCGGGCTCGTAGACCAGCGCCGAGTCGAAGACCGCGTCGGCCTGGTCTTGGTAGGGGAAGATGTGGATCCGCTCGCCGGCCTGGACCGAGGGCCAGCGGAGGATGTTCTCGGCGGCGGAGTAGCCGCGGGTGTGGCGGTCGCGGACGATGCGCCGGAGCAGGCGCAGGTCGGTGGCCGAGACGCGGGAGAGCCGGTCGTAGGGCAGGGTGGTGGCGGGGTGGATGAAGACCCGGAAGAGCTCGCCGGCCCTGGGGAGGCCCCCCAGCAACCGCGGGTTCAGGCCGTGGATCCCCTCCAGCATGAGCACGTCGCCGGGGCGGAGCCGGATGGAGGGGCCGCCCTCCCCGTGGGAGAGGCCGGTGAGGAAGTCGTAGCGAGCGGTCTTCACCTCCTGGCCCCGGAGCAGCCGGTCCACGTGGTCCTGGAGCAGCGGCAGGTCCAGGGCCTCCAGCGCCTCGAAGTCCCACTCGCCCTTCGGGTCGCGCGGCGTCCTCTGCCGGTCGACGTAGTAGTTGTCGAGACCGATGCCCACCGGGTTCACGCCATCGATCTGGAGCTGGACGGTGAGCCGCTTGATGAAGGTGGTCTTGCCCGAGGAGGAGGGGCCGGCGATGGAGATGATCCGGATCCGGTCACGCTCCGCGGCCACCCGGTCGGCCACCAGGCCGATCTGCTTCTCGTGGAAGCCCTCGGCCACGCGGATGAGCTGCGCCACCTGGCCGGAGATGCACAGCTCGGCCAGTGCCCCCACGCTCGAGACGCCCATGGCGGCGAGCCAGCGCTGGTGCTCGACCAGCATGGGCGGGTCGCGGGGCTGGGCCGGCCCGGGGTCGGCGGGCAGGGGCTCGACCCGGCGCGGATCGCGCGCGCCCAGCTCGAGCCAGAGGCCGTCCGGTTCGGCGGCGAGCCGGAAGCCGCGCAGGGCGCCGGCGGTGGGGAGGAGCGGCCCGGGGGAGACGGCGTAGAGCTCGCCGCAGGAGACCAGCCTCACGGTGGCCAGCCGGCGGGTGCGGAGCAGGAGGACCGCGTCCTCCCAGCCCCGCTCCTGGAACCAGCGGATGGCCTCGTCGGTGGGCCAGTTCTCGGCGCGCAGCGGCGCGTCGGCGACGCAGATCCGCTCCATCTCCGCGGAGAGGCGCGCCGCCAGCGCGGGGAGCTCGCCGGCCGGCGTGCCCACTGCCTCCACCGCCTGGCGGAGGCCGCGGGACGGGCCGAGCCGGACCCGGAGCCCGGGGGCGGCCTGGTGGGCCGCCTCGAGGAGGAGGAGCCCCAGCGAGTGGGCGAAGATCTGCCGCCCCTCCCAGTGGGAGATGGTGAGCGGAGCGACCGTGCCCTCGGTGAAGATGGGGGTGGAGAGCGAGACCGGCTTCTGGCCCAGGAGCCCGGCCACCACCAGGTCGCCGCCGATCTCCCGGGGCAGCAGGTCCATCACCCGGGTGCCGGTGCGGATCCGGCGCTCCTGCCCCGCCACCCGCACCACCACCTCCTGGGCGCGGGGCAGCGTGCGGCCGCGCAGGAGCAGGTCCATCTCGCCGGAGAGCCGGGCCAGGTCCTCCTGCAGCGCGGCGGTGAGGGCCACCGAGATCCCGAGGGCCAGCTCGGGGTCCTCGCGCTCGATCTCGGCCCAGGCTGCCGAGGAGAGCCGGGCCGCGGTGAGCGGGCCCTCGGAGGTGACCACCTCGCCCCGGTGGCGCCCGCCGGCGGCGGCCAGCTCGCCGAAGTGCGCCCCCGGCCCGAGCCGCCGCAGCTCCTGGTGCTCCCGGCGCATCGAGGCCCCGCCGGAGACGATGACGAAGAGGTGCTTGCCCGCATCGGCGTCGCCGTGGATCCGGGTTCGCGGCGGCACGCTCAACGTCTCCAGATGGCGCGCCAGGCGAGCGCGGGCCGGGGGGTCGAGCCGGGAGAGGAGGGGGCTGCGGGCGAGGACGTCGGCCGCGAGATCCGGGGGACGGGTGGCCACGGGCTCATGGTACCGCACACCACGCCCGGGGGTGGCGGTCCGGCCCGGCGCGGGACGGATCAGGTGGCCGGGGCGGGTCCCCGCGGCAGGCGAGGCCGGGGCGGGGCGGCCGGCGATCGAGCGCGGAAGGCCCGTCCCTCTACAGCACCCGCAGCACCAGGCACTTCAGGTAGCGCGTCTCCGGCACGCCCAGGAGCACCGGGTGGTCGCGGCCGGCGCCGCGCCGCTCCAGCACCTGCAGGCGCCGGCCCGCGTCGTTGGCGGCGTCGAGCACCAGCTCCTCCAGCATGACCTCGGAGAGGTGGTAGCTGCAGGAGGCGGTGACCAGCAGGCCGCCGGGCCTCAGGACCTGCATGGCTCGCAGGTTCACCTCCTTGTAGCCGCGGCGGGCGGCGGGGACGGACTCCTTGTTCTTGGCGAAGGCGGGGGGGTCGAGCACCACCAGGTCGTAGGCCGGCTCCTCCTCGGAGCGGTCGCGCAGGTAGTCGAAGGCGTTGGCCTCCACCACCTCCAGGTTCTCGGCGCGGTTCAGGGCCGCGTTCTCGCGCAGGAGCGCGGCCGCCCCGGGCTGCATCTCCACCGCGGTCACCCGCTCCGACCGCCGGGCCAGCTGCAGGGCGAAGCCACCGGCGTAGCTGAAGCAGTCGAGGCAGCGGCCGGAGGCCATCTCGCCGGCGCGCAGGTGGTTCTCGCGCTGGTCGAGGAAGGCCCCGGTCTTCTGCCCGGCCAGGACGTCGACCCGCATCCGCACCTCGCCCTCGCGGTACTCCAGCGGGCCGGGAGGCTCGCCGCGGAGCACGCCCTTCACCTGGGCGAGCCCCTCCAGCTCCCGCACCCGCACGTCGTTGCGCTCCACCACCGTCCGCAGGGGCAGCGCGCCGGCCAGCACCTCGGCCAGGAAGCCCTTGCGCCGGTCGGTGGCCGGCACCAGCGTCTGCAGCACCGCCACCGGGCCGTAGCGGTCGACCACCAGGCCGGGGAGGAGGTCGCCCTCGCCGTGGACCAGCCGCAGGAACGGCTCCTCGCCGAAGAGGTGCTGGCGGAGGGCGATGGCCTGGGCGATCCGGGCGGCGAGGAAGGCCTCGTCCACCGGCACCTCGTCGAGCGTCACCACCCGCAGGGCGATCTTGGAGCGGCTCGACCAGAACGCCTTGGCCAGGAACCGGCCGCGCCCGTCGACGAGGGCCACCACCTCGCCGCCCTCGAGCGCCGGCGGGGCCTTCTCCACGTCGCCCCGGTAAATCCAGAGGTGGCCAGAGGCGATCCGCTCCGCCCCCCGCCGCGACACCGTCACCTTGGGCTCGTCCATCCCACGCTGGTACCCGAGCCGGGCCCGCCGCGCCAGTTCGCGGTGCGCCCGTCCGGCGGCGCCGCCCGGGCGCGCGCCTTAGAGGGGGGAGGTGCCAGACCCCACCGTGCTGGTCCTGGGAGCGGGGGCGGCGGGCCTCTCGGCCGCGCGCGTCCTGCTGCGCGCCGGGGTCCGGGTCCTGGTGCTCGAGGCGCGGGGGCGCACCGGCGGGCGGGTCGACACGCGCGCCGACCCACTCCTCGGGGTGGCCGTGGAGCGCGGGGCGGAGTTCGTGCACGGCCGGCCAGCCCCGGTCCTGGCCCTGGCGCGCGAGGCCGGCCAGCGGCTGGAGCGGGTGCCGGACGGGATCCTCACGCTCCGGCGCGGCCGGCTGCGGCCGGACGGAGGCGCCGGCCTCTCGGGCAGGGCGGTCCTGCAGCGGGCGCGGGACGACCGGGAAAGCGTGGCGGGGCTGCTCGCCCGGGCCGGGAAGGAGCGCTGGGCAGGTCCCGAGGAGCTCCGGGCGCTGCGGGCGTTCGTGGAGGGGTTCTACCTGGCCGACCCGCGGACGGCCTCGGCCGCGGCCCTGGCCCGCATGGACCGGGCGCTGGCGACGATCGACGGGGACCGATCGTACCGGGCCCGGGGCGGGTGGGCGTCGCTGCTCGCACCGCTCGGGCAGGAGGCGCACCGGGCCGGGGCCCTCCACCTGGGTACGCGCGCCACCGCGGTCCGCTGGCGCCCGGGGGCGGTGGAGGTGGCGGCGCGCGGGCCGGCCGGGGGGCCGCTGCCGGCCTTCCGGGGGGAGCGGCTGGTGGTGACGCTCCCCCTGGGCGTGCTCCGGGCGGGGGACGTCCTGTTCCGCCCCGCCCCCGAGGCGGCCGCAGGGGCCTGGGCGCGGCTGGAGATGGGATCCGCGCTGAAGGTGCTGCTCCGCTTCCGGCGGCCGCTCTGGGAGGCGGCGACGGCCGGGACCACGAGCTTCCTGCGCCTCCCCGGCGCCCCGGTCCCCATCTTCTGGACGCTCGCCCCGGCGCGGGCGCCGCTCCTGGTGGGGTGGGTGGGCGGCCCACGGGCGCGGCGCCTCGCCGCCCTGGGGGAGCAAGCCGCGCTCCGGGCCGCGCTGCGGGGCCTGGCGCCGGCCCTGCGCCGCTCGCCCCGGGAGCTCGAGCAAGCGCTCGACGGCGCCGAGGTGGTCGACTGGGCCCGCGACCCGCTGGCCCGCGGCGGCTACGCGGTGTTCCCGGTCGGCGCGGCCGGCGCCCAGGAGGCGCTGGCCCGTCCGGTGGCCGGGACCCTCTTCTTCGCCGGCGAGGCCACCGAGCCCGACCTGGCCGGGACCGTCGACGGGGCCCTGCGAAGCGGGGCGAGGGCCGCCCGGGAGGTGCTGGCCAGCCTGCGGGGGTGAGGGCGCCTCCGGCGCCGGAGGAGCCCCTCTCCCGTGCACGGCGGCGCCGCGGCCGCAGCTTCGTCGGCTCCCGGAGGAGGGGCGCCGCGTCCTCGTCGCGGCGGTTGACGCCCGCGGGTCGATCCGGTAGCCGCTGCCCATGACGGCTTCCGCCCGGGCCCCCGCCGCCGGGGATCGCGCCTCCATCGGGCTCCTCTTCGCCACCCGCGCCCTGCGGATGTTCGCCTACGGCCTCACCTCGGTGGTGCTGGTGCTCCACCTCGCCGCCGCCGGGCTGTCGGCGGCCCGCATCGGCCTGCTGCTCACCCTCACCCTCCTCGGCGACACCGCCATCTCGCTCCTCCTCACCACCCGGGCCGACCGCTTCGGCCGCCGCCGCACGCTCCTGGCCGGCGCGGGGCTGATGGTCCTCGCCGCCGCGGCCTTCGCCACCAGCACCTCGTTCACCGTGCTCCTCCTGGCCGCCACGGTGGGCGTGCTCTCGCCCTCGGGCAACGAGGTCGGCCCCTTCCTGGCGGTGGAGCAGGCCGCCCTCTCGCAGCAGGTCCCGGCCGCGCGGCGCACCGGGGTCTTCGCCTGGTACCAGCTCGCCGGCGCCCTGGCCACCGCGGCCGGCTCCCTGGCCGGCGGGTGGCTCTCGGGCGCCCTGCAGCGCCGGGGGATCACCCCCCTGCACAGCTACCGGGGCGTGGCGCTCTGCTACGGCCTGGCCGGGCTCGCCCTGGCCGCGCTCTTCCTCCGCCTTCCGCCCGCGGTGGAGGTGGATCGCGCCTCCCCCGGGGCCGGCACCGCGCCGCGGCTCTGGCTCGGCCTCCACCGCTCGCGGAGGGTGGTGACGCGGCTCTCGGCGCTCTTCGCCCTCGACGCCTTCGCCGGCGGCTTCGTGGTGCAGAGCTACGTGGCCTTCTGGTTCCACGATCGGTTCGGGGCCAGCCCGGAGGTCCTGGGGGCGATCTTCTTCGGGGCCAACGTCCTGGCCGGCCTCTCGGCGCTCTCGGCCGCGGCCATCGCCCGTCGCATCGGCCTGGTGAACACCATGGTCCTCACCCACCTACCCTCCAACGTGCTGCTGGCCCTGGTGCCGGCCATGCCCAACCTGCCCCTGGCGGTGTCGATGCTGTTCCTGCGCTTCTCCATCTCCCAGATGGACGTGCCCGCGCGCCAGTCCTACACCATGGCGGTGGTCGAGCCGGACGAGCGATCGGCCGCGGCGGGCGTCACCGGGATGGTGCGGACCGTCGGGGCGGCGCTGGCTCCGCTCGCCGCCGGCCCGCTCTACGCCGCCGCGGCGCTGGCCGGACTCCCGTTCCTCCTCTCCGGCGGGCTGAAGGTCGCTTACGACCTGCTTCTGTGGCGGAGCTTCCGGGCCCTGCCGCCGCCGGAGGAGCGGGCGCGGGAGGGGTGAGATGGCCAGCCCGGCGCGCGCCGGTGCTCGGGTCGGGCGCCTGGCCGGCGTGGATGCCCGGGGTGCCGAAGCGGGGGCCGTTGCTCACGGGCGCTCTCCTCTCACCCCGAACCGGGCCGTTCGCCGCGGCCCTCCCCGGCCCGCCGCGCTCACCTCATCCGCTGCCCCAGGAACTCGATCAGGTCGATCTTGGTGACGATGCCGGTGACCTTCTCCCCCTCCTTCACCACCGCCACGTTGTCGTCGTTGAAGATGGCGCGGAGGCGGGCCACCGGGGTGTCGGGGGTGACCACCCCCTGGAGCGGCTGGATGAGGGGCTCCACCACCTCGGAGAGGCGGTGCTTGCCCTCGATGAGGAAGTTGAGCAGGTCGTACTCGTGGATGATGCCGGTGACCCGCCCCGAGGCGTCGACCACCGGCATCTGCGAGATGTCGTGCTCCTTCATCGTCTTCACCACCGCCTCGACCTTGTCGTGGCGGCGGGCGCTGAACACCTGGCCGCGGCGGCGGCCCAGCACGTCCTTGACGGTGGCCGCCCAGAGCGCCTCGGCCCCCTCCACCGGGTAGCCGTTGTCGCGCATCCACTCGTCGGAGAAGAGCTTGGACACGTAGGCCCGCCCGCCGTCGGGGAGAGGCACCACCACCACCCTGCCCTTGCCCAGCTCCCGGGCCACCTGGGCGGCCACGTGCACCGCCGCCCCCGACGAGCCGCCGGCGAAGATCCCCTCCTCGCGCGCCAGCCGCCGGGCCATGACGAAGGCCTGGGCGTCGGTCACCTGCCGCACCTCGTCGAGCACCGAGAGGTCCATGGCCCCGCACATCAGGTCCTCGCCGATGCCCTCCAGCTTGTAGACGCGGGGCTGGGGGAGCTTCCCGGTCTCGAACATCGAGTGGTAGACCGAGCCCACCGGGTCCACCCCCACGTTCTTCACGGCCGGGTTCCTCTCCTTGAGGAACCTGCCGCAGCCGCTCATGGTGCCGCCGGTGCCCAGGCCGGCCACGAAGGCGTCGATCTTCCCCTCCACCTGCTCCCAGATCTCCGGGGCGGTGAGCCGGTAGTGCGCCTCGACGTTGTCCAGGTTGTGGTACTGGTTCAGGTAGAAGCTGTCGGGGGTCTCGGCGGCCAGGCGCTTGGCCACCGAGTAGTAGCTGTCGGGGGAGTCGGCCGGGACGTTGGTGGGGGTGACGATCACCTGGGCCCCGAAAGCCTTCAGGGCGTCCTGCTTCTCCTTGGACATCTTGTCGGGCACGGTGAAGATGCAGCGGTAGCCCTTCACCGCCGCGGCCATGGCCACCGCCACCCCGGTGTTGCCGCTGGTGTTCTCCACGATGGTGCAGCCCGGCCGGAGGAGCCCGGCCCGCTCCGCCTTCTCCAGGATGTGGAGCGCCATCCGGTCCTTGCTGGAGCCGCCCGGGTTCAGGAACTCCAGCTTGGCCAGGACGACGGCGTCGTCGGCGCCCACCACCTTGTGCAGCCGGACCAGCGGCGTGTGGCCGATCGCGGAGAGGACGGTCTCGTGGTAGGCCATGGGAGCGGCTCCGGAGCGGTGGGGGCGGCCCGAGGTTCGGTGCTGGCGTTATAGGCGGGTGGTCTCGGGGGCGTCAACGCGGAGGACGACCATGCAGGATCCACTGACCGAGGGCCGCGTCCGGGCCGCCGCCTCCCGGGCGGCGGGCAGGGACCGCTCGGCAGCCGCCGTGCGCCGCTTGGCAGGGCACGCCTCGATGCGCAGCTACTGGCGGGTGGGGACGCCGCCCGAGTCGGTGGTGGTGATGGTGATGCCGCCCGACGCGCGGCCCGAGGAGGTCACCCAGGGCGGGCCCCCGGACGTGAACCCCTTCGTCGACGTGCAGCGCTACCTCCAGGGGCTGGGGGTGCGGGTGCCGGCCATCCACGCCTTCGAGGAGGCCGAGGGGCTGATGGTCCTCGAGGACCTGGGCGACGAGATGGTGGAGACGCGCCTGGCGGCCGGGGCCGCGCGGGAGCCGCTCTACCGCGAGGCGGTGGACCAGCTGGCCCGTCTGCGCGCCGCGGCCGAGCGGCGGCCCGAGGGCTGCGTGGCCTTCACCCGCGCCTTCGACCGCGAGCTCTACCTCTGGGAGCTGTGGCACTTCGTGGAGTGGGGGCTGGAGGCGGGGAAGGGGGCGCGGCTCTCGCCCGGGGAGCGGGAGCGGGTCACCTTCCACTTCGAGCGCATGGCCCGGGCGCTGGAGGCCGAGCCCCGGGGCTTCACCCACCGCGACTACCAGTCCCGCAACCTGATGGTGCTCCCCTCCGGGGCCCAGGCCCTGATCGACTTCCAGGACGCGCTGCTCGGCCCCCGCCAGTACGACCTGGTGGCGCTGCTCCGGGACAGCTACGTCGAGCTCGAGCCGGCCTTCGTGGAGGCCATGCTGCACCGCTACCTGGAGGCGCTGGCCGAGGCCGGTGGACCGCGCCTCGAATACCCTCCCTTCCGGGCCACCTTCGACCTCCTCACCGTGCAGCGCAAGCTGAAGGACGCGGGGCGCTTCGTCTTCATCGACCGGGTGAAGAAGAACCCCGATTTCCTGCGCTTCATCCCCTCCTCGCTCCGCTACGTGCGGGAGGCCCTGGCCCGGCGTCCCGACCTGGCCGAGCTCGGGGGGCTGTTGGCCCGCCACGTGCCGGAGCTGGGGTAGGCGGGGGAGCGGGCGATCGGGGTAGACTCGCCCCGCGCCTCCCGGCGCCCGCATGCGGCTCGCCCTGCTCGCCGACGTCCACTCGAACCTGGAGGCGCTCGTGGCCGTGCTGGCGCACGCCCGCGAGCAAGGCGCCGACGCCGTCGCCTTCCTGGGCGACCTGGTCGGCTACGGCGCCGATCCGCTGCCGGTGCTGGAGCGGGTGGAGGAGGAGGTGGGGCGAGGCGCGGTGGTGGTGCAGGGGAACCACGACGCGGCGGTGCTGGACGAGAAGGTCGCGGCCGGCATGAACCCCGAGGCGCTGGAGGCGATCGCCTGGACGCGCCGCCAGCTCGGGCCGCGCGAGCGCGCCTTCCTGGCCAGCCTCCCGCTGGTGGTGAGGCGCGGCGAGCTGACCCTGGTCCACGCCAGCGCCGCCGACCCCGGGGAGTGGACCTACGTGACCGACGCCCTGCGGGCCGAGGAGTGCCTGCGGGCCACGGCCACCCCCTGGACCTTCGCCGGGCACGTGCACGAGCCCATCCTCTTCTACACCGCGGCCAGCGACCGGCCCCTGCCCTTCCGGCCGGTGCCGGGCGTGGCCATCCCGGTGCCCTCGCGGCGCCGGTGGCTGGGCATCGCCGGCTCGGTGGGCCAGCCGCGCGATGGGCGGACCGCGGCGAGCTATGCTCTGTTCGACGACGTGCGGAGGACGCTGACCTTCCACCGGGTGGCGTACGACTGGCCCACCGCCGCGGCCAAGGTGCGGGCGGCGGGGCTGCCGGCGAGGCTGGCGGAGCGGCTCGAGCGCGGAGACTGAGACCTGTGGGCGACCTCCCCGAGCCCGGCGACACCATCGACGGGTTCCTCATCGGCGAGCAGATCCACGCCGGCGGCATGGGCGTCATCCACCGGGTGACCCGGCCGGACCTGACCTTCCCGGCGGTGATGAAGATCCCCCGCCTGGGCCCGGGCGAGCCCGCCACCAGCGTGGTCTCCTTCGAGGTGGAGCAGAACGTGCTCTCCGCGCTCACCGGCTCGCACGTGCCGCGCTTCGTGGCGGCCGGGGACCTCACCGTCTGCCCCTACCTGGTCATGGAGGAGGTGAAGGGCCGGCCGCTCTCGGAGTGGGCCCGGCGCGCCCCGCTCCCGCCCGCCGAGGTGGCCTCGCTGGGGAGCGCCCTGGCCGCCGCCCTCGACGACCTCCACCGCCAGGAGGCCATCCACCTCGACGTGAAGCCCTCCAACGTGATGGTGCGCGACGACGGGACCGCGGTGCTCATCGACCTGGGGCTGGCCCACCACGCCCACTTCCCCGATCTGCTGGCCGAGGAGTTCCACCGCCCCATCGGCTCCGCCCCCTACCTCTCGCCCGAGCAGGTGGTGGGGGTGCGGAGCGATCCCCGCAGCGACGTGTTCTCGCTGGGGGTCGTGGCCTACGAGCTGGCCACCGGCCGGCTCCCCTTCGGCTCGCCCGGCCCGGGCGGCCTCCGTGCCCGGCTGTGGCGGGTGCCGGTGCCGCCGCGGGCCCTGGCGGCGGCGATCCCGGAGTGGCTGCAGGAGGTGATCCTCCGCTGCCTCGAGCCGGACGCGGCCCGGCGCCCGGCCTCGGCCGCCCAGGTGGCCTTCGACCTCTCCCACCCCCAGCACGTGGAGGTGGGCGAGCGGGGCCGGCGGCTTCGCCGGGCCGGGCCTCTCCAGCTCCTGGGGTGCTGGCTCAAGGCCGCCGGCTACGCGCCGGCACCGCTCGCTCTCCCCTCGTCGCAGGCGGCGAGCGCCCCCATCCTCCTGGTGGCGGTGGCCACCCAGCACGGCGACGACGCCACCCTGGCCGCGCTCCGCGAGGCGGTGCGGCGGCTCCTGGCCGCGCCCGGGTCGCGGCGCCTGGCCTGCGCCACCGTCATCCGCCCGGTCCCGGAGCTGGGTGGCTCGCGCGAGGACGAGACCGCGGCCCGCCAGCGGATCCGCCACCTGGCGGTGCTAAGGGCCTGGGCCGAGCCGCTGGGCCTAGGCCCGGGCCAGGCCTCCTTCCACGTGCTGGAGTCGACCGGCCCGGCCGAGGCCCTGCTGGCCTTCGCCCGGCAGAACCGGGTGGACCACGTGGTCATCGGGGCGCCGGCCCGCGACATCCCCCTGCGCGGCCTGCTGGGGACGGTGGCCACCCAGGTGGCCCTGGAGGCGCCCTGCACCGTCACCATCGTCCGGGCATGAGCGGGGGCCCTCGCGGCCCCGGCCGCCCGGACCCCAGGCCGCGAGCCGCCGCAGGAGCTCCTCGCCGATCCCCGCGGGCGCCCGGCCTCCCGGCCGGGACCGCTTGCCACCCCAGGAGCCGCCCGACCCGGCCGCCGCCCCGCCGGGGCCGCGGGGAGCGCGGCGGGGCCGAGGGCGGGTAGGATCCCGACCGGGCGGGGGAGTAGAGGGAGGGCGCGCGATGAAGGCGCTGGTGCTGGAGCGCAAGGGCGAGCTGTCCCTGCGGGACATCGAGCTGCCGCTGGCGGTGGGGCCTGCCGACGTCAAGATCGCCGTGGAGCGGGTGGGGGTGTGCGGGAGCGACGTGCACTACTACACCCACGGTCGCATCGGGCCGTGCGTGGTGAAGGAGCCCTTGATCCTGGGGCACGAGGCCTCGGGGCGGGTGGTGGAGGTGGGCGAGCGGGTCAGGAGCCTCCGGGTGGGCGACCGCGTCTGCATGGAGCCGGGGATCCCCGACCCCAGCTCGCGCGCCTCGCGGCTCGGGCTCTACAACGTCGATCCGGCGGTGGTGTTCTGGGCCACCCCTCCGGTGCACGGCTGCCTCACCCCCTACGTGGTGCACCCGGCCTCCTTCACCTACCGGCTCCCCGACAGCGTGTCCTTCGCCGAGGGAGCCATGGTCGAGCCGCTGGCCATCGGCATGCAGGCGGCGGTGAAGGCGCGGATCCAGCCGGGCGACGTGGCGGTGGTGACCGGCTGCGGGACCATCGGCATCCTCACCGCCCTGGCGGCGCTGGCCGGCGGGTGCAGCCGGGCCATCGTCTCCGACGTCCTGCAGGAGAAGCTCGACCTGGCCGCCCGCTACCCGGGGATCGCCGCGGTGAACGTGAGGAGGCAGGAGCTCCTCGCCGCCGTCCGCGACGCCACCGACGGCTGGGGCGCGGACGTGGTGTTCGAGGCCAGCGGCAGCCCCGCGGTCTACCCCGGGCTCTTCGGGCTCCTGCGGCCCGGCGGCTGCGCCGTGCTGGTGGGCATCCCCCTCGACCCGGTGCCGCTCGACGTATCCGCTGCCCAGGCCCGGGAGGCGCGGGTGGAGACGGTCTTCCGCTACGCCAACGTCTACCCGCGGGCCATCGCCCTCATCGCCTCGGGCAAGATCGACCTCAAGCCCCTCATCAGCGCCACCTTCGACCTCGAGCAGGGCGCCCAGGCGTTCGCCCGCGCCGCCGAAGGGCGGGGCAGCGACGTGAAGCTACAGATCCGGGTGGGCCAGGGGGAGTAGCCGCCCCCGGGGAACGCCGCCTCGCCCGGCGCCCGGGCCGCTCCAGGGCTCGGTGGGCCTTGACCACCTACCCCGCTTAGGGGAACCCTGTGCCCAGGGCGGACGCGCTCCCGCGCGCGCCGGCCTCGAGGAGAAATGGGCGGCTCCTTCCCCAGGCGTTGGTGGATGGCGGTGCTCCTCGCTGCCGCGGCGCTGCCGGCGCGCGCCGGCCCGGACCGGCGTCTCCTCTCGCAGTGCATCCGCGAGCGCTGGACCTACCGCGACGGCCTGCCGCACAACGGGGTCCACCGGCTGCTCGTGGCCCGGAGCGGCTACCTCTGGATCGGTACGCAGGAGGGGCTGGTCAGGTTCGACGGCGTGCGCTTCGCGCTGTTCGCCCGCCCCGACACGCCCGGCCTGGCCGGGAACGAGATCAGCGCGCTGGTGGAGGACGACCGCGGCGTCCTGTGGGTGGGGACGACCACGGGCCTGAGCCGCCTGGTGGGCGACGCCTTCCAGGAGGTGGGACTGGGGGGGGGCGAGGCCGTGGTCTCGCTGGCCGACGACGGGCAGGGCGGGGTCTACGTGGCCACCGAGACCTCGAGCCTGTGGCACGTCCGCGCCGGATGGCCTGCGAAGGTGGAGCGGGTCGAGGGCCTGGGCCCCCAGCGCCTGATCACCCTGCTCCGCTCGGGGACCACGCTGTGGGTGGGCGGGGAACTGGGCCTGGCCCGGCTCGTGGACGGGCGGCTGGAGGTGCTGGGCGCGCACGGGCTGCCCGCGGAGTCGGTGACCAGCCTGGAGGAGGCGCAGGACGGGACCCTGTGGGTGGGGACCGCGCGCGGGCTGGCGCGGAGACGGGCAGGGGGCGCGGGCTTCGAGCAGGTGCCCCTGCCCGGTTCCCCCGTGGTCTACGCGCTGCTCGCAGACCGCGGGCAGGCGATGTGGGTGGGAACCGGAGGCGGGACCGTGTTCCGGGTGGTGGGGGACGAGGTCCAGGCCCTGACCGGGTCGACCAGTCCCGCCGACGTCCACGCGCTGGCCGAGGACGGCGAGGGTGACGTCTGGGCCGGCACCGAGTCGGGTGGCCTGTACCGGCTGCGCTGGGGCCAGGCGGTCACCATCGCCCGCGAGGAGGGGCTCTCCGACGACGTGGTCTGGGCGGTCCGCGAGGGGCGCGGCGGGGTCATGTGGCTGGCCGGCGGCGCCGGCCTGGACCGGCTGGCCGACGGCCGCGTCGAGCCCGCCCACGCGGACGCCCTCCGCGGCGTCAGCCTGGCTGGTCTGCTCGAGGACCGCCACGGCGTCCTGTGGGTGGGCACGGAGGGCGCGGGCCTCTGGCGCTTCGGCCCCGGGGGCGCGACGCGCTACGGGGCCGAGAGCGGGCTTCGCGGCACCATGGTCCGGGTGGTCCACGAGGACTCGCGGGGCACGATCTGGGTGGGCACGACGCATGGGGTGTTCCGCATGGCCGGCGGACGCTTCCAGGCGCTGGAGTCGGACCCGGGCGTGGCGGGCAAGGTGAACACCATCGAGGAGCTCCCCGGCGGCGGGCTGTGGGTGGGCACCACCAGCGGCCTGAGGCGGGTGGAGGGCGAGAGGCTGGTCCCCGAATCGCTCGCCGGGCAGCCGATCCGCGGGGACGTGGCGGCGCTGCGCGCCGAGCCCGACGGCACGGTCTGGATCGGGACGGCCGGCGACGGCCTGGCGCGGTTCTCGGGCGGCCGGCTGGAGCGGTGGACGCGGCGGGAGGGGCTCCACGAGGACGTGGTGCTGGCCATCCTGGACGACGGCGCTGGCCACCTCTGGCTCTCCGGGAACCACGGCATCTCCCGCGTCGACCGGGCGGAGCTCGAGGACGTGGCCGCCGGCCGGCGCGCCCGGGTGGCCCCGACGGTCTTCGGCACCGCCGACGGCATGCGCGAGCGCGAGTGCAACGGGGGGGCGGAGCCTTCCGCCTGGCGGGGCGCGGACGGCCGGCTCTGGTTCCCCACCGTCCGCGGGGTTGTGGTGATCGACCCGGCGCACCTGGATGCGCCCCTCCCGCCGCCGGCAGCGCGGGTGGAGGAGCTGGTGGTCGACGGCCGCACCTGGCCCCCGTCCCAGCCCATGCGCTTCCCCGCGGGGACGCGGCGGGTCGACGTGCGCTACACCGGGCTGGCGCTGGCTGCCGCCGACCGGGTCCGCTTCCGCCACCGGCTGGCGGGGCTCGACGACGGCTTCCTCGACGCCGGCTCCGATCGGGTGGCCCACTTCACCAACCTGGGGCCGGGCCGCTACACCTTCGAGGTGGCGGCGGCCAGCGCCTCCGGCGCCTTCGGTCCGCCGGCGTCGGTGCTCTTCTCGGTCGAGCCGCACCTGTGGCAGACGGGCTGGTTCCTGGCGGCCGCCGCGCTCGCGGCCCTGGCGCTGGTGGTGGGGGTGTACCGCGCCCGGACGAGCGCGCTGCGGCGGCGGGAGGCGGTGCTGGCGGTCCGGGTCGAGGAGGAGATTCGCAAGGTGAAGATCCTCACCGGCCTGCTCCCCACCTGCGCCTGGTGCAAGCGGATCCGCGACGAGCACGGGAACTGGCAGGTCTTCGAGGCCTACGTCAGCGCCCACGCCGACGTGCAGTTCAGCCACGGCATCTGCCCCGAGTGCCTGGCGCGATCCGGGCAGATCGGGGAGCAGAGATAGCCGCCGTCAGCCGCGGGGCGCGGGGGAGGCCACCTCCAGCGAGAGCGGCACCTTCTGGATGAGGCACCTCTCGGCGGAGCAGACGCTGAAGGCCAGGGTCCCGGCCACACGCGCCGCCCCGGCGGGCGGTGGCAGGTAGGGCAGCTCCAGGGTGGCCGAGCACACCTCCTTGCCGTCGCCGGGGCAGGCGGCGGTCCGGGCGGGCCGGAGCGGAACGCGCGTGCCCTGGAACCTGGCCGTCGCCGAGGGCGAGGGCGAGAAGGCCATGGGGTACTCCAGGTTGACGTGGAAGCCGGCGCGGGCCTCGACACGCAGGTCGACCACCGGGCCGCCGGAGGCGCCGGGCTCTGCGGCGACGGCCCACTCCGGCCCCTGGGCGCGGGGCCCGGGCGGAGGGTCGGCCCGGGCGGCGCCCAGGACGATGAGCCAGGCGGCGGTGGCGGCGCGGGCGATCACGATCCGTACTTCACCGAGCAGCCGTACTGCTTGGTCTCCGGCGTCCGCACCGGGCGGCCGGCGGCCAGGTCCTCGAGCGCCGCCGAGACGTAGTCCACCACCGCGCCACCCTGGGGCGCCTGGCGCTCGCCGTCGGGCGAGTTGTCGATGGCCCCGCGGTAGGCCAGCCGGCCCTCGCGGTCGACCACCATCATGCCCGGGGTGTTGGTGGCGCCGTAGGCGCGCCCGACCTGGCCGGTGGGGTCGAGCAGCACCGGATACTGCATCCGGAAGCTCTCGGCGGCGGCGCGGTTGGCCTCCACGCCGTAGCCCTGCTTCCCGGGCGCTGCCGAGTTCACCGCCAGCCACACCACGCCGCCGCCGGCGTGCCGGGCGGCGTCGTCGACCAGGGTGCCGCGGGTGTGAGAGGCCCGCACGAATGGGCAGCCCGGGTTGAACCACTCCAGCACCACCAGCTGCCCGCGGAAGTCGGAGAGGCTCACCTGCCTTCCCGAGAGGTCGGTGAGGGTGAAGGCCGGGGCCGGCGCCCCCACCTCCGCGGCCAGGGCGGAGGGGGCGAGGGCCAGCATGGCGAGGACGAGGGAGGCACGCATGGCGCGACCATAACC
>DATKMW010000127.1:0-22268 GCA_035541675.1 Anaeromyxobacter sp. | reverse complement strand
CCGTGCCCGCCGCCTCCGGCCTGTCGGGCGGCGTCTGCCCGCCCCCTGCCGCGGCCTCCCCGGCCCGCTAGAACCTAGCCATGTGCCGCAATATCCGCGTCCTCTACAACTTCGATCCGCCCACGACCTCGGAGGAGATGCGCGACGCCGCCCTCCAGTTCGTCCGCAAGGTGAGCGGGCTCCGCCAGCCCTCCGCGGCGGATGCCGCCGTGTTCGAGCGCGCGGTGGGCGAGGTGGCCGCCGCGACCGAGCGATTGCTCGGTTCGCTGCGAGCGGCAACCGTCGTGCGGACCCGCGAGGGCGAGCGCGAGCGAGCCCGCCAGCGGTGGCGCCGCCGCGCCGCGCCAGGCTGAGCTCCCCCTCCTTGGCGGGATCGGGCGGCGACACGCCGCGCCACCGCGGCGCGTCGGCCGTGGACTCCTCGCCGCGCGGCTGGGACGATGGGAGGCGTGAGCGACGGTCCCCCGGTCCATCCGGTACCTCCCGCCGACCCCGGTGTCGCCGGCGCGGAGGTCATCCAGCCCGGGATGCTCACCGCGCTCCTTCGCGAGATGGTGGCCACGCCGGAGGCTTCGTGCGGCACCGGCTGGAAGGAGTGGTTGGCCTCGGGAGCGGTGGTGGGCCGCTTCGAGCTGATCCGCGAGATCGGGCGAGGCGGGTTCGGGGTGGTCTGGGAGGCGCGGGACCGCACCCTGGGCCGACGGGTGGCCTTCAAGGCGGTGAGGGCCGGGACCCGGGCGGCGGCGCGGGAGGAGCGCCTGGTCGCCGAGGCGGAGGCCGCCGCCCAGCTCTCCCACCCGAACCTGGTGACCCTGCACGACGTGGGCAGCACCGAGCAGGGCCCGTACCTGGTCTACGAGCTCCTGGACGGCGAGACGCTGGAGCAGCGCCTCCGGCGCGGGCCGATGGTACCGCGCGAGGCCGTGGCGGTGGCGGTGGAGATCGCCAGGGGGGTGGCCCACGCCCACGGGCGGGGCGTCTTCCACCGCGACCTCAAGCCCGCCAACGTGATGCTCTGCGCCGATGGCCAGGTGAAGGTGCTGGACTTCGGCCTGGCCCACGCCTTCGGCTGGCACTACGAGGCGGGAGGAACCCCGGCCTACATGGCGCCCGAGCAGCAGCGCGGCGCTCCCGAGGACCAGCGCGCCGACGTCTTCGCCCTGGGGGCCATCCTCTACCGGATGCTGGCCGGCCGAATCCCCTACCCGGCCGACGGCGATGGGCGCCGCGATCTCGACCGGCCCCCGGAGGCGCTGGATGTCCCGGCGGCGCCGGGCCTGGCCGGGCTGGTGGGCCGGATGCTGCAGGTGCATCCGGGGCGGCGACCGCGGGACGGCGCCGAGGTGCTCCAGGCCCTGGCCGCCGTGCAGCGGGAGCTGGAGGAGGCCGCCGCCGGCTCCAGGCGCCCCGGCGCTCGCTGGCAGCTCGCGGCCGGCTTGCTCTCGGCCGTGCTCCTCGGCATGGGGATGACCAGCCTGGCGCTGGCGCACCGCACCGCCCCGGACCGGCGCCTGCTGGTGGCGGTGGCCGACTTCGCCAACGAGACCCGCGACCCGGACCTGGACGGGCTCTCCGGCCTGCTCATCACCTCGCTGGAGCAGTCGCGGACCCTGCGCGTCCTCACCCGCGCCCGGATGATCGACCTGCTGCAGGAGATGGGCCAGGGCGCCGCGCCGCGCATCGACGAGCCGCTGGCGCGGGCGCTGGGGCGGCGGGGCGAGGTGGCGGTGCTCCTGCTCGCCTCCATCCGCCGCCTGGGCGACACCTACGTGGCCGAGCTGCGCGCGCTCGATCCGCGCCAGGACACCTACCTCTTCACCCTGAGCGAGCAGGCGGCCAGCAAGGGCGACCTGCTCCCGCTCATCGACCGCATCTCCGACCGGGCCCGGCTCTCGCTGCGCGAGCCCGACGCCGAGGTGCGCGCCACCGAGCTCTCCGTGGCCGAGGCGGTCACCCCCAGCCTGGAGGCCTACCGACACTACTTCCTGGGCAAGGACCTGGCCGCCCGCGGGCGGCTGGACCCCGCCACCGAGGAGTACGCGCAGGCGGTGGCCGTGGCCCCCGATTTCGCCCTGGCGCGGCTGGAGCTGGCCTGGGTGGGCTACTTCTCGGGGGCCCGGAGCCAGCTCGAGGCGAGTCGCCTGGTCCGCGAGGCTTCCGTCGAATCGTCCCACGCCCCGTCCAAGGAGGCCGGGCTGATCCGCGCCCTGGGCGCCTTCTTCGCCGGGCAGTTCGCCGCCAGCCGCTCGGAGATGCGGGTCTTGACCGCGCGCTACTCCGACGATCCCGACCTGGCGGTGATGGCCGCCGAGATCCTGGACTGGTGCGGCGCGGTGGAGGAGGCCCTGCCCTTCTTCGAGAGGGCGCTGCGCCTGGCGCCGGATTGGGACGTCCTGCGGCTGGACCAGGTCCGGCTGCTCTACGCCTCCGGGCGGGGCCGCGAGGCCCGCGCCCTGGTCGAGGGAGCGGCCCGTCGCCGCGGCACCCCCCTGGCCTCGGCGGCGGTGGCGCTGGCGCGGTACGAGGAGGGCGACGTGGAGGGCGGCCTGGCGTTGCTCCGGTCCTCCGGGAGCGACCTCGATCTCGTCCGGCTCTCCCTGGCCTTCGGCCTGGCCGCCCGCGGCCGGATTCCGGAGGCACTCGCCGAGGCGACCGAGATGGGCGGCACGCTGGGCGACATCGCGCGGGCGCACGTCTTGGCCCACGCCGGGCGCCTGCGGGAGGGGTTGGCCGACCTGGACCGGGCCGGCGAGCGGCCGGGGACCGACTACCCCTTCAACCGCCAGGTGACCGCCCGCTACCTGGCCGCCGCCGGAGACCTGGAAGGCGCCCGCCGGGCGGCGCGGTGGGGCGACCTGTTCACCGTCCACGACGCCATGATGCTGGCGGCGGTCGGCGACCGGCAGCGCCTGGCCGCGCTGATCGCCGAGACCGGCGCCGACACCGCCTTCAACTCCCGCTTTCTCCGTGCGCTGGCTGCCATCGCGGAGGGGCGCTGGCCCAGCGCTCTCCCCGATCTGCGCGCCGCCGACCGGCGCGGCGTGTCCTTCGCCCCCTTCTACCGTGGCTGGGCCGCGGCCGAGGCGGGGCTGGACGCCGAGGCCGTGGAGGCCCTGGGGCGGTTCGAGGGGCCGCTGCTTTACGGGTCCGACGGCTACGAGGCACCCTGGCTGCTCGCCCGCGCCCGTTACCTCCGAGCCCGATCGCTGGAGCGGCTGGGCCGCAGGGCGGAGGCGCTGCGGGAGGTGGACCTCCAGCTGGAGCGATGGGCGGGCGCCGACCCGGACCTGCCGCTCCTGGCCGAGCTACGCGCCCTGCGCGCGCGGCTGGGAGAGGTCTCGGAGAGGCGATAGGGCGCGAGGATCCGCCTCGCCGCGAGCAGGGCCAGCCCGGCCGCGCCGGCCTCCTCGCCGGCCACGCCGGCCACCTCGGGGTGCTGCCTGGCGAACGATCGGAGGACGAGCCGGGCGCTGCGCCGGCCGTCGCACAGGAGCAGGAGGTCCGCTGCCGTGGCGCTGACGCGGATGACCTCCACCCCGTTGCGCCGGCGGCGCGTGACCAGGGTCGAGCTCCGGCGGGGCACGCGCGAAAGGTCGCCGCCCCGGCGTACACATCGCAGCAGCGCCGCCGCTTCACAGCCGATCCTCGCGGCGCAGACGTCCGCGGCCAGCGCGGGGTGGGGGCCGACGCGGCGGGGCGCCGGCCGGGTGGGCAGCCGCTCCACCGAGCCGAAGTAGCGGGCCAGATCGCGCAGCGCCGCCCCGGCCCTGCCGGCCCCGGCAGCCAGCGCCCCGCCGGCGAAGCGGCGGAGGTCCCGGCGAAAGGCCGGACCGCGGTAGTACGCGCCCGGGTCGACCGGGGCTGGTCCTGGCCGGCCGGATCGCCAGGTCCGGAAGGCGCGAAACGCCTCCAGCCCGCCCCCCGCGATCCGCGCCGCCGCCCAGAGCAGCCAGCGCATGCCGCTGGCGCCGAGGAGGAACCGGCGCAGCTCGTCGACCTCGCGCAGGTCCAGGTGGCGGGTGGGCACCGAGTAATGGCCCGGGAAGACCTGGGGGTGACGGGCCACCAGCGCGAGGTCGGCACCGTCGCGGTGGTCGCCCTCGGCCGAGACGTTGGCGACCCGGTCGTCGAGGACCAGCTCGTGCCGGTACCGCGCGTGGATGGGCGTGCCGGGGAGCGGGGAGAGGAGGCTCAGCTGCGGCTCCAGCCGGTCGAGCCGCAGCGTGTCCACGAAGAGGTCCACCGTTCGCCGGAGGTCCTCCAGGGTCTCCTCGGGGAGGGCGGCCACGAAGGCCACCGCGGCCTGCATCCCGCGCCGGTCGGTGCGCGCCAGCTGTGCGCGGGTGGCCGCCAGGTCGAGCCGCTTCCCGATGGACCGCTGCACCGCTTCCGAGCCGCTCTCTACGCCGTAGAAGATGCGGCGGCAGCCCGCGCTCCACATGCGCTCGAGCAGCTCGCCGTCCAGCGCGTCGGCCCGGGAGGAGCACGACCAGGTGAGGCGGACCGGGGTGGACCGCAGGAGGTCGCAGAGCTCGAGCAGCCGACGCCGATCGGCGCCGAGGTGGTCGTGGACGAGCTCGAAGTCCCGGACGCCGTGCGCGCGCCGGAGCAGCAGCATCTCCTCCAGGATCCGGCCCGGGGACTTCATGCGGAATCGGCGCCCGAAGAAGACGCTGGTCGAGCAGAAGTCGCAGGAGAACGGACAGCCCCGGCCGGCCTCCAGCGGCGCGGTGCCCCGCTCGCCGATCGCCGGGAAGAGGTGATAGGCGGGCCAGGGCAAGGCGTCGAGGTCCGGGGGGAGGGGCGCGTCCGGTGCCCGGACCACCTCGCCCCCGGCCCGGTAGCTGACCCCTCGGAGCGCCGAGAGTCCGACGCCCGCGCCGAGCGCGGCGACGAGCTGCGGCAGGACCCCGTCCGCCTCCCCCCGGACCACCACGTCGACGGCGGGGAACGCGGCCAGGGTGGCCTCCGCCGTGGCGCTGGCCTGGGGTCCCCCCAGCACGATGCGGCAACCGGGCCTTAGGGACCTGAGCGCGGCCGCGATCCGCAGGGTCAGCGGGTAGCTGCTGCAGATGCTGGAGAGCCCGTAGATGTCGGCGTCGCGGCCGGCGAGCTCCTCGGCGGCGCGCCCGGCGAAGTCCGTCCTCGCCCGGCGGCCCCGGGCGTGGTCGAGGTAGAGCGCGTCGAGGTCCGCCACGCCGGGGCGATGGCCCTCCCGCTCCAGCGCCCCTGCCAGCACCAGGACGCCGAGCGGGACGCGCCGGAGCTCGTCCTCGCCGAGCGCCTCGACGTCCAGGAACGCGGGGAGCGTCGGCGCGCTGACGAGGCAGATGCGCATCGATCCGCGGCGTCGCCAGGCGGCGGCCGGCTACTTGATCTTGTCGGCCACCCGCACCGACGTCCTGAGCACGGCGACGGTCGTCCCCTGGAAGATCTTGCGCAGGGCCTTCTTCTGCTCTGGGTCGATCCCCTCGGGCCACTGGACGCCCAGCGTCAGTGCCGCGGGCGGGTTTCGCTTCTTCGCCTTGGCCACGGGCCCACCCCCTTCCCCGCTATCCCGACATCACGCACCCGCGCTTGAGCCGGGTCAACGCCTGCTTGCCTTAGCCCTCGCGGGGGGCCTCGACGAGCAGGTCGCGCCCTGGGGCAGGCCCGGGCGGCGCGGTAGACTACGCCCCCATGTCCACCCTGCAGAGCAGCGCCCCCGGGGTTTCCATGTCGGCGCGCATCACCGGCCTCTCCTGCCGGCTCACCCACGGCCCCTCCGGCGCGGCCATCGCCACCGTTCCGCCCAAAGACAACGGCGGCGACGGCTCCAGCTTCTCGCCCACCGACCTGGTGGGCGCGGCGCTCGCCTCCTGCGCGCTCTCCACCATGGCGCTGGAGGCCGGGCGCCAGGGGCTCTCCTTCGGCGACGCCCGGGCCACGGTGGTGAAGCGGATGACCCCGCCGCCCCGGCGGATCGCCGAGCTGGTGCTCTGCCTCGACATGCCCCGCGAGGTTCGGCCCGAGGATCGGGCACGGCTCGAGGAGATGGCGCGCACCTGCCCGGTGGCGCGGAGCCTGCACCCCGACGTCGCGATCCCGATGGAGTTCCGCTACCCCTAGCAGCTAGAGCACCCCGCGGCGTCCGCGCTTCCAGCGCTCATGCTCGGTGGAGAGCAGGGAGACGTGCTCCCGCTCCTCCGCGGCCAGTTCCTGGTAGAGCGCCCGCTCCGGCGAGCCGGCCGGCGCCTTGGCCATGCGTTCCTGGAAGAAGGCGGCGGCCCGCTCCTCGAAGGCAGTGGCCAGCCGGAACAGGTCGTCGGCGTCGCCGGGGCGGCTGGAGATGCCGGCGTAGACCGCAGCCCGGTCGATGGGGAAGGCGGCGCCGGGCGCGGGGACCTCGACGTGGTAGCGCCGGGAAAGCGTGGCCATGTGCTCCTTCTCCATCTCCCGGAACCGGTGGAAGAGCTCCTGCATGTCCGGCTCGCCCGCCTCGCGCGCGGCCTGGGCGTAGAAGGCCATCCCGCCCAGCTCGATCTCGAAGGCCCGGCGGATGGCCTCGAGCGAGGCGAAGCCCTCCGGCGCCGTCGCTTCCGCCAGGGAGAGCTTGCCGCCGCAGGCCGGGCACATGCCGTAGGGGAAGGCGAACCCCTCGCTCACCTTGCCGCAGGCCTGGCAGCGCCAGCGCAGCTCCTGGCCGCCACAGCAGAGGTAGTCCTCGCCCTCCTCGACCGGGCGGCGGCACCTGGGGCAGCTCCGCCCCGGCGCCTCCATGCCCACCGCGGTGGCCCCGGCATGGGCCGCCGAGGGCGCGGGCACCGTGGCCGGCGGCGCCGGCGCGACCGCCGCCTCCCTGGACCTGTTCTCGAACGCGGCCACCGCCTCGGCGGTGACCGGCCACGCCTTCCCGCCGTGGAGGTAGGTGGCGATGGAGCGCGCCGCCCGGCGGCCGGCGCCCATGGCCAGGATCACCGTGGCCCCGCCGGTCACGATGTCGCCCCCGGCGAACACGCCGGGGAGGTTGGTCGCCTGGGTGGAGGCGTCCTTGCCGTCGTCGGCGGCGATGTAGCCCCACTTGGTGAGGCCGAGCCCCGGGGTGGACTGGGTGACGATGGGGTTGGCCTTGGTGCCGAGCGCGTAGATGACGGTGTCGCACTCCAGGTCCCGCGTGCGCCCGGTGGGGATGGGCCTCCTCCGCCCCTTCTCGTCCGGCTCGCCGAGCTGCATCTCCTCGACCTTCATGCCCCGCACCCCGCCCTCGGGGTCGGTGTGGATCTCGACCGGCGCGTGCAGGAAGAAGAACTCGATCCCCTCCTCCTTGGCGTGCCGGATCTCCTCGACCCGGGCCGGGGCCTCGGCCTCGCTGCGGCGGTAGACGCAGCGGACCGTGGGGGCTCCGAGGCGCCTGGCCACCCGGAGGCAGTCCATGGCCGTGTTCCCGGCGCCGATCACCACCACGCTCTTCCCCAGCGAGATGGGGGTGTCCTGGAAGGGGAACTGGTTGCCGCCCATGAGGTTCACGCGGGTGAGGAACTCGTTGGCCGAGTAGACCTGGCCGGCGAACTCGCCGGGGATGCCCAGGAAGGCCGGCGCCCCGGCCCCCACCGCCAGGAAGACCGCGTCGAACCCCTTCTCCTTGAGGAGCTGGGGGACGGTGAAGGTCTTGCCGATCACCTTGTTGGTCTCGAAGCGCACCCCCATGTCGGCGAGCCGCTGCACCTCGCGGGAGATGATGTCGCGTGGCAGGCGGAAGGAGGGGATGCCGTACTGCAGGACGCCGCCCACCACGTGGAGCGCCTCGTAGAGGGTCACCTCGCAGCCGTAGCGGACCAGGTCGGCGGCGGCGGAGAGGCCGGCGGGGCCGGAGCCGCAGATGGCCACCTTCCCCAGCTTGCGCGCCGAGGCCGTCGGCGGCGAGGCAGGCCGCGGCCGGGCGTGGTCGCCCACGAAACGCTCGAGGCGCCCGATCCCCACCGACTCGACCTTCTTGGCGATGACGCACTGCGCCTCGCACTGCGACTCCTGCGGGCAGACCCGGCCGCAGATGGAGGGGAAGATCGACGCCTCGTTGATGACCTCCAGGGCGCCGTCCAGGTCCCGCACCAGAAGGTGCCGGATGAAGCGGGGGATGTCGATCTGCACCGGGCAGCCGGAGATGCAGGTGGGCTTCGAGCACTGGATGCAGCGCTCCGCCTCGGAGAGCGCGTCGGCCAGGGAGTAGCCGAGGTTCACCTCGTCGAAGGTGCGGGAGCGCACCCCCGCGTCCCGCTCCGGCATCCGCGTCTGGTGCGGGGAGAGGTCCTTGATCTTCTTGTAGTTGTGCTTCTTCTCCAGGAAGAGCTGCTTCTCCAGGTTGCAGACGTGGGCGAAGTCCTCTGCGGCCTCCGCCTCCTGGCTCTTGAAGCGCTTCTGCCGGGTCATGAGCTCCCGGAAGTCCACCTGGTGACCGTCGAAGTCCGGCCCGTCCACGCAGGCAAACCGGACCTCCTTGCCCACCGTCACCCGGCAGGATCCGCACATCCCGGTGCCGTCCACCATGATGGCGTTCAAGGACACCATGGTCTTGACGCCGAACGGCCGGGTGGTCTCCACGCAGGCGTTCATCATGGGGAGCGGGCCGATGGCCACCACCAGGTCGGGCCTCTCCCTCTCGCAGATCTCCTTGAGCGCCCCGGTGACGAACCCGGGCTTCCCGTAGGACCCGTCGTCGGTGCACACCACCAGCTCGTCGCAGTGGGCCCGGAAGCGATCCTCCCAGAAGATGAGGCCCTTGCTGCGAAAGCCGATGACGCCGGTGACCCGGTTCCCCGCCGCCTTGAAGGCCCGGAGCTGCGGATAGACCGGGGCCACCCCCAGCCCCCCGCCCACCAGCACCACCCGGCCCACCTTGGAGACGTGCTGCGGCTGCCCCAGCGGCCCCACGAAGTCCAGGAAGGAGTCGCCCTCCTGGAAGGCGGTCATCATCTCCCGCGACGTCTTCCCCAGCGCCTGCACCACCATGGTGACGGTCCCGCGCTCCCGGTCGTAGTCGGCCACGGTGAGGGGGATTCGCTCCGACCCTTCCCGCAGCCGTACCATCACGAAATGCCCCGGCTCGGCGGCGGCGGCCACGTCCGGCGCCAGAACCTCCCACAGGAAGGTGGTGTCGGAGAAGGCCTCGCGGCGAAGGATGCGGAACATCGCGGCACCTCGGAGCGCGCCGACAGGGGCGCCGGCGACTCGATGGGTGGTACCAGCCGCGGGTCTCGAGCGTCAAGAGCGGGGCCGCGAAGCGGCCATCAGCCCCCCTGCGCTCCGCGGGACCTGGGCCCGTGTCCGGCGGCAGCGGGGATGGGGCCGTCGTGGAGAGGGTGTCCTCGCCGGCGCCGGTAGGCCTCGCGGTAGAGGTGCTCGTAGGCGGCCGCGGGTGGACCCCAGGTGAAGTCCTGCTCCATGGCGTGACGCCGCATGGCCTGGAAGTGCCCGGGCCGGTCGTAGTAGGTGGAGAGCGCCCAGCCGATGGTGTTGGCCAGGGCGTCGGGGGTGAGGTCGCGGAAGGCGAAGCCGGTGCCGTGGCCAGCGTCCTCCCGGTAGTTCCGCACCGTGTCCGCCAGCCCGCCGGTGGAGCGCACGATGGGGAGCGCCCCGTAGCGCAGCCCGTAGAGCTGGGTCAGGCCGCAGGGCTCGAAGCGCGAGGGGACCACCACGAAATCGGAGCCGGCATAGAGCCGGTGGGCCAGGGCATTGTCGAAGTGGTGCCAGGCGCGGAAGCGATCGGGGTAGCGGTCGGCCAGGGTGGTGAAGTGGCGCTCGGCGTCGGGATCGCCCGAGCCCAGGAAGACGAACTGCATGCGCCAGGAGAGGAGCCGGTCCATGCAGTGGGCCAGCATGTCGAAGCCCTTCTGGTCCACCAGCCGTCCCACCGCGCAGAACAGGGGGATGCCGGGGTCGGGCGTGAGGTGGGCCTCGCGCTGCAGGGCCAGCTTGTCGGCCTGCTTGCCGGCCAGGTCGGCAGCCGAGAAGGCGTGGGGGATGAAGCGGTCGGCGCCGGGGTCCCACTCGTCCTCGTCGATGCCGTTCAGGATCCCGGCGAGCTCCCCCCGACGGGCGCGCAGCTCCCCGTCCAGCCCGCACCCGTACTCCGAGGTCTGGATCTCCTGGGCGTAGGTGGGGCTCACCGTGGAGAGGGCGTTGGCGTGGCGGATGGCCGCCTTCATGAGGTTGAGCGTGCCGAAGTGCTCGAACTCGGAGGAGTTGTAGTGCTCGCGCCCCAGGCCGGTGACGAAGAGCGCGTCGCCGTCGCTGACGCCCTGGTAGGCCAGGTTGTGGATGGTGAAGACGGTGGCCGAGCCGTGCAGCGGCTGGGCCCATTCCACGGTGTCCACGTAGACCGGGACCAGCGCGGTCTGCCAGTCGTTGGCGTGGATCACGTCGGGGACGAACTGGAGCCCCTTGCACAGCTCCAACGAGGCGCGCGCGAGGAAGGCGAAGCGCTCCAGGTTGTCGGAGTACCCCTCGTCGGGCGGCCCGTAGAGGAAGGGGCGGTCGAAGTAGCGGTGGTACTCCACGAAGTAGACCGGCACGTCGCTGTGCGGCAGCTGCCCCAGGCGCACGGCGGCGTGGGCGGTGCCGTACCACATGGGCACGTGCAGCACCCCCTCCAGCCGCTCCAGCGCGTTCCAGTCGATGCCGGCGTAGAGCGGCATCACCACCCGGACGTCGATGCCGCGCCGGCGCAGCGCCTTGGGCAGGGCCCCGGCCACGTCCGCCAGGCCGCCGCTCTTGGCGAACGGGGCCACCTCCGACGACACGAACAGGACTCTCATCAGGTGGCGTACAGCCGGTAGTCCACGTCGGGGAAGATGTTGTCCTTCGCCTCCAGATCGGCGACGAACGCCTCGTCCACCCGGCCGGCGCGCAGGTCCTCGTACAGCCGGTTGAAGCGGACCGTGTGCTCGTTGAAGCGCCGGTTGGCGTAGGGCACGGTGCTGCCGGTGCTCATGATGAAGGTCCAGTCCGAGGACTGCGCCAGCATCAGCTCCCGGGCGGCCTGGTTCAGGGCCCGCCGCTCCAGCCCCTCTGCCGAAGGGCTCCGCCGCGCCAGCTCCACCATCCGCTCCGCGGCCACGTGGATGTGGCGGTAGGTCCAGGCGTTGGTCTCGTTGCACCAGTAGGCGCCGTAGCCCCTCGCTCCCCAGGAGGAGAGCGCGGGGGTGACCACCTGGTTGGTGGGGTGGCGGTCGAGGTAATCGCCGGGGGTGATGGCCTCGACCGTGCTCTGGTCGAAGTGGAGCTGCCGCAGGACGTCGTTCAGGAAGACGGGTCCCTCGTACCACCAGTGGCCGAACAGCTCGGCGTCGTAGGGTGCGATCACCATGGGCGGCCGGTCCATGCCCGCCGCCAGCGCCTCCACCTGCTTCTCCCGGTTGCCCCGGAAGTGGGCGGCGTGCACCCCCACCCGCCCCCGGGCAGCGTCGGGGTCGTAGGGCCACTTGTCGTGCAGCTTGTCGTGGGTGATGGCGTGGTACTTCACCCCGGTGTACATGCGGATCCCCTCGGGGTGGACGAAGGGGCCGATGTACTCCATGGGCAGGTCGAAGCCGATGTCCCGGTAGAAGTCGCGGTAGAGCGGATCGCCGGGGTAGCCGTCCTTGGCGCTCCACACCTGCTGCGAGGTCTCGGGGTCGCGGGCGAAGGCAGCCACGCCCGTGGGGCAGTAGACCGGGGCGTAGACTCCGTACACCGGCGGCCGGTCGGCGTGGTGCAGGGCGTGCGAGTCCACCAGGAAATAGCGGATGCCCGCCTCGCGCAGGAGCTCGTCGGCTCCGGGCACGTAGGCGCACTCGCCCAGCCACATGCCACGGGGGCGCCGGCCCAGGTGGGCCTCGTAGAGGTCGGCGGCGGTGTGGACCTGGACCCTCATGGCGGCCCAGTTCCGGTCCATCATGGGGAAGAACGCATGGGTGGCGGTGGAGGTGATGACCTCCACCCGCCCGGCGTCCTGCAGCTTGCGGAACGCCTGCACCAGGTTGCCCTCGTGGCAGCGCCAGGTGTGCCGGAGCGAGTGGAACCGGTCCCAGTACATCTGCGCCAGCCGGTGGTAGTGCGGCTCGGGCCGGGTCCGCTCCAGCTCCTTGCCTGCCAGGGTGATGAGCTCGTCCAGGTGCCGGGCGTACCGCTCCTTGAGCAGGTCGTCCGTCAGCATGCTGATGAGCGGCGCCGAGAGCGAGACGGTGATCCGGTAGGGCACCCCGTCGGCGAGGAGCCCCTCGAAGACCTGCAGGAGCGGCAGGTAGGTGCCGGTGATGGCCTCGTAGAGCCACCGCTCCTCCATGACCGTCGGATCCTCCGGGTGGCGCACGAAGGGCAGGTGCGCGTGGAGGACGAGGGCGAGATACCCCTTCACCATACCGTCACCTCTTCAGCCTGGGCTCGCTGCCGCCCTTGGGTCGCCGTTCGCTCGAACCGCCCAGCCGCCGCTCGCTGGCACCGCCCATGCGTCCTTCGCTGGCGCCGCCGAGCCGCTTCTCGCTGGCCCCGCCCATGCGCCGCTCGCTGGCCCCGCCCAGCCGCCGCTCGCTGGCGCCCGCCAGCCGCTTCTCGCTTGCCCCACCCAGGCGAAACTCGCTCCCCCCCCCCATGCGCTGCTCGCTGGCCCCGCCCAGCCGCCGCTCGCTGGCCCCCTTGAGCATCCGCTCGCTGGCGCCGGCCAGGCGCACCTCGCTGGCCCCCATCCGCCACAGCTCGCTGGCCCCGCCCATGCGGATCTCGCTGCCGCCCAGCCAGCCGCTCCCGGCCACCCGCTCCGAGGCGCCACCCGGTGCGCCGCCGCGCAGCGCCGTGCGCTCCATCAGCGCGCCGCCGCGGGTCGTCCAGGAGCGGTAGATCTCCCAGCGCCCCAGCACCGCGCGCTGCGAGCGCGCCCCCAGGTTCTTGATCTCCACCTTCCACGGCCCGTAGACGACGTGGGTCACGCCTCCCACCTGGAAGGCCACGCTCCCCCCCTTCCAGCTGGCGCGGGTGGGCGGGTCCACGTGCACCGGGTAGCTGAACGGCCCGGCCTCCCAGCTCGAGAACACCGGCTCGCCCTGCCAGTCCACCCGGCCCTGCATCTCGAACCAGGACTCGCCGCTCTCGCTGTGCCACTCCACGCGCTCGAAGCCCTCGCCCAGGATCTCCCGCCAGCGCCGCTCCCCCTCGCCGCCGCCCTCGAACAGGAGCCAGAGGGGGATCTGCTCGAAGCGGACCTGCCCGTCCTGCCCGCCTGGGCCGCCACCGGGACCTCCGCCCGGACCGCCGGGAGCGGCCGGCCAGGCCTCGCCCTCGGACCGCGCCGGCGCGCCTCGCCCGGCGGGGATGGCCTCGCCGCCGGCCAGCACGGTCAGCCACTCCGGGTCGCCGCCCGGCGCCGCCTCGCTCCGCGGGAAGTCCACCCGCCCCGAGCGGGCGATGCGCACGAAGTAGCCCTCGGGCGACTTCATGCCCACCTCCACCACCGTCGATGAGGAGGGCTTGCCGACGGAGAAGAACCACTGCCGGTCCCATCGGGCCAGGCCGTGGTCGAAGTAGGAGTGGGCGTTGGTGCCGTCGAAGAGGAGGCCGCTGGTGTCGTAGACGCGGAGGTTGAGCCAGGCGGCGGCGCCGCCGGCACCCAGGCCCGCCCGCGCCCGCTCGATGGCCGGGTCGGTCACCTCCCAGTACACGTACAGAGTGTCCGGGTCCACGGCCATGGCCGTGACCCGGTCCTGCCCGTAGCTCCAGGGGATGTCCTCGCCACCCTTGCCGGTCGCCGCGGCCGGCCCCAGGTCGAGCCGTGCGGCCGCCGCCCTGGCCGGCTCCTCCAGCGGCACCGGGCTCACCGCGGCCGCGCCTTGCGGCTCGCCGGGCTCGGCGCGCGGAGCCTCGCCCCGGGCCCCCGGGTGTCCCCCTCCGCTCCCGCGCCGTGCCTCCAGCAGGAGCTCGGCCAGCTCGGCCTTGGTGGCCTTGCTGGCCACGCGGAGCTTGAGCGCCGCGGCCGCCTCGACGAGCTGCGGCCTGGTCTGCCGCAGGAGGGCTGCCAGCTCCTCGCCGAAGGGTCCCGACGGGGCCCCCGCCCGGTGCGGCTCGCCCGACGCACCCCGACGGCCGAGGTCCGCGCCGCGCGCCTCGCCCTGCTTGCTCCGCGATGGTTTTTTCATCTCTTCCCGTCCTGCGGGTGGAGCCGGTCCCCGCCGATCCGCCCGCCTGCCCGCTCTCCCTGGGTAGCACCCCCCGCCGCCCTTTTCCATTGGAAGAGCGGGTGTCCGCCCGGTGTCGATGTCGCCCCTGGGCGCGCGAACCCGAACGTGCCCTTCACTCATCGACGAGGCGGTTGAGCTCCGCCCGCGTGATGAGCCCTGCGCTCGTGCCGCGCAGGCTGCAGGTGTGGCGGGCCGCGATCTGCCCGCGCCGGACGGCCTCGACCGGATCCTTGCCCTCGAACGCCCAGGCGTCGAGGAAGCCCACGGCCAGCGCGTCCCCGGCGCCGTTGGTGTCGATCACCGGGGCCTCTCCCCGCTCCGGCGGGAAGGTGCGGTAGCCGGCCCGGGTCCCGAGGGCGCAGCCCCGCCCGCCCATGCCCGCCACCACCACCCGCTCCGGGCGCCCCTCACGCAGCGCGTCGACCAGGGGACGCGGATCGGTGTGGTTCACCGACGAGAAGAAGAGGATGTCGGCCTGGTCGATGAAGTCCTTCCGGTAGGCGTCGGGCAGGCGCACCACGTCCTGGAGGTCGCAGGCGACGACCAGCCCGAGCTCGCGCGCCACCGGCAGCAGGCGCCGGGCCCAGTGGGCGAGGTGGAAGTGAGCGAGGCGGGCCCGCGCCAGCACCGCGCGGCAGGCGTCGAGGTCGGGCGCGAGCGTCATGTGGCTTCCGCCGTCGTAGAAGTTCTTCCGGCGCCCGTCGCGGTACATGATGTTCACGCTGCGGCTCGTGCCCGCCGGGTCGACGAACAGCCCGCCGAGGTCGATGCCGTCCCGCGCCAGCTCCTCGCGAACGAGCCGGCCGCAGAAGTCGTCCCCCGCGTAGCCTACGAACGCCGTCCTGCGCCCCAGGCGCGCCCAGCCGCGGCTGGCGTAGCCGCCCGCCTGCCCCACGCAGTCGAGGTTCCGGGTGAAGTTGGCCTCGACGCTCCAGTCGATCTCGTCGGCCAGCGGGTAGACGTTGGTGTCGACGCCGACGTTGCCGACGACCACCACGTCGAGGTCTTTCTCCACGATCGGGCACCTCCGGGCGTCGCCCGATAGCGTAGCCCTCCCCGCCATCCGGGGCCTGAACGGTGGAGCGCCGGTCTCCCGCGCGTCGTATGTACCTGGGACACGGGCGGTCTGGCACCGCAGGACCAGAAGGGGCGTATCGACGTCGGGCTGCTCTCCGTCCCCGAGGCGCTGGCTTGGGCCACGCTTCCTCGGGCCAACGGGGCCGGGACGCCCCAGGGCTTCCCCCCGATGACTTCCTACACCTATACGGGACCCCTCCTGGGAGTGTCTTCGTCCCCGGCCGGGGGCGTCGATCCGGGCACTTCGACCGGGCGGGCCCGCGGCCGGGCAGGGCGCAGCCCGCTTCACGCTGAGTGATGGCCTAGCGCCGGGGGTCTCGGGTGCGGCGCTTCCACGTCCCGCGGGCAGGAGACAGCGCCTTGGTCCGGCGCGCCACGCCCGCGCCCGGTTCGGCGCCCGGCCCTGGCGGCGTCCGGCCCCGCTCCGATTCCCTCCTTGATTCGCCGATATCGCCCACGTACGTTGGGCTCCGGTGCAGATCCATCGCTGGCGCCAACCGGCCGCGCGCGCACGCCCGTGGCGGCCTGCGCGTGGGGTGGACGCGGAGGGGCACCCGGGTGGTCGGTGTTTCCCCGAGCCGCGCCTCGCGAAGCGGCCCGGTCATTCACTCACCGTGAAAGCTGGGGCTCCGGGGAGCTTCGCGGCCCCGGTTGGCGAGGTCCCCGCGGTCCCCTCGGAGCCCGGCGGCACCCGGCCATGAACCCGCGCCTCCGCCGCCACGTCCTGGCTCACCTGGGAGACGTGCAGCCGCCTCCGGAGCTGGCGCGCCTGCTCGAGGAGGTCGACAAGGCCTACCGGCGCGCCGCCCACGACCGCACCGCGCTGCGGCGGGCCCTGGACCTGCTCGCGGAGCTCATCCGGCGCGAGCGCAGCGCCCGCGAGCCCGAGGCGGCGGGCAGCTCCCTCGAGGCCGAGGCTCGCCCCGCCCCGGAGTCGCCCTTCGCCGTGCCGCGGGAGGCCCGCCCGGCCCCCGCCCCCGCCGCGCGCCCCGGCCCGGCGGCCGCGCCCGCCACGCCGCCCGGGGGTGGCCCCCTGGCCCGCTTCGCGGTCGGCCTCTTCGAGGAGGCGCCGTTCGCGGCGCTGCTCTGCGACGCGGAGCTGCAGGTCCTGGCGATCAACGGGGCCGCCGAGAACCTGTTCGGGTTCCCGCCGGCCGACGCCCAGGGCAAGGAGCTTGCCACCCTGCTCTTCGCCGAGCGCGACCGGCACACGGTGCGGAGCGAGCTCAAGGCGGTGCTGGCCCAGGGGCGAGTCGAGCAGTCCCTGCGGGTGTCGGCGACGCGCTCCGGCGAGGCCCGGCTGGACGAGTGGACGGTGGTGCCGCTGGCCGAGCGCGAGGGGGTGCGGGGCGGCGCAGCGGTGCTGGTGCGCGAGCTGTTCTCGCCGCACGACCGTTACGCCTCCGCCGCCCAGGCGGCCGGCGACACCGTCTGGGACTGGGACCTTGCCACCGAGCGGCTCTGGCTCTCCAGCGCCTGGACCACCCTGGCCGGCGTGGGCGCCGAGGGGGAGACGCCGTCCGCCTGGATGGACCGGGTCCACCCCGCCGATCGCGAGCCGCTGCAGGCCGCCATCCGCGCCCACCTGGAGGGGCAGACGCAGCGCTTCGAGAACGAGCACCGGCTCCGCCACCAGGGTGGCGGCTGGCGCTACGTGCTGGCCCGGGGCCGGGCGGTGCGCGACGGCGGGGGCAAGGCGGTCCGGTTCTGCGGGACCATCATGGACATCACCGCCCGGCGGGCCGCCGCCGACCGGGTACTGCACGACGCCCTGCACGACCCGCTCACCCGCCTGCCCAACCGAAACCTCTTCCTCGACCTGGTGAAGCGCTCCTTCGCCCGGGCGCGCCGGCGCGAGGGCTACGTCTTCGCCGTGCTCTTCCTCGACCTCGACCACTTCAAGTCGGTGAACGATGGCCTGGGGCACGCAGCTGGGGACGAGTTGCTCCTGCAGATGGCCCGGCGGCTCCAGCTCTGCCTGCGCGAGGGCGACACCCTGGCGCGCCAGGGCGGCGACGAGTTCACCATGCTCCTCGACGACGTGAAGGACCCGGTCGACGCGCAGCTGGTCGCCAGCCGCATCCACGAGGCCACCGGCCAGCCCTTCGAGATCAACGGCCACGAGGTGTTCGCCACCGCCAGCATCGGCATCGCCCTCTCCGCCCCGAGCTACACTCGCCCCGAGGACCTGCTCCTCGACGCCGACACCGCCATGTACCGGGCCAAGGCGCAGGGCAGGGCCCGCTCGGTGGTCTTCGACGCCAGCATGCGGGAGCGCAGCCCCCAGCTCCTCCACCTCGAGGCCGACCTGCGCCGGGCGCTGCTCAAGGAGGAGTTCCGGGTGCAGTACCTGCCCATCTTCGACGTGGCCACCGGTAACATCCTGGGGCTGGAGGCCCTGATCCGCTGGGCCCATCCCAAGCGCGGGCTGGTCTACCCCGAGCACTTCGTCCCCTTCGCCGAGGAGACCGGGCTCATCGTCCCCATCGGCCGGTGGTTGCTCTCCCAAGCGGGGCGGGACTTCCAGGGCTGCCGGCGGCTTCCGGGCCACTCCGGGCTGCGTTTGCACGTGAACATGTCCTCCAAGCAGCTCCTCCAGACCGACCTGCTCCAGCACCTCGACTCGGTGCTGTCGCAGCACCAGCTGGTGCCGGGCGACCTGGCGGTGGAGCTGACCGAGCGGACGCTGCAGGAGGGCGAGCCCACCGTCTCCCGCGTGGCGGAGCTCCGCGAGCGCGGCGTGCGGCTCTACGTCGACGACTTCGGCTCGGGCTACTCCTCGCTCTCCTCGCTCCACCGCTTCCAGCTCGACTCGCTCAAGATCGACCAGGCGCTGTTCGTGGGCGGCTCGCCCCGGGGCGAGGCGCCCGACCTGGTGCGCACCATCGTGGCCCTGGCCCGGGAGATGGGGAAGCCGGTGGTGGCCGAGGGGGTGGAGACCGCCGAGCAGGTGGCCTTCCTGCGCGAGCTGGGCTGTTCCGCGGCGCAGGGCTTCTACTTCTCGCCCCCGCTCGACGGCGACGCGGCGCGGGCGCTCCTGGCCCGCACCCCGGTTCACTGATCGTCGCCGAGAAGCTCACCCGATCCTGGCCGGCGAGGCCGCGCGTCCTTGGGCGGCGCCGCCCCGCGCCAGATCCTCGCGGAGCACGGCCAGGAAGGCGTCGCGCACCGCGTTGCGCGCCTCGGCCACCCAGGCCGCACCCACGCGCCAGCGCGCCTCCTCCACCTCCAGCGGGAGGTGGACCACTCCCTCCACCCGGGTGGCGGTGGCGGCCCGCGGCACCACCGCCAGCCCCATCCCCGCCGCCACCAGGGCCAGCATGGTCACGAAGTCGCCCGCCTGCTGCACGACCCGCGGGCGGAAGCCGTAGCGCGCGCACACCCGGTGGACGTGAGCCTGGAAGGACGGCGATCCGGGCGGCGAGGTGGTGAGCTCGACGAAGGGCTCGTCCCGCAGCCCCTGCGGCATGCGCCGGGCGAGCTCGGCGCGCCGCGACTCGGGCACCGCCAGCACCAGCCGGTCCTCCACCACCGGCACCACCTTGAACGGCCGGTCCACCGGGAGCCGGACGAAGCCGACGTGGAGCCGGCCGTCCTCGATGGCCTCGAGCTGCAGCGGCGAGGACATGTCCTCGAGCGACACCTGAACCTCGGGATGGGTGCGGCGGAACCGCGACACCAGCCGCGGCACCAGGAATCGAGTGGTGATGCCGAACCCGAGCCGGAGCTCGCCGACCTCGCCGCGCGCCGCGCGCCGGGCCCGATCGAGCACCCGGTCCGCGTGCAGGAGCAGCTTGTCGACCTCGTCGGAGAAGAGCTTCCCGGCGCCGGTGAGCTGGGCGCCGTGCCGGCCCCGGACGAAGAGCGGCCCCCCCACCTCGTCCTCGAGCTGGCGCATCTGCTTGGTGAGCGCCGGCTGGCTGAGGTGGATGCTTCGCGCGGCACGGCCGAAGTGGCCTTGCTGGGCCAGGACCTGGAAGGAGCGGAGCAGGCGGAGTTCCATGCCTATAACCCTAGGTAATCCATCTCATTCGTTCAATCACAGAGGCTCCCCGGGGGCCGAGCCGGCTCCTGCAGGGTCGAGGAAACCTGCGACCCTGCAGGCGGTCGCGCCGATCTCCGTGGACCCGTCTGGGACGTGCTGCGTGAGTAACACGGGCGCCCCTCCCTGGTAGGCTCCGCCGCGCCCGGTCTGCGGCGCGTCGAGGCCAGGTGCCAACGACGCGGGGACATCGACTGCGCTCCGTCCGCGAGCCGAGGCCATGAATCGCTAGCCTGGAGGGAACACGATGGTTTCCACGAAGAGGACGCTCGGGCGGTGCATCGCAGCGGGTGCGCTCGCTCTCGCCATGATCGCGGGTCCGGCGGCGCGCGCCGCCGAGGCGGGCAAGCTGCTGGTCTGGATCAACGGCGACAAGGGCTTCAACGGGCTCCAGAAGGTCGGCGACCAGTTCGCCGAGAAGAGCGGCGTGCAGGTGACGGTGGAGCACCCGGAGGACGCCCCCGGCAAGTTCCAGCAGGCGGCCGCGGCCGGCAAGGGTCCTGACATCTGGTGCTGGCCGCACGACCGCATCGGCGAGTGGATCCAGGGCGGCCTCATCGTCCCGGTGACGCCCAGCAAGGCCATCAAGGACGGGATCGATCCCAAGGCCTGGCAGGCCTTCACCGTGGGCGGGAAGCTCTGGGGCTATCCGCTCTCCATCGAGGCCATCGGGCTCGTCTACAACAAGGACCTGGTCCCCGTCCCGCCCAAGTCCTTCGACGAGGTGGAGAAGCTCGACAAGGCCCTCTCCGCCAAGGGCAAGAAGGCCATCCTCTGGGACTACAACAACACCTACTTCACCTGGCCGCTCTTGGCGGCCAACGGCGGCTACGTGTTCGGCAAGAAGGCCGACGGCGACCTCGACCCCACCAAGGTCGGCGTGAACAGCCCCGGCGCCCTGCAGGGCGCGATGGAGCTGGAGAAGCTCATCAAGGACGGGGTCATGCCCAAGGGCGCGAACTACTCGGCCATGGAGGCCGGGTTCGGCAAGGGCGAGATCGCCATGATGATCAACGGCCCCTGGTCCTGGGACAACGCCAAGAAGGCCGGCATCAACTTCGGGGTGGCCACCATCCCGGCGGTGGGGAAGAAGCCGGGCCGTCCCTTCCTCGGCGTGCTCGGCTGCATGATCACCCAGCCCAGCCCGAACAAGGACATCGCCAAGGAGTTCCTGGAGAGCTACGTGCTCGCTCTCGACGGCCTGAAGACCATCAACGCCGACGTCCCGCTGGGCACGCCGGCCAACAAGGCCTTCTTCAAGGAGCTGTCGGCGGACCCGAACATCAAGGCCACCATGGCCAACGCCCAGCTGGGCGAGCCCATGCCCAACATCCCGGAGATGGGGAAGTTCTGGGCCTCGATGGCCTCGGCGCTCGAGAACATCACCAACGGCCGCCAGACCCCCAAGGAGGCCCTGGACGGGGCCGCGGCCCGCATGACGGGCCAGTAGGGTCGGGCGCGGGGCGCCGGCGCTCGGGAGGAGGCCGGCGCCCCGTCGTCTTCTTTCCGCAGCGCCGCCGAGGTGCGGCGCACGCCGGCTCCTTCGTCGCGGGACGCGCACCAGCGGCCCGCCGGGAGGCGTGATGAGGCGCAACTGGGCCGTCCTCGCCAAGGCGATCGTCACGGCGATCGTCGCCTTCGCTTGCCTGTTCGTCATCTGGTCCGTTGCCGCGGCGGGGCAGATCCTGCTCGCCCTCTGCGCGCTGGTGAGCGTGTCGCTCGGGTTCTATGTCTATCTGGCCCGGCCCGCCTACACCTGGCGCTACCTGTTCCCCGGCATCGCTGGAATGCTGGTCTTCGTCATCCTCCCGCTCGGCTACACGGTGCGGCTCGGGTTCACCAACTACAGCTCCCGCAACCTCCTCACCTTCGAGCGCGCCACGGAGTACCTGCTCGAGCAGACGGTGGCCGGGCCCGGCCAGCGGATGCAGTTCACGGTCCACTCGGTGGGCGGCAAGTACCGGCTGGTCTTCACGCCGGCGCCCTCTGAGGAGGAGGGCGAGGCGACCCCTGCAGCGGACGTTCCCGCCGCCCCTCGCTTCGTCACCCCCGAGCTGGACCTGGCGGCCGGCGCGCCCGAGTCGGTCACCGCCGCGGCGCTGCCCGCCGGCGAGACCCTACCCGCCGCGCTGCCCCTGCGCGACGTCATCAAGCTGCGGCCGACCCTGACCCGCCTGAAGGTGAAGTTCCCCGACGGGACCCAGGCCACGATGGCCTCGCTGCGGGAGTTCGCCCCCCTGCAGAACCTCTACCAGAAGGGCGGGAAGAACACGCTGGTCAACACCCAGACCCACGAGGTCCTGCAGGCCGACTTCAAGACCGGGTTCTACGAGACGCCCGCCGGCGAGCTGGTCCGCCCCGGATTCAAGGTGGACGTGGGGTTCGCCAACTACGCCCGCGCCCTCACCGACCCGGCCCTGACCGCGCCGCTCTTCCGCATCTTCGTCTGGACCGTGACCTTCGCGCTCCTCACCGTGCTCTTCACGCTGGCAGTGGGGATCACCCTGGCGGTGGTGCTGAACTGGGAGCTGTTGCCGGGCCGGACCGTCTACCGAACGCTGCTCTTCCTGCCCTACGCAGTCCCGGGCTTCATTTCCATCCTGGTGTTCCGCGGCCTCTTCAACCAGAACTTCGGCGAGCTGAACCTGATCCTCTCCCACCTCTTCGGGATCCGGCCGGCCTGGTTCTCCGACCCCTACCTGGCCAAGTGCATGATCCTCATCGTCAATACCTGGCTGGGCTACCCCTACATCATGGTGCTCTGCACCGGCCTCATCAAGGCCATCCCCGGCGACCTCTACGAGGCCTCGGCCATGGCCGGCGCCGGCCCGCTGCAGAACTTCTTCTACGTGACCGCGCCGCTCATCATCCGGCCGCTCACGCCGCTGCTCATCTCCTCCTTCGCCTTCAACTTCAACAACTTCGTCCTCATCTCGCTCCTCACCCAGGGGCGCCCCGACTTCCTC
>DATKMW010000126.1:0-25724 GCA_035541675.1 Anaeromyxobacter sp. | reverse complement strand
ACGTCGCTCGTCTTGTAGAGCCAGGGGTTGTAGGTCCGTGCCAGGACGCTGCCC
Organism: Anaeromyxobacter sp.; assembly: GCA_035541675.1. Taxonomy (GTDB): domain Bacteria; phylum Myxococcota; class Myxococcia; order Myxococcales; family Anaeromyxobacteraceae; genus Anaeromyxobacter. The sequence goes on along the minus strand of DATKMW010000126.1, from coordinate 25,670 downwards.
TTCTCCCCGTAGATCTGGACTCCCTCGTGCCAGTCCATGCGCACGGCCACGGTCAGATCGAGGTGCCCGAGCGCACCGCCCTGGAAGGCCACGTCCACGAACCAGCAGTGGGCGCCGAAGCGTTCCCGCAGGCGGGCCTCCACCTCGACGATCTCGCCGCCCAGCCAGCGGGCGGTGTCGAGGAGGTGGCTCCCGTGCGCCAGCATGAAGTACCGACGCAGGTCGGCCTTCGGGTCGAGGCCCGGCCGCCGGGCGCGGGCGCTGTGGACGATGAGCGGCTGGACGGCGTCGGTCAGCTCGTAGCGGTGGGTGGAGTCGCAGTACCAGGCCTTGAGGGCCAGGCACTCACCCATCTCGCCGTCCACGAAGGCCTTGGCGCTCTGCAGGCCGGCGTCGAACCGCTTCATGTGGCCCACCTGCAGGACCCGCCCCGATTCGCGCACCGCGCGACCCAGGGCCTCGACCTCCTCGACCGAGACGCCGAGCGGCTTCTCGCAGAGCACGTGCTTGCCGGCCCGGAGCGCGGCCAACGCCGCCGGGACGTGGAACTCGTCGGCGGTGGCGATCACCACCGCCTCGAGCTCGGGGTCGGCGAGCATGGCCTCGTAGTCGCGGAAGGTCCTCCGGGGCGCGTGCGTCCAGGCCATCCGCTCGAGCAGGTCCTCCGCCACGTCGCAGATGGCGTGGAGATCCGCGTTGCGGGCCTTGGCCGCGCTCTCCAGATGGGCCGCCTGGGCGATGGGGCCACAGCCCAGCACCCCCACCCGAAGTCGACGCTCGTCCTTCCTCGGCGCCATGGCGCTCCTTCCGCTCCCGGGATCGAGGCCACTTCACGACACCGGGACGCGCTTCGTCAACCGTGGCGTCGGCCGGCACCCCACAGCCTCTGGCTCGGCGAGCCCAGGGTGCTGCCGCGATCCTCCCGGGCACCCCACCACCCGCTGCGCTCCCGTCCGCGCCTTCCCCCGGCTCGACCAGGCTCCTTCCCCCGGGCGGTCGTCGCTGGGCCTCGGCGTCCTCCGCCCGACGCCTCGACGGAGCCCCAAGAGACGTACCACGTGCCTTGCTATTCTTGGTAGCTAGTCGAGGAGGTCAGCCCCTTGCGCATCGGAGTCCTCACCAGCGGCGGAGACTCACCGGGGATGAACGCGGCGCTCCTCGGAGCTTGCCGTGCAGCGGAGTCGCGCGGCCACGTGCTCCTGGGGATCGCCCGGGGCTATCAGGGCCTGCTGGGCGGTGAGCTCCGCCCGCTCTCCTCGCCCGAGGTCCTGGTGCGGCTCTCGGAGTCCGGGACCCTCCTCGGCACCAGCCGAGAGCCGAGGATGCGATCCGAGGAGGGGATCGACGCGGCCGCCGCCGCCGTGCGCTCGCTCGGGGATGCGCTGTTGGTGGTCGGCGGCAAGGGCTCCCTGACGGCGGCGGCCCGGATCGCGGCGCAGGGAGTTTCCGTGTTCGGGATTCCCGGCACCATCGATGGAGACATGAACTATCCCACCGCGACGCTGGGGATGGATTCCGCCGTCAACTACGGGGCCAGGATCATCGACGACCTGCGGGTGAGCGCGCTGGCCATGCCCGGCCGGTACTTCCTGGTCGAGACCCTGGGAGGAGACACCGGGCACCTGGCGCGCGCCACCGCCCGCGTTGCCGGCTGTGAGCTGGTGATCACCCAGGACGAGCCATTCGACGCGGCCGCGTTCGCTCGGAGGATGCGCGCCGCGCTGGAGCGGGATCGCTTCTGCATCGCCGTCCTGGCCGAGGGAGTGGGGTTCGCCACCCACATCGGTGCCGAGCTGGAGCGCCAGCTGGGCGCGCGCGTGCGCCCGACCATCATCGGACACTCGATGAGGGCTGCCCCCCCCAGCGCCTTCGATCGCCGGCTGGGGCTGGAGATGGGGGAGCAGGCGGTGAAGCTGGCCCTCGAGGGCGCTCCGAGCTGCATGATCGGGTACGACCTGGGCGCTGGCCTCCGATCGCACGGCTTCGCGGGGACCCTCGGGGAGCAGGATTGACCGACCACCACACTTCGCCGGACGATCCTTCGTCCGCCGCCAACAGGAGACCGCCGATGACCGCTCCACGCCGATTGCTCGACCCCCTGGCGACCCGGCAGGGCACGTTTGCCATCGTGGCCATGGATCAGCGCAACACCCTGAGGAAGATGTTCGCCGCGGTCGGCCGGCCCAACGTGACCCCCGAGGAGATCACCTCCCTCAAGGCGGCGAAGATCTCGGCGCTTCGAGGTTCCGCATCGGCGTTCCTGGTCGACCCCACCTACGGGGTCCCGGCGCTCCAGCGCGTCTCGAAGACGGGTCCCCGCTTCGGGGTCCTGGTGGCCGCCGAACCCGCCGAGAGGCTCGCCCACAAGGGCGAGCCGGTGCCTGGGCTCGATCCCGCCCAGAACGCCGCCTGGGTCCGGTCCCAGGGAGGCGATGCGCTCAAGTTCCTCGTCCAGCTCCGCGCAGATCGGACGGCGGGCGCCGGGGAGCGCGACATCCGGGGAGAGGCGCTGGAGGTGGTGCGCAAGCTGGTCGCCGACTGCCGCGCGGAGGGCATCCCCTCGGTGGTCGAGAACCTCCTCTACACGCTCCCGGGCGAGGCGCCGGCCAGCCCCGAGCAGCGTGCCGAGAGGATCATCCAGGCGGCCGTGGCGCTGGCCGACTGCAAGCCCGACCTGCTCAAGCTCGAGTACCCGGGGGACGCGGAGTCCTGCCGGCGCCTGTCCAAGTCGATCCAGGTGCCCTGGGCGCTCTTGTCGGCGGGCGTTGCCTTCGACAAGTTCGCAGGCGCGCTCCGGGTGGCGTGCGACGACGGCGGCTGCTGCGGCTTCATCGCCGGTCGGTCGATCTGGCAAGAGACCGTGGGCATGAAGGCCTCGGAGTGGGATGGGTTCCTGGCCAGCACCGGGCGCAAGCGGCTGGACGATCTGATGGCGGTGATCGAGGGACGCGCCCGGCCGTACTGGGGTGGCTAGGCCGTCTGGATGGCGGCGGCGGCCTGCAGCCCCAGCTCCTGGATGGCCGCCTCCCGCATCTTGTACTTCTGCACCTTGCCGCTGACGGTCATGGGGAAGCCGTCGACGAACTTGTAGTAGCGCGGGATCTTGTAGGTGGCGATCTTGCCCTTGCAGTAGGCGCGGATCTCCTCGCCGGTGACGCTCGCCCCGGGGCGCAGCTTCACCCAGGCCATGAGCTCCTCGCCGTACTTGGAGTCGGGAACCCCGATCACCTGGACGTCGGCGACGCCCGGCACCGTGTAGAGGAACTCCTCCACTTCGCGGGGGAAGATGTTCTCGCCGCCGCGCAGCACCATGTCCTTGATGCGACCGACGATGTTCACGTAGCCCTGGTCGTCGATGGTGGCGAGATCGCCGGTGTGCATCCACCGCCCCTCGTCGATGGCCTCGCGGGTGGCCTTGGGATCGTTCCAGTAGCCGAGCATCACCGAGTAGCCGCGGGTGCACAGCTCTCCCGGCGTGCCGCGCGGGACGATCCGCCCGGTGGTGGCGTCGATGATCTTCACCTCCACGTGGGGGTGCACCTGGCCGACGGTGGAGACACGCTTCTCCAGGGGATCGTCGGTGCGCGACTGGGTGGAGACGGGCGAGGTCTCGGTCATGCCGTAGCAGATGGTGACCTCGTCCATGTGCATGTCCCGCTGGACCTTCTTCATCACCTCCACGGGGCAGGGCGAGCCGGCCATGATCCCGGTGCGCAGGCTGGAGTAGTCGTACTTGCGGAAGTCCGCGTGCTCCAGCTCGGCGATGAACATGGTGGGCACGCCGTAGAGCGAGGTGCAGCGCTCGTCCTGCACCGTCCGCATCACCGCCACTGGGTCGAAGCTCTCGCCGGGGATCACCATGCAGGCGCCGTGGGTGGTGATGGCCAGGTTGGCCAGCACCATGCCGAAGCAGTGGTAGAACGGGACCGGGATGCAGACCCGGTCCTTCTCGGTGTACCGGCAGAACTCGCCGATGAAGTAGCCGTTGTTGAGGATGTTGTGGTGCGACAGGGTCGCGCCCTTGGGGAAGCCGGTGGTGCCGCTCGTGTACTGGATGTTGATGGCGTCGTCGAACTGCAGCTCGTGCTCGCGGTGGAGGAGCTCGTCGTCGCTGAGCTTGAGCGCGTCCTCCCGCATCCCGTTCCAGTCGTCGTCGATGACGATGGTCTGCTTGAGCTCGGGGCAGCGGAGCTGCACGTCTCGCACCATCTCCACGTAGTCCGCCTGCCGGAAGCGGCGGGCGAGGAGCAAGGTGGAGACGCCCGACTGCTTCAGGGCGTACTCGAGCTCGTGGACCCGATAGGCGGGGTTCACGTTCACCAGGATGGCGCCCATGCGGGCGGTGGCGTACTGGACCACCACCCACTCGTAGCGGTTGGGCGACCAGATCCCCACCCGGTCGCCCCGCTTCACCCCGCGCACCAGGAGCGCCCGGGCGATGCGCGAGGTCTCCTCCCAGAACTCGCGGTAGGTGGCCCGGTACCCCTGGGGAACCGAGACCAGCGCCTCGCAGTCCGGAAACCGCTCCACGGTGCGGCGCAGATTCTGGCCGATGGTCTCGCCGAGGAGCGGGACCTGGGACGTGCCGCTGACGTAGGACGGTGCGTGCATTCGCGCCTCCGAGCGTGGGAAGGCGCGATCCTAGACGAGCGACAAGGCGCCGCAAGGCCCGGCCGCCCGGCCGCGCCGGGCCGGCCTCGACGCCCCGCGTCAAGCCGCCGTCACGGCTGGAGCAGCAGGGAGCCGGTCGTCTGGCGCGCGGCCAGGGCCGCCTGGGCGGCGCCCGCCTCGGCCAGCGGCCAGCGGCCGCCGACCCGCACCTTGAGGCGCCCCGTCTCCAGAAGGTCGAAGAGCTCGGCGGCCGCCCGCTCCAGGTCGGCGCGGGCGGCGACGTAGTGGCCCACCGACGGCCGGGTGAGGAAGAGCGAGCCCTTCTGCGTCAGCACCGCCGGGGCCAGGGGCGGCACGGGGCCGGAGGCGTTGCCGAAGGTGACCATGGTGCCCAGGGGTCGGAGACAGTCGAGCGACCCATCGAAGGTGGCCTTCCCCACCGAGTCATAGACCACCGGCACACCTTCACCTTTGGTGATCTCCCGCACCCGGGCCACGAAGTCCTCGCGGGTGTAGACCACCACGTGGTCGCAGCCGTGGGCCCGCGCCAGGGCCGCCTTCTCGTCGGTGCCCACCGTACCGATCACCGTGGCGCCGATAGCCTTCAGCCACTGGACCGCCAGCAGGCCCACGCCCCCCGCCGCGGCGTGCCACAGCACCACGTCGCCCGGCCGCACCCGGTAGGCGCGGCGCACCAGCGACTGCACCGTCAGCCCCTTGAGGAAGGCGGCCGCGGCCAGCTCGTCGGCGATCCCGCCCGGCAGCTTGACCAGGCGGTCGGCCGGGAGCACCCGTTCCTCGGCGTAGGAGCCTGGCGCCACCGACAGGTACACCACCCGGTCGCCCGGCGAGACCGACCTCACCTCCGGCCCCACCGCCTCGACTCGCCCCGCGGCCTCGCCGCCGATCCCGGAGGGGAGCTTGAGCGGGTAGAGGCCGGTCCGGTGGTAGATGTCGACGAAGTTGACCCCCACCGCGGTGTGCCGGACCCGGACTTCTCCCGGGCCGGGCGCGCCCACCGACACCTCCTCGAAGCGAAGCACCTCGGGACCGCCCACCTGGTGGAACCGGATCGCCCTGGACATGGCCCTCCTTTCTAACGCGCGGCGGCACGGCCATTCCGGGCCGTTCGGGTTGCGACCGCCTGTCCGGATCGAGGGGGCTAGCGGAACCCCTCGAGGATCTCGGCCAGCACCTGGCGCGAGGGGCGGACCACCTCCTCGGGAAGGGTGGCCAGCGGCGCCTCGGGGAGGCCCAGCAGCTCGACGAAGGACGGCGCCTTCAGGTCGAGGAAGAGCAGGCCGGTGAGCACCTCGCCGCCCTGGGCCGACTCGAGGAGCCGGGCCACGGCCCGGACCCGGTCGCGCGGATCCCAGCCCTCCTCCAGCTTGCGCAGGCGGAGCCGGGAGCCGTCGTGGAGCGTGACCTCCACGGTGGTGCCCGGGTCGTACTCGACGGCGATCTCCTCGCGGGCAGGCACGTAGGAGAGCTCGTGGATGGGCTCGTCGTGGTCCTTCATGTAGGCGTAGGACTTGGTCGAGCCCTCGTGGTCGTTGAAGGTGACGCAGGGCGAGATCACGTCGATGAGGGCCATGCCCCGGTGCGAGAGGGCTGCCTTGAGCAGGGTCGAGAGCTGGCGCTTGTCGCCGGAGAAGGAGCGGGCCACGAAGGTGGCTCCGAGCTGGATGGCCAGGGCGCAGATGTCCAGGGCGGGCAGCTCGTTCGCCACCCCCGTCTTGAGCGTGGCCCCCCGGTCGGCCGTGGCCGAGAACTGCCCCTTGGTGAGGCCGTACACCCCGTTGTCCTCGAGGACGTAGACCATGGGCAGGTTGCGCCGCATCAGGTGGGCGAACTGGCCCAGGCCGATCGAGGCGGAGTCGCCGTCGCCCGACACCCCCAGCGCCAGGAGAGTCCGGTTGGCCAGCACCGCCCCGGTGGCCACCGCCGGCATGCGCCCGTGCACCGCGTTGAAGGCGTGGGAGCGGCCCAGGAAGTAGGCCGGGCTCTTGGAGGAGCAACCGATCCCCGAGACCTTCACCACCCGCTCGGGCGGCACGGAGAGCTCGAACATGGCCTCGAGGATCCGCTCGGAGATGGCGTTGTGGCCGCAGCCGGCGCAGAGGGTGGTCTTGCCGCCGCGGTAGTCGACCACCCCCAGGCCCAGGCCGTTGGTCCGGGGAGCGGGAGCTGCGGGCGAAGGGCCGGTCACGGTGTCTCCTCCCTGGCCAGGATCTCGTCGGTCACCGAGCGGGCGTCGAGCGGCAGCCCGTGGACGTGTGCCACCGCCCGCAGTCGTGCCACCAGCTCGCCGGGGAGGTCGATCTTGAGCAGGGCCTGCATCTGGGCGTCGCGGTTCTGCTCCACCACGTAGACCCGCCGGTGCGCGGCCACGAAGGCCTCCACCTGGCGGGGGAACGGGTAGGCGCGCACCCGGAGGTAGTCGGTGACCAGGCCCGCCTCCTCCAGCAGCTGGGCCTGGGTCTCGACCACGGCGTGGTGGGAGGAGCCGTAGGCGATGATCCCCACCTCCGCCTTGCCCTCCCCGCGGACCTCCGGGGCGGGGACGAGCCCGCGCGCGGTGTGGAGCTTCCGCCCCAGCCGGGCCATGTTGCTCTCGAACACCTCCGGGCGCTCGGAGTAGGCGGCGCTCTCGTCGTGGCCGGTGCCGCGAGCGAAGTAGGCGGCCCGCGGGTGATCCGTCCCGGGCAAGGTCCTCCAGCCGATCCCGTCGCCGTCCACGTCGCGGTAGCGCGCGAAGCCGCCCAGCCGCTCCAGGTCCTCCCGGCCGAGCACCTTGCCGCGGTCGACGGGGCGCTCCGGGTAGGGGAACGGGTCGGCCATCCAGTTGTTCATGCCCAGGTCGAGGTCGCTCAGCACGAAGACTGGTGTCTGCAGCCGCTCGGCCAGGTCGAAGGCCTCGACCCCCATGGTGAAGCACTCCTCCACGGTTCCGGGGAAGAGCATCACGTGCTGCGTGTCGCCGTGGGAGAGGAAGGCGGTGGAGAGGACGTCGCCCTGGGAGGTGCGGGTGGGGAGCCCGGTGGAGGGGCCGACCCGCTGCACGTCGAAGATCACCACCGGCACCTCGGCGAAGTAGCCGAGGCCGGCGAACTCGCTCATGAGCGAGATGCCCGGCCCCGCCGTGGCGGTCATGGCCCGGGCGCCGGCCCAGCCGGCCCCGATGGCCATGCCGATGGAGGCCAGCTCATCCTCGGCCTGGACCACGGCGAAGGTGGGCTTGCCGTCGGCCCCGACCCGGTGGCGTCGCAGGTAGCCGATGAGCGTCTCCACCAGCGAGGAGGATGGCGTGATGGGGTACCAGGTCACCACCGTCACCCCGGCGAAGAGCGCACCCAGCGCCGCGGCCGTGTTGCCGTCGACGATGACCTTCCCCTCGTTCCCCTCCCGGCGCTCGACGCGCAGGCCGTCCCTCTTCTCCAGCGTGGCCGCGAAGTCGTGGCCGGCCCGAGCAGCGGCCAGGTTGAGCTCGCGCGCCTTGGCCTTCCTTCCGAAGACCTTGCCGATGGCTCGCTCCACCTCGGAGAGCTCCACCGAGAGGAGCCGGGCCAGGACCCCCACGTAGGCCATGTTGCGCAGGAGCTTGCGCAGCTTGGCGTCGGGGGCCACCGGCTCCACCAGCCGGTCGAAGGGGACGGGATAGAAGGTGAGGTCGTCCCTGAGCCCCGCCAGGGCCAGCGGCGCGTCGAAGACCACCGCCGCCCCCGCCGGGAGGCCGAGCACGTCCTCCCGTGCCGTGTCGGGGTTCATGGCCACCAGAAGGTCGATCTCCCTCTTGCGGCCAATCCAGCCGTCCCTGCAGACCCGGATGGTGTACCAGGTGGGCAGGCCGGCGATGTTGGAAGGGAACAGGTTCTTGCCCGAGACGGGCAGCCCCATCTGGAACAGCGCCCGCAAGAGCACGGTGTTGGAGCTCTGCGAGCCAGACCCGTTGACGGTGGCGACCTGGAGGGAGAAGTCGTTTACCTTGGGTGACCGCGCACCGCCGCGCCCGTCCCGCGCGGCGCTCTCCGCCTCACGCATCCGGCCTCCGCTCCGTCAATCGCCCTCCCCAGAGCGGAGATAACGGGGCGGCCGTGCGCCCGCAGCGCTCGGATCGCCCGAGGGCGGAGCCTCTCCTGCGCTTGCCTCGTCGGGGGGTGCCCTTGCGCTAGCCGGCCTGGGCGAGAAGGTGCCGCGCCAGCCGCTGGTTGCTCCCGATGTGGCCGCGGAGCCACTCCAGGATCCAGGTGCGCGCCTTGATCGCGACCGCGGAGTTGGCTCCGCTCTCCTCGTGGAGCCTGCGCAGCGCCTTCAGGTCCCGCACGAAGCGCTCGTGGGCGGCCCGGTGGACGTTGTACCCGGGGAAGCCGCTCTCCCGCATGAGCTGCTCCTCGGCAGCGAAATGGTCGGCGAAGCGGTCGCCCAGGAAGTCGAAGAGACGGGATACGGCGGTCCGGTCACCGGCCACCATGGCGTCGACGAGCCGGCCAGCGCCGCGGAACAGCTCCTCGTGCTGCAGGTCTATGCCGTCGTGGCCGACGGCGAGCGCTGGCGTCCAGCCGGTGGTCGTCATGCGGCCTCTCCTGCCACAACCTCCCCCGACCTCCCCGCCGCCGGTATCCCACGAGGCCCCGTCGAATGACCCGGGTGCGCCCCTGCCCGACGGCCCCGCCCCGGCCGGAGCTGGTATCGTGCGGGGCTCGCCATGTCGCAGCGTTTCCCCGCTCGGGAGATCCCCTTCAACTACACGTCGGCGGACGACCGACAGGCCGTCACCGCGCTCATGGGCGCCGACACCTGGGAGGCGCTGGAGCGCCTCCGTGAACGAAGGGTGACCGGCAGGAGCGCGCGACTGCTCATGCGCTTCTTCGGCGAGCTCCTGGTCCATCGACGAAACGCCTATCTATTCGAGGAGCTGGTAGGGTCAGCGAGGCGCCGACGTCGGTTCTTGTCGCACATCGAGGCCGACCTCTCCACCGTCGAGCGCCACGCCCGGGGCGAGGCCCTGGTGCTGGAGGTGGTGGCGCGCAGCCGCAAGGCGCTGTCGGCCTTTCGCCGGGAGGTGGAGCAGGCTCCCGGGCTGAGGCGGCGGATCCTGCGGGAGCTGGCCCCCATCGTGGGCGAGGACGCGGTCCGCTTCGACCCTTTCACGCTGGTCGCCCATGCCACCGACGCGACCGACTGGCGGCTCCACCTGCCGGTGGCGGTGGTGCTGCCTGGCGAGGAGCCGATGGTCGCGCCGCTCCTCGCCGCGCTGGAGCGGCTGGGGCTCGCCGCCATCCCCCGCGGCGGCGGCACCGGGCTCACCGGCGGTGCCGTGCCGCTCCGGCCGGGCTGCGTGGTGGTGAACACCGAGCGGCTCGACCGCATCCGCGGCATCGCCCTGCAGACGTTTGCCGGACCCGACGGGCGGGTGGTGGAGGCGCAGGTGATGGAGGTGGAGGCCGGGGTGGTGACCGAGCGGGCCATCGAGGCCGCGGCGGCGCAGGGGCTGGTGTTCGCCACCGACCCCACCAGCGCCTGGGCCTCCACCATCGGCGGGAACGTGGCCGAGAACGCCGGCGGCAAAGGTTGCGTCCAGTGGGGCACCTGCCTCGACAACCTGCTCTGCTGGCGCATGGCCATGCCCGGCGGCCGTCGCCTGGCCGTCCGGCGCCGGGCCCACCCGCTGCGGAAGATCCTCCCCGCCGACGTGGTCGCCTTCGATGTGCTGGACGAGGCGGGCGAGGTGGTGCGCACGGTGTCCCTGGCCGGCCGCGAGATCCGGGGCAAGGGGCTTTGGAAGGACATCACCAACAAGGCCCTGGGCGGCCTGCCCGGCGTGCAGAAGGAGGGCACCGACGGGATCGTCACCTCGGCCGAGTTCGTGCTCCACCGCGAGTACCCGGCCCGCCGCACGCTCTGCCTGGAGTTCTTCGGCGAGAGCTTCGACGAGGCCAGCGGGGTCATCCTGGCCCTTTCGCGCGCCTTCCCCTTCCCCAACGAGGGCCGCGAGGCGCTCACCGCCCTGGAGCACTTCGACGACGCCTACGTCCGGGCCATCGACTACAAGGTCAAGGCGGCGCGCCCCGAGACCCCGCGGGCGGTGCTCCTGGTCGACCTCTCCGGGCACGACGAGGCGCAGGTGGCACGCGGCGTCGAGACCTTGCAGCGGGTCCTGGCCCCGCACCCCGACACCGCGCTCTTCGAGGCGCGCGATGCGGCCGAGGCCCGCCGGTTCTGGGCCGATCGCAAGCGGCTGGGAGCCATCGCCCGCCGGACCAACGCCTTCAAGATGAACGAGGACGTGGTCCTGCCGCTGGAGGCGCTGGCCGCCTTTGCCCGCTACGTGGCAGGGGTCAACCTGGAGGAGGAGCGCTTCGCCCAGCTCCGCTTCGCGGAGCGGGCCGAGGAGGCCCTGCGCGCCGCGCCCGCCGACGAGGCCGGCTGGCTGGCCGGGCGGCTCCCGGCCGCGCTGGAGCGCTGTGCGCGGGCGCGGGGGGAGGTGGGCGAGGCCGCCCCGGCCGCGCTGCGCGGCCTGGCGGTCCTCTCCGCGCTGCGCGGTGACCTGGCAGCGCTGCTCCGCGGCGCCCCGGGCCTGGTGGAGACGCTGGACCGCATCCACGCCGAGGTGCGCGACCGCCTGGTGGAGCTGGCCACCCACATGCACGCCGGCGACGGCAACGTCCACGTCAACGTGCCCGTCCTCTCCAACGACCTGCCCATGCTCCGCCGCGTCGAGGCGGTGGTGGACCGGGTCATGGAGGAGGTGGTCCGGCTCGGGGGGGTGGTCTCGGGCGAGCACGGCATCGGCATCACCAAGCTCAAGTACCTGGAGCCGGAGCGGATCGAGGCGCTCTCGGCCTACCGGCGGGAGGTGGACCCGGCTGGCCAGATGAACCCCGGGAAGCTCCTGGACCGCGACGTCCTGGACCGGGTCTTCACCCCCAGCTTCAACCTCCTGGAGCTCGAGGCCCGCATCCTGCAGCACGGGCAGCTCGAGGCCCTGGCCCGTGCCATCGCCCACTGCGTGCGGTGCGGAAAGTGCAAGGTCGGCTGCTGCGTCCATCACCCGGCGCGGGGCGTCTTCTTCCACCCGCGCAACAAGAACCTGGCCATCGGCGCGCTGGTCGAGGCGCTGCTCTACGACGCCCAGCGCGCGCGCAGCGCCCGGTTCGAGCTGCTCCGCTGGCTGGAGGAGGTGGCCGACCACTGCACCCTGTGCCACAAGTGCCTCGATCCCTGCCCGGTGTCCATCGACAGCGGCGAGGTGAGCGTGGTGGAGCGCGAGATCCTGGCCGGCTTCGGGTTCAAGCGGACCCCGCTGGCCACCCGGGCCGCGCTCCGTTTCCTCGCCGCCCGCTCCCCCGCCGCCAACCGGGTGTTGCGGGCCGGTCTGGTCCGGCTGGGCGGCGCGGCCCAGCGGGTGGGCTGCGCGCTCTCGGTGCCGCTGCAGCCCGCCGACGCCCGGCGGGCGCCCTACCCGCTCCAGCTCCTGCGCGCCCCGCTGGCCAGGGTCCCGGCCCGCACCCTGCGCGACCACCTCCCCAATTGCGGCCCCGGCCAGGCGCTGGTGCTCGAGCCGCCCGGAGAGGCCGCGCGGACGGTCTTCTACTTCCCCGGCTGCGGCTCGGAGCGGCTCCAGGGCAGCGTGGGCCGCGCCGCCCTGCACCTGCTCCTCTCCGCCGGCACGCGGGTGGTCCTCCCCCCGCCGTTCCTGTGCTGCGGCTTCCCCGACCGCGCCAACGCCCGCGCCCGGGCCCAGGCGCGGACGGTGCTCGGCAACACCATCGTCTTCAGCCAGATCCGGGAGATGCTCGGGTACCTGGCGTTCGACGCCTGCGCGGTCACCTGCGGCACCTGCCGCGAGGGGCTGGCCGCCATGGGCGCCGACCGGCTCTTCGGTGGGCGGCTGGTGGACGCGGCGGCCTACGCAGTGGAGCGAGGCCTGCGGGTGCGCGGCGGCGGCGAGGTGCTGTACCACGCCCCCTGCCACGACTCCCTCGACGGGCAGGCAGCCGAGGTGCTGCGCACCGCCGGGGGACCTCGCCTCCGACCGGTGCCGCACTGCTGCTCCGAGGCCGGGACCCTGGCCCTGTCCCGCCCCGACATCGCCGATGCCATGCTGGACCGGAAGCGGCGCTCCCTCGCGGCCGCGCGGGGCGGGCTCGAGTCAGCGCCCCTGCTCACCAATTGCCCGTCCTGCCTGCAGGGCCTGGGCCGGTGCGCACCCCGGGGTGCGCGCCCCGAGCACCTGGCGGTCCATCTGGCCGAGCGGCTCGACGGGCCCGCCTGGCCGGAGCGCTTCCGCGAGCTGGCCGCCCGCGCCCAGGCCGTGTATTTCTGAGCGGCGCCGACCCCGCCCGGCCGCCGCCCTCACTTGCACACGTCGGTCACGATGGTGCAGGGCTGGCCGTACGTGCAGTAGGCCGGCGGATAGCTGGGGCAGGGATCGTAGAATTCGCCGTTGATCCTGCAACCCTTGCAGCTCGACCCGCTGTCCTCGGTGCCACAGCCCGAGAGCGCGGCGGCCGCCGCGAGCAAGACCGCGGCCGCGCCCCGGCGGAGCGCGATGCCGGTGTGGTTCCCCATGGAAGACCTCCCCTCCGGTCCCGGCGATTGTAGGCGCCGCGGGGAAGCCGGCCGATGCCGACCCGGACCCTCCGTGGGGGCGCCGCCTAGGGGCTGAGCCCAACGGCGGACGGCGACCGCCGCTCATCCCCGGGCGGTCAGCGCGCCCCGAGCCGCTCCCGCACCTCTGCCACGAACCGCTCCGGGTCGTCCGGGCTGAGCACCACCCGGCCCTGGTCGGTCTCCAGGAGGACGTAGGGCCCGTAGCGCCAGGCCCACAGCCGGAACGGCCCCAGCTCGCGCGAGGCGAAGCGGCCGTAGCGGGTCCGGCCCATGGCGGTGCCGCCGGTGCGCCACCAGCGCCGGCCGTACTGCGGCGCCAGGACCTCCGCGGCCCGTACCTCGGAGAGGGGTAGCTCGACCGCCGGGGCCCAACGCCGCTCGACCCGCACCGCCTCCGCCGTGACCAGGGCCGCCTCCGGGGAGAGGGCCCACAGCCAGGCGAAGAGCGACCCCACCACCACGAGCAGCGAGGCCACCGCCAGCGCCACGGCCCGCACCACCCGGGTCGCCGGGATTCGGCGAGGCCCGGCCGGTCCCGCCCCATCCGACCGCCTCGCCGGCGCCCGCGCCAGCACCGCCGCGACGAAGGCCTCCGGGTCCCCCGGCGAGAGCACGAAGCCCTCCCCCAGGGTCTCCACCAGCACCAGCCCGCTCCGCCTCGAGGCGTACATGCGGAACGCCCCCAGCCGACGGCTCCAGTACCGGCCGAAGTGCCCGAAGAGGCCGCCGCTTCCGCCCACCCGGAGCATCCCGCGGGCCTGCTCGTCGGGCAACGGCCCGACCGTGCGGATCGAGGAGAGGGGGATCCGCACCGGCAGGATGGCCCGCTCAACGCGGAGCTCCCGCTCGCAGATGGCGTAGCCGCGCGGCGCCAGGAGGAAGGCGGCCCCGACCACCACCGCGAAGGCCAGCGGCGCCAGGAGGAAGGGCCAGAGCAGCTCCAGATCGCCTTGCGAGAGGGCCAGTCCCAGCGCCAGCAGGCCCGCGGAGGCGGCTGCCAGGACCAGGAGGACGATCCGGCTGGAGGCGCGAACCTGCTGGTCGTTGGGGGCCTCGAACCGGGTCACGGGGGAATTGTCGCCCCCCGCCCCGCCCTTTGCCAGCCGCGCCGCCCCGGGATCGCGGGCCGCCCGCCGGAGGGGCCTGACACTCGACCCAGGGGGCGAAACCCACTAGCCTGCGCCACGCCCCATGCCCTCCCTCGGCCCCGCCAGCCCGCAGCCTTCGGCAGGGGCGGAGCGCCACCGCGAGAGCGGGCGGCACGCGGTCCTGGTCGCATCCGGTATCCTCCTCTCGCGCCTGAGCGGCCTGGTCCGCCAGCGGATCTTCGCCCACTACCTGGGCAGCGGGCCGGTGGCCGGTGTGTTCAACGCCGCCCTGCGCATCCCCAACCTCCTGCAGAACCTCCTGGGCGAGGGCGTGCTCTCCAGCTCCTTCATCCCCGTCTACGCCCACCTCTTGGCGCGGGGCGAGGACGACGAGGCCGACCGGGTGGCCGGCGCCGCCGGCGGGCTGCTCGCCGCCTCCACCGCCGCGCTGGTCCTTCTGGGCATGCTGACCTCGCCGCTCCTCGTCGAGGTGATCACCCCGGGGCTCTCCGGCGCCGATCACGCCCTGGCCGTTCGCCTGGTCCGGATCCTCTTCCCCGCCACCGGCACCCTGGTGCTGTCGGCCTGGTGCCTCGGGGTGCTGAACAGCCACCGGCGCTTCTTCCTCTCCTACGCCGCCCCGGTGGTGATGAACGGGGCGGTGGTGGTGGCCCTGATCCTGGGCGGGTGGGCGGCACGCGGCGACCCGGCCCTGGAGGTCCGGGTGGCCGACTGGGCTGCCTGGGGCTACGTGGCCGGTGCCCTGGCCCAGGTGGCGGTGCAGCTCCCCGCCGCCCGCTCGTTGCTCGGGGCCGGCTTCCGCCCTTCGCTCGACGCGGCCCGCGCCTCGGTCCGGACCGTGCTGGGGAACTTCGCGCCGGCGCTGGTGGGGCGCGGAGTGGTCCAGCTCTCGGCCTTCGTCGACACCGTCTACGCCTCCTACGTGGGCACGCGCGGCCTGGCGGCGCTGGGGTACCAGCAGATCCTCTATCTCCTGCCCATCAGCCTCTTCGGCATGGCCGTCTCGGCCAGCGAGCTGCCGGCCATGAGCGCGGCCGTGGGCGGCGCCGAGGCCGTGGCGGCGGAGCTGCGGGCGCGGCTGGACGTCGGCCTGTCACGGCTGGCCTTCTTCGTGGTTCCCTCGGCGGCCGCCTTCCTGGCGCTCGGCGACGTGGTGGCCGGGACGGTGTTCCAGACCGGCCGGCAGGACGCGGCCGACACGCGTTACCTGTGGCTGGTGCTCATGGGCTCGACGGTGGGCCTCTTGGCCGCCGCCATGGGCCGCCTCTACGCCTCGGCCTTCTACGCCCTCAAGGACACCCGCACGCCCCTGCGCTATGCCCTGCTCCGGCTGGCGCTCACCGCCGGGCTGGCCTGGTGGTCGGCGGTGCGGATGCCGGGGGTGCTGGGCGTGCCGCAGGAGCTCGGGCTGGTGGGCATCACCGCCACCACCGGGATGGCCGCCTGGGTGGAGTTCGCGCTCTTGCGGCGGGCCATGAACCGGCGCATCGGGCGCACCGGGCTCCCCGGCCGGACGCTCCTGCGCCTGTGGGCCTCGGCAGCAGCCGCCGGGGCCACCGGGCTGGCGGTGAAAGGGCTCCTGGTGCGCTGGCTGGGTCCCGCCCCGGGGCTCTCCGGGCAGTGGGGCGGCGGCTTCTTGCCGCCGCCGAGGCTCCATCCGGCGGCGACCGGGGTCCTGGTCCTCTCCGCCTTCGCCGGGGTCTACCTGGCCCTGGCCCTCTGGACCTCCCCGGGCGGACCGCGCGCCGCCCTGGCCCGGCTGCGCCGGCGCGCCTCCTGAGCCGGGACGGTCGATGCTCAGCGCGCTTCCCGGATCAGCATCCCCACCCCGACGATCCGGCCGGCCACGCGCACCGGATACCAGGTGATGGAGAACCGCCGCGTCTCGCCGGCCGCACCCCGCGGCTCGCCGGACACCACCTGATCCACCCGCTGGCCGGAGGAGAGCGCCCGCTCGAAGGAGAGGCGCAGGGCCTCGGCGGGCAGACCGGGAAAGAGCTCCTGCGGCGTCCGACCCCGCTGCGCCTCCGGCGACAGGCCCGAGGTCCGCGCCAGCCCCTCGCTGGTGCGGATCACCCGCATGGCCTCGTCGAGCAGCGCCAGCCCCACCGGCGCAGCGGCCAGCGCCCCCTCCAGCAGCGCGGCCATCCACTCCGCGGCGCGGCGATCGTGTGCCGCCGCGTCGGTGAGCCGGGTCCGCTCCATGGCCTGCGCGCAGGGCATGGCCAGGGTGCGGACGAAGATTCGGTCCTCGGCGTCGAGGCGCCGGGACCCGGGGAAGGAGACCGCCAGCGCCCCGTCGGCCGTTCCGCCGGCCAGGAGCGGCACCACCGCAAAGGTGCCCTCGGATCGGCCCGCCGCCAGCTCCGGAAAGCGCTCCTCCAGCTCCTGGCGCGACTCGATCCACAGGGCCCTGCCGGTCCGGACCACCTCCGCCACCGGGTCCGAGGCGTCGGCGCTCCCCGCCTCCGTGCCGGCGGGCCCGGCCCGCGCCACCAGCTCCAGCCGGTCCGGCCCGGTGAAGGCGTGCAGCTCGACCGCGACCGCGCCCAGCGCCGAAAGGGCGGTGTGGGCCGCCGCCGCCACCTCGGAGGGCGCCACCGCCCCGGAGAGCGCGGCGGTGGCCGCGTGGAGATGGGCCAGCCGCTCCGCCTGGAGCCGCTGGACCTCGTAGAGGTGGGCCCGCTCCAGCGCCTGTGCACCCTGCTGCGCCAGCGCCTGGGCGAAGCTCCGGTCCTCGGCGGCGGGCGTGCGCGCCTCCTCGAAGGCCACCGCCAGGAGCCCCACGTTCCGCCCCTCGATGCGCAGCGGCAGCACGCCGATGGTCCCCGCCCCGGGGCGCGCCCGCAGCTCGGAGAGCGCCGGAAACGGTCCTGGCGGCGCACCCGGCTCTTCCAGCCAGACCACCTCCCCGCTGGAGAGGGCCTCGGCCGAGGGGGAGGGCGCCAGCAGCGCATCGCGCAGGTCGGCGGCCTCGTGCTCGAGGACTGGCTCCAGGCGCCCGGTGCCCAGCGAGCAGACCACGCCGCCCCGCACGCCCAGCCCCAGCAGGTGGCGCAGCACCACCGCCGCCACCTCGCGCACCGTGAGGGCGCCCGAGAGCTCGGAGGTGATGGCCTGCAGGCTGGCCAGCCGGTCGGCCAGGCGGCGCTGCGCCTCGAAGAGCCGCGCCCGCTCCAGCGCCTGGGCGCACTGCCGGGCCACGGCCAGGAGGAACTCGCGCTCCTCCCGGTCGAAGGCGCGCTCCGCCTCGAACCGCATGCCCAGCGAGCCCCGCGAGCGATCGACCAGGAGCGGGATGGCGGCCCAGGCCCGGTCGCCCTCGGCCGCGGCCAGCGCGGCGGCCTCGGGGAACCGCTCGGCCATGGCCGCGTGGGTGCCCAGCCAGACCGGCTCGCCGGTTCGGTACACCTCGCCGTTGGGAAGCGGCGTGCCCGCCCCGATGCGCCGGTATCGCTGGACGAACTCCTCCGAGACCCCCAGGCCGTGGATCAGCTCCAGCTCCCCCGGCGCGCGCTCCCAGTACAGGGTCAGGACGCGCGCCCCGACCAGGGATAGCCCGCGGTCGAAGATGATGTGGGCCACGTCCTGCGGGGTGGCGGCGGCCGAGAGCTCGGCGGTGAGCGCCTGGAGGCGGGCGAGCCGCTGCAGCCGCAGATCGGACGCGCCGGGGAGCGCCGCCTCGGAGGCCATCCGCATGGAATAGCAGCTTCCCGCCTGCCGCGGGAGGCCACCGGCGCGGGGCCCCTTCTGTCCCACCGCGCCCCCGCTCGCCCCGGATATGGGCCGAGGATGGCCCACCAGCTCGAGCCCCCCCGCCCCGGCGACCCGTACCGCGACGACCCCCTCCTCCGCGAGTACCTGGCGCGGGTCCTCCCGGAGCCGGCCCGGGAGGCGATCGAGGCCGAGCTACGCACGCTGGGTGAAATCTCGGGTGGCCGGCTCTACGACCTGCAGCTGGCCACGCGGACGGAGGAGCCGCGGCTCACCCAGTGGGACCCCTGGGGCCGGCGGGTGGATCGCATCGAGGCCGCGCCCTCCTGGCGCGAGGCGGCCGAGCTTTGCGCCCGCCACGGCCTGGTGGCAACCGCCTACGAGCGCCGGCTGGGTGCGTTGTCGCGGGTGCACCAGATGGCCATGGTCCACCTGCTCGAGCCCTCGCTGGACGTCTACTCCTGCCCGCTGGCCATGAGCGACGGCGCGGCGCGGACCCTCATCGACCTGGCCGGCCCGGAGCTCGTGGAGCGGGCCGTGCCCCGGCTCATCGCGCGGGATCCGGACCGGGCCTGGACCAGCGGCCAGTGGATGACCGAGCAGTCCGGCGGCTCCGACGTCTCCGGCACCGAGACCGTGGCCCGGCGGGAGGCGGGCGGCTGGCGCCTCTACGGCACCAAGTGGTTCGCCTCGGCGGCCTCCGCCCAGATGGCGCTGGCACTGGCCCGCCCGGAGGGGAACCCGCCCGGCTCGAGGGGACTGGCCCTGTTCTACCTGGAGACGCGCGACGACGGCGGCGGTCCCAACGGCGTCACCGTCCTCCGGCTGAAGGAGAAGCTGGGCACGCGCAAGCTCCCCACCGCCGAGCTCCGGCTCGACGGCACGCGCGCCGTGCCGGTGCGCGGCCTGGCCGACGGGGTGCGGGCGGTGGCGCCGCTCCTCACGGTCACCCGCACCTGGAACGCGGTGGCTTCCTCGGCCGGGATGGCCCGGGCCCTGGCCCTGGCCCGGGACCATGCCCGCCGCCGCGTGGCCTTCGGAGCGCCGCTCCGCGAGAAGGCGCTGCACCGCGACCTCCTGGCCGCGCTGGAGGCGGAGCGCGAGGCGGCCTTCCTCCTGGCCTTCCGGGCGGTGGAGCTGCTCGGCCGCAGCGAAGGCCCGGAGGCCTCCGCCGCCGACCGGGCCCTGCTGCGGGTGGTGGCGCCGCTCGCCAAGCTCACCACCGCCCGGCAGGCCGTGGCCGTGGCCTCGGAGGCGGTGGAGTGCTTCGGCGGGGCCGGGTACATCGAGGACACCGGCCTGCCCCGGCTGCTCCGCGACGCGCAGGTCCTGCCCATCTGGGAAGGCACCACCGACGTGCTGTCGCTGGAGGCCCTCCGTGCGCTCGCCGCCGGGGAAGGGCGCCCGGCCGAGGCGCTGGCCGGGGAGGTGGAGCGGCGCCTGGCCCCGGTGCCCCCGGAGCTGGAGCCCGTCGCCGCTGCCGGCCTGGCGGCGCTGAACCGAGTCCGCGAGGTCCTGGGCCGCGCGCTCGATCCCGGCGGAGAGGCCGGCGCCCGCCGGCTGGCGATGACCCTGGGCCGGACCCTGGCGCTGGCCCTGCTCGTCGATCACGCCCGCGACCAGCTGCATCGCGGCAGCGGCCGCCGGTCCCTGGCCGCTGCCCGTCGCTTCCTTCGGAACGGGATCGATCTCCTGGGCGGGGCCGCGGCGGACGCGGAGGAGGACGCGCTGCTCGCCGACCTCGCCGCGCGCTGACCGGAGCACCCTGCTTGCCGGCCGCGACCGCCGCGCCCGGACGGCGCCCCGCACGAGTGCGGCGCGGGAGAGCAGGGCGGGCTCCCGCTTCACGATTGTCTCGGTGGCACCGAGGCCCATTCGCTGCGGGGCGCCGAACGGTGTCGCGCTTTCACTCCTCGGCAATGCCCGCGTCCCCCAGCGAGGTGCCCCCCTTGACCAGCACCCGCCCGGGGTGAGCACGGCCCGAACCCGCGCGAGCTCGGTTCCGCGATGCGGGTGGTCGGTCCGGGCCCGTACCGCCTGGGCTGCCGGGCCCTGTCCGGTCATCCTCCGTCACCGAGATCGGGGCGAGTCGTCACAGGAACGTCCCTGGAGCGGGTTCCCCACGCCCGCTAGCCTGCGCGCATCCCTCACAAAGGAGCATGCCCGTGACCCATGAGGCGTTGTCTACGGCAGGGCTTCTCAAGCGCGCCACGGCGCTGCTCGGGACCCTGCTGCTCCTGTCGAACCCGATGGCCTCGCTCGCCCGGGACGACGGGAACCGGAACGAAGGGCATCCGAACGACGAGCTCGACCATCCGAACCTGTCACTCAGGGAGAAGATCGAGCTGCTCCGCCACAGGGTCAGGTACGTCTTCGTGATCTTCCACGAGAACGAGTCCTTCGACCACTTCTTCGGCACCTACCCCGGCGCCAACGGCCTCTTCAGCGCGCCGCGCGGCGCCACGCCCGCCCAGGCGACGCCCAGCTTCGTGCAGAGGTACCTCGACACCTCGCTCCAGCCCGTCACCATCTCCCCCTTCCTGATGCCGCAATCGGTCACGACCTCGACCGGGCAGGTCGTGCCCATCTACCCCGCCGACCTGATCTCGGTCGATCACAGCCACCAGGGCATGTCCAACAGCCTCAACGTCGACGCCACGAGCGGCCTCGCGGCGAACGACCGCTACGCGATGGATCAGGAAGGCCTGACGACGGACGCGGCCGGGGACATCGTGACCAAGGCTGGCGTACCGCCCACCGCGGTCTCGCTCGCCCAGAAGCAGAAGGCGGAGACGGATGTCAGCCACATCGACTGCGACACCATCCCCTTCATGTGGCGGTGGGCGAGGAACTTCGTCCTCTTCGACAACTTCCGCCAGACCATCGTCGGGCCCTCGACCCCGAATGCCATCGCGATGATCGCCGGCCAGTCCGGCCAGACGCAGTGGGCGCTCCACCCCGACCAAGGCGCGGCCACGACCTACGCCAACCCCGCGTTCCCGAACCCGCTCGGCGCGAGCTACGGCTCGAACGTCATGCCGACCACCAGCAACGCCTTCGTGCCGGTGGTCAATGATCCGGGCCCGTTCCCGGGCTCGAACCTCGACACCAACCTGGTCAAGCCGCCCTTCAACTTCGACGAGAACCCCGCCAACCCGGCGCTGAACCTGACCTTCGCCAGCCAGCCGCTGTCGTTCATGGGCCGGAACATCGAGAAGATCATCGCCGCCGATCCGGATCCCACCGCCGACCTGCTGGACGTCCAGGACGACATCAAGACCATCGCCTCCCGAGACCCGGCGGTCAACTGGGGCTGGTACCAGCAAGGCTTCAATGCCAACGACGCGCCCGACCCCTACGAGCCGCAGAGCTCGACCACGCCCAACCCCACCAACGACCCGGGCCTGAACACCGGGTACATCCTGCACCACAACGGCCCTCAGTACTTCGGCTATCTGGGCGACAACCCGCAGGTGCTGAGCAACAACCTGCACGGCGCCAGGGACTTCTTCCAGGCCGTCGAGGGCCGGACGCTGCCCCGCGGTGGCGGCGTGTTCTACCTCCGAGGCGGCTACAACAACAACGACGGCCTCGTGCCGGTCGATCCGACGCCGGCCATCCAGCACGCCTTCATCGGTAACGACGACCATCCCGCCTACTCGGATCAGCAGATCTCCGAGGCGTTCGCCGCCAAGGCCATCGACGACATCGTCAACAGCCCGTACTGGCCGGAGAGCGTGATCCTCATCACCTACGACGAGACCGACGGGTTCTACGATCACGTGTCGCCGGAACGCCGCAGCTGGTTCGCCGACGGCTCCCCGCTGGCCGCCGGCCCGCGCATCCCGACGATCCTGATCTCGCCCTACGCGCAGTCCGGCAAGATCTCGCACCGCTACAGCGAGCACGGCTCGGTGATCAAGTTCATCAACGACCTGTTCGGCCTGGTGCCGCTCGCCTCCCTTCCCGACGAGGCGCGCGCGCGCAAGCTGGGCGAATCGACCCTGGGGCAGCCGAACCTCGGCCCCTCGGACGATCCGGACAACGACGTCGGCGACCTGACCGAGGCCTTCGACTACGACATCCTGCGGGGGTTCAGGCCACCGGTCTCCGCCTCCTTGGCATGGACCCCGCCCGCGGTGGTGGGAACGCTGCCTCACCTGGCGAAGACCGACTTCTCGCCGAACGGCTATACCAACGGCGCCTGCCAGGCCATCGGCGTCTTGCCCACCGACTTCGCGTCCTGGGCGGCGTACCACGCCGGTCAGCCGATCGACCCCTATCCGGTGGACGTGAATCCGCGCCCGACCCAGTCGCCGGGCACGCCGACCTCCGGAACCTGGACGCCCTGAGATCGCGCTTGCGAAACGAGGACCGTCCGCGGGGGGATGGAGGCCTCGCCTCCATCCCCCTCCCCTTCGACCGATGGTCGGGCTGGTGATGGCACGCTCCGCGCTGTGGCTCCTCGCCAGCGTCACCCTGGCGCATGGCTACGGGGTGCACGCCCAGACCCTGGAATCCATCCGCACCGCCCACCACCTGGGGTGCGGTACGGTCGTGGGCGCCGACGACTGGAACGGAGAGGACGTCCACGGCAACCTCTCCGCCCTGGAGGGCGAGGTGTGCCGTGCGGTCGCGGTCGCCATCCTCGGCGGCGAGGGCAGCCTGACCGTCCAGGCCTTCCCGGCCGAGCCGGAGGCACTGGCTGCGCTCCAGGCCGGCACGATCCAGCTCGCCGTCGGCATCTCGCCCTCGGCGTCGACGGCGGTCCACTCCGGCGTCGGGTTCGGACCGCCCGTCTTCTACGACTCGCAGCGCTTGATGGTCTCGAGGCGGAGCGGCATCAGCAGGCTCGAGGACCTTCGTCACAAGCTGGTCTGTGCGCTGGACATGAGCCCGCCCGAGCGAGCGCTGCGCGACGAGATGACGGCGCGAGGCATCCCATACGGGCTCATGGCTCACTCCGAGCAGGGCGAGATGGACGCGGCGGTGGCCGTTCGCCGATGCGAGGCGGCCACGGCGATGGAGTCGCGGCTGGCCCAGTCGCGCGCCAACTTCCACGCGCTGAGCGGCGAGTTCGTGTTCTTGCCGGACCGGTTCGGGCTCTACCCGGTGGTCCCCGCCTACCGTGGGGGCGATCAGACCTTCGGCCTGGTGATCGCCTGGGTGATCAGCGCGCTCATCGAGGCGGAGGCGTTGGGGATCACGCAGGCCAACGTGGCGGCGGCCATGAATCGCCAGGACGCGCGGGCCGAGCAGCTGCTGGGACACGACTTCGCCACCGGTCAGGCGCTCGGCCTCCGGCACGACTGGGCCGCCCAGGTCATCGCTGCCACCGGCAACTATGGCGAGATCTTCCAGCGCACCACCGGGCGGCCCTACCACCTGGATCGCGGGCTCAATGCACTGTGGACCGAGGGTGGGCTCATGCACCCGCTGCCGATGAGATGATGCCGACCGCACCTTCCCCTCCTCGAAGGACCGCGCGGTCGGTCCCGAGGTGGACCCGGGCGGCCAACGGGTGCGAGGTGGCGACCTCCCGGGCGAGGCGCGGGCGCAGGCCGCGGTCGGCTCGCCCAGCCTCGGTCGGCTCCCGCCCGCCGTGCGCAAGAGCACCTGGACCCACTCGCCGACGGTGTTCCCGTGCCGGCCCCGGCCGGCGCGCGGAGGGCGAGCTCCCTACTGTGCCGCGCCGAACAGCATCCGCACCCACTCGGCGTGCTCGGCCAGCGCGGCGCGGAGCGCGCCGACCCGGGTCGGGCCCAGTCCGAGGGCGCGGGCGCTGTCCACCGCCTCGGCGGGCGCCTCCCACGAGGCCCCGGGCGCCACCCGCGAGAGATCCATCGCCGAGCAGAGCCGCACCACGTGCAGCTCCTCCTGGCCCGCCCCGCCGCCGAGGTCGGGGAGGTGGTGCCGGGTGGCGATGGCCGTGAGCCCTTCCGGCAGCCCCCATTCCCGGTGCGCCTCGGCGCCGATCTGGACGTGGAGCTGGTGCAGGATGCGCTCCACCGCCTCCGGGCCGGGCCGATCCACCCGCCCCTCGACCACCAACGCTCCCAGCGACCGGAGCGCCAGCGACTTGCCCACGTCGTGGAGCATGCCCCCCAGGAAGACGCGGTCCGGATCGCCCAGCCGGCGCGCCTGGGTCAGCTCGGCCCCTGCCCGCGCCACGGTGGCCGCGTGGTGGAAGAGCCGGTCCCAGATCCCGCCGAAGAGCTCGAGCTCCGCCCGCATTCCCCGGTAGAGCGACCGGGTGGAGAGGGCCGCGGCGAGCCGCGCCACCTCGGTGAGGCCGAGGCGCGCCACCCCCTCCCGCAGGGTCTCGACCTTGCTCACCCCGCGGAAGACCGCCGAGTTCGCCAGCGCCAGCACGCCCGCGGAGAGGGCCATGTCCAGCTCGATGGCCCGCGCCAGTGCCCCCGCGTCCAGCTTCGGGTCACGCAGGAGCTCGAGGACGTTGAGGGCCACGGCCGGAAACGAGGCCGGCCCCGGGCGGTGGGCGTCGAAGTGCGCCGACACCTGCCGGGCCACCTCCGCCTCCCCAGGGAGAAACGGTGGACCGACCCCGGCCAGGGCCTCGACCGGCAGCCCGAGCGCGGCCGCCCAGCTCTCCGGCGGGGCGTCCGGGCCGTCGGGTTGCGGCGGGAGCGCGGGCGGGACCTGGGCGGCCTCCTTCAGCGCGGCGTCCAGGGTCTTCTGCCTCGAGCTGCGGAGGAAGCGCGGGAGCCAGGGCACGCCGGGATTCTAGCTCCAAACCCTACCCCTGGACGACCACCGTCTTCACGTTCACGAGCTCCCGGATCCCCTCGCGCGACAGCTCGCGGCCGCAGCCCGAGCGCTTGACGCCACCGAAGGGCAGGCGGGGGTCGGAGGCCACCATGCCGTTCAGGAAGGTGGCGCCGGCCTCCAGCTCGTCCACCAGCCGCGCCCGCTCGGCCGGATCGCGCGTCCAGGCGGAGGAGCCGAGCCCGTAGGGCAGCTCGTTGGCCACGGCGATGGCCTCGTCCAGGTCGCGGACGCTGATGACCAGCGCCACCGGGCCGGAGATCTCCTCGCGGTAGGTGGCCGAGCCGCGCGGGACGTCCGTGAGCACCGTGGGCGGGTAGAAGGCCCCCGGGCCGGGCAGGGCGGCGCCGCCGACCAGCGCCCGGGCCCCCTCGCGCAAGAGCCGATCCACCTGGGCGGCCAGCCGGTCCCGCTCCCCGGCCGAGGCCAGCGGGCCCACGTCGGAGCCCGGGTCCATGGGGTCGCCCACCCGCAGGGCGCTCATCCCGGCGGCGAACCGCTCCAGGAACTGGGGGTGGACCTGGCGGTGGACGATGAAGCGCTTGGCGGCGATGCACGGCTGGCCATTGTTCACCGTGCGCGCCGCCACCGCGATCCGGGCCGCCTGGGCCACGTCGGCAGAGGGGAGGACCACGAAGGCGTCGCTTCCCCCGGAGCTCCAGGACCGTCTTCTTGATGGCCCGGCCGGCGGCGGCAGCCACCTCCCGCCCTGCCCCCTCGCTGCCGGTCAGGGTCACCGCCGCCACCCGCGGGTCGTCGACGAGTCGCCCCACCCGGTCGGCCCCCACCAGCAGCGCCTGGAAGACGCCGTCGGGAAAACCGGCCATCCGCAAGACC
>DATKMW010000125.1:0-27530 GCA_035541675.1 Anaeromyxobacter sp. | reverse complement strand
ATCGGGCGGAAGGCTCGTCGCACTCGTCGGACGTCACCAGGAGTCACCGAATGAACGTGCTCGCCATGATCCTGGCCGGCGGTGAGGGGCGGCGCCTCGATCCCCTCACCCGCGAGCGGGCCAAGCCCGCCGTGCCCTTCGGGGGACGATACCGGATCGTCGACTTCGTCCTCTCCAACCTGGCCAACTCCGGCTTTCTCCGGATGAAGGTGCTGGTCCAGTACAAGTCCGAGTCGCTCAACACCCATATCCAGCGCGCCTGGCGGCTCACCGCCCTCCTCAACCAGTACGTGGAGATCGTGCCGGCGCAGCAGCGGGTGGGGCCGAAGTGGTTCGCCGGGTCGGCCGACGCCATCTACCAGAACCTGAACATCATCACCGACGAGGAGCCCGACTACCTGTTCGTCTTCGGCTCCGACCACATCTACCGCATGGACGCGCGGCAGATGCTGGACTTCCACCTCGACAAGAAGGCCGACCTGACGGTGGCCGCCATCCCGGTGCCGGTCGACGAGGCCAAGGAGTACGGCATCATCGAGGTGGACTCCGAGAACCGGATGGTCGGCTTCGTGGAGAAGCCCAAGAACGGGGCCAAGACCATGCCGGGCAACCCCGGCAAGTGCCTGGCCTCGATGGGCAACTACCTCTTCACCACCGACGCGCTGGTGCAGGAGATCGTCCGCGACGCCGGCGACCCCAACAGCGCCCACGACTTCGGCAAGTCCATCGTGGCCTCGATGTACCAGCGCAAGAGGGTGTTCGTGTACGACTTCGCCCAGAACGTGGTGCCGGGCCAGTCGGAGCGCGAGCGCGGCTACTGGCGCGACGTGGGCTCGATCGACGCCTACTACCAGGCCAACATGGACCTGGTGGCGGTGGACCCGATCTTCTCGCTCTACAACTACGAATGGCCCATCTACACGGTGCAGTACAACTACCCCCCGGCCAAGTTCGTCTTCCGCCTGGAGAACGAGGGACGGGTGGGCCAGGCCACCAACTCCCTCATCTCCGAGGGCTGCATCATCTCCGGCGGCCAGGTGCACCACTCCATCATCTCGCCCCGGGTGCGGGTGAACAGCTACGCGGTGGTGGAGGACTCGATCGTCTTCGAGAACGTGAACATCGGCCGGCATTGCAAGATCCGGCGGGCCATCGTGGACAAGCACGTGGACATCCCGGCCGGCACCACCATCGGCTACGACCTGGAGAAGGACCGCCGCCAGTTCCACGTCACCGACAGCGGCATCGTCATCATCCCCAAGGGGATGCACGTCGACGCGGGCCGGTAGGCGCCGGTGGCCGGGGCGGGGGGACGCTCCGGCCGCACTCACCGGCTCCACCAGTACGACCACTTCACCAGGAGGGTGTCGACGGTGGGTCCTGGGCCGAGCCGGATGGGGCGCAGCGTGAAGGGGGGCGAGGGATCGTAGCCGTTGTCGCGGAACCCCAGCTCGTTCTGGGTGCGGGAGTAGACCAGGTACAGCGTCGATCCCAGGCGGTACTCCCAGCGCACGACCACGTTCACCACCAGGGTCGAGCCCCGGAAGTCCGGGTTCGAGTCGTCGTCGGTCCACCAGGGCACGTCCCGGGCGCTGCGGTACGGGGTGCGCATGTCGCCGAAGCCGACCTTCCCGCCCTGGGCCGTCGCCACCCGGTAGTCGCTGTAGCGGCCGTAGGAGGAGTAGAGCTGGGCGTAGGCCTGGAGCGTCAGGCGCGTGGTGAGGACCAGCTGCTGCCTCAGGGTCAGGGACAGCACCGGCGACCGCAGCCCGGCGAAGAGGAACTGCCGGGCGCGCGGGTCGGTGTTCCCGTCGTCGGCCACGTAGCGTCCCGGCCAGGCGTTCCGGTTCCAGGAGGCGTTGAGGCGGGTCTCCACCCGCGGGTGGGGACGCAGCACCAGGTTGGTCCAGCCGAACCAGTAGGGCGTCGCCGGCATGGTGGGCCGGTCCAGGGTGGTACCTCCGCCGCCACCCAGCTCGATCTGGAGGGCGCGCGAGGCGTCGCTGGACACCCACAGGTCCGCGCCCAGATCGGCCGGCATCTGCACCGCCAGCGGGGCCGCGGAATGCCCGTCGGCCACCGAGGCCTGGTCGATCTCCCGCACGTCCCAGTGGTCGAAGTTGAGCCAGGCGTCGTTCCCGAACCAGTCGAAGCTGTGGAGCTGGAACTCGCTGTCCTGGTAGAGGCCCCCGCCGCGCTGCAGCCCGCGCCCGTCGGTGGTGAGGTGGGTCTCGGCCCCCGCCGCCACGGCATAGGAGTGGAACGGCCCACCGCCGCTGGGGCGGACCCAGCGGAGGGCGCCGCGGAGCACCTGCTCGTTCTGGGTGCGCTGGTAGCCGAGCGCGTTCACGTCCAGCCTCGGTGACTCGTACTCCCAGTCGAGCTCGGCCCGCAGCGGCTCGCCGCCAGACCGCCCCATGGCCGCGTGGGCGCCGTAGCCCAGATCGCCCGGCCTGAGCTGCGTCCCGTCGGGCAGGGTGCGCCGGGGGGAGCCGCCCTCGGCCTGCGAGGCGGTGGCCTGGCCGCGCAGGAACCACTCGCCGTCCAGCGTCCGCGCGGAGAGGTCGAGCGCGGCAGCGTTCCCGGTGATGACGTTGCAGCGCTCGGGGCGCACGTCGTCGTCGCCGATCTCGCTCTGGGCCGGGGTGCAGCGGCGCCCCAGGAGGAGGGCCGAGGTGGCGGTCGCCCCCAGCGAGATGCGGGGGTCGGGCTGCCAGCGCGCCACTGCCGCCAGGAAGTTCTCCGGCGCCGGCGAGAGCTCGGGCAGCGCCGAGCGCGGCCCGAACCAGAGCGGGCGGGAGGTGGAGAGGTGGTAGCCCCGGTCGGGCGGGTTCTCGTCCGCCCCGGCGCCTTCCCCGGCCACCACCGCCTCGACCATCCCCACCTGGACGCCGTCCACGGCCGAACCGGACAGCTTGGCCGCCGCCAGGATGGGGGCGGTGAGCCCGATCCTCCGCGAGTAGAAGAGCTGCTGGGGCGAGGCCCGGTTCTGGGGCGCCACCGGCCGGAACAGGTCCATCCCCTGGGTGAAGAAGGGGCGCTTCTCGGGGAAGAAGGTCTCGAAGGTGGAGAGGTTCTGGATGATCTGGTCGGCCTCCACCTGGCCGAAGTCGGGGTTCAAGGTCCCCTGCAAGGAGAGCCCACGGCCCACCGAGGCCTTGAGGTCGAGGCCCAGGTCGGCGTTGGGCTGGAAGGTTCGCGGCCCGGGATCGAGGGTGCTGTCGTAGCGGGGGCTGAAGGTGAGCCGGCCGGCGGCGTAGGGGACGAGCTCCAGGTCGGCGGAGGGGGCGAGCCCCGCGAGCCCGAGCAGGCTGCCCAGGCGGGCCACCTCCCCGCGCACGTTGCGGGGCATCGGCACGGTCCAATCCTCCTCGTGGCTCCTGCCGATGGTCCGCCGCACCCCGAAGCCGAACACCGGCCGGCCGTGGTCCTGGAAGCGCAGGACGTTGAAGGGGATGGCCAGCTCCGCCGACCAGCCCTCCTCGTCGATGGTGGCCGCCCCCTCCCAGACCGCGTCCCAGTCGGAGTTGTAGTCGTCGTCGTCCGACTCCAGCCCGTCCGACTGGACGCTGGCGGCCGAGACCGAGAAGAGGAAGGCGTTCCGGCCATCGTGCATCGAGTCGATGAGCACGGTGATCGAGTCGCCGAAGGGGGCGTTGTCCCGCCGGCCCAGGGGGCGCTGGATCAGGGAGGGGTGGGGGTCGTGGCAGCGCACCCCCACGTAGAGCTTGTCGTCGTCGAAGAGGACCAACACCTCGGTGGCCTGGCCCACCGGGGCCCCCTCCACCGGGAAGCGCTGCGAGAAGCCGTCGAAGGCCGGGGCGGACGCCCAGTCTGGGTCGTCGAGGCGGCCGTCGATGACCACCGGGGCCCGGCGCCGGACGGCCTCTATCGGCTCTCCGGGCGCGCTGGCGCGGCCGGCGGCGGGGCCGGCGAGGAGCAAGCCGATGGCGAGCCGGGCGAGGTGTCGGGTCAAGCTGGCGCCGCCCCGTGGTGTCCGTGCCCCCTACGCGCCCGGGCCTGCGGAATTTCGCGGCCCGCTCCCTGGTTGATCGGGGCCGCCCTGGATCGTGACGCCAACCGGGCGCACCCTTATAACGCAGGCTGACATGCCCTCACGAACGGCCTTCCTCATCGCACCGCTCCTCCTCGCCGCCCCCTTCGCCCGCGCCCGGGCCGAGGCCGCCGCGCCCTCCCCGGCCCGGGTGCCCCACCTGGCCTTCGACAGCTACCGGCTCTCGAACGGCCTCACCGTCATCCTCCACGAGGACCACACCGTCCCCTTGATCGGCGTCCACGTGGAGTACGACGTGGGCTCCAAGGACGAGAAGCCCCATCGCACCGGCTTCGCCCACCTCTTCGAGCACCTCATGTTCGAGGGGTCGGAGCACGTCCCCAAGGGCGAGGCGGACCGGTTGCTCAACGCCGCCGGCGCCAGCAACAACGGCCAGACCTCCCAGGACGACACGGTCTACTGGGAGGAGGCCCCTTCCAACGCCCTCGACCAGATCCTCTACCTCGAGGCCGACCGGATGGGCTGGCTCCTTCCCACCCTCGACGAGACCAAGCTCGACAACCAGCGGGAGGTGGTGCTGAACGAGCGCCGCCAGAACTACGAGATGCGCCCCTACGGGCTGGCCTACGAGAAGCTCATGGCCGCCCTGTGGAACCCGGAGTTCCCCTACAGCTGGCTGGCCATCGGCTCGTTCGAGGACGTGACCAACGCCAACCTGGCCGACGTGCGCGAGTTCTTCCAGCGCTGGTATGGCCCCGACGACGCGGTCCTCTCCATCGCCGGCGACTTCGACCCCGCCGAGGCGAGGCGCCTGGTGGAGAGGTGGTTCGGGAGCATCCCCTCGCGCGCCCGGCCGGTCCGCCCGCCGCCGGTCCCGCTGCCGCTCGAGGCCGAGAAGCGGATCACCATGGAGGACCGGGTGCAGCTCCCCCGGGTCTACATCGCCTGGCAGTCGCCCCGGATCTTCGCCGACGGCGATGCCGCCCTGGATCTGGCCGGCCAGATCCTGGCCGACGGCAAGAGCGCCCGCCTCACCGGGCGGCTGGAGATGCAGGAGCGGATCGCCCAGGGGGTCGCCGCCGGGCAGTCCAGCAAGGCCCTGGGCGGCGAGTTCGTGGTGGTGGCCACGCCCAAGCCGGGCGTGTCCCTCTCCCAGCTGGAGCAGGAGATCGACGAGGAGATCGAGCGGCTGGCCGCGACCCCGCCCAGCGAGGAGGAGCTCTCCCGGGCCCGCAACAAGATCCTGGCCTCCGAGGTGTTCGGCCTCGAGCCGGTGGGCGGATCGGGCGGCCAGGCGGCCACCCTGGCCACCTACTACCTGCGCACCGGCGACCCGGGCTACCTGGAGAGGGACCTGGGCCGATACCAGGCGCTCTCCGCCGAGGACGTGTCCGCCGCCGTGCGCACCTACCTGCGAAGGGACGCGCGGGTGGTGCTGGAGGTCAGGCCCGCCGGCACGGCCGGGCCCGCCCGGCCGGCCGCGGAGAGGGGAGGCCAGCCGTGACCCACCGCCGCCTCGCCGTCCCCCTGGCCCTCTCCCTGGCGGCGCTCTCCTGCGCCACCGCCCGGCCCCCCCCTCCCCCTCCGCCCCCTCCCCCGGAGCCTACGGCCCAAACGCCGGCGCCGGCCGAGGCCGAGGCCGCCCCGTCGCCGGAGCCGGCCGCATCGCGGATCCCCTCCGAGCTGCCCGCCCCGGAGGCGGGGATGGCCAGCCCGGCGCCCGAGGGCCTCGACCGGAGCAGGCCTCCGCCGCTCGGCCCGAGCGTCCCCCTGCGCCTCCCCGACCAGCGCCACTTCACCCTCTCCAACGGCCTGCAGGTGCGGCTGGTCGAGTACCACCGGCTCCCGGTGGTCGCGGTCGACCTGGTGGTGGACGCCGGGGGGGCGCGCGACCCGGCGGAGCTTCCCGGGGTGGCCAGCTTCACCGCGGCCATGGTCACCGAGGGCACCCGCTCCCGGAGCGCCACCCAGATCTCCGACCAGGTCGGCCTCTTGGGCGCGGACCTGGGCGCCTCGGCCGGGCCCGACTCCTCCACCCTCTCCGGCGCCTGCCTGGTCGAGCACCTCCCCGCCTTCCTCGACATCTTCGCCGACGTCGCCGCCCATCCCGCCTTCCCGGCCGAGGACTTCGACCGGGTGAAGGACGAGCGGCGGGTAGCGCTCCTGCAGCAGCGGGACCAGCCGCCGGTCCTGGCCGCCCGGGCCTTCATCGGCGCCTTCTGGGGCAGCCACCCCTACGGCCACCCGCTGCTCGGCACCGAGGCCTCGCTGGAGCGGACCCACGCCGCCGACCTGGCCCGCTTCCACGACCGCTTCTGGGTCCCAGCCAACGGCGAGCTGGTGGTGGTGGGGGACGTCACCGAGGCGGAGGTCCGGCCGCTCCTGGAGCGGTCGCTGGGGTCCTGGGCGCGGGGCGAGCGCGCCCCGCCCCTCCCGGCCCGCGCCCCGGCCGCACCCCACCGGACGCTGATCGTCGACAAGCCGGGCGCCCCCCAGGCCTACCTGGTCCTGGGCGCCCCGGGGCTGGACCGCCGCTCGCCCGACTACGTGGCCGCCTCGGTGATGCTCGAGGTGCTGGGCGGCGGATCCAACTCGCGCCTGTTCCGGACCCTGCGCGAGGAGAAGGGATACACCTACGGCATCTACGCCGGGGCCGACGCGCGCCGGCTGGCCGGGGCCAGCATGATCCGGGGGAACGTCCGGGCCAACGTGACGGGCCCGGCCATCCACGACCTATTGGCCGAGCTCTCCCGGATGCGGGATGAGCCGGTCCCCGAGGCCGAGCTCTCGGAGGCGAAGGCCGGGCTGGTCCGCTCCCTGCCGGCCGAGTTCGCCACCGCGGCCGGGATCGCCGGCCAACTCGGCGACCTGGCGGTGCACGGGCTGCCGGACGACTACTGGAACGGTTACGCCCGCGAGGTGGAGGGGGTGAGCGCCGCCGACGTGCAGCGCGCGGCCCGGCGCTATCTCGCCCCCGGCCGGACCACCCTGGTCCTGGTGGGCGCCAAGGAGATCGTGCGCCCGCAGCTGGCCGGGCTGCCGCTGGGCCCGGTGGAGCTCCATCGCGAGGTGAACCCGCCGCTGCCGCGCAAGCGGGCGAGGCCTTCTCCGGCCGCCGCCACCGTCGACGCCGGAGCCGCCGATTAGAGGCCCAGGGACCATCGCCGGGACTGGGACGCCGCTGTGGGGTGCGTTCCGCGCGCCGCCGTAGGGACGTCTCCTCGTCCTGAACGACGCGCTCGGACCGCACACCTGGCCGCTGCGGTCGTGAAGGCCTTCGCCCCGGTCGCCCGGCCGTTCACCATCCCTCTTGGCGCCCGGCCGGGCATCCGGATTCGCTCCATTCGTCCACCTTCGGCTCGAGGCAGGGCCGTGTCACTGCTGGAAACAATACAGGCGAGCGACGCCGGAGCAGGTGACGGTTCCCAGGTAGGACCACGCGCCGGTCGAGGCGGCCTGGTTACCGACGT
Source organism: Anaeromyxobacter sp. (assembly GCA_035541675.1). Lineage (GTDB taxonomy): Bacteria > Myxococcota > Myxococcia > Myxococcales > Anaeromyxobacteraceae > Anaeromyxobacter. Next base: position 20,045 of record DATKMW010000125.1, on the reverse strand, counting down.
CGCCGATCAGTGGTTGCGAGCCGGTGATGCAGCTCGGATAGTCCAGCCCGGTCGACATCCAGGGCGTGGACGTCTCCGAAGTCGAACCCGGATCACAATCGTTGTACCAGGTCATTGAGTTGAGAAGGCAATTGTCGTCATGACTATTCAGCGTCGGCGTTCCATCCGGCTTGGTGAAGGTCCAGACCGGGTAGGGCGTCTGGAGGGCTCCGGTGGCGTCGCGATTGATCGGGCTCCGGAGAGAGCCGCTCGTCAGGTCGGCCCAGTTGTACGCGATGATGTTCCCCAGGGCGTCGACGTAGGGGACACTACTGTGTGTGAAGTTGACCTTCGGACTGTTGCCGATGGAGTCGGACACCCAGGGGAGATAGGTGGCGGTAGGCAAGTGGGCGATCTGTGCCTCCAGCAGGCAGAGGGGTATTCCGAGCACGGGTCCCCCGAAGGCTCCGCTGAAGGTGGCCTTGGTGGCGAACACGGTCTTGGCGGCGGGCCACTGCGCGTAGAGCACCACGTCGGACGACCCCATGACGAAGGTCTGGCCTTGCGAGTAGGATCCTCCCGACCCGTTTGCCTGTAGGTTCCAGCCGCCGAAGTAGCTCTGGGGCTTGATGAGGTTGCCCGGGTTGCCCAGCACCGTGACCGTTTGGCCTGCCGGGTAGCGGGTGGAGTCGATCGGAACGGTCCCGCCCGTGCTTCCGTTGCCGCTGTAGGTCACGGCATGGGTCGGGACGAGGGTCCATTCTGCACAGAGAGCCACGTCTGCCGCGGGCATCGAGAAGGTCTGCCCCTGGGTGTACAGGATCCCGGTTCCCGAGCAGTTTTGATTCCAGCCGGCGAAGGTGTATCCCGACTTGGCGAGGTTGCCGGGGTTGCCCAGCACCGTGACGGTGTCGCTCTGGTAGTACCGGTTGGAATCGATTGGCACGCTACCGCTCGAGGCACCGTTGCTGCTGTAGGTAACCCCGTAGGTGGGCAGCACCGTCCACTGTGCATAGAGGGACACGTCCGCCGCGCCCATCACGAAGGTCTGACCTGCCGCGTAGGCCGTTCCCGAGCCGTCGGCCCGCGTGTTCCATTCCTTGAAGGTGCACCCGGTCTTCACGAGATCCCCGGTGTTCCCGAGCACCGTGACCGTCTGGCCCTGCTCATACCTGCCCGAATCGGTGGGAATCGTTCCTCCGTTGCTGCCGTTGCCGTCGTAGGTCACCGTGTAGGTGGGCAGCGCCGTCCACTGCGCGAAGAGGGTCAGGTTCGCCGCTCCCATGGCCAAGGTCTGGCCCGGCGTGTAGGTTGGTCCCGAGCCGTCTGCCTGCGTGTTCCAGCCCTTGAGCGAGTACCCCGCCTTGACGAGAACCCCTGGATTCCCCATGACGGTGATCGTCTGGCCTGCGGCATAGGTATTGGGGTCGGTGGGAACGGTACCGCCGGTGGCCCCGTTGCCGTTGTAGGTGACGGTGTAGGTCACGGGGCTCGTGCCCCCTCCGCCCCCTCCGCCGCCTCCGCCGCAACCTGCCGCGATCAGGGTTGCGAGAATGCCCATTAGGAATGGAAGCCTGGAATCCCTCATGTCAGCCCCTCCTGCGCAGGCGCGCCACCGCAGTAGCCGCTCGGAACTTCATCGCCGCCGAACGACCATTGGATCTCCGTCCTTCAAGGTTCGCCCAAAGGAATGGCGCCCGGGGTCCGGCGAACCCGGTGGTCGGCCATGGGCGTATCGGGGCGGGCAAGCACGTCGGGTGCCCGCATCCCGGCAGCGTTCAGCCGTACCGACGGTCAGCCCTCGGTGCGCCGCGTCCTTGTCAGGGCCTGGGCCTCATCCGTCGGCGCTGTCGGCAGCCCTCCTCGCGAGCCCCTCCCTCGCCATGAGCTGGTGAGCGTGGTGGGAGAGCGGGCGCCGCTCCAGTGGATGGCGAGGGGCGCCATCGCTCGTCCGCGCCGGCCGGGGCCAGCCGGCCTGAAGGTCGCCGGGGGATGCGAGGTCTCGGCGACCGCAACGGCGGGGCCCGTCCCATGGACCCTCCCCGCGAACGGTCATCCGCGACCTCCCCCGATCAGCGGCGCGCCTCGCCGTTCTCCGCGCCGCGTTGGGCGGGGCGTCCATCGTCTCGAGCCGCCTGCGCCCGGGCTTGAAGGTTGGCGACGGCGGCGCATCGACGGAGGTCGCGGGGGTTCTTTCGGGCGCTCTGGTAACGGGCGCGCGACCCCTGGGCCGCCACGGTACGGGTTGGGCCTGGTGGCCACGCGCCCCCATGGCGAGGTCCGGCCCTCGGGCGGCTTCTTGGTGCGGCGAAGCCCCTCTGTGGCTCCTCCCGGGGTCGATGGTTGCCTCACGACGTGGCGCTCGCCGCCGTCGAAGCGCTCGGAGGTCTCTTGCGCCCCTCGCGCATCTTCTTGTTCCAGGGCGAGGGCACTGGGTCCGCGCGACACCGCGTCGGAACGGGTGGCCGCCTCCCGGGTTCGGCTCGAGGTCCTCCGCACCGAAGGTCGGCCCCTGCGGTCCGAGCGGGTTGGCTGATCGCTTCTCTCGGGGCGGCCTCCGGCGTTGCCAGGGGGCCTGCGCGGATCCATGATCGTGGCGTGGATCCGTCCCCCGCCGCCGGCGCGGCCGGCGCCGCACCGACCCTGGAGGCGGCGGTCGCGGCCGTGGGGCGGGAGCTGCTGGCCGAGATGGACCGGCACCCGGCCCCGGGGATCCTCTCGGCCCGCGGCGCCCACGCCCGGCTCATGGAGTGGGCGCTCAAGGACCCGGACTTCAAGGTCCGGCTCTTCCGGTTCGTGGACGTCCTGCCGGCCCTCGACTCGGCCGGCGAGGTGGTGCGCCACCTGCGCGAGTACCTGGGGGAGAGCGCCGGCGAGCTCCACCCGGCGCTCCGGGCCGGGCTCTCGGCGGCCTCGCTGGCGCCGGCCCTGGTGGCCGGGCCCATCCGCGGCCAGGTGGCGGCCATGGCCCGCCAGTTCGTGGCCGGGGAGACGGTGGAGGACTTGCTCCGCCGCTTCCGGGAAAACGCCCGGGCGGGGATGGCCACCACCATCGACCTCCTGGGCGAGGCGGTACTCTCCCGCGAGGAGGCCGACGCCTTCCTCGCTCGCAACCTGGAGGTGCTGGACAAGTTCGCCCTGGCGCTCTCCGGCGAGCCCCCCTGCCCGAGCGATCTGGGGCCGGGCGGCCGGCCCGAGCCGCGGGTGAACCTGTCGGTGAAGCCCTCGGCGCTCTCGCCCGACGCGCAGCCCGCCGACCCGGAGGGCGCCCTGGCGGCGCTCTCGGAGCGCCTGCGCCCCATCCTCCGCCGGGCCGCCCGGACCGGCGCCTTCGTCAACCTGGACATGGAGAGCTACCGCTGGAAGGACCTCACCCTCTCCCTGTTCCGCTCGGTGCTGGAGGATCCGGAGTTCCGGGAGGCGCCGGCCATGGGCATCGCCGTGCAGGCCTACCTGCGCGACTCCGAGGCCGACCTGCGCTCGCTGCTCGCCTGGGCGCGGGCCCGCGGGCGCCGCATCGGCGTGCGGCTGGTCAAGGGGGCCTACTGGGACTCGGAGACGCTCCTGGCGCGGCAGCGGGGCTGGCCGGTGCCGGTCTTCGCCCGCAAGGCCGAGACCGACCTCGCCTTCGAGCGCCTCACCGTCCTCCTCCTGGAGAACGCCGACCTGGTATGGCCCGCCTTCGCCACCCACAACGTGCGCTCCTGCGCCCACGCCCTGGCCCAGGCGAGGGGCCTGGGGCTCGAGCCGCACGCTTACGAGTTCCAGGCGCTCTTCGGCATGGCCGACGACCTCAAGGCCGCCCTGGTCAGCGCCGGCCAGCGCGTGCGGGAGTACTGCGCCATCGGCGCGCTCCTGCCCGGCATGGCCTTTCTGGTCCGGCGGCTCCTCGAGAACACCAGCAACGAGAGCTTCCTCCGCCAGCGCCAGGCCGGGGCCGACGCCGGCCGCTTGCTCCGGCCGCCCGCGGCGGCGCTGGCCCGGGAGGCGCCCGCCGTCCTTCCCGGGTCCGAGACCCCGCCCGCCTTCGCCAACGCGCCCAACGCCGACTTCACCCGCGCCCCCGAGCGCGCCCGCATGCGCGAGGCGCTGGCCGCGGTACAGGCCGAGCTTCCCCGGCGCTGCCCGCTCCGCCTGGGCGGACGGGAGCTCGGGACCAAGGCCCAGCTCGCCTCCCGCAATCCCGCCCACCCGGAGCAGCTGGTGGGGATCTGCGCCTCCGCCTCGGCCGAGGAGGCCGACCGGGCGGTGGCGGCAGCCCGGGCCGCCTTCCCCGGCTGGGCGCGCACCCCGCCTTCGGAGCGCGCCGCGGTGCTCGACCGGGCGGCGGCGCTGCTCGAGGCGCGCCGCTTCCGCTTCGACGCACTCCTGGTGCTCGAGGCCGGCAAGCCCTGGGCCGAGGCCGACGCCGAGGTGAGCGAGGCGATCGACTTCTGCCGCTTCTACGCCTCCGAGATGCGGCGGCTGTCCGTGCCCCGGGAGACGCAGCGGGTGGCGGGGGAGCTGTGCCACGAGACCTTCCTCCCCCGGGGCGTGGGGGTGGTGGTCTCGCCCTGGAACTTCCCGCTGGCCATCCTCACCGGCCTGACCGTGGCGCCGCTGGTGGCCGGGAACGCGGTGGTGATGAAGCCCTCGGGCGAGACCCCGGTCCTGGCCGCCTGGCTCTGTGACGTTCTGGACGAGGCCGGCCTTCCGCCCGGCGTGCTCGGCTACCTGCCCGGCCCGGGCCGGACCGCCGGGGCCCGGCTGTGCGAGCACCCCGGCACCGACTTCATCGCCTTCACCGGCTCGCGCGAGGTGGGCTGCGGCCTGTGGGAGGTCTCGGGCCGCACCGCGCCGGGGCAGGCCAACCTGAAGAGGATGGTCTGCGAGATGGGCGGGAAGAACGCGCTGCTGGTCGACGAGGACGCCGACCTCGACGAGGCCATCCCGGCCGCGCTGCAGAGCGCCTTCGGCTATGCGGGCCAGAAATGTTCGGCCCTCTCCCGCCTGGTGGTGCTGGAGGGCGTCTACCAGCGCTTCCTGGACCGCTTCCTGGCCGCCTGCCGGAGCGTGCCGGTGGGCGACCCGGCCTTGCCTGCCACGGTGGTCGGCCCGGTCATCGACGCCGACGCCCGCCAGCGGATCCTGGGCTACGTCGAGCAGGGGCGGCGCGAGGCGCGGCTCGCCTTCCAGGCGGAGCTCGCCCCTGAGCTCCTGGCCTCGGGCGGCTGGTACGTGCCGCCCACCGTCTTCGCCGAGGTCGGCCCGGAGGCGGTGATCGCCCGGGAGGAGATCTTCGGGCCGGTGGTGGCGGTGATGCGGGCCAGGGACCTCGACCACGCCTTCGCGCTGGCCAACGGGGTCGACTATGCGCTCACCGGCGGGCTCTTCTCCCGCAGCCCCTCGGCGCTGGAGCGCGCTCGCCATGAGCTCTTGGCCGGGAACGTGTACCTGAACCGTGGCATCACCGGCGCCATCGTGGAGCGCCACCCCTTCGGCGGCTTCAAGATGAGCGGCGGCGGCACCAAGGCCGGCGGGCGCGGCTACCTGGAGAACTTCCTGTTCCCCCGGGTGGTCGCCGAGAACGTGATGCGCCGCGGCTTCGCGCCTCCGGATGCCTGATCTACCTGGGCTCGGACCTCTGCCACTTCTCGAACGCGCCCAGGTCGTAGAGCCGCGTGTACCCCTTCTCCTTGAGCGTCTGGACCGCGATTCCCGCGCGCCGTCCGCTGTGGCAGTAGAGGAGGAGCGGGGTCCGGGGCGGGCCCAGCTCCTCCGCCCGCCGGCCGATCTCGTCGTAGGGAACGTTCACCGCGCCGGGAACGTGGCCTGCGGCGTACTCGGCGGGGGTTCGCACGTCGACGACCTTGACGCCCGCCGCCACCAGGCGATGGGCGGTGGCCCCGTCCACGGGGCCCGGCGGCGTCGCCTCCACCACCTTGCCCGGATCGGGCGCGTCGGCGGCCAGGACCGCCCCGGAGAGGGCGAGGGCTGCGAGGAGCAGGAGGATGGATCGCTTCATGGGCGTTCTCCTCGACGTTGAGAGACCGCCGGCGCCGGACCGGTTCGCGCCTCAGGGCTTAAGGGAGGCGGGGCCGACCAGGGTGCGCAGGAACGGGCCCAGCGCCTCGACCAGGGGCGCCGAGAAGGAGAGGCCGGTGTGCCAGGGCGCCGAGGGCGATACCCAGGCGACCTGGGCGGCGCCGCCCACCGGCTGGGCCGGGCCGTCGGCGGACAGCTCCACCTGGAGCTGGGCCCCCTCGGGCAGGAGCCGGGAGAGCGTGATCATGCAGCCGCCCATGCCGATCTGCTCGGCGATGCACGCCTCGGAGAGGCCACGCCCCTTCACCGCGACCCGCACCGGCAGGGCGAACCGCGCGTAACGCCTGCGCTCCCGTTCCGCCAAGGTCGACCTCCGTCTTCGGATCGCTCCGGCGGGGCCGCCGCGGGCGGCCCATCCTCCGGCGCGGGCGGGATGGTGGCACGCGGCGACCTCCGCGGACAAGCGCGAGGGCGGGGGCGACCCCCCACACCCGACCACCGGCCGTCGGATCCCACGACAGTCCCGTCGACTGGCCGGCGGTGGCGTCTCGGCGACCCGCGTGGCGGCGGGCCCACGGGCGTGGCACGCGCCATGCTCTGCCTCGGGCCGTGCCACACGATCGCGCTTCGCTGGGCCGGAGGCTGGGCCGCACCCTGCGGCTCGGGGCGGCGACCGCGCGGGTCTCGACCGGGTGGGCCGCGGCCACGCTCCTGGGCGGCGCAGGCGGCAGATCGGCCGCGCGCTCGCTCCTGCGGTCCTCCTCCGCTCGCGTCGCCGCCACGCTGGGGCAGATGAAGGGCCTGGCCATGAAGGTGGGGCAGTACCTCTCCTTCGCCCTGCCCGACCTCCCGCCCGAGCTGGCCGAGGCGCTGGCCTCGCTGCAGACCCGCTCCGCACCCCGGCCGTTCGAGCCCATCGCCGAGATGGTCGAGGCCGAGCTGGGGCGGCCGCTGGCCGACGCCTTCGAGAGCTTCGAGCCGGAGCCGGTCGCCGCGGCCTCCATCGGCCAGGTCCACCGCGCCACCCTCCCCGGCGGCGCGCCGGTGGCGGTGAAGGTCCAGTACCCGGACGTCGCCCTCCAGGTCCGCGCCGACCTCGCCAGCGTGCCGCTGCTCGTCCGGCTGCTGAGGCTGGTGGTGCCCGGGGTGGAGGCGGAGGCGGTCGCGGCCGAGATCCGGGCGCGGATCCTGGAGGAGCTGGACTACCGCGCCGAGGCGCGGTGGCAAGAGGCCTTCGCCGCGCGCTGGGCCGGCCATCCCTTCTTCGCCATCCCCCGCGTCGTGCCCTCCCACTCCACCGGGCGGGTGCTCACCACCGCCTGGGCGGAGGGCAGGGACTTCGCCGCCGCCCTGCAGGACCCCGAGCCGGTGCGCTCCGCCCATGGCGAGATCCTCTTCCGCTTCCTCCTGGGGAACCTCCTCGGCGCCGGCGAGATCCTGGCCGACCCGCACCCGGGCAACTACCGGTTCGACGAGCGCGGCGAGCGGAGCACCTTCCTCGACTTCGGGTGCGTGAAGGAGCTCCCCCCGCAGGTCCGGGCCGGGATGCGCCAGCTCTTCCGGGCGGCGCTCGACGCCGACGGCGAGGGCCAGCGCCGGGCGGCCGAGCGTCTGGGCGTTCTGGGCGGCGCCGGCCGGTCGCGGGCGGTGGTGGAGGCGCTGGTCCAACTCTACCTGCCCTTCCGGCGCGACGCCCGAGGGCCCTTCCCCGCCCCGCTCTCCGCCGCGGCCCTTCGCGCCGCCTCCGGGCCGGGGATGGGCCGGGTCCGGAAGGCCTTGCGCGTCCCCGGCGACCTCCCCTTCGTGAACCGCACCGTGGTCGGCCTCTACGCCGTCCTGGCCCGGCTCGGCGCCGTCGCCGGCTGGCACGGCATCGCCCGGGAGTACGCCTTCGGCGACCCGCCGGCGACGCCGCTCGGGGTGCGGGAGCGGCGCTGGCGGGCGGCGCGGCCGCCGGCACCACCGACCGGCCGGCAGGCGTGACCGGCTCTGCCCGCTAGTCCACCTCGACCTCCACCTCGACCTCGAAGACGTGGTCGAGCTGGAATCCGCTGATCAGCTGGTAGTGAAAGGTATCCCGGCCGGGGCCCGGGCCGGTCGGCTGGTAGTAGATCCCGAGACCGGGCAGGAGGTGGCCGACGCAGGAGCGGTCATCGGAGTGGATCCACGAGCCCTCCACCACGAAGTTGCCGCGGCGCAGCTCGACGGTTCCGTGCTGCGGCGGGCGGGTCACCTGGATCAGGGGTGTGGGCCCGGCCTTGCACGCCCGGTTCCAGGTCTTGTGGTTGCTCACCAGCACCTCCTCTCGCACGCGGGTGCGGGCGTGGAGGAAGCGGTTCTGGCCCGCGGCGGCCTCCTGCGGCCCGGCGATGGGCCGGAGCAGCGCCACCACCGCGCGCTGTATCGCGCCGATGGCCTGGTCCGACGAGCCGTTCACCGTCTCGCCGCTGCGCCCCAGCACCTGCGCCTTGTGAACGTCGAGCACCTTGAGGTCGAGCCGGGTGGCGCTGCCCAGTCGCGAGAGCGAGCCCACCAGGAGGAGGTCGGCACCGACAGCGCCGGCCAGCTCCGCCATGCACGAGGAGTCCTCTCCGCAGCCGAGGATCTGCTGGCGTCGCCCGTTCCCCAGCAGGGCGGCGACGTCCGACTCGCCCAGGACCGTCAGGCGCTGGAACCGGGCCGCCTCGGTGAGCTCGACCTCCGTGAGCGCGTCGGCCAGGTCCTTCAGCTCCTCGGCGTGGTGCAAGCTCGGCACCATGAGCCTCTGCCGAGCGAGCGGTGCGGCCGACGCGGAAGGGGGCTCGGCGAGGAGCGCGAGAGCGACGACCAGGGAGGCGATGGGCATGGCGGAGCCCTGGGGCATCCAGGAGACGTGAGGCCATGATGGCATGGAGAGACCCTCCTCCGGCCGACCTCCTGGGCGGCGGCTCCGGCCTTCATCGCGCTGCCGGGCCTACCGCTTCCGGGGGGGGCTGGCGGGGATGTCCACCTCCTCCTCCAGGGGCACGGCGCCCGGCGGAGCGCGTGGAGGCCGGGGCCGCTGCGCAGAGGGTGGAGCGGTGGCGGAGTCCGCCAGGTGGAGTTGGTCCTCTTCCGGGACCCGCAGCGGCCTCCTGGGCTGGAGGCCTCTAGGCCAGGACGATGCCGAACCGCTCCCGCAGCACCGCCGGCACCTCGGCCGGCTCGAGAGGCGTCTCGCGGCGGATTCCCTCGGACGTCTCGACGAGCCGGGTCCCGCTCAGCGTGACACGCCCCTGGGGCGTGGCCCGGGAGCAGAGCCACTGCCGGGTGAAGGCGCTCTCCGGCGATCTCTGCTGCCAGGCGTTGCGGGGCTCGAACTCCTCGAGCGCCCGGGGGGCGAGGGTGAAGGCGTAGTGGGGCAGCGGGCCCTGGCCCCGGTCCTCGGCGTAGGTCCAGGTCCCACCCTGGCCCTCGGAGAGGTGGAGCGTCTTCTCTCCTTCGCGTCGGGTGAACCCCGACCGGAGCGGCAGGGGGCGCAGGAAGCCGTCGCCGAACCCCACGTCGGCGAGCTGCGGCTCGGGGAGGAGCGGCGAGAGAACCCGGAGCGCCAGGTGGTCGAAGTCCGGGGAGAAGGTCCGGTCGGGCCTCGCCACCCGGGCCGAGAGGAGCTCGACCTGGTAGCCCAACGCGGAGAGGAGCGCGGCGAAGAGCCCGTTGAGCTCGTAGCAGTACCCGCCCCGGAGCCGCTCCACCACCTTCTCGAAGAGGGCGGAGAGCTCGAGCCGGATGGGCGCGCCCAGGTGGATGTCCAGGTTCTCGAAGGGGACCGTGAGCAGGTGAGCCTCGTGGAGGTCGCCGAGCGCCTCGAGGGTCGGCCCGGGTCGCACCGAGCGGCCCAGGCGGTGAAGGTAGGCGTCGATCTGGCCCGGGCCGAGGTCGGAGGACACGGGGAGGATCTAGCCGGCGCCCGGACCGGGCCCAGGCCCGATTTGGTGAGCCCGGCGGGGAGTAGTTGTCGAGCCTCGACCCGGAGCGGCTCACCACCGGGCGGTGGATTGCTGGTCCCACCTGACCACGGGGGGTTGGAGACGAACCCCCGCGTCCGCGAGGTTCGCGCCGCCGTACTCCGGCCAGCCGGGCTCCTACCCGCGGCGTGCGGCATCGCGGGGACCGGAGGCGAGCGGAGGGCACCACCGCCGCCGGCCGCCGCGACCACCGCTCGCCTCCGCGCCCGTCGCTGACGCCTGCCTCGGTCCCGGCGGGAAGGCCCAAGCCTCTGTCGCACCTGGCCGATCGGTCTGGGGACCGGGCTCCACCCCGCAGGGCGCTGTCGGCCTGGCAGGGTAGAGTCTCCGTCGCCGTCGACCATTCTCGGGGCGACGGCGATCCATGGGCGAGCCCATCCAGAACGAGTTCTCCTGGTCCAAGTCACGGCACGAGAAGTTCGCCGAGTGCCGGCGCGCCTACTACTACGCCTACTACGGGAGCTGGGGAGGCTGGGAGGCCGCGAACGGCACGGCGGTCCGGGAGCTGTACGTCCTGAAGAAGCTCTCCTCGCGCTGGCAGTGGGCCGGCTCGCAGGTACACGGAGCGCTCAAGCGGGTGCTGCAGGCGGCCCGGGTAACGGGGAGCTTCTGGCCGCTGGAGAAGACGCTGGAGCGCACGCGCACCCGGGCCCGGGCCGAGTGGGCGACCTCCCGCGACAAGAGCTACTGGCGAGAGCCCTCGCAGATCGTGGGGCTGGTGGAGCACGAGTACGGGGAGGCGGTCCCCGCCGCCGACTGGAAGCGGCTCTACGACCAGGTGATCGAGGGGAGCCTGCGGGCGTTCTACCGGAGCCCCACCCTGGAGCGGATCCGCGCCGTTCCCGGCGAGCGGTGGCTGTGCGTGGACGAGCTCGACTCCTGGAGCTTCGAGGGCACCAAGATCTGGGTGGCGGTGGACTTCGCCTACCGCGACGAGGACGGCAGGGTCCGTGTCCTCGACTGGAAGACCGGGAAGGAGCGGAAGGTCGATCACACCCAGGTGGGCGTCTACTCCCTCTACGCCCAGCAGAAGTGGGGAGTGCCGGCGGACCAGGTGAGCGGCGGGCTCGTCTACCTGGTGCCCGACGGCGCGGCCGAGGCCGAGGAGGTGGCGGTGGCCGCCGACGCCGCGGCCCTCGCCACCTGCCAGGACGAGATGCGCGGCTCCATCGCCACCATGCGCTCGCTCCTCCAGGACCCGGGGCGGAACGTCGCCTCGGAGGACGCCTTCCCTCGGCTCGCCGAGCGCGAGGCCTGCCGCCGCTGCCCGTTCCGGCGGCCCTGCGGACGGCTCTGATTCCCTCCCGGACCGGGCCCGCGACGGGGTCCGCGGCCGGGCCGCGCACGACACCGGTCGTGCGGCCGCCGGGCCCGAGGAGGCGCGCCGCGCCCCGATGGGCGGGCTCGCTTGATCCCGCGTGCGCGATGATTACGACGACGGCAGGCGACGACCACGTCGAAGGCCGTGCGCAGCGAGGTGACGATGCCCCCCGGGCATACGGCGCCGAAGGTCGGCGGAGCGGTCCTGCTCGAGCTGGAAGAGACCCTGGACCAGCACGCTGCCGACCAGCTGATGGAGCACCTGGAGGAGGCGCCTCCCGCGGAGAGGCTCATCCTCGACTTCTCCGGCGTGCGCAGCGTGGACTACGCCGCCCTGGCCCACCTGGTCTCGGCGCTCCTCGACGAGGGCGTGGGGCGGATCCTGCTCCGCGGTCTCTGCGCCCAGCACTGGCGGGTCCTCCGCTACCTCGGGCTCGATGCCTCGTGCCGGGACGGCCGCGACCGCGTGGTCGAGCGATACCGGGCGGACGTCACCTCCACCGACCCCATCCACTGAGCGCCCGCCCGCCTGACCGGGTGGCGGGCGGGCGCAGCGAGGAGCTCCATCCGCATCCGCTCCACGGCGAGCGCAGGCCCGCCCGGCAGCGGCACGCGGGAGGGACCGAGCCGCAGGAACCCCACCGACCGGTAGAAAGGGACCGCCCCGCGGGCGGCCTGGACGCGCAGCCGGCGGCGCCCCTCCCGCCGCGCGGCCAGCGCCACCGCCCGCACCAGGGCGCGGCCGACGCCGCGACGCTGGGCGCGGGGCCGGACGAAGAGGGCGGTGAGCTCCTCGCCGCGCCAGGCGGCGAAGCCCAGGGCCCGGCCGCCGCGCCGGGCCAGCAGGTAGCGTTCGCCGCCCGGGCCCATGGCCCAGCGGTGGTAGAGGGGGGGCAGGCTCGACCAGGCGGCGCGCGCCTCCCGGGGGAGCAGCGTGCGGGAAACGGCCCTGACGGCGGCGCGCATCAGCGCGGCGCAGGCGCGGGCGTCGGCGGGTCGGCCAGGGTGGAGGGAGAAGCCGGCCCCGCGGTCGGGCCTGGGCCCTTTCACGGATCGTGCTTCAGGCGTGGGCGGTCACCTGCCGCAGGATGTCCAGCTCCTCGAGCGCCTTGCCCGCGCCGATCACCACCGACGAGAGCGGGTCTTCGGCCAGGAAGACCGGCAGGCCGGTCTCCTCGCGGAGCAGGACGTCCAGGTTCTTGAGCAGGGCCCCGCCCCCGGCCAGCACGATGCCGCGGTCGGCGATGTCCCCGGCCAGCTCCGGCGGGGTCCGCTCCAGGGTGACCTTCACCGCCTCCACGATCCCGTTGATGGGCTCGGACAGGGCCTCGCGGATCTCCGACGACGTCACCGTCAAGGTGCGCGGGACCCCGGCCACCAGGTCCCGGCCCTTCACGTCCATGGTCAGCTCCTCCTCGGTGGGGTAGGCGGTCCCGATCCCCATCTTGATGAGCTCGGCCGTCCGCTCGCCGATGAGCAGGTTGTACTTGCGCTTGATGTGCTGGATGATGGCCTCGTCCATCTTGTCGCCGGCGATCCGCACCGAGCGCGAATAGACGATCCCGCCCAGCGAGATGACCGCGACGTCGGAGGTGCCGCCACCGATGTCGACGATCATGTTGCCCGAGGGCTCGGTGATGGGGAGTCCCGCCCCGATGGCCGCCGCCATGGGCTGCTCGATGAGGTAGACCTCCCGCGCCCCTGCGCTCTCGGCCGCCTCCCGCACCGCTCGCTTCTCCACCTCGGTGATGCCCGAGGGGATCCCGATGATGATGCGCGGCTTGACGAAGCTCTTTCGGTTGTGGGCCGTCTGGATGAAGTACTTGAGCATCGCCGCGGTGACCTCGAAGTCGGCGATGACCCCGTCCTTCATGGGCCGGATGGCCACGATGTTCCCGGGCGTCCGCCCCAGCATCTCCTTGGCCTCCTTGCCCACCGCCAGCACCTTTCGGCCGCCGCGCGCGTCCTGCTGCACGGCCACCACCGACGGCTCGTTGGAGACGATCCCCATCCCGCGGATGTAGATGAGCGTGTTGGCGGTCCCCAGATCGATCGCCAGGTCTCGGGAGAGGATGTTGTGGAGCCAGTCGAGCACGGGAATTCCGAACGGGGGAGGAGGTTTAAGGCTAGGGTGCCTGGGCGGCACCGTTGTACCACGGCCCAGGGGCTTAGGCGGAGTGGGCGTCTGGTCCTTGCCATGCCGGCACGTTCCGATAACCTCGGCCCGGAGACCATGGCGGTCCCGGACGCTACCCAGGCCCGGCCCAGCTGCCCGACCTGTGGGTATCTCGCCGACCCCACCGTCGGCTCGCTCAACTTCTGCCCCAAGTGCGGGCAGGACCTGCGGCCCGGGGCGCCGGAGCGGACCCGCAGCCTCTCCCTGCTCGGCCTGGTGGTGGCCGATCGCTACAAGCTGATCTCGCACCTGGGCGATGGGGGGATGGGCACGGTCTACAAGGCCGAGCACATCCGCATGGGAAAGGCCTTGGCGGTGAAGATCTTGCGCGGTGATTTCGCCCGCGAGTCCGCCGCCGTCGAGCGGTTCCGCTCCGAGGGCCGCATCGTCTCCCGGCTCTCCCACCCACACACCATCGCCGTCTTCGACTTCGGCGAGATCGAGGCCCTGGGCGGCTTCTACCTGGCCATGGAGTACGTCCCCGGCCGCGACCTGGCCCGGGTGCTGCGCGAGGAGGGGCGCCTCCTCGCCCCCCGCGTGGCCGACATCGGCCAGCAGGTCCTCGGCTCCCTGGCCGAGGCCCACGAGGCGGGGATCGTCCACCGCGACATGAAGCCCGGGAACGTCATGCTCATGCAGACGCGCCCGGGCGAGGACTTCGCCAAGGTCCTCGACTTCGGCATTGCCAAGCTCCGCGACGAGGGCTCGGCCTCGCAGACCGGCACCGGGTCGATCGTCGGCACGCCCAACTACCTCTCCCCGGAGCAGGCCCGGGGCGAGCCGCTCGACCCCCGCGCCGACCTCTACGCCGTCGGCTGCGTCCTCTACGAGCTCCTCTCCGGGCAGCCGCCCTTCGGGGGTCGCAGTCCCATGGCGGTGGTCAACGCACACCTGCACGAGTCCCCTCCGCCGCTCGATCTGGCCGTGCCCGGCACCTCGCGCCGCCTGGTCCAGCTGGTCCACAAGGCGCTGGCCAAGCGCCCCCAGGACCGCTTCGCCTCCGCCGACGAGATGCGCGAGGCCATCCTGGGCCTGGGCGAGCCCACCAGCTCCCGCTCGCTGGCCCCGGCGCCCCAGATCACCGGAGAGCTGCAGATCGCCCGGCGCGAGGACTTCGCCGAGTTCGACCGCCAGGTGCGCTCCCTGCGGCGCCGCCGCGCCCGGCGGCCCCTGTGGGCCGCGGCCACGGTGCTCCTGGCCGGGGCGCTGGTCTGGCGCTGGGGAGACGTCGTCGCCACGCTGGCCGCGCGAGCGCCGGACCTGGCGGCGCGGCTCCCCGAGGCCCTGCGGCCCGCCGACCGGTACGACGGCGAGGAGCACGAGCCGAACAACGACCCCGCCCACGCCAACCCCCTCCCCCTGCCGCCGGGCCCGGACGGCACGCCGGGCGGCGGTGCGGTCTCCATCCGCGGCACCCTGGGCGCCCGCCTCGGGCCCACCAGCGGCGACGTCGACGTCTACCGCATCGCCGTCCCGCCCCCGGCCCGACCCCGGGACCTGGTGGCCAGCTGGCACGCGGAAGGGAGCACCGACGGGATCCGCGGGCTGGCGGTGTCGCTGACCCTGAACCGCGCCCCCGACGGCGCCGGCACCAGCGCGCCGCTGGTGGCCTCGATCTCCCGCGGCGGCCCGGGGAGCCCGCAGCGCCTGGTCGCCCCGGTGGAGCCGGGCACCTACTACCTCAGCGTCCGCGAGCGCCACGACCAGGCCGCCGACCCGGTGGAGAAGCCCAGCGATCGCTACCTCCTGGAGGTGCACCTCATGGAGCACCGGGCCGGGGAGGAGGTCGAGCCCAACGACTCTCCCGAGTCGGTGGGGCTCCGCTCCGACGGCTACGCCGCCTGGCGCGCCATGGCCGAGCGGAACCCGCTCCCCGAGGCGGTGCCGGTGCGCGGGGAGACGGCGCCGGACGACCCGGACACCTTCGCGGCCGCGCCCGAGGGGCGGCTGCTCCTGGCCTTTCCCTCGCCCGGGCTCTCGCTGTCGATCCAGGTGTGGAGCCCGGAGGCCCCCGACCTCGAGGCGGGCGAGGCGGGGATGGCGCGCTTCGAGCCCGCCGGGCAGGCGGCGCCTGGCGAGCCCGTCTTCGTACCCCTGAAGAGCGCGGTCGCGGGCGCGCCGCCCCTCGTGCAGCTCCGCGCCGAGGAGGGTCGGGGGCCCTACCGGCTGGTCCTCCTGGGCCAGGGGACGGCCTCCGGCACCCTGGCGGCGGAGGAGCTCCAGGCGCTGGCGCGCGACGATCGCCTCCCCGAGGCGCTGGAGCTCGCCGCCTCGGTGGCCCACCACCTCCCCCGCTCCCCCGCCCGCCCCGAGGTGCTGACCCTGGCCGGGCGGTTGGCCCGCGAGGCCGCCCCGGGGCTCAAGCCGGCCGACCTGGCCCGCTTCGAGCGGACCGCGCAGCTGCTGGGCGCGCCGCCGTTCGAGGACGAGGGCGGGCAGATCCGCTACCGCGCCGCCTTCGAGCAGCGGGTGGAGGGAAAGGGCCCCTTGGCGGAGGAGGCGGCGCTCCAGGTGGCGCGCCTCTCCGGTCCCTGCACGCCCGCCGCCGTGGCCGAGCGGGCCGAGGCCTTCGCGGCCCGGTTCCCCTCCTCGCGCCACCTCCCGATGGTCCGCCTCTGGCGCGCGCGTGCCCTGGAGGAGGTGGCCGCCGCCCAGGGCTACCGCGACGCCAGCGCGAGGCGGGCGGCGGCGCAGGCCTGGGAGCGCGTCGGGCGCGGCGCCGCGGCCGCCGAGACACGGGCGGCGCTGGTCCGGCTCAAGGCCAAGGCGCTGCCCACCCCCCCGCCCACGCTCCCGGCCGTCTGCCCCGACCCCGGCGCGGAGTGACGGCGGCCTAGGCTCCACGCGCCTCCCGGACCGCCAGCGGCCCGACCAGCACCAGCGCCAGAACCAGCATGCAGAGGCCCGCCGCCTCGAGGCCGTGCGGCCGCTCCCCGAGCTGGATGGCGCTCGAGGCCAGCCCGATCACCGGCCCGGCCAGGATGGCCAGGCTGGCCACCCCCGCGCTGACCCGCTTGAGCAGGGCAGTCCAGAGGAGCCAGGCGACCGCCGTGGCCGGCAGGACCTCGTAGAGCAGGGCGAAGACGAAGTAGGGCGACCAGGTGGTGGGCCGCCCGGGGAAGAAGAGGGCCGCGATCCACATGGCCAGGCCGCCGAAGAGCATCTGCCAGGCGGTGATGGCCAGGGTGTCCATGCGCTGGCGGACCATGAGGCGGCGGGTGATCACCGCGCCCCAGGCCCAGGCCACGCCCGAGCCGGTGGCCAGCGCCACCGCCGCCAGGTTGCCGGCCGCGCCGGAGCTGGCGACGACCAGGGCGATCCCGGCCGCGGCCGCCACCAGCGCCAGCGCCTGGGTCCGGCCGGGGCGCTCGCCCAGGCCGATCCACCCCATCAGCACCGCCCACAGCGGCATGGTGTAGCAGAGGAGCGCCGAGCGGCCGGCCGGGCCGGTCCGCAGCGCCAGGAGGGTGAGGGCGGTGTTCACCGCCGTCTGCAGGATGCCCGCCCACGCCACCGTGGCCAGGGAGCCCACGGCGATGGGGCGCCTGAGGATGGCCAGGGCGCCGAGGAGGATCAGCGACGCGGGGACGAACCGCATCGCCGCGAACTCGAGGGGGCCCACGTACGTCAGGGCCGACTTCATCACCACCCAGTTGTAGCCCCAGATCAGCGGCACCAGCACCAGCGCCAGCAGCGCGGGCCAGGCCGCCCCGCGCCGGGGTGCCGCTGGCCCGCTGCTCTCCTCCGCCGTGGGCGAATTGGTCAAGACTTTGTACTATCTCGCTCGAGGGGAGAGCACTGTACACTGTCAGGCGGCCGGCCGCGATGCGGTCGACCGCGGCCGGGGACCGCGGCACCGAGGGAGACACCATGGCGAAGCGGGTTCTCGTCATCGACGTGGGCGGAACGCACGTGAAGCTGCACGTGACCGGGCACGAGGAGACCCTCAAGATCCCCTCCGGGAAGAGCCTCACGCCGCGGCGCATGCTCCGGGGCTCCCTGGCCGCCGTGGCCGAGCGCGGCTGGCGCTTCGAGGCGATCACCGTGGGTATCCCCGCGCCCATCGTGGGGGGGAAGGTGGCGCTCGAGCCGGCCAACCTGGGGCGCGGCTGGACCCGATTCGACTTCCCGGCCGCGGCCAGGAAGCCGGTGCGGCTCCTGAACGACGCCGCCATGCAGGCCCTGGGCAGCTACTCGGGGAAGGGGACCATGCTCTTCCTGGGCCTGGGCACCGGGCTGGGGGCGGCGTTGGTGGCGGACGGCACCCTCATCCCGCTGGAGCTGGCGCGCATGCCCTTCCGGCGGGGGGAGCTCGAGGACTACGTGGGCGAGCGCGCCCTGCAGAGGATGGGCAAGGCGCGCTGGCGCAAGAGCGTGGACGAGGTGGTCCGGGCGGTGGCGGCGGCCTTCGTGGTGGACGAGGTGGTGCTGGGCGGCGGGAACTCGCGGCGGCTGAGGAAGCTGCCGCCCAGGACGCGCCTGGGGTCGAACGCCTTCGCCATGGTCGGCGGCGAGCGGCTCTGGCAGGACCGGCCCCGCGCCGGCTCCGAGCGCTTCGCCGCGGCGCGGCGGGGCAGCCGGCGGCGAGGGCGCTGACCGGAAGGCGCCCCGGGCCGGGCCCGTGGCCTTGGCGCCGGGGTGGGCGATCCGCCCCGGCCCCCCTGCCCCCCTGCGCCGCGCCCGCCGTCGAGCGGCCAGGCAGGCGAATTCCGCCGTCGACCTGCGCGTTGCCATTCCGGTAGCATGATCGGTCTCCGGCGGCCGGGCGATGTGCGACCTCGCGGCCGGGGAAGGTGCGCGCGGGCCGAGGGGACCGACCGCGGGAGACGACGGATGGAAGGCACGGAGCGGCGGCTCGTTTCCGGGGACGAGGCGGTGGCGGCGGCGGCGCGCGACGCCGGCGTGCACCTCGGCACCGGCTACCCGGGAACTCCCTCGACGGAGATCCTCCAGGTCTTCTTCGAGCTGGGCGGCAAGGCCCAGTGGGCGCCCAACGAGAAGGTGGCGCTCGAGGTCGGGCTGGGTGCGGCCTTCGGCGGGGCCCGGGCCCTGGTCACCATGAAGCACGTCGGTCTCAACGTGGCGGCCGACCCGCTCTTCACCGCCGCCTATACCGGAGTGTCCGGGGGGCTGGTGGTGGTGTCGGCCGACGACCCGGGCATGGCCTCGTCGCAGAACGAGCAGGACAACCGCCGCTACGCGGTGGCGGCCGGCCTGCCCCTCCTCGAGCCGTCCGACTCGCAGGAGGCCTACGACCTCACCCTCGCCGCCTTCGAGCTCTCCGAGCGGTGGCAGCTGCCGGTCATCCTCCGCATGACCACCCGCGTCTGCCACTCGAAGAGCATCGTGGCCCGGGGGCCGCCCTCGGCGGCGCCCGCGCCCCGCTTCACGCGCGACATCCCGGGTCGGGTGATGATCCCGGCCTACGCCCGTCCGGCGCACCGGAGGCTCCGCAAGAAGCTGGAGGCCATCCAGGCGTTCGCCGAGACCTCCTCGCTCCTTCGGGAGCGGAGGGGAGACGCGGGGCTGGGGATCATCACCGCCGGGGTCACCGCCCGCCACGCCCGCGAGGCCGCCCCGGCGGCGGCCATGCTGGAGCTGAAGATCCTCCACCCGCTGCCCCTGGAGCGCATCCGGGCCTTCGTCCGCAGCGTCTCGCGCTGCGTGGTGGTGGAGGAGGGCGACCCCTACCTGGCCGAGGCGCTGGCCGCGGCCGGGATGGCGGTCGAGGCCAAGGACCCCGCCTACCGCTTCGGCGAGCTCAGCGTGGAGCGGGTCCGGCGCATCCTGGCCCGCGATCGCTCGCCCGAGCCGGAGCCGCCCCGCGGCAAGCCGCCCCAGCTGTGCGAGGCCTGCCCGTACCACCCGGTCTACGCCACCCTGAAGAAGCTCGACTGCATCGTGGCCGGCGACATCGGCTGCTACACCCTGGGCGTCCTGCCGCCCTACCAGGGCATGGACACCTGCGTGGCCATGGGCGCGTCGCTGGGGGTGGGGCTGGGGCTCCGCCACGTGCTCCCCGAGGCGGACGCGCGCCGTGTGGTCTCGATCATCGGCGACTCCACCTTCGTCCACTCCGGGGTGAGCGGGCTCATCGAGATGGTCTACAACCCGCCCGAGACGGGCCACGTCCTCGTGGTGCTGGACAACGGGACCACCGCCATGACCGGGCAGCAGGAGCACCCCGGGACCGGTCGGACGCTCGGCCACGAGCCGACCGGCCAGCTCTCGATCGAGGGGATCGCTCGTGCGCTCGGCGTGAAGAACGTCGACGTGGTCGATCCGGTCCCGGATCCGGGCGCGTTCGAGCGCATCCTGCGCGACCGGCTGGCCCGCTCGGAGCTGTCGGTGATCGTCGCCCGTCGGCCCTGCATCCTCGCCGCAGCCGACATCCGCAGGTACGAGAAGGTCGCCTCCGAGAAGCGCGGCGCCTGCGAGACCGCCGTGGAGGGCAAGTGATGGCCGGAAAGGTCGTGAACGTCATCGTGGCGGGACTGGGCGGTCAGGGCGTCATCAAGGCCTCGGACATCCTGGCCGACGCCGCCTTCCGTGCCGGCCGG
>DATKMW010000124.1:0-10186 GCA_035541675.1 Anaeromyxobacter sp. | reverse complement strand
GGCGCCTGCAGGTGGGAGTTGTAGTTGAAGGGGGACATGGCCGAGCAGTAGGCGCCCGCCCCCCCCACCACCACGAAGTCGCCCACCTGCCCGTCGGCCATCATCCGCGGGATGATGTGGCCGTGGTGATCCAGGCTCTGCGAGTCGCCGCTCTCGCAGCAGCGCCCCACCACCACCCGGAAGTCGAGCTCGACGTTGGGATCGTTGAGGTTCCACTCCGAGGAGAGGAGCTCCCCGGCCCGCGAGACCACGTAGAAGGGATGGCGCGAGCCGTAGAGCAGGGGGCGGGTGTTGGCCTCCATGCCGCCGTCGGCCACCAGGAACTCGAAGCCGCCCGGCCCCGACCACTTGCGGTCCACCACCCGGGTGACGAGGTAGCCGGCGTTGGCCACCAGGTAGGTGCCGGGCTCGACCGACATGTGCAGCCGCCGGCCGGTGCGGGCGGCGAAGGCCTCGAAGCGCTCCTGGGCGTGACGCCCCAGCGCGGCCACGTCGGCCGCCTGCTCGTCGGGCATGCGGGCCTCCTTGAAGCCGCCGCCCAGGTCGAGGGTGTGCGCCGCGGGGAAGTAGCGCTCGACGATGTCCAGCATCCGGTCGATGTTCTCGCGCCAGGCCGCCGGATCACCGCCCGAGCCGATGTGCACGTGCACCTGGCCGATGGTCACGCCGGAGTCGCGGGCCAGCGTGGTGAGCCGCTCCAGCCCGGCCAGGTGGACCCCGAAGCTGGAGTACTTGTCGCCGGTGTTGCGGGTGACGCTCTCGCCCGCGCCCACCCCCGGGTTCACCCGCACCGCCACCTCCAGCCCCCTGGCCCGGGCGAAGGGGGCGACCCGCTCCAGCTGCAGCTGCGAGCAGGCGTTGTAGATGAGCCCCTCGGTGAGGAGCTCCTCCAGGTCCCGGCGGTCCTGCCCCTCCGGCACCTCCTGGCTGGTGAGCATGATCCGCTCGGCGGGCACCCCCGCCCGCCGGGCCCGCCGCACCTCGTTGAGCGAGCTGGCGTCGATGCCCAGCCCGGCGGAGGCGACCAGCTCCAGGATGGCGCGGCCGGGGTTGGCCTTCATGGCGTAGCGCGCGGTGAGGCCGAAGGCGCTGGGCATGGCCAGGACGTCCCGGCAGCGCTCCAGGATCATCGCCTCGTCATAGAGGTAGCAGGGCGTCCCGCAGAGCGCGGCCGCCTCGACCACGGCCTTGGGGGAGACCCGCCCGAAGGGCGCGAGGGTCATGGCGCTACCGCTTCCCCAGCACGGCCTGCATGCGCTGCACCGCGCGCTCGGTGTCGGCCCGCCTGCCGAAGGCGGAGAGGCGGACGTAGCCCTCGCCGCTGGGCCCGAAGCCCGACCCCGGCGTGGTCACCACGTGGGCCTGGCGCAGGATGAGGTCGAAGAAGTCCCAGGAGCGCATCCCGCCCGGCGTGCGGGCCCAGACGTAGGGGGCGTTGGTGCCGCCGTGGCAGGTGAGCCCGGCCGCGCTGAGCCCCTCGCGGATGATGCGCGCGTTCTCCAGGTACCGGTCCACCACGGCCCGGCACTCGGCCCGCCCCGCCGGGGAAAGCGCCGCCGCCCCGCCGGCCTGGACCACGTTGGAAGGCCCGTTGAAGAAGGTGGACTGGCGGCGGTACCAGAGGGCGTTGAGCTTGCCGGGCGGGCAGTCCTCGGCCTCCAGCGCCTTGGGCACCACCGCCCACCCCAGCCGCACGCCGGTGAACCCCGCCGACTTGGAGAAGCTCTGGACCTCGATGGCGCAGCGCTCCGCTCCCGGCACCTCGTAGATGCTGTGCGGCAGCTGCGGGTCGCGGATGAAGGCGGAGTAGGCGGCGTCGAAGACGATCACCGCCTGGTGGGCCCGGGCGTAGGCCACGAAGCGGGCCAGCTGCTCCCGGGTGGCCACCGCGCCGGTGGGGTTGTTGGGGCTGCACAGGTAGACGAGGTCCACCTTCCGGCCGGGGACCGCCGGGAAGAAGCCGTTCTGGGCGTCGCAGGGCATGTAGACGATGCCCTGGTACTGCTGGCGCTGGGGGTCGAAGGGACCGGTCCGCCCGGCCATCACGTTGGTGTCCACGTAGACCGGGTAGGCCGGGTCCTGGACCGCCACCACCGCGTCGGTGGAGAAGATGGACTGGATGTTGCCCGAGTCGCTCTTGGCGCCGTCGGAGACGAAGATCTCCGAGAGGTCGAGCGAGACGCCGCGCTCGCGGTAGACCCCCGCGATCGCCTCCCGCATCCACCGCTCGCCCTCGTAGTCGCCGTAGCCGGTGTAGGTCTCGGCCGCACCCAGCCTCTCCGCCCCCGCGTGTAGCCCGGCCACCACCGCCGGGGCAAGCGGCAGGGTGGTGTCGCCGATGCCCAGCCTGAGCACCTCCACCCCCGGGTTGGCCTCGGCGAAGGCCCGGGCCCTCCGGGCGATCTCCGGGAAGAGGTAGCCGGCGGCGAGCTTGTCGTAGTTCTGGTTGATCCTGGCCATCGTCAGGCGATCCCCTTGATCGATTGGTCGAAGGCCTCGGCGGCCACGCTGCCCTCCCCCACCCGCACCACCGGGCCGGTCATCTCGACGGAGAAGCCGTCGCCGATGCGGATGGCCAGCTCCCCGCCGGGCATGTGCACCGTCACCGCCCGGTCCACCATCCCCAGCCGGTGGGCCACCGCGGCCGCGGCGCTGGAGGAGCTGCCCGAGGCCAGGGTGTAGCCGGCCCCCCGCTCCCAGATCTCGATCTGGATGTTGGCCCGGTCGAGCACCCGGAGGAACTGCACGTTGGTGCGGTGGGGAAAGCGCGGCTCGACCTCGATGAGCGGGCCGTACTGGCGGGCCAGGGCCTCGGAGATCTCCGGGAGCGGCAGCACGCAGTGCGGGTTGCCGATGCTGGCCGCGCAGAAGGTGAAGGTGCGCCCGCCCACGGTGAGCTGCTCGTTCAGCACCTGGCGCGGGCCGCCCCTCACCGGGATGCGGGCGCCGTCGAAGGTCACCTGCCCCATCTCCACGTCCACCTGGCCGCCGCCGGGGTGGACCCTGGCCCGGACCACGCCGCCCGCGGTCCGGACGGAGAACGGGTCCGACCCGACCAGCCCCCGGTCGAAGAGGAAGCGGGAGAAGATGCGCAGCCCGTTGCCGCTCTTCTCCGCCTCGCTGGCGTCGGGGTTGAAGATGCGCAGGCCGAAATCGGCCCCTGCCCCCGGGAGCGGTCCCCAGAGGATGCCGTCCGAGCCCACCCCGTAGTTGCGGTGGCAGACCAGGCGGATCTCGCGCGGCGAGAGATCGCGCCCCACCTCGGCCGGATCCATGACCAGGTAGTCGTTGCCAAGCCCGTGATACTTGTGGAATCGCATGCGGGGCCGGCAGTTATATCGAATTCCGGCCCGAATCGCATTATGAGCAGGGACGCGGGGGATGCGCGCCATGCTCAGCTACGACGTGGTGGTCATCGGTTCGGGGCCGGCCGGCGAGAACGGGGCCGTGCAGGCGGGCTTCCGCGGCAAGAAGGTGGCGCTGGTGGAGAAGGAGGCCGTGCCCGGCGGCGCCGCCGCCAACACCGGCACCATCCCCAGCAAGGCGCTCCGCGAGACGGCCCTTGCCATCCAGCAGGCGCGCGGCCGCGGCGCCCACGGCATCGAGTTGCGGGTCTCGGGGCAGGTCACCATCCCCGAGCTGATGGGCCGGCGCGGCCTGGTCACCGGCCGCGAGCACTCCCGCATCCGCAACACCCTGAACCGCGCCAGCGTGGAGCAGCTCCGCGGCGTGGCCAGCTTCGTCGACCCCCACACCATCCAGGTGGAGGTGCCCGAGGGCGGCTCCCAGCAGCTGCACGCCGAGGTGGTGCTGCTGGCCACCGGCACCCACCCCTTCCACCCGCCCCAGTACGCCTTCGACCAGGTGCGGGTCTATGACTCCGACTCCATCCTGCTCCTCGACCGCGTCCCCCGCTCCCTGGCCATCCTGGGCGGCGGCGTGGCCGGCTGCGAGTACGCCTCCATCTTCGCCGGCCTGGGGGTGAACGTCTCCATCATCGACTCCAAGGAGCGGCTCCTCCCCTGGCTCGACGCCGAGATCTCCCTGGCCATGCAGGACATCTTCGCCATGGCCGGCATCGAGATGTTCCAGCGCACCCGGACGCTGAGGCTCGAGCCCGGCGACCGGGACGTGCTGGTGACCCTCTCCGACGGCTCGCGGCTGGTGGCCGAGAAGGTGCTGGTGGCCTCGGGCCGGGTGGGCAACGTCGAGTCCCTGAACCTCCCCGCGGCCGGCCTCAAGGCCACCGAGCGGGGGCTGCTCGAGGTGAACGAGCACTTCCAGACGGCCGTGCCCCACATCTACGCCGCCGGCGACCTGGTCGGCTTCCCCGGCCTGGCCTCGACCTCCATGGAGCAGGGTCGGGTGGCCATGCTGCACGCCTTCGGCGGCGACTCCCCCCCGCGCCTCTCCGGACTCCTCCCGGTGGGCATCTACACCATCCCCGAGATCTCCTCGGTGGGCGAGACCGAGGAGTCCCTGAAGCAGAAGGGGCGGCCCTACGTGGTGGGCCGGGCCTCCCTGGAGAACAACGCCCGCGCCAACCTCATCGGCGAGGCGGTCGGGTTCCTGAAGCTCCTCGCCGACGCCGAGCAGGGGCGGCTCCTGGGCGTGCACTGCATCGGGCCCCACGCCTCGGAGCTGGTGCACCTGGGCCAGGCGGTGATGAGCCACCAGGGCGACATCTCCTACTTCGTGGAGGCGGTCTTCAACTACCCGACCCTGGGCGACGTCTACAAGCACGCCGCCTTCGACGCGCTGGAGCACCTGCGCGAGCGCCGCACCGTGACCCCCATCGACCGGGCCGCGGGCGGGTGACAGCCGGCTCGGGCTACGGCCGGCCCAGGTCCTCGGGCCGGGCCTGGTCGAGCGCCACGGGAAGGAGCTTCCCGTTGGGCAGGAGGTTCACCGGGACGGGCTTCAGCTCCTGCGCCAGCTTGAGCCGCTCGCAGCGGCCGAATTCCCCCTCGCAGTAGCGCGCCTTCCAGATGGCCAGCGAGGCCTTGATGGTGAAGAGGCCGAAGAGCGGACAGCTTCCGACGCGAGCGCAGGCTTCCATGACGTACCCCCGTGCAGGCCCTGCCAGGGACAAGATACCCCCACCTCGCACGGGAGGCTCGGGATTGACCGGAACGCGGCATTTTCCCCCACCCGCCTCGGGTTTCCCCGGCCCCCACCTCGCCACACACCGGGCGGCTCGCCGGCGTGGCGCGGAGCCTCGATCCGCGGTCCGGGGCCGGCATCCGCGGCGGTGGTAGATTTCTCAGGTCATGCCAGCGCCGCTGAGATTCCGGGAGGGCGGTCGGGTCTACGTCGCCGACTCCTGCGAGCCGCTCAAGCGGGCCGCCCGCGCCGGGGAGCTCGAGCTCAAGGCCTGGGGGCGGGGGAGCTACCCGGGGACGCCCTTTCCGCCACGCCGGGCCCGCGAGGTGCGCTCGGTCGGCGTCTGGGACGCCCGGCGGCCGCAGAGCTGGGGGCTTCCCTGGCACACCAACGAGGGGCTGGAGCTCACCTACGTGGCCAGGGGGCGGGTGCCGTTCGCCGTCGAGGGCCGCGCATTCCACCTCACCCGGGGCGCCCTGACCATCACCCGCCCCTGGCAGCCCCATCGCCTGGGCGATCCGGCGCTGCCCGCCAACCGCCTGGTGTGGATCATCCTCGACGTGGGGGTCTACCGGCCCAACCAGGCCTGGGTCTGGCCGGACTGGCTCCTCTGCTCGCGCGAGGACCGCGCCCGGCTCGCCACCCTGCTCCGCCACAACGACCGGCCGGTCTTCCCGGCCGACCGGCGCTGCGCCGACGCCTTCGAGTCCCTGGCCGAGCTCCTCGGGTCGGGCGGCGGCCCCGCGGCCTCCGAGACGCTCCTCAAGCTCACCGTGAACGAGATCCTGGTGGCCACCCTCCGGATGCTGGAGCGCCAGGACCTGCCCCTCGACCGGTCGCTGGGCCAGAGCCAGCGGCTGGTGCGGGAGTTCCTCCGGGCCCTCCCCGGGCACCTCGACGAGCACTGGACCCTTGCCTCCATGGCCGAGGCCTGCGGGCTGCACCGCACCCGCTTCGCCCACCACTGCCGGCAGATCACCAGCCTGAACCCGGTGGCCCTGCTCAACGCCCGGAGGCTGGAGGCGGCCCGGCGCCTGCTCCTCGAGGCCCCGCAGCGCAGCGTCACCGAGGTGGCCCTCTCCTGCGGGTTCGGCTCGAGCCAGTACTTCGCCACCCGCTTCCGCCGCGATCAGGGCCTGAGCCCCCGCCAGTACCGGGCTCGAGGCCCGGCCCGTTCCTAGGGCGGCCATCCGCGAGGCAGCCTCCGCGATCGGCGTGCGGGAACCCGCCCATCACCCGCCCGTCCGGGCGAGGTGGAGCGCATCCGGCCCGCGTCGCGCTCGGTCATCCTGGACCTCGAGGCGACCCGGCGCACGGCGGCGTGAGGAGAGTCCCCTTCCTCCCGGCGGTGCCCTGGGACCCGGCCGCCGACGTTCACTTCCTACCGCTGGTCTTTCGTGCAAGACCGGCGGGCCCGGCCACGCCAGGCTTCCCCCGGAATCCCGGCCGCGCCCCTCGCGCCCCGGAGGAGGACGATCATGATCATCGGCTGCTTCGCGCTCGTCGAGCCCTTCAGCCCGCTCGAGCGACAGTTCCAGCTCATCCGCGAGATGGGCTTCCGCTACGCCGACGTCACCGACAACCACGACGGCGGCGCGCTGGGCGTCGAGTACGGCTTCGCCGCCACCGCCAGCCTCGACGACCTGCCCGGCGCCGTGCGCGGCATGGCCCAGAGCAACGGGCTGACCCTGACCAGCGTCTGCGCCCACGCCAACCTGCTCGACCCGTCCAGCCCGGCGCTGTACGGCACCCCCCAGGTGATCAAGGCCATCCGCCTGGCCCACCACCTGGGGGTGAAGCAGGTGATCACCGCCGAGGGCGAGCCCAGGACCGCCTGGGGTCACGCCCTCACCAAGGAGCAGCGCCTCTTCCTCCTGGAGGAGCGGCTGCAGACGCCCATCGCCTGGGCGGAGGAGCTGGGCATCGAGCTGCTGCTCGAGCCGCACGGGATGGTCACCGACGACCTGGGGCAGCTGACCCTGCTCCTCGACCGCCTGGGCCACGAGAAGACCCTGGGCGTGAACCTCGACACCGGGAACTCCTGGCTGGGCGGCGGCGACCCGGTGGCCTACGTGAAGGCCTTCGGCAAGCGGATCCGCCACGTGCACTGGAAGGACATGCCCGCGGAGATGACGGCCCAGCGCGGCAAGCAGTTCGGCTGCGGCATGGGCGGCATCCCGGTGGGCGACGGCGTGGTCGGCATCCGCAAGGTGGTGGATGCGCTCCGCACCGCCGGCTTCGACGGCCCCACCACCCTGGAGATCGCCGGCCGGGACGCGGTCCTCAAGTCGGCGGAGCGGCTCCAGGCCTGGAGCCAGTGAGCGCCTGCCGGCGGGGCCCTCCCCCCGGGGGGCCGGGCCTCGGCGAGGCAGTCCGGTCGGCGAAATGGTTTCGTACTTGAAACCATTTCGCCGATCGAATAGCATGTGCCGCCGGTGACCCCCCCGGCCGACCCCGCACCGCTGGTCCAGCGCCTCATCGCCCTGGTGGCCCGCCGCAGCTCCGGCGAGAGCACCCGCCTCATGCACGAGAGCGGGCTCAGCCTCCCGCAGATCATGGCCCTCTTCGCCCTGCGCCGCGCCCCGGCCTCGGTCACCGAGCTCTCCACCCGGCTCAAGCTCTCCCTGCCCGCCACCAGCCAGCTGGTGGAGCGGCTGGTCGAGGGAGAGCTGGTCGCCCGCGCCGAGCTGGCCCTCGACCGTCGGGTGCGCCGCGTCTCGATCCGCCCGGCGGGGCTGCGCTTCCTCGAGCGCTTCGGCGAGCTGCGCCTGCGGGACATCGAGGAGGTGCTCCGCGCACTGCGCCCCGCCACCCGCCTGGCCCTGGCCGAGGCGCTGGAGGCGGTCGTGGCCGAGCTGGAGGGCGAGCCGGAGCCGGCCGCCGCGCCGGCGGCGGAGCTCCCCCCGCACCGCACCACCCGGAGAGGACCGTGACCTTCCCCGCCCGTCGCCTGCACAGCCTCCTCCCGGCGCTCGCCCCGGTGGCGCTCCTCCTCGCCTGCCGCGGCGGTGGTCCGGTACCCCGCGCCGGCTTCCTCGACGCCCCCCAGGCCCAGGTGGCCGCTCAGGTGGCCGGCCGGGTGGAGGCGGTGCTGGTGCGGGAGGGCGACCTGGTGAGGAAGGGCCAGGTCCTGGCCCGCCTCGACGCGAGCGAGCGGGAGGCGGTGCTCTCCCAGGCCCGGGCCGGCCTCACCCAGGCCCACCAGGCGCTCGCCGAGGCCGAGGCCAACCTCCGGGCCACCCGCCCCGGCGTGGCCGGCGCCGGCGCGGAGGCGGCCCGGGCGCGGGCCACCCTCGACGAGGCCCAGGCCAACTTCACCCGCATCGAGGCCCTGGCCAGCGGCGACGCCGCCTCCTCGCAGCAGCTCGACGCCGCGCGGGCCCGGCTGGGCGAGGCCCGGGCCGCGCTGGACGCGCTCACCGCCGGGCAGGCCACCGCCCTGGGCCGGGTCGGGGCGCAGGAGGCGGCCGCCGCCTCCGCCCGGGCCCGGGTGGCGGTGGCCGAGACCGCGGTGCACCTCGCCGAGGTCCAGCTCGCCCAGGCCCAGGTCCTCGCCCCCTTCGACGGGCTGGTGGTGACCCGCGACCTGGAGGAGGGCGAGTGGGCCGCGCCGGGAACGCCGGTGGTGACCGTCGAGGACCGCGGGCGCATGTGGGTGCGCCTCGACGTGGGAGAGGAGGAGCTCTCCGGCCTTCGCCCCGGCGCGGCGGCGGAGATCAGCTTCACCGCCCTCCCGGGCCGGACCTTCCACGGTCGTGTCATCGAGGTCGGCGCCGAGGGCGACTTCGCCCTGAACCGCGACGTGAAGCGGGGGCGTCCGGACCTGCGCACCTTCCGCGTGCGGGTGGCGCTCTCCGACGGCGGCGACCCGGGCCCGGACCTCCGCCCCGGCATGACCGCCGAGGTGCGCCTGGCCCCGGCCGGCCCGGCCCCCGGGGCGGCGCGGTGAGCGGCCTCCACCACCGTCACGGCAAGGACGGCCTCCGCCCCGAGGAGGAGGGCTACGCCATCGTCACCCGCGGCGTGGTGAAGCGGTTCGGCGAGCTGACCGCGGTGGACGGGGTGGACCTCCTGGTGCAGGAGGGCGAGCTCTTCGGCCTGCTGGGCCCCAACGGCGCGGGGAAGACCACCCTGGTGCGGATCCTGTGCGGGCTCATCCCCCCCACCGAGGGCGAGGCCTTCGTGGCCGGCGTGAACGTGCGGAAGGAGCCCGACCGGGCCCGGCGGGCGCTGGGGGTTGTGCCCCAGGCCCTCACCTCCGATCTCGACCTCACCGGCTGGGAGAACCTGGACATCTACGCCCGCTTCTTCGAGGTGCCCCGATCCCGGCGCCGCTCCCGCATCGAGGAGCTGCTCCGGCGGGTGGGCCTGTGGGACCGGAAGGCCAGCCTGGTCCGGACCTACTCCGGCGGCATGCGCCGCCGGCTGGAGATCGCCCGCGGCCTCATCCACAAGCCCCGGGTCCTCTTCCTCGACGAGCCCACCATCGGCCTCGACCCCCAGAGCCGGCGGGTGATCTGGGAGCTGCTCGGCGACCTGCGCAAGGGCGAGGAGATCACCATCTCGCTCACCACCCACTACCTCGACGAGGCCGAGGCCCTCTGCAACCGGGTGGCCATCATCGACAACGGCAAGGTGGTGGCGCTGGGCACGCCCCAGGAGCTCAGGTCCACCGTGCCCGGGAGCGACACCCTGGAGCTCACCCTGGGCCACCCGGCCTCCGAGGAGGATCTCGAGCCGCTCCGGGCGCTGCCCGGCGTCCGGGCCGTGGAGCGGGTGGGAACGCTCCTGCGGGTGACGAGCGACGGCGGCGCCGTCCTCCTCCCCCGCGTCCTCGACGCGCTCCGCCACCGGGGGGTGGAGGTGGGCGCGGCCAGCGTCTCCCGCATCAGCCTGGAGGACGTCTTCATCCACTTCACCGGCCGCTCCCTCCGCGAGGAGGGGCCGGCCCGGCGCGGCCCGCCCCGGAGGTTCACGTGAAGATCTGGGCGGTGATGCTGCGCGACCTGCTGCGCATCCTGCGCAACCCCGCCTCGCTCCTCTCGGCGGTGCTGCTGCCCATCCTCTACCTCGTCATCCTGGG
>DATKMW010000123.1:0-39053 GCA_035541675.1 Anaeromyxobacter sp. | reverse complement strand
CACCACCATCGCCGACCTGGCGGTGGCCTGCGACTGCGGCCAGATCAAGACCGGCTCGGCCTCGCGCACCGACCGCATCGCCAAGTACAACCAGCTGCTCCGCATCGAGGAGGAGCTGGGCGCCACCGCGCGCTACGCCGGTCGGAGCGCGTTCAAGTCCCTGCGCTAGCTGCTAGGCCCGGCCGCCGCCCAGGGTCCGCCGGGGCGGCGCCGCCGCGCCAGGCTCGGCGGCCTCGTCCCACTCGTGCAGGTGATTCACGGGTCCGCGCCCTCGGCCGACCGTGTAGGAGCGGCGCAGCCCCTCGGTGAGCCAGGCCTTCGCCCCCCGGATCGCCTCCAGGATCTCGCCTCCCAGCGCCAGGCGGGCGCAGATGGCGGCCGAGAGCGTGCAGCCGGCGCCGTGCACGTTGCGGGTGTCGATCCGCGGCCCGCTCAGCTCGACCACGCCCCGCCCGTCGCAGAAGACGTCGACCGCCTCGCCCGACTCGAGCGCGCCGCCCTTGACCAGCACCGCCGCGGCCCCCAGGGAGAGGAGGTCGCGGGCCGCGGTCCGCATGTCGTCGAGCCCGCGCACCGGACGCCCCAGGAAGGCGCCCGCCTCGTGGAGGTTGGGGGTGAGGAGGGTGGCCCGCGGCACCAGCAACTCCAGGTAGGCCCGCTGGGCGGAGCGGTCCACCAGCGGATCGCCGCTCTTGGCGACCATCACCGGGTCCACCACCAGCGGGCCCAGCGCCAGCCGGCCGGCCGCCGCGGCCACCGCCTCCACCACGGCGGCGTTCCCGAGCATGCCGGTCTTGGTGGCCGCCACGCGCATGTCGGTGGCCACCGCCTCCAGCTGGGCCACGACCAGCTCGGGGGCGATGGCGGTCCAGGCGGTCACGGCCACCGAGTTCTGCGCGGTGACGGCGGTGACGGCGGAGGCGCCGTGCAGCCGGTGCGCGGCGAAGGTGCGCAGGTCGGCCTGGATGCCGGCGCCGCCGCCGGAGTCCGAGCCGGCGATGGTGAGCGCGACGCGCACGGTCAGGCCTTCCCCCCCGCGCCGCGGGCCCGCCGCTCCAGCGGGGCGAGGAGCAGGGTGGCCGCCGCGGCCACGGCGAAGGAGGTGATCGACGCGGACAGCCGGACCGGCTGGGCCAGGTGGAGCGCCGCCTGCGCGCGACGCCACCCCTCCGACCAGCCGGGCACCGACCCGGGATTGAGCAGCTGGTAGGCGACGAACCCGACCAGCCAGGGGAGCGCCATGCCGGGGCGCTCCGGGGCCCCGGCGCGGACGTCCCAGGTGCGGCGGCGCAGCAGGAAGTAGTCGACCAGCAGCACGGCCAGGAGCGGGACGAAGACCGAGCCGATGAGCAGCAGGAAGTTCTCGTACTGGGTCATGTCCGTGGCCAGCGCCAAGGCGGTGGCCACGACCCCGACCCCGACCGCCACGGCCCGGCGATCGAGGGTGGGGCGGACGTTCTGGGCGGAGAGCGCGGTCGAGTACAAGTTGGCGAAGGCCTCGTCGAGCTCGTCCAGGACCAGGATGGCCACCGCCAGCACCCCCGCCGGCACCGCCAGCAGGGCGCCGATGGGGTCGGCGCTGGCCTGGGGGATGGCCGACACCGCCAGGACCCCGAGCAGGAAGTAGACGACGGCGGCCGGGGCGAAGCCCGAGAGCGTGCCGCCGAAGGCGGCGCCGGGCGTCCGCGAGTGCCGAGCGTAGTCGGCGGAGAGCGGCGCCCAGGAGATGGGCAGCGCCACCACCACGTCCACCGCCAGCCAGAACCCCTGCCAGGACCCGTGCACCGGCGGCACCAGGCCGTGGCGTGCCACCTGGAAGAACAGGTAGGCGGTGCTAGCCAGGACCAGCCACACCGCGTACCGGCGGAGCGTGCGCACGAAGCCGAGCGGGTAGAGCGCCAGCGCGGTGGCCGAGGCGCCCGCCGCCAGGACGAAGGCCGGGCGCGGAACGCCGGAGACGATCTTGGAGGCCCCCTCGGCGATGACGAAGATCTCCACCGCCGCCCAGCCGACGCACTGCGCCACGTTGAGCGCGGTGGGCACCCAGGAGCCGCGGAGCCCCAGCAGGCCGCGCAGGATCACCATGGCCGGCGCGCCGGTCTCGGCGCCGGGGACGGCCGAGAGCGCGAGCAGCGTCGAGCCGAGCGCGGTCCCGAAGACGATGGCCACGACCGCGGCCCCGAGCGTGAGGGGCGGCAGCTCGGGGACCGGATGCAGCACGAACACCGCCGCGACAGGGATGGTGAGGGTGATGCCGAGGTTCCCCCACAGGGCGACCTGATCCCAGAAGCCCAGCGGTCGCGGTGGGTCATCGAGCAGCGTGACCGGCGCCTCGGTGGAGGCGAAGCTGATGGGGTCGGCCGTGGACATCCATCCTCCCTACGCCGGCATTACCCGACAGGTTCGTGCGGTCGGCGGCGGCGCCGCCCTCTCAGCCCGTGAATCGAGCTCCCGCGTATGGTGAGAGACACATACGCTCCCCTGCCTCCGGAGGGAAGCCCCTCGATCGCACCCGCGCGAGGCGGGTGCGGCGAAGGCGCGATCGTCGGCACGACCGACCGCCATCTCCGGCGGGGTTCTGAGGTACTCTGTCGTCGGCGGAGGCGCTCCCGGTCCGGATCGGGGCCGGCGGCCCCGATCCGAGCGCATGCCAGAGGGCGAACACACCATCATCGGGAGGATCCCGCGGGAGCGGCTCAACCAGATCGCCTCCCGCAAGCTCTCGGCCATGGGCGTGGCCGTCCGGCTGGGGCCGGATCGCGAGACCCTGGAGGGCGAGCTGGTCTTCAGCGGGCGGGTGGTCCATCCCGCCACGGGCCAGTCCATCGCCCGGGCCCGCTTCCTGGTCGACGGGCACGACCGGCTGCGCTTCCCGGAGGCGCCGCTCTCCTCGCTGGGCGCGGTGAACTTCTACGAGCACGACCGGGTGGCCAGCCTGGAGCAGGCCTTGGCCATCGGCCTGGCCCGCCGGGGCGCGGCCCTGCAGGACGTGGCTGCCCGGATGAGGGCGCTGCGGCTCGAGGCCGCGGTGGATCCGGAGCGGCTGGCGGTGCGCGCCGTCCTCAAGACCGCCACCCACGCCTTCGAGATCCTGGGCACGCCCGAGGGGGTACGGGTCTCCCGGGTCGCGCCGGTGGGGGGCAGGCCCTTCGAGGTGGCGGCCGACTTCCCGCCGCTGTCGCTGGCCGAGCACGCCTCGGTCACCGACCTGGAGATCTTCCTGGTGAACGGCGTGCCGCGCATGTCCGGCCCGGCTGCCACCCCGCCGCGGCCGGTGCAGCCGCCGCCCGGCGGCGGCGAGCTGCGGGCCATGCCGCCCCCGCGCAACGCCGCCACCCTCGGTGCGCTGGTGGCGGCCTTCGGACCGGAGTCGATCCTGGCCCCCAATGTCGCGGTGGAGCTGGTGCAGGAGTTCGAGGCGTCCAACACCCGCTACCGCTTCGTGGCCACCCGCGAGATGGGGACGAGCTTCCGCGGCCGGGTCATCGGCCCGAGCGGCGACGTCTGGGCCGATCGGTTCGAGCTGGAGGGCTTCCCCGGGGTCCAGCGGGTGGTGGCGCTGGCGCTGGAGCTCCCCGAGGACCGGGCCGCCGGGGCAGGGGCGGCGCCGGCGGGCGAGGAGGTGCCGGGCCACCTGCTCCCCCACGCCGGCGAGGTGTGGGTGATGAACGTGGTGGTGGAGGAGTCCGGCCAGGACGAGGTCCGCTACGTGGGGACCGACATCGACGGCCGTCCCTACGGAGCGGCCCGGGTGCTCAAGCGCGCCGACTTCGAGGCGGTCTTCACCCGCGAGCGTGGCGGTTGGTGCCTGCTCGTCCACATCGACCAGCTCCAGGACGGGAACGTCATCTACCGGCAGCTCGACCGGAACCGGCAGCCCATCGGCGCGCCGCGCCGCATGGCCACCGCCATCCTGGTCGCCAACTTCGTGCCGGAGGCCGCCGCCTACTGAGGCGGCGGATCGGCGTGCCGAGGGTAGGGTGATGAGCGAGGAGCAGGCGGCGCCAGCCCCGGGTCCTTCGTGCCAGGGCGACGCGGTGGCCGAGCTGGAGGGGCGGCTGGGGCTGCGGCTCGCCGACCGCGAGACCGCCCTGGCCGCCCTGACCCACAAGTCCTACGTGAACGAGCACCGCGAGGTGGCCCGCCTGGTCGACAACGAGCGGCTGGAGTTCCTGGGCGACGCGGTCATCGACCTGGCGGTCTCGCACCGCCTCATGGAACGCTTCCCGGGCGCCCGGGAGGGCGAGCTGTCCAAGATGCGCGCCGCGGTGGTGGACGAGCCCGGGCTGTGCGCCATGGCCCGGGCCCTGGACCTCGGCCAGCTGCTACGGCTGGGGCGGGGAGAGGAGCTGACCGGCGGGCGCCAGAAGGCATCGCTGCTCGCGGACGCCATGGAGGCGGTGGTGGCGGCGGTGTTCCTCGAGGCCGGGCTGGGGCCGGTGCTGGGCATCGTGGACCGGTTCCTGGGGGAGGCCTTCGCCCGGGCCAGCGCCGGGACGCTCGACCGCGACTTCAAGACCCAGCTGCAGGAGCTGGCGCAGAGCCGGTTCCGCTCCACCCCGCGCTACAAGGTGGTGGCCGAGCAGGGGCCGGACCACTCCAAGACCTTCGAGGTCGAGACCGACCTGCGCGGCGAGGTGCTGGGCCGGGGGACCGGCCGCTCCAAGAAGGACGCCGAGCAGGCCGCGGCCAAGATCGCCCTGGAGGCCCTGGCGCGGCGGCCCGCCGGGGCGGGCGCGCCCGGGGAGGGGCTCCCCGGCGCGGAAACCGCCCCGGGCCCGGAGGCCCCGGCCTCCCCCCTGCCGCCGGAGGCCATCGCCGCCCCGCCCCCCTCGGCCGATGGGGCGACGCCGGAGCCCGCGCCCAGCCCGCCGCCAGCCAGGAAGGCGCGGACTGCCCGCACCCGCAGGAAGGCCACCCCGAAGCCGGCGCGCCGCAAGGCCCCTAGGCCCCGCCGGCAGGGCGGCGCGCGAGGGCGAGGTGGCCGCCCCGCAGCGCGAGCCCGTCCGCGCGCCCGGAGAGGTAGCGGGCCGTGAGCACGGCCGCGTTCGCGATCTCCAGGACCTTGAGGCCGGCGCTGCAGAGCAGGCCCTCCACCTCGCCTGGCTCGAGCGTGCTGCGGAGCGGCTCGCCGGCCGATTCCACCCGGGCGGCGAAGGCCGCCCGGCTGGCGTCGGCCGCGGGCGCGGCGAAGTCGAAGGCGAGCTCGCTGCCCGCCGGGAGATCCCGGGCGACGCCCCCGAGAACCCCGGCGATGGCCTCGCGCGAGAGGTAGGGCGTCACCCCCAGCCAGGCGACGAAGGCCGGCGCCGAGCGCGCCAGGCCGGCGCGGGCCAGCGCTTCCCACGGGGCCTCCCGCTCCAGGTCCACCGCCACGAAGGCCACGCTGGCCGGCACCGGGATCGCCGCCGCCGCGAGCCGCTGCCGCTTCCAGGACTGGGTGGCAGGGTGGTCGACCTCGAAGAGGCGCGCCCCCTCGAGCCGGCAGCGGTAGGCGTAGGTGTCGAGGCCGGCCCCGAGGATCACGCACTGGTGCACGCCGCGCCGGTGCGCCCCGGCGAAGGCGTCCTCGGCGTAGCGGCTGCGCAGGGCCACGAACGCCCGCAGGGCCGATGCGGCCGGGCCGGTCCTCGGGTCCGCCCCGGCGCGCAGCGCGCGCGCGGCCTCCTCGCCGACGATGGCCAGCGAGAGCGGGTCGTCGAGGACCGGGGGCCGGTCCACCAGCTGGTGGGCGGCGCGGTACAGGGCCGCGCCGAGCGCGGTCCGGCTGGGCGTTCCGGGGAGCAGGGGGTGGTTCTCCGGCCCCGGTGGTAGCACGGGGGAGAGGGCCTCACGCCCGCACAAGTTGGGGCGGTCTTTCCATTTGCCCACCCCCGGGAGCGCGGCTAGCATGCCGCGTCATGATTCGACTCGCCCTGGCCGGGAGCGCCCTGGCCCTACTCCTCGCCGGCTCGCCGACCCGTGCCGCGGACACACCCCCGAAGCCGCAGGCCGCCGCCCCGAAGGGCGCGGGGAAGGACCTCTACGCCGTCTTCGAGACTTCGCGAGGGAAGATCGGCGTGCGGCTCCTGCCCGGCGAGGCGCCCAAGACCGTGGCGAACTTCGTGGACCTGGCCACCGGCAAGAAGGAGTTCCGGGACCCGCTCACCGGCGCGAACCGCAAGGCCGCCTACTTCGACGGCACACTCTTCCATCGGGTCATCTCCGGCTTCATGATCCAGGGCGGCGACCCCGCCACCCGCGACGCCCCCCTGGGCGCCTCCTCGGCCAAGGGAATCCAGTTCGGGATCTCCGGTCCCGGCTACACCTTCGACGACGAGCTCCCCCCGCCCGGGACCAAGCTCTTCGAGAAGCCGTGCGTGCTGGCCATGGCCAACGCCGGGCCCGACACCAACGGCTCGCAGTTCTTCATCACCGAGGGGTTCGCCGACCGCGTGCCCCAGCTCGAGCCGCGCGCCTGCACCTCGCGCTCCGGGGTCTGCGGGTACACCCGCTTCGGCGAGGGCGTGTGCGGCTGCGATCTGGTGGGCAAGATCGCCCACGCGGGGAACTCCCAGACGAAGCTGGTCCACGTCATCATCAGCAGCACGCCCCCCACCTGCCAGTGAGCCGGAGGCGGGGCGGTCGCCACCGCCGGCCCGGCGCGGGCCGCTGAAAGGAAGCCATGGCCGAACTCCTGCACGCCACGCTCAAGACGAGCCTGGGCGACATCGTGGTGAAGCTCATGCCGGACAAGGCCCCGAAGACGGTGGCCAACTTCGTCGGGCTGGCCGAGGGGTCCAAGGAGTGGAAGGAGCCGCGCGGCGGCCAGGCGGTGAAGCGGCCGCTCTACGACGGCACCCTCTTCCACCGGGTCATCCCCGAGTTCATGATCCAGGGGGGCGACCCCTTGGGCAACGGCACGGGCGGCCCCGGATACCGCTTCGAGGACGAGATCGGTCCCGACAACAAGTTCGACCGGCCGGGCCTCCTGGCCATGGCCAACGCCGGGCCCAACACCAACGGCTCGCAGTTCTTCGTCACCGAGGTTCCCACCCCGCACCTCAACCGCGGGCACACCATCTTCGGCGAGGTGGTGAAGGGGCTGGACCTGGTGGCCAAGATCGCCCGCGCCGGGAACGCCCGGGTCAAGCTGGAGCAGGTGGTCATCACCCGCGGCGCGCTGCCCTGAGCAGGGCGACCGCTTGACCCCCACCCCGGGGGCGTGCACGACTTCGAGCGCGAGCCCGGACGAACCCGGGCCTGCGTTCGCACAGGGGCGCGGCAAAGGGGCCGCGCGATCACCTCATGCCTCACAAGGACCAGACCACCTTCCGCGCCGGCTTCGTGGCCATCGTCGGCCGGCCCAACGTGGGCAAGTCCACGCTGCTCAACCGCATCCTGGGCGAGCACGTGGCCATCGTCTCCCCGCGCCCGCAAACCACCCGCAGCCGCATCCTCGGCGTCCACAATCTCCCCGGCGCACAGCTGGCCTTCTTCGACACCCCGGGCCTGCACCGCGCCAAGGGGGCCCTGAA
Organism: Anaeromyxobacter sp.; assembly: GCA_035541675.1. Classification (GTDB taxonomy): domain Bacteria; phylum Myxococcota; class Myxococcia; order Myxococcales; family Anaeromyxobacteraceae; genus Anaeromyxobacter. The sequence goes on along the minus strand of DATKMW010000123.1, from coordinate 31,536 downwards.
CCGCCACATGGTGGAGACGGCGCTGCGGACGCTGCGGGAGGTGGAGGTGGTGCTGCTCCTGGTCGAGGCCGGCACCGGCCCCGGCGGGCGCGTGGAGGTGGGGGAGGCCACCCGCTGGGCCATCCAGGAGGTGGCCCGGTCCGGCCGCCCCGCCGTGCTGGGCGTGAACAAGATGGACCGGGCCCCGCGCCCCACCCTCCTGCCAGTCATCGACGCCTACCGCGGTCTCCACCCCTGGCGGGAGGTGGTGCCGTTCTCCGCCCTCACCGGCGAGAACGTGGACCGGCTCCTGGCCGTCCTCTCCTCGGCGCTGCCCGAGGCCGAGTCGCCGCTCTTCCCGCCCGACGTGCTCACCGACCAGGCCGAGCGGCAGCTGGCCGCCGAGTACGTCCGGGAGCAGCTGGTGCTCCGCACGCGCCAGGAGATCCCCTACGCCACCGCCGTCGAGGTGGAGGAGTTCGACGAGACGGGGCGGCGCGAGGGCGGGGGCCTGCTGCGCATCGCCGCCTCCATCTGCGTCGAGCGCGAGTCCCAGAAGGCCATCGTCATCGGGCGGAGCGGCTCGCTCCTCAAGCAGGTCGGCACCCAGGCGCGGCAGGGGCTGGAGCGCCTCTTCGGCTGCAGGGTCTTCCTGGCGCTCCACGTGCGGGTGGACGAGCGCTGGAGCGAGCGCGAGGCGAGCCTGAGGAGGCTCGGGCTATGAGCGAGGCGGGCCCGCGGCCGCTGGTGGCGCTGGTGGGACGGCCCAACGTGGGCAAGTCCACGCTCTTCAACCGGCTGGCCGGGCGCCGGGCGGCCATCGTCGAGGACGTGCCCGGGGTGACCCGCGACCGGAACTACGCCGACGTGGAGTGGGACGGGCGGCCGCTGTCGGTGGTGGACACGGGCGGCTTCGAGCCGGGGTCGAAGGACGGGCTCATGTCCCTGGTCCGTCGCCAGGCCCAGCTGGCCGTGGACGAGGCCGCGGCGGTGGTGCTCCTGGTGGACGGGCGCGAGGGGCTCACCAGCGTCGACCGGACCCTGGCCGAGATCCTGCGGCGCGCCGGGAAGCCGCTCTTCGTGGCGGTGAACAAGGTCGACGGTCCCCGCACCGAGGAGGAGATCCCGCTGGCGGAGTTCCACGAGCTGGGGTTCGGGGAGGTGCACACCGTCTCGGCCGAGCACGGCCGGGGGGTGGGGGACCTCCTGGACGCGGTGGTGCGGGGGCTGAACCTGCCCCGGGCCGCGCCGCGGCCGGAGGAGGCGGAGGAGCCGCAGGCCGTGGTCGAGGACGACCGGCCGCGCGGAGACGTCCGGCTGGCGGTGGTGGGGCGCCCCAACGTGGGGAAGAGCACGCTCGTCAACGCGCTGCTGGGCGAGGAGCGGCTGGTGGTGTCGGAGGTCCCCGGCACGACTCGCGACGCCATCGACTCGACCCTGACCCACGGCGGGCGGCGCTTCGTGGTGACCGACACCGCCGGCATCCGGCGCAAGCGCTCCATCGCCCAGGACGTGGAGGTCTACTCCGTGGTCCGGGCCATGAAGGCCATGGATCGGGCCGAGGTGGTGGCTTGCCTCCTCGACGCCGGGGAGGCGGGGGTGGAGCAGGACGCGCGCCTCCTGGGGCTGGTGGCGGAGAAGGGCAAGGCGCTCCTCGTGGTGGTGAACAAGTGGGACCTGGCCGAGAAGGCCGGAGCGACCCGCGAGTGGTATCGCGCCGAGCTGCTCAAGCGGCTGCCCTTCGTCGCCTACGCTCCGTTCGTCTTCGTCGCCGCCCGGGAGGGGCGAGGGGTGCGGCGGGTCCTGGAGGAGGCGGCGAGGCTCTGCGACCAGTACCGGGCCCGCCTCCCCACCCGCGAGCTCAACGACCTGGTGGAGGGGCTGCAGGAGGAGCACCCGGCGCCGCTTGCGCACGGCCGCCCGGTGAAGCTCTACTACGCCGCCCAGGTGGCCTACGCGCCACCCACCTTCGTCATCCAGTGCAACCGCCCCGAGGCGATCGGGGAGCCGTACCGGAGGTACGTGGAGAACCGCATGCGGGAGGCCTTCGGCCTGGAGGTCCCGTTGCGCATCGCCTTCCGGGAGCGCCAGCGGCGCCGCAGGGGGGCTCCGCGGGGGCGGCGCTGACGGCCGCTCCCCGGCCCCCGGGCGCCCGCCTGGCTTTCGCTTGACGGGGCCCGGGCGGCCGCCTAGATTGGCCCGGTTTTTCTACGGAATTCACGGCGGTTGGACGCCGGAAGAGGTGCCATGGTCAACGGCAGCGTGATGTCCCGCAAGGACATGCGGGAGCCCGACCGGTTCCAGGTCGTGGCCAACCAGGCGGCGGCCTGGGTCGCGGCCCGCAAGAAGCAGGTGGCCCTGATCGGGGGCGCCGTGGTGGTGGTGGTGCTGGTGGTGGCCGTGGTGGCGACCATCCAGGCGAGCCGCGCCGAGGCGGTGGGGACCGCCACCTCCGCGCTGCTCGAGACCGTGGCCTCGCCGGTCCTGGCCAAGGCCCCCGAGGGCGCGACCTACAAGACCTTCCCCACCGACGAGGCCAAGCAGAAGGCCATCGTCGCCGAGGCCGATCGGGTGGTGGCGGAGCACGGGGGCAGCGGAGCGGCGCTGGCCCTCCTGGTCAAGGCCGACGCCCTCTACGCCCTGAAGGACTGGGACGGGGCCGCCGCGGGCTACGAGGCCTTCCTGCGCACCGCCAGCAAGGACGACTCGCTCCGCTTCGGAGCCCTCGACGGCCTGGGGCTGGTGGCCGAGGCCAAGGGCGACCTGGCCGGCGCTGCCGCGGCCTACGAGCGCCTGGCCAAGGAGGTGCCCGGCTTCGCCGACCACGCCGATCTGGAGCGGGCGCGCGTGCTCGCCGCCGCCGGCAAGAAGGACGAGGCCCGGCAGCTCCTCGCCAAGTTCGGCGAGGCCCACAAGGACTCGACCCTGGCCGGGCTGGCGGCGCAGCGGCTCGCGGACCTCGGGGCCAAGTAGGGATGACGGCACTGGCGCTGGCGCTGCTCCTCGGCTCGGCGCCGTCGGCCGAGGGGCTGAACACCCGGCTTCCGCCCGCGCCGCTGGCGCTCTACGGCGTGGCCTGGCGCCGCCCGCTCACCGATACCTCCGACGTCTACCCCCTGGAGGAGGGCGGGGCGGCCGTCGACCACGCCAGCGGCATCGTCGTCTGCGGCACGCGCGACGGCTGGCTGCACGCCTTCCGGCCCGACGGCCAGCTGGCCTGGGAGTTCCTGACCGGCGGAGCCTTCCCCGGGCCGCCCACCATCGACGGCGGCACCGTCTACGTGGGCTCGAGCGATGGTCGCGTCTACGCCCTCTCGCTGGCCGACGGGAAACGGCGCTGGACCTATGACGCCCGCGAGGAGATGGGCACCAAGCCCACCGTGGCCGGCGGGTCCGTCTACGTCATGAGCCTCCAGGACACGCTCTTCGCGCTCGACGCGGCCACCGGCGAGTGGAAGTGGATCCACCGGCGCGAGGCCCGGGGCATCGACCGCGGCTTCACGGTCCGCGGGGCGGCGCGGGCCCTGGCCTGGCGCGACGTCGTCTTCGGGGGCTACTCCGACGGCTACGTGGCGGCCCTGGACGCCGCCAACGGCCAGGTGCGGTGGGAGCGGCCGGTGGCACCGCCCGGCGAGTACACCGACGTCGACGGCCTGTTCCTGGACGGCGACCGCCTCTACGCCGCGGCCTACTCCGGCGCGCTGGAGGCCCTCGATCCGACCACCGGCCTGCCGGTCTGGACGTTCCACGCGCCCAACCTCTCCCGGGTGGTGGTCGGCAAGGGGATGGTGGTGGGGGAGAGCGCCACCCAGCTGATCGGGCTCGCGCCGACGACGGGCGCCGCGGCCTGGACGGTGCCGCTCCGCGGAGCGCCCGGCGCGGCGCCGGTCTTCGCCGGGCGGTGGTTGCTGGTGCCGGCCCACGACGGGGGCCTGCACTTCGTCGAGCCCTCCACCGGTCGCACCCTGCGGACCTTCGACGGCGGCTCGGGGGTCGCGGGCGAGCCGGCGGTGGACGGCGGCCGGGTCTACGTCCTGTCGAACGGGGGCTACCTCTACGCCCTCGACCTGCGGTGACGCGGGTCCGCGTCGTGGCCGCGGTGGTGCGGCGGGCCGAGGCGCTGCTGCTCACGCGGCGGCCGGACCGGCCCGGCCGGCCCGGCCAGTGGGAGTTCCCCGGCGGCAAGGTGGAGGCGGGCGAGGGCGAGGCCGACGCGCTCCGGCGGGAGATCGCCGAGGAGCTCGGCTGCGATCTGGAGGTCGGACCGCTCCTCCTGCGCCACCACCACCGCTACCCCGAGCTGGAGGTGGAGCTGGCCTTCTATGCTGGCCGGCTCCCGCCCGGTGCAGCTCCCCGGCCGCTGGGCGTGGCCGAGATCGCCTGGGCCGAGGAGGGAGAGCTGGCCGGCTACGACTTCCTCGAGGCCGACCGGGCGGTGCTGGGCGAGCTGGCGCGCGCCTCGCGGGACGCGACGGGCTGAAGGTCAGCGGTGGCGCAGCTTGGCCCGGTGCGGGGGGCGGGCGGTCGGGGGCGGCTGGCCGGCGGCCCGCAGCTCCCAGGAGGCGGGGAGGAAGGGGCGCTCGCCGGCGTGTAGCTCCCGGCCCACGGCGCCGTCGAGGCGCAGCCGGTAGCGGGCCCCGGGGACGAGCGGCGCCGAGGGGGCCAGGGCGAGGACGGTCCCCTGGCCGACCTCCGTGGTGGCGACCGCCGGCACCGCCGCGTCCGAGGCGTCGAGCAGGGCCAAGCGTGCGTCCTTGCTGGGGGCGGACAGGACCACCCTGAAGGAGCTGGAGGGGTCGACCGCGGCCTCGCCCTCGGCCGGCAGCGGCAGGTCGGCATCGCCCGGCTGGAGAGCCAGCACCTCCCGGACGAGCGCGGCGGCGGGCTCCGCCTGGGGCGGGACCGGCGGCTGCGGCGGCCCCGCGGCCGGGGCCGGCGCAGCGCCGGGAGCCGGCGTGGCCGCGGGCGCCTCGGCGGCCGGCGCGGGCGGCGGGGGAGGGGCGGTGGGCGGCGCGCGGCCGGCGTCGCAGGCGTCGCAGGCGAGGAGCAGGGGGAGTGCGGCGAGCAGGCGGCGCGGGTCCATGGCGCAGTCTAGCCAACATCCGGCCGGCGGGGGCCTCGCCCGGGCCGCCATTCCTCGCGGGAAGCGATCGATTCCTCGTAAGAAACGTCAACCCGCCGGAACGGGCGTCATTCACGTGGCCGGGGCGAGGCGGCACACTGCCGCACCGTCGTCACACCCAGGAGGAACCATGAAGAGGATCGCAATCCCGTTCGCTGCCCTGGTCCTGGCCCCGGCGCTGGCGCTGGGGGCCGACAAGGTCACGCTGAAGATGGGGGACAATCTCGCCGACCGCACCAACGGCTGGGGCGCCGTGGTGGAGACCATCAACGCCGAGTTCAAGGCCCAGAACCCCGGCGTGGAGATCGTCACGGAGAGCTATCCGGACCAGCCCTACCAGGAGAAGATCAAGATCTACGCCACCGCCAAGCAGCTCCCGGACGTCTTCAAGTACTGGAGCTTCTCGACCCTGCTGAAGCCCATGGTCGACGGCAAGTTCGTGGTCCCGCTCGACAAGGCCACCTTCTCCAAGTACGGCTACCTGCCCGGTGCCCTCGAGTCCAACGTCTACGGCGACAAGCTCTACGGCATCCCGGTCTCCGCCGACCTGTGGGTGATCTACTACAACAAGAAGCTCTTCCAGGAGGCGGGGGTCGACAAGCTGCCCGCCACCCTCGATGAGCTCCTGGCGCTCATCCCCAAGTTCAAGGCCAAGGGGATCATCCCCATGGCCACCGACGGCAAGGACGCCTGGCCGCTCTGCCTCACCTTCGACAACCTGACCTTCCGGCTCTCCGGCGACGCCAGCGTGTGGCGCAAGGCGCTGGAGCGGAAGATGAAGTTCACCGATCCGGTCTTCGTCAAGGCCGCCACCCTGCTGCAGGACATGGTCAAGGCCGGCCTCTTCCAGGAGGACCTGATGGTGTCCGACTACGGCGCCGCCCGGAACCTCTTCGGGCAGGGCAAGGCCGCCATGTTCCTCATGGGCAGCTGGGAACTGGGCCTGGCCTCGGACAAGAGCTTCTCCGACGACTTCCGGGCCAACGTGGACGCCTTCAAGTTCCCCACCGTGGCCGGTGGGAAGGGCGGCCCGGACGATCTCATGGCCTGGTACGGCGGCAACTACGTGGTGAGCGCCGCCAGCAAGAACTCGGCCCTGGGCGTGAAGTACCTGGAGTTCTACGCCCAGCGGTTCCCGGTGCTGGCCTGGGAGCGGCAGGCCACCTTCCCGGCCCAGCGGGTCACCCCGCGCCCCGGCGACACGCCGGTGGCCAAGTCGCTGCTCAAGATCGCCGCCGACGCCAAGGCCACCTCGGGCACCGGCAGCCTCGATCTCTCCACCCCGGCGTTCAAGGAGGACATCCAGAACGCCTCGCGCGAGCTCTGCTCCATCCTCATCACCCCCGAGGAGTTCGCCAAGAAGGTCGACGCCGCCGCGGAGAAGGCGTCGAAGAGGTAGCCCACTTCGGGGCGGCAACGGGCCGGAGCGCCATCCGGCCCGCCCGCCCCGCCCGGATCGGCGGGGGCGCGGGGCCCCCGCCGCCCCCGGGAGCGAGGAGCGCCGCGTGAAGGGCCCCTTCGAGAGCAAGCCGGTGGTCGCGGCCCTGGTGGTGCCGGGGATCGCGGTGATGGTCTTCTCGATGCTGGTGCCGCTGCTCTTCAGCGCCTACTTCAGCCTCACCGACTGGGCCGGCTTCGGGGCCTTCAAGTTCGTGGGGCTCGAGAACTACGTGGAGATCCTGACCGCCGATCCGGTCTTCTGGCGGTCGCTGTGGAACACCTTCCTCCTCATGGTGGTGACCATCGTCGTCCAGAACCCGCTCGCCTTCGCGCTGGCGGCGGTCCTGGCCCACGTCTCGCAGAAGCTCTCTCGCTTCCTGCGCACCATCTACTTCGTCCCGGCGGTGCTCTCGCTGGTGATCATCGCCAAGATGTGGGTCAACCTCATGAACCCCACCTACGGCTTGGTGAACAAGGTGCTGGCCGCGGTGGGCCTCAAGGCGCTGGCCATCTCCTGGCTCTCCAACCCCCACACCGCCATCTGGGCGGTCATCTTCATCATCGTCTGGCAGGGCTTTGGCTGGGCGCTGCTCTTCTACTACGCCGGGCTCATGACCGTACCCCGCGAGATCGAGGAGGCGGCCCGGGTGGACGGCGCCAGCTGGCTGCAGACCTACCTCCTGGTGATCGTCCCCTACCTCTACCCGGCCATCGCCGCGGTGATCGTCATCGACGTCATCTCCTCGATGAAGCAGATGGAGCTCATCTTCCTCTCCACCGGCGGCGGGCCGGGCCAGCTCACCCAGTTCGTGAGCGTGTACCTGTACCAGAAGGCCTTCGTCTCCGGCGAGTACGGCTACGGCAACGCGCTCTCGGTCCTGTTCGTGGCCATCTCGGTGGGGCTGACCCTCCTGGTGCAACGGCTGATGCGCACCGCCCCGGACGAGAGCTAGGACCTCGCCATGTCCACTCGCGCCCAGACGCGGCACTGGCAGACCGAGGTCCCACCGATCGGCGGCCCGCCGCCGACCCTGCTCACGCGGCCGGGTCGCACTCCCCGCCCCGCGGGCAAGCGCGCCGGCCGGGGGCTGCTCTACGCCGTGCTGCTCGCCTTCGCGGTGGCGCAGCTCTTCCCCCTGATCTGGGTGGGCTCGTACTCGCTGCAGAAGTCGGGCGACCTCTTCGGTCCCGAGCTGCTCAAGCTGCCCCTCCACCCGCAGTGGGACAACTACCTGCGCGCCTTCCGGGACGGCAAGATCCTGCGCTACGGGCTGAACAGCCTGTGGGTGGTCTCGATCTCGACCGTCGTCTCCACCTTCCTCTCCTTCTGCATGGCCTACGCCATCACCCGCATGCGGTGGCGGCTCAAGGCCGTGGGCCTGGCAGCCATCACCATGGGGATGGTCGTGCCCATCCACACCACGCTCTTGCCCAACTTCATCTGGTTCGGCTACTTCCACCTGGTCGACACCCACCTGGCCCTGATCATCCCCTACGTGGCCTTCACCCTGTCGTTCAACACCCTGGTGTACATGGGCCAGTTCAAGACCCTGCCCCGGTCGATGGAGGAGGCGGCCCTCATCGACGGGGCCTCCTGGCCCCGCATCCTCTGGAGCGTGGTGGCGCCCATGGCCCTGCCCGCCACCATGACCGTGGGGGTGATGACCTTCCTCAACAACTGGAACGAGTTCATCATGGCCAACACCTACCTGGCCACCGACGACAAGCGGACCCTGCCGTACTCCATCATCCGCTTCCAGGGGCAGTACACGGCCGACTACGCGGTGCAGTTCGCCTGCATGGTGCTGGTGGCCGTGCCGGCCCTGCTCCTCTACTTCGTCTTCAGCCGCCGAATCATGGAGGGCGCCACCGCCGGCGCCGTCAAGGGCTAGGACCAGGACCGGAGCCGAACATGTCCGAGAGCAGCGTGCTTCGCTTCCCCGAGGGGTTCTCCTGGGGCAGCTCCACCGCCACCGTCCAGGTGGACGGGGCCGCGCACGAGGGAGGGAAGGGCGAGTCGATCTGGGACCGCTTCGCCTCCGATCCGGCGCGCATCGAGGATCGCACCGATCCCGGGGTGACCTGCGACCACTATCACCGCTTCCGCGACGACCTGGACCTGATGCGCTCCCTGGGGCTGCGGGCCTACCGCTTCTCCGTCGCCTGGCCGCGCGTCCTACCCCAGGGGGTCGGCGCCGTGAACGAGGCCGGCCTCGACTTCTACGACCGGCTGGTCGACGCCATGCTGGAGCGGGGCATCCGGCCGTTCGCCACCCTGTTCCACTGGGACCTGCCCCAGCGGCTCCAGGACCGGGGCGGCTGGGCCGACCGGGCCACCGTCGACGCCTACCTGCGCTATGCCCAGACGGTGGTGGGCCGGCTGGGCGATCGGATCAAGGACTGGATGACCCTCAACGAGCCCTGGGTCTTCGCCTTCTGCGGCCACCTCTACGGCGTCCACGCGCCGGGCCTGAAGGACCTGCGCACCGCCCTCTCGGTGGCCCACCACCTGCTCGTCGCGCACGGCAAGGTGGTGCCCATCATCCGGGCCGCTTGCCCCGGCGCCCGGGTGGGCCTGGTCAACAACCTGGAGTGGATCGAGCCCGCCTCCGACCGGCCCGAGGACGTGGCCGCCGCCCAGCGCTGGGACGGCGCCTTCAACCGGTGGTTCCTGGATCCCATCTTCGGGAAGGGCTACCCCAAGGACCTCTGGGCCTGGTACCAGACCGACGGACCCCGGATCGAGCCGGGCGATCTGGAGGCCATGGCCGCCCCCACCGACTTCCTGGGGGTGAACTGGTACACCCGCCGGCTCATCGCCCACGATCCCACGCCCCGCGCCGCCTCCCAGCGCGCGTTCCTCTCCGCCAGGCAGATCTACTGGCCCTTCGTGCCGCGGGCGGAGTTCGACGAGTGGGAGATCCAGCCCGAGGGGCTCTACCGAACCCTGCTCAGGGTCCGCCGCGACTACCCGGTGGCGGCCGTGTACGTGACCGAGAACGGGACCAGCTGGCCGGACCGGCCCGGCCCGGACGGCGCCGTCCACGACCCCCTCCGCACCCGCTACCTGGCGCGGCACGCGGCGGCCATCCACCAGGCCATAGAGGACGGGGTCCCGGTCCGGGGCTACTTCGTCTGGTCCTTCATGGACAACTGGGAATGGGCCTTCGGGTTCAACAAGCGCTTCGGCCTGGTTCACGTCGACTACCAGTCCCAGCGTCGGACGGTGAAGGACTCGGGCCGCTGGTACTCCCGGGCAGCGCAGCAGAACGGCTTCCCCCGCGCCGACGCGGACGCCGCGCTCTAGGGGCGCGCCGCCATGGACGCCTACCGGGACCCGGCGCGCTCCGCATCCGACCGCGCCCGGGACCTCCTGGCGCGCATGACGCTGGAGGAGAAGCTGGCCCAGCTGCACGCCCTGTGGCTCCTCCTCTCCGAGGACGGCGAGCACCGGGTGCGCAGCGACGACCCCTTCATCGCCGCCAGCGACCCGGCCAGCCTCCGCCAGAGGCTCTCCCGGGGGCTCGGCCAGATCACCCGCCCCCTCGGCACCCACAGCGTCGAGCCGCGGCGGGGGGTCCGGGCCCTGAACCGGCTGCAGAAGCTGCTGGTGGAGGAGACGCGCCTGGGCATCCCGGCGCTGGCCCACGAGGAGCTGCTCGTCGGCCTGATGGTCCGGGGCGCCACGCTCTTCCCCTCGTCGCTGGCCTACGGCGCCACCTGGAACCCCGAGCTGGTCGAGCGGGCGGCGCGGGCCATCGGCCGAGAGGCCCGCAGCGTCGGCTGCCGCCAGGGGCTGGCCCCGGTGCTGGACGTGTCGCGCGACGTGCGCTGGGGCCGGACCGAGGAGACCTTCGGCGAGGACCCGTACCTGGTGGGCGCGCTGGGGACCGCCTACGTGCGCGGGCTCCAGGGCCCGCAGCGCGACCTGCTGGCCACCCTCAAGCACTACGCCGGGCACTCCTCGGGCGAGGGCGGCCGCAACCACGCCCCGGTGCACCTGGGCTGGCGCGAGCTGAACGACGTGTTCCTGCTGCCCTTCGAGATGGCGGTCAAGGCGGGGAACGCCGGCTCGGTGATGCCCGCCTACCACGACATCGACGGCGAGCCGGTCCACGCCTCCCGCCACCTCCTCACCGAGGTGCTGCGCGAGGGCTGGGGCTTCGACGGCCTGGTGGTGGCCGACTACATCGGCGTGAGCCTCCTCTACCAGCACCACGGCGTGGCCGCGGACCGGGCCGAGGCGGGGGCGCTCGCCCTCCGGGCCGGCCTGGACGTCGAGCTCCCCGGGGACGACTGCACCCCCGCCCTGCGCGAGGCCCTGGACCGCGGGCTCGTCACCCTGGGGGAGGTGGAGGCGGCGGTGCTCCGGGTGCTGCTGGAGAAGCTGCGCCTGGGGCTCTTCGAGCACCCGTTCGTCGACGAGGGGGCGGTGTCGCTGCGGTCCCCGGAGGCGGTGGACGCGGCCCGGGAGGTGGCGCGGCAGGCGGTGGTGCTCCTGGAGAACGACGGGATCCTGCCGCTCGACCCGGCCCGGGGGCGCACCGTGGCGCTCATCGGCCCGACCGCCGACGACCCCCTGGCGCTCCTCTCCGGCTACAGCTTCCCCGTGCACCTCATCCTCTCCCGCCAGGAGGAGGGCGCCGCCGGGGTGGTCACGCCGCGCGCCGCGCTGGAGAGGGCGCTGGGGCGGGACCGGGTCCGCTTCGCCCGGGGTTGCCACATCCTGGAGCGGCGCGAGGCGGGCGCGCCGGTGTTCCCCGGGGACGTCGACACCGGCGCCCGGCTGGATCGGGCCTCGCCGCTTTCGCGCTCGCGCGCGCTCATCCCCGAGGCGGTGGAGTGCGCTCGGGGCGCGGACCTGGCCGTGGTCTGCGTCGGCGACCTGGCCGGCCTCTTCCAGACCGGGACGGTGGGGGAGGGATCGGACACCGACTCCCTCGCCCTTCCCGGGGTCCAGCAGGAGCTGCTCGAGGCGGTGGTGGCCGCGGGCAAGCCGGTGGTGGTCGTCCTCACCGGCGGACGCCCCTACTCGCTGGGCGGGCTGGAGGGGAGGGTGTCCGCCTTCCTGTGGGCCTTCGCCGGCGGAGAGGAGGGCGGGACGGCCTTGGTCGAGGTCCTCACCGGCGCGGTCGAGCCGTCCGGTCGGCTCACGGTCTCGTTCCCGAAGAGCGCCGGTGCCGTCCCCTACTACTACGACCACAAGCTGAAGAGCGCGGGCACGCCGGTCGCCTTCCACTTCGGCACCCGCTATCCCTTCGGGCACGGCCTGTCCTATACCCGCTTCGCCTACCGCGACCTCGAGATCGGGCCGGACCCGGTCGACGCAGACCAAGGAGAGCTCCGGGTCCGCTTCACGGTGGAGAACAGCGGCGGCCGCGCCGGGGTGGCCGTGCCCCAGCTCTACCTGCGGGACCTGCTCGCCTCGGTGGTGCGGCCGGTCCGCGAGCTCAAGGGCTTCGGGAGGGTTCCGCTCGAGCCGGGGCAGGCGGCCCGGGTGGAGCTGGGCGTGCCGGTGGACATGCTCGCCTTCACCGGGGGGGACGGCCGGCGGGCGGTCGAGCCCGGCGAGCACGAGGTGCAGGTGGGACCCTGCAGCGCCGACCTGCCGCTGCGGGCCCGGGTCCGGGTGGCGGGGGTGCGCCGGCCGCTGGGCCGCGCCTGGCGCATGACCAGCAGCTTCTCCTGGTCGCTTCTCCCGCGCGGTTGACCCGCGCCTCAACCGCGCGGCCAGCCGCGCCGGATGAGCGCGTCCACGTCGCTGTCCGGCCGGAAGGCGAGCCGGGCGAACGGGACCGCGCTCGCCACCGCGGCCGCCACTGCCAGCGCGCGCCTGCGGTTCGCGGGGGTGTCGACCGGCAGGACCAGGTTGGCCGCCAGGGCGCGCAGGGCGGTTCGCGAGAGCCGCTCCACGCCCTCGCCGCCCCAGGCCAGCTGGTAGACGGCGGCCAGGGGCGCAGCTCCGCCCCGCGAGGACCACCAGGGCGTGGCGTGGGCGACGAACCCGCCGCCGGATCCGGGGAGGAGGACGGAGATCTCGTCGGAGAGCGGGTGGCGGGATCGCGCCGCCAGCGTCGACTTCCCCGAGCCGGAGCGGGCGGGGCAGAGGTGGGCGGCCCCGTCCACCGCCACGGCGACGCCGTGCAGGAGGATGCCCCCGCGGCCCAGCACCGCTTCGGCCACGGCGGCCCGGAGCAGGGTGTCGAGCGCGAGGAAGCCCGGGTCCACCGGCGCCAGGCCCGACCTCGCCGCAGGATCGAGCCAGGCGGCCTCCGCCGCCCCAGGGAACACCCAGCGTCCCTCCTCCACCACCAGGTTGCGCCCGGGCGGGCCGGCGGGAAGGGAGGCGCCGGCGCGAACCTCCAAGGACCAGTCGGCCGGACCCCCGGCGCCGCCGAACCGCGCCAGGCGCTCGAGGCCGGCCGGCGGCCGCTCGCCGAGCTGCAGGTCGATCCGGACTCCGGCGATGTCCAGCCGCTCCGCGCTCACGCGCTGCCCCCGGCCCTGCCCGGGGCCTGCCGCCCCCGGGCGGCGAGGCGTCGCCGCACCACCCAGGAGCCCTCGATCAGGACCCGCGCCAACGCGTCCCGGAGCCGATCGTGGAGCAGGAGCCCGTGCGCGATGGCCAGCGCCCCGGCGGCCCGTCCGCGCCGCGCCCGGGCCGCCCGGGCGAGCCGGGCGCACAGGGCCCGGCGCCGCGGCCCGAGCGGCCGAAGGAGGAGGTCGGGGATGGCGGCGCCAAGCTCCCGGGCGGGCCCGAGCGCGCAGGCCACCGCGCGCCGGCAGCGGGCGCGCGCCGCCCGCTCCGCCAAGAGCCCGAAATCGAGGGCCGGGTGGCGCTCCAGGAAGAGGAGCAGGTCGTGCAACCAGCCGGCCCGGTCGAGCCGGTGGCCGGCGGCGTGGACCGCCAGGACGAGCAGCTCATCCTCGGGAGAGAGCAGGAGGAGCGGCGTCCCCCGGGAGGTCCGGTGGGGCAGGGCCCGGCCGAAGAGGTCGGCGGCGGGCAGGGAGAGGCCGGAGGCGCTCTGCGCCTTGAAGTGGAGCTCCACGTCGGGCCCGGGGACGCGGGAGAGGTGCAGGTGGTGCAGGTGCCGTCGCTGGTAGGCGTCGACGATGGCCGGCGCCCGCCCGAATCCCGCCCCGACCAGCGCCTCCACCGACCGCTCGAGGTCCGCCTCGCGGACCAGGAGGTCCAGGTCGCCGGAGGGGCGCAGGCCGGGGTCGGGGTGGATGCGGTCCGCCAGCATGGGCCCCTTGAGCGCGATGGGGACCACCCCCTGCCGCGCCAGGAGGCCCAGGACCTCTTCCAGCACCTCGCGCACCCTCCCGTCCCGCAGGCGCGCGCCCGCCGCCAGCCGCGCGTAGCGCGCGCGCAGGCCGGCGTCGCCTTCGGGGAGCCGGCCGGCCAGCGCCCCCAGCAGGCCATGGCGATCGGCGGCGCTGAGCAGCTGGTCGCGCTCCGCGGGAGCGAGCGCGCCGAACGGATCCCCCCGGCGGAGCAGCGCGGCCGCCTCGGGCAGCATCGCGTCGGAGGAGGGTGGCAAGCGCGACCAGCATCGCGGACCCGGGAGCCGCCCGCAACCTCCGCCGCGCCCCGCGGCGCGCTTTGGGGTTGTGGCAGGGGCCGTGTGCCGGTACGCTCCGCGCCCACTCCGACTCGCCCGCTTCCGGGCAGGGGGCCTCGCGTGCGGACCTCGTTGCCGGTGCTCATGCTGTTGGCCTCGGGCTGCGCCTCGCTCGGCACCAAGGAGAGCCGCCGCGCGGTGGCCGACCTGGAAGAGGTCCGCAGCGGCGCGGTGGCGGCCTGCGGCTCCCTCAGTCGAGTCGGCGGCGATCCCTGGAAGGCCGGGCGGAAGGAGCAGCCCAAGGCCTCGTTCACGGCCAGCATCGCGCCCTCCAGCGTCGAGGCCTGCGCCCGCTTCGAACCCGCCCTGCGGGCGGAGGCCAGCCAGGGCTCGGTCCTGCAGGTGAGGCTCGTCTTCGAGCTGGAGGACGAGCGCTACCTGCCGGAGAACTGGCACGTCGAGCTGGTGGCGCAGGACGGCGTGGTGGTGTACGCCGGCGGGCTGGGGGCGGGGCGTACCGAGCCAGGAGATTGCGTGCTGGGCATCTGCGCCGGCGAGGGCTCGGCCACGGTCCTGCTCCCCGAGCCCTGGCGACCTGGCCGCTTCAGGGTGCACCTGGTCCACGTCCCCACCGGGACCCGGGCGGAGTTGGGCTTCGAGCTGCGGTGACCGGCAAGGGCGTCGATGGGCCGCGACCGCGAGGCCGCTCCCGGCAGCAGGCTGGCAGGGCTTGAGCGCCGGGGCGCGGAGCCCGGAGGCTGCCCGCAAGCTCGGTGGCCCTGCCGCGGCGTCATCCCCCGCAGGTAGGATCGCCGCCTGTCGTCGCCGTGCGGGGCCGCGAAGGGGGCGGGGGACATCCGCCACCTCGGGCCGATCACCCACCGGGGAGTTGACGCGATGCGTCAGCGCCCGCATGATGGGGCCGGAGGTCAAGATGTCCGCGCTCGACACCTCGGAGCCCCTCGCCGCCGCCCGGGCCGGGCGATGGCCGCCCCTGCTCGGCGCCCTCAGGCGCACCGTGCGGCCGGATCGGTCCCGGGTAGCCGCCTACGTGAGCTTCGCCCGCAGTCCCGGGGCCTGGGCCGACTACGGAGGCTTCCTGGCCCGGCACCGCGCCTGGCTCGACGCCCTCGACGGCGCGCTGGCGCCGCGCCTGCCGGAGGTCGCCTCCTCGCCTGCCCGGGCGGGGGAGGCGGCCGCCGCCGCGGCCGGGGCGCTCCCGCCGGCGCGCTCGCGCGCCGAGGCGCTCGGGTACCTGTACGTGCGCGAGGCGTTCCGGCTGGGCTCGGAGGCCCTGTCGCGTGCGCTGGGCGGGCCGGGCCAGGGAACGGCCGAGGACCCGGAGGCCGAGGTCCCGGCGCGCCGCTCATGGCGCGAGCTGGTGAGGGCGCTGGCCGACGTGGCCGCTCCCGACGAGCAGGCGGAGGTGCTGGAGGGAGCGCGCAGCGCCTTCGCCGCCTGGGAGCGCCGCCTGGCCCCGTCGCTGGAGCGGCTGGGGCTCGTGGAGGAGCCGGCGAGCGCCTGCCAGGCGTGATCGTCGCCGGGCCGAGGCCGCCGCCCGATTCCGCGCCGCGACGGTCCGACCTTGGGATCGGGCGCCGCCCGGGTTAGGGTGGGCTCGATCCCGAGGGCAGAATGGTCACCCTGTCGCGGCGCTTCTCGGCGGCCTTCATCCTCATGGTGGCGCTGCCGAGCCTGGCGGTCTCGATCGCGCTGGCGCGCCTCTACCTCTCGGTCCTGCAGCGCACCGTGGCGCAGCAGGCCCAGGTCACGGCCGAGCAGGTGGCGGAGAACATCCAGACCGAGACCGACAACGTCGCCATCCTGGCCTCGGCCCTCATCCACGACGCCGAGCTGCAGCAGCTGGCCGGCGCCTACGCCGGCTCGAGCGGCGCCACCGCCCGCTACCTGGCCTCGCGCCGGCTCGACGAGAAGCTGGTCAGCTTCTTCAACTACACCAAGCAGGTGGGCGCGGTGGTCGTCTTCGTGAAGGACGGCACGGCCTACTCCTACTCCAACTACCCGAACCTCCGCGGCGTCGCCTCCATCGACCGCTCGATCCTGGCCGGCGCCCAGGCCGACCCGGGGCGGGTCTTCCTGCTCGACACGCTCGACGCGGTGACCCGCAACATCGGCGAGAAGAACATGATCACCCTGGCCGTGTGCCCGGCCCGGGAGGAGGAGAGCGCCATCGACGCCATCCTGGTCATGTTCCGGGTGCCCTACTTCGACGGCCTGGTGGGGCGCTGGGCGGACCCGGGCTCGGCGGTGGTGATCTTCGGCCGCTCCGGGAAGCCCATCCTCTCCAGCCTGCCGGAGGTGACCACCGGCGGCGAGGTGGGCGCGCTGGCCCAGCTGGCTCCCGTCGCGGAAGGGGCGGAGGCGGTGCGCGAGGTGAGGGCGGGCGGGAGCGCCTGGCTGGCCACGGTCCTCCCCATGACCTCGGGCTGGACGGTGGTGCTCCTGGCCGACCGCGCCGTCCTCTCCCGGCGCGTCACCCGCTACCAGTGGTACCTCTACCCGGCGCTGGCGCTCCTGGGCATCCTCTTCCTGCTCTACGCCGAGGTGTTCTTCGCCCGGATCGCCGCGCCCATCCGGGCCATGGTCGGGCACATGGGCCGGGTGGGGAAGGGGGACTACGCGGTGCGGGCCTCGTCCCAGGGGATCCACGAGCTGGCCGAGCTGACCCACGGCTTCAACGCCATGGTCCAGGAGATCGAGCGGCTCCTGGCGGAGCGCGACCAGAGCGAGCGCGAGCGGCTCTCGGCCGAGCTCGACGCCCTGCGCTACCAGATCGACCCGCACTTCGTGGCCAACACCCTCAACTCCATCCGGCTCATGTCGCTGGCGGCGCGCGCCGACGCCATCGCCGGCATGACCCGCGACCTGATGCGGGTGCTCTCCGACAGCTACGCCGGGGCCGGCAAGCTGGCCGAGCTGGCCCGGGAGGTCGAGAACGTCCGCGCCTACGTGGGCATCATGAAGGTCCGCTTCGGCGAGCTGTTCTCGGTCGAGTACGCCCTCGAGCCCGGCACGGAGGCGATGCTGGCCCTGCGCACCATCCTCCAGCCCATCGTGGAGAACTCCATCCTCCACGGCTTCTCCGGCGGCGCGGCCGGCGGGCCGCCGCGCGCCGGCCGCGGGGTCATCCGGGTGGCGGCGCGCCTCGAGGCCCGGGCCGTGCCGCCGCCCGCCAGCCCCGAGCCCTGGGCCCGGCCGGTCTCGGGCCAGGTGCTGGTGGTGGAGATCCGCGACGACGGCAGCGGCATGGAGCCGGAGCAGGCCGCGGCCCTCCTCCGGGCGGAGCCGGAGCGGGGCGGCCTCTCCCGCATCGGCCTGGCCAACGTGCACCGCCGCATCCGCCTCAACTTCGGCGAGCCCTACGGGCTGGAGGTGGAGAGCAGCCCGGGGGCCTTCACCCTGGTGCGCTACCTGCTGCCGGCCCTGGTCCGCGCCCCCGCGGCCGAGGCACCCCGTGCATAGCGTGCTGGTGGTGGACGACGAGCCCTTCGTCCGCCTCTCCTTGGCCAGCCTGCGCCCCTGGGGCGACGACGGCTTCGACTTCACCGCCGAGGCGGGCAACGGCGCCGAGGCCCTGGCGGTGCTGGCGGCGCGGCCGGAGATCGACATCGTGCTGCTCGACCTGTCCATGCCGGTGATGGACGGCCTGGAGCTCTTGCGCCGCCTGCCGCCGGATCGCGCCCGCCGCCTGGCGGTGGTGGTGCTCTCGGCCCACGACGACTTCCACCTGGTGCGCCAGGCCTTCACCCTGGGGGCGAGCGACTACCTGCTCAAGGGCGAGCTGGACGGCGGGGCCCTGCGGGCGGCCCTGGAGAAGGCGGCCTCGGGGATCGCCGAGTCGCGCGAGCGCGACGCGGCCATCGTGAAGAGGCGCCACCTGGAGCTGCTCCGGGTCCAGGTGCTGCGGGACCTCCTGGCCGGGCCGGCCTCGCCGGAGCTGGTGGAGACCTTCGGCGAGCTGGGGATCGGGCTCGAGCCGCCCTTCCACGTCTGCTGCTTCTGGGTCGAGGACCTGGCCCAGGTCCAGGCCCGGGAGGGGGCGGAGGGGCTGGGCCGGTTCGGCGAGATGGCGGCGCGCTCGCTGGCCCAGGCGCTCTCGCGCGGCGGGCGCGGGGAGGCGGTGTCGCTCTCGCCGGGCCACATGGCGGCGCTGTTCTCGCCGCCCCCTGGCACCGGTGACGCCGAGGCCGCCGCCCGGGCCTTCTGCGCCGACGCCGCCGAGTACGTGGGCCGCTATCTGAGCGTGAAGTTCACCTCCTCGCTGGGCCCGGCCTGCGCCGCCGTCCGGGAGGCCGCCGAGGCCTACCGCGCCGCCCGGGCGGCGCGCACGGTCGAGTCGCGCATCGTGGTCCAGGCCAAGCGCGCCGTGCGGGAGCGCTTCGCCGACCCCGAGTTCTCCCTGGAGGAGGCCAGCCGGCGGGCCGGCGTCTCCAAGAACCACCTCAGCTTCGAGTTCTCGCGGGAGACCGGTGAGACCTTCACCGAGCACCTCTCCCGGATCCGGGTGGAGGAGGCGAAGCGGCTCCTGGCCACGAGCTCCCTCCTCGTCTACCAGGTGGGCGAGCGGGTGGGGTACCCGAGCGTCGAGCACTTCAGCCGGGTGTTCAAGAAGCTGGTGGGGGTGAGCCCGGTCCGGTTCCGGGCCGGCTACGGGCGGGACGAGCCGGAAGGCCCCTGAGCGCGCCCCGCCGGGCGAGGGCCGCTGCCGGCGGGGAGGAAGAGTCGCGCCACCTCCTGCCAGGACCGGACCCGGAGGAAGCCCTCGACGTTGGCGTTGTGCGGGGCGTCGAAGAGGATCCCCCGCCCCCGGAAGCGGGGGAAGATGTGCGCGTTGTCGTCGATGAGATCGTCGGCGTCGATGATGGCCTTGTCGCCGCAGAAGACCACGTGGCTGGCCGGGACGAAGGGGAAGTGGCGCTGGAGCCAGCGGAGCTTGGGGGTGAAGGAGCCGGGGAACGGGGTGGCCGCGCTGACCACGAAGATCTCCTCGTGCCGGGCCAGCTCCCTCACCACCTCCACCGCGCCGGAGATGAGAGGCAGGTCGCCGAAGAACGACCCCTCGCAGAGGAGCTCCTCGACGGCGGCGGCCGGCCCGGGGCCCAGCGCCGCCTCGAGCCCCCGGCCGTGGAGATCGGCCCGGGTGAGGCGGATCCCCAGGCGACGGTGGGTCCAGTCGAGCAGCGCGCCCAGGGTGTCGGCCAGCACGTCGTCCATGTCGATGGCGATCCGCCTCATGGCCGCATCCTGCGCCGGTCCTCCCCCTCGCTCCAATCGAAAGTCCTCCCTCGATCGATGAGCACCGGTTATCGGTCCGACGGAGGCGGAACCGCTCGCGCCACGGCGGCGAGCGCCGCGCCGTCCCGAGGGAGGCGGGACCGCGCGGGATCGGCAGTGCCGGCGGGCGGGACCCCGGCTCGTGTAGAGTCGTCGGGTGCGCGGGCATCCCCGGGCGGAGTCGGGACAGAGGAGGGCAGGGCGAGCGCCCGCGCGCCCTGCCGCGGCGCACGTCTTCGGGCGCCTGCGCGCCCAGCAGCTCCTGGCGAGCGGCTGCGCCACCCCGGCCGGCGTGGTCTCCCGCCTCCTGGCGCTGCAGGCGCAGAACCCCGTCGCGGCCAGGTGGGCGGTCGGGATCCGCCTGTCCGGCGACGCGCCCGGGGAGAGGGCCGTCGAACGGGCGCTGGCCGAGGGCGCCATCCTGCGGATCCACGCGCTGCGGTGGACCTGGCAGCTCGTGTGCCCCGCGGACGCCCGCTGGCTCCTGGCCCTGGTCTCCCCGGGCCTCGACCGGCGCCATGCGCCGCGGTACCGCGAGCTCGGGCTCGACGCGGCGGCGTTTCGGCGAAGCCGGGCCGCGATCGAGAGGGCGCTGCGCGGCGGTGAGCAGCTCACCCGCGCGGAGCTCGCGGAGGCGCTGGCCCGATCGGGGGTGAGGGCGACGGGGCCGGTCCTCTCCCACCTTCTGGCGCGTGCCGAGCTGCAGGGGGTCCTCTGCAGCGGCGCCCCGCGCGGCAAGGTCGCGACCTACGCCCTCCTGGAGCTCCGCGCACCGGGGGCGCGTCCGGCGCTGACGCGGGAGGAGGCGCTGGCCGAGCTGGCCCGGCGCTACTTCGAGAGCCGCGGGCCGGCCACCCTGGCCGATCTCACCTGGTGGGCGGGGCTGACCCTCGGCGAGGCCCGGGCCGGCCTCGAGGCGGTGCGCTCGCGCCTCGTCTCGGAAGTCGCCCGGGGAGAGAGGTACTTCAGCGGCCAGGGACCCGGGCGCTGGCCAGGGGATGGCGCCGCGCCGCGCGCGCTCCTCCTGCCGGCGTTCGACGAGTACCTCCTGGCCTACCGGGACCGCACCCTGGTCCTCGACGAGCGGCTGGCGAGGCGGATCAACGCCGGCGGTGGGATGCTCGGGCCATGCGTGGTGGTCGACGGGCGCGTGGTCGGCACCTGGCGGCGCACCCTCCGGCGGCGGATCGTGGAGGTGGAGCTGGGCCTCCTCGAGCCGGTCTCCTCGCGGGCCGGACAGGCCATCGAGGCCGCCGCGGCGCGGTACGGGGAGTTCCTCGGCCTCGAGGCGCGGGTGAGCAGCCGGGGGCGCGCATGAACCTCCCGGACGGAATCCCCGGGCTGGTCACGCCCCGGCTGGCGCTGCGCGCCTGCGTGCCCGCGGATGCCCTGGCGGTGCTCGCCGTCTTCTCCGATCCCGAGGTGATGCGGTACTGGAGCACTCCGCCCTGGAACGGCCTCGCGGACGCGGAGGCGTTCCTCCAGCGCGCCAAGGCGCAGTGGGAGGCCGGCGCGGGCATCCGTTGGGTCCTGGACGAGCGAGGCGGCGACCGGGCGGTGGGCACCGTGACCCTCTTCGCCCTTCACCCCGGCGGCGACCGGGCCGAGGTGGGGTTTGCGCTCCGCCGTGCCTCGTGGGGGCGCGGCTACATGCGCGAGGCGCTCACCTCCGTCCTCGACTGGGCCTTCGGCGCGCCGGGGCTGCGGCGGGTGGAGGCGGACGTCGATCCGCGGAACGAGGCCTCGGTGCGGACCTTGGAGAGGCTGGGCTTCGCGCGCGAGGGGCTCCTCCGCGAGCGCTGGGAGGTGGCGGGCGAGGTCGTCGACTCGCTCATCCTGGGGCTATTGCGGCGAGAGTGGCGGCGCGGGGCGGCGGGGCGCTGATCTACCGGGCTACCGAAGCAGCGTGCGGGCCAGGAAGGCGGGGAGGGAGGCTCGTCGATGCTGGGCGGGGCGTGCCTGTACGCCGAGGACCACGCCGGCGACTGCTCGACCGCCAGGCCTTCGCCGTCCTCATCGCTGCCGGCGGAGAGGAGGTGACCGCGCCGCTGCTCTGCACGGCGCCGGCGGTGCGTCAGCGCACGCGGTCCCCGGGCGGCGGCGCATAGAGAGATCGATCGGGCGCGCAAGACGGTGGCCCCTGGCCGTCGGGACCGGGCCGGCAGCTCCCCTCCATCTCGCGACCATCGTGGACGAAGCGGCAAAGCGTGTCGACGCCGAGGTGGGCGCAAGCGTCGACCGCCTCCTGTGGAGGCCGTGGAGCCCGCTCCTCGGTCGAGGGCGCCCGATCCTCTCGGAGCAGCTGGACACTCGCCATGCCGAGGTCGAGCGCTCAAGCAACCTGCGCGCGTCCCGCTCTGCGCTCGCCCGCGTGTCCTGTCCGAGCCCGTCGGTTGCAAATGCGCCTGCGAGCTGGATCCGATGGCCGCGCCTATGCCCGTTCGTACCTGAGCAGCACGACGCCACCGGGGAACGTACGTGTCTCGGCCAGACGCAGAGCAACGGGTCGGTCGAGCGCCGCGAAGTACGGCTTCCCGCCGCCGAGAACGATTGGCCGGACGAACAGCCGGTACTCGTCGATGAGCCCTCGTTGCATGAAGGCCGAAGCGAGGGTCGGACCGCACACGCCCAGATCGCCCTGGACCTCCTGCTTGGTGCGAGCGACCTCGACGGCAACGTCCTCCCGGGCCAGGCGGCTGTTGTGCTCGACGGAGCCCAGCGTCCTCGAGAAGACGACCTTGGGCTTCGCCCGCCAGACGCGCGCGAACTCCGCCACGAGCTCGGGTCCTAACTCGCCCACGCGCTCGGGCGCTGACGGATCCAGGCCGGCGGTGGGCCAGAAGTCCGCCATCAACTGGTAGGTGCGCCGCCCGTAGAGGAATGCACCGAGTTGGCGGGCATAGTCGGTGAGGAAGCGGAAGAGCCCCTCGTCGGGCATGCCCCAGTCGATGTGGCCTTCGCGCGTCTCGACGAAGCCGTCGAGCGACACCGTCATCCAGTAGACGACCTTGCCCATGGCGTCCTCTCCCGGGATGGCACTAAGGGTCCGAGCAGCAGGTGCAGAAGGGAATGGTCCCGAGAAGGCTCGGGGAAAGGAACGGACCGGAGCTCGTGAATCGAGGCATGCAGGGGCCTCTGTCCTTGTCCCGCGGCCTCCGTTCCGGGCTGCACCGAGCATGGACGTGCTGGGCCTGGTCGGGCTTCGTGGCCACCAGACGAAAGGCGTCTAAGGCGTCCGACATGGCTTCCTTCTGCCAGGGAGAAGGTAAGCGTCGACGGCGGCCCAGATGCGGTGGGCGCCGAGGTCATCGAGCAGCACCGGTCCACGCAGCGAATGCGGGCGGCTGTGGAGATCGCGAAGGGCAGCACCGGTCCACGCCCCGAGGGTTGCCGGGCTGTTAGCGAGAACGGGTGCTGGCGGGCAACGCCCAGAGCGGTACCGGGGGACCCAAAGACCAGCAAGCCGAGGGATCGTGAGGCCAACGAAGGAGCCTCGAAACGCAACGGCCCTGCAGGTGCCGGTACGTCCGATAAGATGGATTATGGAAACTTTATGCGCTCGAAGACTTCTCCCCTGGGACCGCTCCTGCCGGGGTCCTTCAGGCGCGGCCGGGCGCCTTCCCCTGCGGAGCCACCGGCCCGCTGGTGGGGCCCTCCTGCCCGCGCCCCTGCTCGGCCGCCGGCGCGGCGCCGTCGAGGTGGAGCGAGTCGTCTCGCGGATGGTGTCCGCAGCAACCCGCCTGGCGCGCGAGGACCCGCACGATCCGCGGCGCATCGGCGGCGTCGGCGACGGCGCACGGACACTGCGCCTCGCCTCCGGGCGCCTCCAGCCCCTGGTGGATGGTGGACAGCGCGGCCAGGAGCTCGCGCTTCACCCGCCGCAGGTGGTCGAGGCGGCGCTGGGCCTGCTCGAGGTGGCCGGCCAGGACCTGCTGGACGCGGGTCGCGAACTGCGAGGCGGTCTGGCAGCCGCTGCGGATCTCGAGGATGGAGCGGATCTCGAGGAGCGACAGGCCGAGCTCGCGCAGGTCGAGGATGAGCCGGAGCCGCTCGAGATCGTCCTCCGTGTAGCGGCGGTGGCCACCCTCGCTGACCTCGGCCGGCCGGAGCAGCCCCTCTTCCTCGTAGAAGCGGACGGTGCGGACCGTGTTGCCCGTCGCCCGGGCGAGGTCTCCGGTCGAGAGGTCCGCGCGCATGTGGCACACCTAACCGCGCGAACCCATGAAGTCAACGAGCGCGCCGCGGCCCGACATCGGCTTGACCGGGAGGTGTCGCGCCAATAGATGGACCATTCCACTCCGGGATCCTCGGGGCGTGCTTTTGCGAGGGAGATCGACCATGCCAAAACTGGTGGCGGTGGGGCGGGCCGCGGACGCGCCCGGGGTGAGCGTCGAGCTCTACTCCGAGGCCCCCCTGCCCACGCACCGCGGGCTGTTCCGCGCCGTCGTCTTCCGCGACCGGCGCGACGGCTCCGAGCACGTGGCCATGGTCCTGGGCAAGCTGGCCGGCGCGCCACCGCCCGTGCGAGTCCACTCCGAGTGCCTGACCAGCGAGGTGCTGGGATCGCTGAAGTGCGACTGCCGCGCCCAGCTCGATCGGGCCCTGGACTATGTCGCCTCGCGCGGCCGGGGAGCGGTCCTCTACCTTCGCCAGGAGGGGCGCGGCATTGGCCTGGGGAACAAGATCCGAGCCTATGCGCTCCAGGCCCAGGGCTACGATACCTATGAGGCCAACCAGGCCCTGGGCTTCCCCGACGACCTGCGTCGCTATGACGTGGCCGCGGACATGCTCCGGGCCCTGGGCGTCGGGGCAGTGGAGCTCATCACCAACAACCCGCTCAAGGTGGCGGGCCTGGAGGACGCCGGGATCCGGGTGCACCGCCGGATCCCCCTCCCCTCCCCGTCGAATCCACACAGCGTGAACTACCTGCGGGTGAAGCGGGAGCGCACCGGGCACCTCATCGAGACCGATGACGAGGTCGCCTGCGCCGGGTGAGGCAGGCCGGCGGGCCGGCTCAGCAGGCGCCGACCTTGTGACGCCGGTTTCCGTGGCCTGGCCGGGCAGCCCGGGATGAAGGGCGACGCCGGCCCGCCGGGGCCCCTGGGACCGCCGAGCCGCAGGGGTCTGGGGGACCGACCGGTACCGGCGTGCACATCCGACCTCGCGAGCGTCGACCTCCCGGCGCACACCTCCACCAACGGAATCCTGACCAGCGGCGGATTCGCCCTCTCCTCCTCGAGGCTGCAGGTCGATCGAGGAGGAGCATCGGCTTCAACAACCCCGTCACCTGCTGGAAGGTCGGAGGAACGACACGGCCGCGGGTATTCACATCCGGTGACGCCGGGCCGCGCCAGGGCCGGAGGCCTACACCGCCTTGAACCGGCCCTTCCCGACCTCGCAGACCGGGCATCGGTAGCCGTCCGGCAGGTCGGCGAAGGGCGTGCCCGGCGGGATGCCCGAGCGCGGATCGCCCAGCGCGGGATCGTAGATCCAGCCGCACTGCTTGCACCGGTAGCGGGGCCCGCCCGAGGCCCCGGTGCCGGGCGGTGCGAGGGCGGCGGCTGCCGAGGCAGGCGCGGGAGCGGCCGGAGGCGGTGCGCCGCTGGTCGCCGGGGCCGAAAGAGGGCTGGCCGGCGGAGGGGCGGCACCGGCGAGCTCCCGGTGCCGGCGGGCGATGCTCTCCGCCAGGCCGCGCAGGGCGGCCACCGCCTCGGGGCCGGGCGCTCCCCGGATCAGGACCGGATCGAGCTCCGCGGCGTCGAGGTCGACCAGCCGCCGGATCTCCTCGGCCATGGCCGCCCCCCAGCCGTAGGAGCCGATGAGACCGTACCAGCGAGCCTTGGGCTGGAGCGCGCGGGCCAGCGCGGCCGCCCCAGTCAGCTTCGGGTGCAGCCGGCCCAGGACCGCCGGGCAGGCGAACACCACCGTGGCCGCGTCCACCAGGTCCATGGCCATCTTCCCCAGGTCCGGATCGCCCAGGTTGAAGGGCCGAACCTCGACACCGTGCGCCTCCAGCGCCTCGGAGAGCGCCTCCACCATGAGCCGGGTGCTGTCGTGCATCGAGACCCAGGGGATCACCACCAGGTTCCGGGGCGGGTCCTCGACCCACCCCTGGTACGCCGCCAGGATGCCCGCGGGCGCGGGGTGGACGGGGCCGTGCGAAGGGGCGATCAGGTCCAGGGGCAGATCTCGCAGGCGCCGCAGGCCCTCGGCGATGAGCTCGCGGTGCGGCATCATGATGCAGGCGTAGTAGCGCTTCGCCTCCATGGGCAGGCGCGCGTCGCCGGCCGGGGAGAGTGGCGCGCCGGCCAGGTGCGCGCCGAAGAGGTCGCAGGAGAAGAGCGCCCGATCCTCCTCCAGGTAGGTCAGCATGGTCTCGGGCCAGTGCACCCAGGGGAAGTGGATGAAGCGCAGGGTCCGGCCCCCGAGCGGCACCCGGGCGCCGTCCTCGACCGCGGTGATGCGGTCCGGAGCGATCCCCAGGAGCTCGACCAGGAGCGGCTGGGCCCGCGGGGTGGCCAACACCTGGACCTGCGGGTAACGCTCCAGGACCGCCGGCAAGGACCCGGAGTGATCCTGCTCGGCGTGGTTGCTGACGATCCAGTCGAGCGAGCGCACCCCGAGCCGCTCCAGCCTGGCGAGGAGCGACTGTGCGTGGCCCGGCTCCACGGTGTCGATGAGCGCGGTCCGCTCGCTGCCGCGCACCAGGTAGGCGTTGTAGGTGGTGCCGGCCGGGATGGGCACGAGCTCGTCGAAGCTGCGCCGGTCCCAGTCGATGGCCCCCACCCAGTGGATCCCCGGCCTCAGCTCGTCGGTCCCCATGGCCGCCTCCCTGCGGGCGCGCCGCCTCCGCGTCCCCGGCTCGGACACCAATAGCAGGGTCCGCGCCCGGTCTGGGGGTTGCAACGACCGTTCCGGCCGCGCAAGGCACCGGACCGCCTGCAGGCCGGCGGAGCCCCCTCGAGCCACCGTCCCGGCCTGGAACGGTCCGCTGCCCCGGGATGGAACACCGAGCCACCCGGGCAGGCCTGCCGCTCCGAGCCGGGTCACACCCGCCCGCGGGCGCGGAGGCGGCCCGAGGCGGTCAGCCGAGGTCGATGTCGAAGTGGAGGCGACGGGGCCGCTCGCGGCGCTCCTCCTCTCGGCCGTGCTCCTCCCCGTGCTCGTGCCGCTCCTCCCCGTGCTCGTGCCGCTCCTCCTCGCCACGGCGCTCCTCCCGCTCCTCCTCCGCCAGCTCGCGCGCCGGCTCGTGCAGCTCGGGGTCCAGCCGGTAGGTGATGCCGCCGACCACCAGGCCGTCGGCCAGGACCACGAACTCGATGTCGACCGGGGCCGTCGCGACCACCTCCGCCGCGGTGAAGTCCTGGCCGCTCACCAGGCGCGGCCGGATCATCCGCGAGTTGCGGTCGCCCAGGGTGAAGTGCGCACCGCCGGGGTTGTCGAGATGCACCGACCACCCCCGGGTGGCCGGGAAGGCCGGCAGGATGGCCCGCACCTCCATCCTGGCCGGGTGCTCGAAGGGATTGCTGGCCCAGGAGCGTCGGTGGCGGAGGGCGCGCACCAGCGCACGCCGGTGGCCTCCGCCGGGCACCGGGACCACGGCCCGCAGGCCGAGGTTGTTGTCGTTGGGCACGAGGCGCCAGACCGGCGTCGGACCGGCGGCCGCCGGCAGGAAGCCGGCAGGGTCGTTGTTGGCGCGATCGCCAGCGCTGACCCCCAGGAGCGTGCACTCGTGGCCGGTCACCTCCGGCCGCCACTCGAAGGGCCCCACCACCGTCTCGGCGCCCGGCGCCAGGCTGGGCACGGTCCGGGACACGGTGGTCATGGGCTTCCAGCAAGACCATGCCGGCACAGGGGCGGCAGTGCCAGCCGCGCACCTCGACGGCGTGGGCCGTCTGGGTGCCGCGGTTCTTCCCCCGCACGTAGGCGTGGTTCCGCGCGCCCATCACCGGCGTCTGGTGGCGCCCGTGGCCGTCGGGATGGTGCCGGTTCCGGACGTCGGTGGTCTCCCAGAAGCGCTGCAGCTCGTGCCAGGCGCCGCCGGCGTGGTAGTCGTACTCGCCGCCCCGCCCGTCGTCGACGTAGACCAGGACCGGGCCGCAACTGAGCGCTTGCCAGGCCCGAACCGGCCCGGCGCGGCCCCGAGCGGGCGTGACCGGCGCCGGCGCGCGGGCCCTCACTCCCTGAGGAGCGCGGAGGAGATCACCAGCCGCTGGATCTCGCTGGTGCCCTCGTAGATCTGGGTGATACGCCCGTCGCGCCAGTGCCGCTCGGCGTCGTAGTCGTGCACGTAGCCGTACCCGCCGTGGAGCTGCAGGGCGTGGGAGGTGACCCGCTCGCACATCTCCGAAGCGTAGAGCTTGGCCATGGCCGCCTCGGCGGTGAAGCGCTGCCCGCGGTCCTTGCGGGCTGCCGCCCGCCACACCAGCAGCCGGGCGGCGTCCAGCTCGGTGGCCATGTCCGCCAGCATGAACTGCACCCCCTCGTGCTGGGCCACGGGCTTGCCGAAGGCGCGCCTCTCCCGCGCGTAGGCCAGCGCCTCCTCCAGCGCCGCCCGGGCGATGCCCAGCGCCTGGGCGCCGATGCCGATGCGCCCGCCGTCCAGGGCCCGCATGGCGATGGAGAAGCCCTCCCCCTCCGCCCCCAGGCGGAAGCGCTCGGGCACGAGGCACCGCTCCAGGAAGACGGTGCAGGTCCCCGAGGCGCGGATGCCCACCTTCTCGTCGGGCCTTCCCCGGGAAAGGCCGGGGAGGTCGGTGGGGACCAGGAAGGCGGTCACCCCGTGGTGCCGCTTTTCCCGGTCGGTGACCGCGAACACCAGCACGGCGTCGGCCTGCGGCCCGTTGGTGATGAAGTTCTTGCTGCCGTCGAGGAGGTAGCCGCCGCCGCTCCGGACCGCGCTGGTCCGCATCTCGGCGGCGTCCGAGCCGCTGGTGGGCTCGGTCAGGGCGAAGGCGCCGAGCCGGGTCCCCCGGGCGAAGGGCTCGAGGAACTCGCGCTTCTGCTCGTCGGTGCCGTGGTGCAGAACCGGGTCGCAGAAGAGCGAGTTGTTGACGCTCACGATCACGCTGGTGCCGGCGCAGCCGCGCGCGATCTCCTCCATGGCCAGGGCGTAGCAGACCGCATCCATGCCCGCCCCGCCCCATTCCGGCGGGACCAGGATCCCCATGAGCCCCAGCTCGGCCAGCTGGCGCACGGCCGCGTCCGGGAAGGTGTGCTCGGCGTCCCAGCGCCGGGCGTTGGGGCGCAGCTCCCGGTCGGCCAACTCCCGGCACAGGTCGCGGACCTGCCGCTGCTCGTCGCTCAGCTCGAAGTCCACGGCGGCTTCCCTCACGGCCAGAGGAACCGCGGCGGCCGCTTCTCCAGGAAGGCCAGCAGCCCCTCGCGGGCCTCGCCGGAGGCGAAGGCAGCCGCGAACCCCTGGCGCTCCAGCTCGCAGGCCGCCGCCAAGGGTAGCGCCGCGCCCGCGTGGACCAGCCGCTTCACCTGCGCCACCGCCGCCGGGCCGCGGGTGAGGATCTTGCCCACCTGTTCCCGCGCGTGCGGCAGGAGCCGATCCGGGGGCAGGACCTCCAGCGCCAGCC
Organism: Anaeromyxobacter sp.; assembly: GCA_035541675.1. Classification (GTDB taxonomy): domain Bacteria; phylum Myxococcota; class Myxococcia; order Myxococcales; family Anaeromyxobacteraceae; genus Anaeromyxobacter. The sequence continues at coordinate 2,551 of DATKMW010000123.1, read as the reverse complement.
CCATCTCCCGGGCCCGGGCCGCGTCGCAGGCCTCCCCGGTCAGCATGAGCTCCAGGGCGCGCATCGAGCCCACCCGCCGCGGGAGCCGCTGCGTCCCGCCGAAACCGGGGACGAGCCCCAGCCCCACCTCCGGCAGGCCGAAGCGGGCGCGCTCGCTGGCGTAGACGAGGTCGCAGGCCAGGGCCACCTCGCACCCGCCGCCGAGCGCGAAGCCGTTTACCGCCGCCACGGTGGGCACCGGCAGCCGCTCCAGCCGCTCCAGGACCGCGTGGCCGCGCTCGCCGAAGGCGCGGCCCTGCTCGGCCGACATGCGCGCCAAGGCGGCGATATCGGCCCCGGCCACGAAGGCTCGCTCGCCTGCCCCGGTGAGCAACAGGGCCCTGGCCGCCCCGCGCTCCACCCTCCCCACCACCTCGTCCAGCTCGTCGAGCGTCCGGGCGTCGAGGGCGTTCAGGACCGACGGTCGGTTGAAGGTGACGAGCCCGATCCCGCCCTCCACCTGCCACAGCAGGTTCTGGAGATCCATGGTCCCTCCCGTGCTTCACGCCGGGTACTGGAAGAAGCCGCGCCCGGTCTTGCGCCCGTACCAGCCGGCGGCCACGTACTGCCGGAGCAGGGGCGCCGGCCGGTACTTGTCGTCGCCCAGCCCCCGGTGCAGCACCTCGGCGATGGCCAGGCAGGTGTCGAGCCCCACGAAGTCGGCCAGGGTCAGCGGACCCATGGGGTGGTTCAGGCCCAGGCGCACTGCGGCGTCGATGTCCTCAGCCGAGGCCAGCCCTTCCTGGAGCGCGAAGCAGGCCTCGTTGAGCATGGGGATGAGGATGCGGTTGACGATGAACCCGGGCACGTCGCGCGAGGTCACCACCGTCTTGCCCAGCCGCTTCCCCAGGTCGATTGCGGCCTGGTAGGTGGCGTCGGAGGTCTGCAGGCCCCGCGTCACCTCCACCAGCTGCATGACCGGCACCGGGTTGAAGAAGTGGGTGCCGACCACCTGGGCCGGCCGGCGGGTGGCGGCGGCCAGGGCGGTGATGGAGATGGAGCTGGTGTTCGAGGCCAGGATGGCCGGCGGGGCCAGAAGCCCGTCCAGCCGGCGGAGCAGCTCCTTCTTGGCCCCCTCCTCCTCGACGATGGCCTCGACGGCCAGCGGGGCGTGGGCGCAGTCCTCCAGAGCGCCGGCCGGCCGGATGCGGGAGAGGACGGCGCTCCGCTCGGCGGCGGCCATCTTCCCCTTCTCCACCAGCCTGCCGAGCGCCGCCGCGATCCGCTCCAGCCCCCGCCGCGCCAGCTCGGCGGTGGCGTCGGCCAGGACCACCTCCATCCCGGCCTGGGCGGCCGCCTGCGCGATGCCGCTCCCCATCTGCCCGGCGCCCACCACCGCCAGCGCGTCGACCATGGAGGACCTCCTCTTTGGCTGTCGCTGCGGCGCCGGTCGCGGACCGCCCCGGCCCTGGGCAACCCCCCGGGGGACCGCGGCGCGGCGCTCCGATCGCTTGTAGGGAGGGAAGGACTCACTTGTCAACGAGCGTTGCGGCGTGGGACGATCGCTCCGTCGCATGACCCTTCGCGCGGGTCGGCGGCGCGGCCCCGGATGCAGCGAACCCTCCGAGACATCGCTCGCGACGCGGCGCGCGTCTCCGGCGCCCCGCTCGCCCAGCTCCTCTCCTTGCGCCGGGGCCCCGACGGGATCGTCGGGCAGACCTTGGCGGTGGACGGGACGGCGCTGTCGGAGGTCCAGGTTCGGGAGCGGGTGGTGGACCTCCTGGCCCGGGAACCCGGCCAGGGACCGGCCGAGCCGCTCCTCAGCCCCGCCTCTGGCCCGGCGCGCGTCCTGGTGCCCTGCGAGCCGGCGCTGGCGGAGCTCATCTGGCTGAGCGTCGATCCCGGGACGGCCGCGCTGCAGTCGGTGTTCCTCCCGCTGGTCCGGCGCCCCGAGGAGCTCAGCGTCCTGCGGCTGGTCCTGCCCGGCCGGCAGCGCGGGAGCGCGCTCCGGGCGCTGGACTCGCTGGCCCGATTCGTGGAGTCGCGGGTCGAGGCCGAGACCTTCCGTACCGAGGGGGTGGGGCGCGACGCCGCCTACCGCGTCTTCCACGAGGAGGCGGCCGAGGCCCAGCTGGTGGTGGACGCCCGGAGCGGGCAGGTCCTGGACGGGAACCGCCGGCTGTGCGAGCTCACAGGCCGAAAGAGGGTGGAGCTGCGGGACCTCGCCCTGGGCCAGCTCCTCGAGCACCCCGAGCTCGACGCCGCCGGCCTGGTGGCCCGCCTGGCCAGCGCGCCGGCGGTGCGCGAGGAGGAGGCGCGCTTGCGCCGGCGCTACGGGGAGCCGGTGCCGGTCTCGCTCAGCGCCGCGACCGTCCACCTCGAGGAGCGAACGGTGCTCCACGTCATCGCCCGCGACGTCACCCGCGAGCGTCGCGCCCTGGCCGAGCTGAAGCAGGCCCGCGACACCATGGCGGCGCTGCACCTGGCCGGCGCCCACCTCATGGTGGAGACCGACGAGGGGGGGACCTTCGGCGTGCTGGCGCGCGAGCTGGGGCGGCTCGGCTTCCACTGC
>DATKMW010000122.1:0-8905 GCA_035541675.1 Anaeromyxobacter sp. | reverse complement strand
GGCGTTCGGGTCGTAGGCTGCCGCTGCGCTGGGGTCGTACCCGGCCGCGTTGGGATCGTAGCCGGCCGCGTTGGGATCGTAGCCGGCGGCGTTGGGATCGTAGCCGGCGGCGTTCGGGTCGTAGGCCGCCGCTGCGTTGGGATCGTAGCCGGCGGCGTTCGGGTCGTAGGCTGCCGCTGCGCTGGGGTCGTACCCGGCCGCGTTGGGATCGTAGGCCGCCGCTGCGTTGGGGTCGTACTCCGCCGCGTTGGGATCGTAGCCAGCGGCGTTGGGGTCGTACCCGGCCGCGTTGGGGTCGTACCCGGCCGCGTTGGGATCGTATCCGGCGGCGTTGGGGTCGTAGGCTGCCGCTGCGTTGGGGTCGTACTCTGCCGCGAGTGTGCCCGGATCGAACAGCGCGTCGGCGGGTTCGCCCGCCGCGCCCGGCGAGGCGGCCCCGTCTGCGGCGAGCTCGGCGTCCAAGCCGCTCGCGTCGTACCCGGAGGAGGCCGACTCCCCGTCGGCCGAGGGCTCGACCGCCGGCTCGATCTCGCCCATGGGCTCCGGGGAGGGTTCGGGGGGAGGGGGCGGGCGGTTGCGCAGCCCGGCGGGGAGGAGGGAGTCGCGCAGGCGCGCTGCCGCCGCGCTCACGTCGAAGCCGGGGCGGGGACCCGCGGAGCCGGCGCCCGCACCCACCAGGTCGCGCAGCTCGGCAAAGCGCGACTCCTCGTCGGCCGTGAGCCCCTCGGCCAGCCGCTTCTGGTCGAGGAAGCGGAACTCCTTCATCACGCTGCGCGAATCCGCCATGGATGGTCCCCGCCGGCCGGCGAGACGGCCCGGCGGCGCTCCGGGGCGATGATAACCCGGCGCTCTCGGGGCGCCAAAGGCGGGTCGCCTTGATTTTCCGTGTGTCGGGCGGCCATCTATGCCTGCGCCATGCCGCGCCCTGCTCGCAACGTCCCGGCCAGCGCCGAGGCATTCCTGCCCACCTCCGCGGCGGAGATGGCTGCACGTGGCTGGACGGGGCTGGATGTCCTCCTCGTGACGGGCGACGCGTACGTCGACCACCCCAGCTTCGGCGCGGCCGTGATCGGCCGCGTCCTGCAGGCAGCGGGATATCGGGTGGGGATCGTGGCGCAGCCGGACTTCCGCTCCCCCGCCGACGTGTCCCGCCTCGGCCGGCCCCGGCTCTTCGCCGGCATCACCTCGGGTGCGATGGACTCGATGGTGAACCACTACACCGCCCACAAGCGACCGCGCTCGGACGACGCCTACACCCCCGGCGGTGTGGCCGGGCGCCGGCCCGACCGCGCCGTGACCGTCTACTCCCGGCTGGTCCGGGAGGCATTCGGCCCGAACCTGCCGGTGGTGATCGGCGGGATCGAGGCTTCGCTCCGGCGCATCGCCCACTACGACTACTGGGACGACCGGATCCACCCCTCGGTGCTCCTGCCCTCGGGGGCCCACCTCCTGGTCTACGGCCAAGGCGAGCGACCGGTGCTGGAGATCGCCCGCCGGCTGGCGTCGGGGGAGGACGTGTGCGGGCTGGTCGACGTGCCGGGCACGGCGGTGGCGGTGGCCGACCTGGCGGTGGCGGGGCTCGAGCAGCGGTCGCGGGCCGCGGTGGAGCTGCCGCCGCTGGAGGAGATCCTGGTCGACCGGCGCCGCTTCGCCGAGTTCAGCCGCCTCTACCACCTGGAGCACAACGCCGACAACGCCAGGATCCTGGTGCAGCGCCACGGGCAAGGCGAGCGGATGCGGCAGGTGGTGGTGAACCCGCCCATGCCACCGCCGACCACCGAGGAGCTGGACCGGATCGCCGAGCTCCCCTTCACCCGCGAGGCCCACCCCTCCTACCGGGGCGCGCACATCCCGGCGCTGGAGCAGATCCGCTGGTCGGTGCAGATCCTCCGCGGCTGCGCCGCCGGGTGCGCCTTCTGCTGCATCACCGAGCACCAGGGGCGCGAGGTGGCCAGCCGCTCCGAGGCCAGCGTGCTCCGCGAGATCGCCGCCCTGGCCCTGCGGGAGGATTTCCGCGGCACCATCACCGACCTGGGCGGGGCCACCGCCAACATGTGGCAGATGGCCTGCACCGACCCGGAGGCCCACCGTGCCTGCCGCCGCCCCTCCTGCGTCTACCCCTCTGTGTGCCCGCACTTCCGGGTCGACCACGGACCGCTGGTGACCCTCTACGACAAGGCCAGGGCCGTTTCCGGGGTGAAGCACGTCTTCGTGGGCTCGGGGGTCCGCTACGACCTGGCCCAGGCCGACGGGCGCAACGGGGAGCGATACCTGCGCGCGCTCGTCTCCCACTACGTCTCCGGGCAGCTCAAGGTGGCCCCGGAGCACGTCTGCGAGGGCGTGCTCCGGATCATGAAGAAGCCCGGGCTGGACTCGTTCGAGCGCTTCCGGCGCGACTTCCAGCGCCTGACCCGCGAGGCCGGCAAGGAGCAGTACCTGGTCCCCTACTTCATCTCCTCGCACCCGGGCGCCTCGCTGGAGGACGCGGTACAGCTCATGGAGTACCTGCAGCGCAACCGCTGGCGGCCGCAGCAGGTCCAGGACTTCATGCCCACCCCCATGACCCTGGCGACGGACATCTACTTCACCGGGCTGCACCCGATGACCCTGAAGCCGGTGCAGGTGACCCGGGACATGCAGGAGAAGCGGATGCAGAAGGCGTTGCTCCGCTGGGGTGACCCCCAGAGCCGGCCGCTGGTGGAGCGGGCGCTGCGGCTCACCGGGCGCTCCGTCCCGGGCGCGGCCCGCCCGGGCCATGCACGAACCGTCAATAGATCGACGGCGGGTCGCCGGCGACCTCGGTGAGCCGAGATATCGAGCGTCCCTCCCCCGGCGCCCGGTGAAGATCCAGTTTTCTATGCGCGCGGCGAAAAATGGATCGTCACGCCGATCTCCCATAGAGATCGCCGACGTGCTCAACGTCGTCGACCTCACCCTCGTCTCCCGGGCCCGCCGTATCCTCCACCGCTTCCTCGACGAGCGAGGTCTGGCCTTCTTCCTGCTCCCCACCTCCCGCGTGCCGCGGATCGACCCGCGCCGCATCGCCTGGGTGGTGGAGGCGGCCCGCCGCGGGGCCTCCGCGCACGCCCAGCGCGACCCCAACGCCCTCTCGCGCACGCGCCGGGTGGTGCGTCGCGAGCTGATCCGACGCCTCTCCGAGGCCATGCTGCAGGCGGGGCTGTAGGACCCCTCTAGCCCTTCAGCGAGGTGCGCTCCACGTAGCGCAGCCGGAGATCGGTGAGGAGGTTCTCCATGAACTTCTCCTCCTCCGGCGTGAGGTTCCCGCGGGTCTTCTCCCGCAGCATGTCCAGGATGTCGATGGTCTGCTTGGCCAGCGCGAGGTTGGCCGGCACCTCCTCTCCGGTCTCCGGGTGCGGCGCATCCCCGAGGTGGACGAAGGCCGAGGAGCCCAGGGAGAGGACGAAGGTGTAGAAGTCGATGACCGGCCTCTTCTCGTCGGGCATGGGGAACCTCCCGGCAGGAGTCTATTCGAACTCGAAGGGGACCCGCTCGGCCGCGTAGCCACGCTGCACCAGCACCACCAGCTGCCCACTTCGCCGGGCCCGAACCGCGGCCCGCTGGAAGTCCGCCACCGTGCCCACCTCCGCCGAGTTCACCTCGCGCAGGAGGTCTCCGGGCTCGAGGCCCGCCTCGGCCGCCGGCGAGCCGGGCGCGACCCGCCGCACCACCACCACCGATCCGCCCTGGGTCCGCTCCTCGCCCACGGCGATCCCCACCCGGCGTTGCACCAGCTCGGCCGCCTGGGCGGGCGAGAGCTCGACCGCGGTGAGGTTGGCTTCGATGCGCTTCCCCCCGCGCGAGAGCTCCAGCCGGGTCGCGCCGCCGATGTCCAGGTCGCGCACGCGGAAGCGGAACTCCTCGGCGCTCTGCGGCACCTCGCCGTTCACCGCCTCCACCCGGTCGCCCCGCTGCACCCCGGCGCGGGCCGCCGGCGAGCCCGGGTCGACGTCCCGCACCTGCACGCCGCCCGAGGCATCCTCGGGCGCCCCTTCGCGAGCCGGGAGGTCGCGCACCGTGAGGCCCAGGTAGCCTTCGCGCACCTCGCCGTGGGCGATGAGATCCTCGGCCACCCGGCGAGCCCGGTCGATGGGGATGGCGAACCCGATCCCGGCGCTGCGCTCGCCCAGGATGGCGGTGTTGACGCCGATGAGGCGGCCGTCGATGTCGAGCAGCGGACCGCCGGAGTTGCCAGGGTTGATGGAGGCGTCGGTCTGAATGAAGTCGAAGAGGGTGTGATCCTCGGCCTTGAAGTTGCGGTGGACCGCGGAGACCACGCCGGTGGTGACCGTGTGCGAAAGGCCGAAGGGGTTACCGATGGCGATCACCGTCTCGCCGATCATCAGGTCGTCGGAGCGCCCCACCGGGACGAAGGGCAGCCGCTCCTGGGCGTCGAGCTTCAGCACCGCCAGGTCCGAGGAGGGGTCGGTGCCCACCACCTTGGCGAGCAGTTCCCTGCCGTCGAGCAGCCCCACCCGGAACCGGGCGCCGCGCTCCACCACGTGGTTGTTGGTGAGGACGTAGCCGTCCGGGGAGACGATCACGCCCGAGCCCAGCGAGGTGACCGCGTAGCCCTTGCGGTAGCGCGGCCGCTCCAGGAGCTCGCCGAAGAAGAGGTCCCCCAAGGACTGGGGCGCGCGCCGCGAGGGGATCCGGTAGCGGACCAGCTCCTCGGCGGCGATGTTCACCACCGCGCCGCGGACCTTCTCCACCGCCACCACCACCGGCGTGCGCCGGTTCGAGGGGCCGCGGTCCTCGGCGCGCGGCAGCGCGCCGGCGCGGGCCTGGAGCGGGAGGCCGGCGGCGAGGAGCGCCGCGGCCAGGGGCGCGCAGGGGCCTCTACGGCTGCGAAGCCCCACCGGCGCCGCCCTCGGGCTCGTCCGGCTCGTCGGCGGCGTCGTCGCCCTCCATCGACGCCTCGACCGTGAGCGCCTGCTCGGCCAGATCGGGGAGCGACTTCAGGTACCGCTCGTACTCCTTCTCCTCTACGACGCTCTTGCGCACGTAGCGGTGGGCGACGCGCTTGTCGACGTGCTTGTTCTCGATCGGGTCGGCCATGGCTCTCCGGCGGGCGAGGTGGACGCGGAAAATAGGCCCCGCCTTGCAGGCCCGTCAAGCGCGTGTTAGCGCTGTCGCCATGCCGGGTTTGGAGCCCACCGGGCCCGAGCGCCTCTCGCGCCTCGCCGGGCTGTACGCCATCGTGGGTGGCCCAGACCCCCTGGCCCAGGCCGAGGCGGCGGTCTCGGGCGGCGCCGCCGCCGTCCAGGTGCGGATGAAGGCCGCTCGCCCCGCCGAGGTGCTCGAGGTTGCGCGCCGGATCGTCGGCCTGGCCGGCGGCCGCGCGCTGGTGCTCGTGAACGATCGCGCGGACCTGGCGCTCCTTTCCGGTGCCGACGGAGTCCACGTCGGATGGGAGGACCTCCCCGTGGCCGAGGCGCGCAAGCTGCTCGGGCCCGACCGGCTGGTGGGCTGGACGGCCACCTCGCTGGCCGAGGCCAGGGAGGGGATCGCCCGGGGCGCCGACCACGTGGGCTTCGGCCCGGTCTTCGCCTCCCGCACCAAGTCCATGGGCGTCCCGCTGGCGGGGATCGCCGGCCTGGCGGAGGTGGTGGCCGGCCTCTCCGCGCCGGTGGTGGCCATCTCCGGGATCACCCTCGAGAACGTGGGCGAGGTGGCGCGGGCCGGCGCCGCCTGCGCCGCGGTGATCGAGGCCTTGTTCGGCGCCGGGGATCCGCGCCGGAACGCGTCGGACCTGGCCCGGGCCTTCGCGGCCGGGCGAGCGAGGAGGCGGGGATGATCACCCGGCGGCCGCGGATCGGCCTGACCATGGACGTCGACCTGGAGACCGCGCGCTTCCACATCCGCAAGGACTACCCGAGCGCGGTGGAGGCCGCCGGGGCCCTGCCCATCCTGCTCCCGCCCCTCGAGGGCCCGGTGGCGGCCGGGTTCCTGGCCCTGCTCGACGGCCTGGTGGTGACCGGCGGCGCCTTCGACGTGCCCCCCGAGCTGTACGGCGAGGCCCGCCGCGAGGCCTGCGGCCCGCACAAGGAGGAGCGGACCCGCTTCGAGAAGGACCTGCTGGAGGCGGCCCTGGCCGTGTCCCTGCCGGTGCTGGGGATCTGCGGGGGCATGCAGCTCCTCAACGTGGTGCGCGGCGGCACCCTCTACCAGGACCTCGAGGCCGATGCCGGGATCGGTGGGCACGAGCAGCGCCAGCCCCGCGAGGTGGCCACCCACGCCGTGCGCATCGCGGCCGGCACGCGCCTGGCCCGGCTCCTCGGGGCCGGGTCCGAGCTGCGGGTGAACTCCGCCCACCACCAGGCGGTGCGGGACCCCGGCACCGGCGTGCTGGTGGCGGCCAGCGCCCCCGACGGCGTTGTCGAGGCCATCGAGCTGCCCGACCAGCCCTTCGCGCTGGGCGTGCAGTGGCATCCGGAGGCCCTGCGCCAGGGCGATCCGCGCCAGGCGGCGATCTTCGCCGGGCTGGTGGAGGCGGCCCGGAGCGGCCGCACGTGATCCCGCCGGTGCTGGTGGTGGGGGGGCTCGACCCCACCGGCGGTGCGGGGCTCCTCGCCGACGCGGCCGGCGCCGCCGCGGTGGGCGCGCGGGTCTTCACGGTGGCCGCGGCCCTCACCGCCCAGGGGCCGGGCGGCGCACGCGGCTTCGCGCCGACCACTCCGGCCTTCCTGCTCGCCCAGATCGAGGCGCTCCTCGGGGAGCGCGAGCGGCCGGCGGCGGTGAAGACCGGCATGCTGGGGACCGCCGCGCTCGTCCGCGCGCTGGCCGGGCGGCTGGGCGATCGCCCGCTGGGCCGGGTCCCGCTGGTGGTCGACCCGGTCCTCGCCGCCAGCTCGGGCGCGCCGCTCTTCCGTGCCGGCGGCCGGCCGCCGGGCGAGGCCTGGGCGCCGCTCCTCGACCGGGCGATCCTCGCCACCCCGAACCTCGGGGAGCTCTCGGTGCTCACCGGCGCCGACGTCTCCAGCGACGAGGCCGCGGTGCGGGCTGCCCGGCTCCTCCCGGCGCGGGCCGTGCTGGTGAAGGGTGGCCACCGGGCCGGAGCGCCGGTCGACCTGCTCGTCCAGGGGCGGCGCGTGATCCGCATCGCCGGGCGCCGCCGCGAGGTCGAGGCCCGCGGCACCGGCTGCCGGCTGGCCTCCGCCATCGCCGGCCTGCTCGCGCGCGGCCGGCCCCTGGAGGAGGCGGTGCGGGGCGCCAAGCGGGTGGTCGAGCGCTACCTGGATGCCTGCGCCGCCGGGGCCCTTTAGGGTATTTCGGGCCCGCCCTCGAGCCTGTCCATCTCGCGGAGGTCGACGCGACCAGCGTCTAGCTGGTAGACCACCTGCGACAGACTGGCGCACCCGGTGCGCACGCAATAGGCGGATGGAGCGATGAGCGGTGGTCGAACGGCTGCGCTGAACTCCCGGTTCGGTGTGCCCGGCGTGGCCTTCCGACCCGGGCCCGGCGGGCTCGAGAGCGTCGAGGTGGAGAACGGCAAGGGCACCGCGACGGTGGCCCTCCAGGGCGCCCACGTCCTCGCCTGGGCGCCGCGCGGCGAGGAGCCGGTGGTCTGGCTCTCGGAGGCCGCGCGCTTCGTGCCCGGCGCGGCGGTCCGCGGTGGCATCCCCATTTGCTGGCCCTGGTTCGGGCCGCACCCGACCGACGCCGCCCGGCCGCAGCACGGCTTCGCGCGCACCTCCGAGTGGCAGGTGGTGGCGGTGGAGCGCCTCCCCGACGAGCGCACCCGCCTCACCTTCCGGCTGCCGGACGGCCACGGCGGGGACGCCTGGCCCCATCGGACCGAGGTCCTGTACGTGGTGACCGTGGGCCGGACGCTGGAGCTCGACCTCGTGACCCGCAACGCGGGCGAGGAGCCCTTGGCCATCGGCCAGGCGCTGCACACCTACTTCCGCGTGAGCGACTACGAGCGGGTGACCGTTCACGGCGTGGAGGGGTGCAGGTACCTGGACAAGGTGAGCGGCGCTGAGGGGCTGCAGGACCGGCCGCTCACGCTCACCGGCAAGTTCGATCGCGTCTTCCTCGGGTCCTCGCGCGACTGCATCATCGAGGACCCGGGCCTCTCCCGGGCCATCCGGGTGGCGAAGCGGAGCAGCTCGTCGACGGTGGTCTGGAACCCGGGAATCGCCGGGGCCACGGGCGACTACGGCCCGCGCGGCTCGCGGGAGATGCTGTGCCTGGAGACCGCCAACGTGGCCAACGACGTGGTGCGGCTCGCCCCCCACGCGGTCCACGTGCTCTTCGCCCGGGTGAGCGTGGGGCCGCCGGGGTGAGGGCGCAGCCCGAGGGAACTGTCTGAGGAGCGCAACGTGACCACCCGCCTCTATCTCGTGCGCCATGGCGCCACGCAGCTCACCGCCGAGAACCGCTTCTCCGGGGCGGTCGGGGTCGACCTCTCCGACGAGGGGCGCGCCCAGGCGGCCCGCCTGGCCGAGCGCCTGGCCGGCGACGCGATCGCTGCGGCCTATGCCAGCCCGCTCTCGCGCGCGCTGGAGACGGCGCAGATCGTGGCGCGGCCGCTGGGCCTCACCCCGGTGCTGGAGGACGGCCTGCGCGAGATCTCCCACGGGCGCTGGGAGGGGCTCTCCCGCCAGGAGGTGGAGGAGCGCTTCCCGGAGGAGTACGCCGCCTGGGAGGCGGACCCGTTCACCTTCGCGCCGGTGGGGGGCGAGAGCGGGCTGGCGGTCCTGGCCCGGGCGCTGCCGGCCATCCGCCGGATCGTCTCCGCCCACCCGGGCCGGACCGTGCTGGTCGTCTCCCACAAGGCCACCCTGCGGCTCCTCCTCTCCAGCCTCCTCGGCATCGACCCGCGCGGCTACCGCGACCGGCTGGACCAGTCGCCCGCTTGCCTCAACGTGGTCGACTTCAAGGA
>DATKMW010000121.1:0-95926 GCA_035541675.1 Anaeromyxobacter sp. | reverse complement strand
TGCCCCTCCCCCGCGCGCCCGCCCCCCGGCAGCCGGTGCAGCTTCCACCGGTCGCGGGCATGCTCAACACGGATGATGGGCGCTTGGCCAACTGGCCATCTTGGGCTTCAACCTGAACAAGCTGGTCCGCGTCTTGGCGATAAGGTCGGTCGACCCGCCGCAGCCCCGATCCTCCCGACACGCTGCAGCTCAGCTAGGTCGTCCGGAAGAAAACGCTCCCACCGGCCTCGTCTCGCCTGTAGCCGTCGTGAATCCCGGCGGTGGTCTCGGCCGAGCCGAGGAGGAGCGCTCCGCTCGGGCGGAGCAGACGCCGGACGCGGTCGAGCACGGCCGCCCGGGTCGGCAGGTCGAAGTAGATGAGGACGTTGCGCATCAGCACCACGTCCATGGCGGGCAGGGCCGGCCAGGGGCCGGCCAGGTTCAGCTGCTGGGCGGCCACTCGCGCGCGCAGGGCGTCGCTCACCAGCCAGTCGTTGCCCTCCTGGCGGAAGTGTCTCACCAGGAGTGGAGCGGGCAGGCCGCGGTTCACCTCCAGCTGCGTGAACCGGCCTGCGCGAGCGCGGGACACCATCTCGGTGGAGAGGTCGGTGCAGTGGATCTTCACCTGCCAGGAGGCGAGCGCCGGGAAGTGGTCGGCCAGCATCATGGCCAGGCTGTAGGCCTCCTGACCGGAGGAGCAAGCCGCGCTCCAGATGTCGAGCCGGTGATCGGAGCCACGCGCCGCCACCAGATCCGGGATGAGCCGGGTCCGGAGGGCCTCGAACGGGCGCCAGTCGCGGAAGAAGCTGGTCTCGTTGGTGGTGAGCGCCTCCACCACCTCGATCTCCAGCTCGAGCGGAGGGCGCCCGCGCAGCCGGCCCAGCACCTCGCCGGCGCCGGAGAGGCCGGCCTTGACCGCCACCGACGTCAGCCGGGCCTCGACCAGGTACTCCTTGCCGGGATCGAGCGAGATGGCGGAGCGGGCCCTCAGCCATCCGCGGAAGAACTCGAAGTCGTCCGGCCGTATGCTCACGGTCTCCCCGCAGCGACCGCCTGGGTCCGGACCCGCCCTTGTCCGGCCCTGCGGGCGACCTCCGCGGCCAGCGCGTCGATGGGGAGCTCCGCCTCGGCCAGCCCGGCCGACACCACCGCGCCAGGCATGCCCCACACCACCGCGCTCTCGCGGTCCTGGACCAGCACAGTGCCACCGAGCTCCCGGACCCTGGCCGCGCCGAGGCACCCGTCCCGACCCATGCCGGTGAGCACCACCGCCACGAGGCCCGCACCCCAGACCTCTGCGGCCGTACGGAAGAGCGGATCGGCGGCCGGGCGGCAGGAGTTCTCTGGGGGTCCGGCATCCAGCTTCAGCCTCGGCGGCGCACCCTTCACCCCGTGACCCACCACCATGTGCTGCGCGCCGCCAGGCGCCAGCACCACGCGGCCGGGGGCGGCATCGAGCCCGTCGATCCCCTCCACCACCGGGTTGGGCCCCAGGCTGGAGAGCCGCTCGGCCAGGATGCGGGTGAAGAGGGGCGGCATGTGCTGCACCACCAGGATCGGCACCGGGAGCCCGCGGGGGAGCGCCGGAAGGAAGCTCGCCAGGGCCTGGGGGCCTCCGGTGGAGACGGCCACCACCAGGGCCTGGAGGGGCGCCCTTGCGGTGCGCCCGACGAGTCGCGGCGGGGCGGGGGGCGAGCGGGGAGGAGCGCTGGCCGGCCCGCCGGCCGCATCGGCTGGGCGCGCGTCAGGTGGCGTTGGCCCGGCGTCTCGCCCCCCCAAGGCCCGCAGCCGGGGCAGGACCTCCTTCTCGACGAAGGCGAGGGCCTCCGACGGGCCGGCGACCACCGGCTTGGCCACGAAGTCGGAGGCCCCGGCCGCCAGCGCGTCCAGGGTGGCGAGGGCCCCGCGCACGGTGTGGCTCGAGAACATCAGCACCGGCAGGCGGGGGCGCAGCCCCTTCAGCGTGCGCAGGGTCGAGATACCGTCCAGCACCGGCATCTCGATGTCGAGGGTAACCACGTCGGGCGCGGCCGCCTCCAGGCGCTCCAGGGCCACCTGGCCGTTGGGGGCGGTGCCGCACAGCTCCAGGTCGGGCGCGCGGCCAATGGCCTCGGAGAGCACCTTGCGGATGGCGGTCGAGTCGTCCACCACCAGGACGCGGAGCCGCCTCAAGGAGTCCCCGCCGTGGCGAACTGGAAGCCGAGGATGGTGAGCTTCTCGAACAGCAGCGCATCCGAGAACGGCTTCATCAGGTACTCGTTGGCCCCCTCGGCCAGGGCCTGCTGCACCGAGGCCATGTCGGTGTTGCCGGTGGCCATCACCACCAGCACGTCGCGATAGGCGGGCTCCTTCCGCAGCGAGCGCAGGAACCAGAGCCCGTCCACGTAGGGCATGTTCCAGTCGAGCAGCACCAGCTCCACGGGCCCCAGGCTCGCCATGGCCTTCAGGGCCTCGGCGCCGTCGCCTGCCTCGAACACCTCGAACCCCAGGCTGGCCAGCATCCGGCCGGCGTGGCGGCGGGCCGGCAACGAGTCGTCGACGACCAGTGCGCGCATGGGGCTACACCGCGAAGCGGGAGATCATCCGCTGCAGCTCGGCAGCCATGCGGGTCAGCTCCGCGGAGGCCTTCTGGGTGTCGGTGGTGCCCTGGGAGGTGTGCCGGGCGGCCTCCGCCACGCCGCTGATGTTCCGGGCGATTTCCGACGAGCCGGTGGCGGCGTGCGACACGTTCCGGTCGATCTCGTTGGTGGTGGCGCTCTGCTCCTCCACCGCCGAGGCGATGGTGCTCTGGTGCTCGTTGATCTTCTTGATGATGGCGCCGATCTGCTCGATGGCCTCGACCGCGCTGCGGGTATCGGCCTGGATGGCCTCGATCCGCTGCCCGATCTCGTCGGTGGCCCGGGCGGTCTCCTTGGCCAGCTCCTTGACCTCGTTGGCGACCACGGCGAATCCCTTGCCGGCGTCGCCGGCCCGGGCCGCCTCGATGGTGGCGTTGATGGCGAGCAGCTTGGTCTGGGAGGCGATGGAGGTGATGACCTTCACCACCTTGCCGATCTCGGCGCCCGAGGCCCCCAGCTTCTGGACCGTGCGGTTGGTGGACTCGGCGGCGGAGACGGCGGAGAGGGCCACGCGGGCAGCCTCGGCGGCATTGCGGGCGATCTCCTTGATGCTCGCGCTCATCTCCTCCGAGGAGGTGGCCACGGTGGAGACGCTGCCGCTCACCTGCTCGGCCGCCTTGGACACCACGTCGGCCTGCGTGGCGGTCTCCTCCGCCGAGGCCGACATCTGCTGGCTGACCGCGTTCAGCTCCTCGGCGGCCGAGGCCAGCACCTGGGCGTTCTGGCCCACCGTCCCGACGAAGGCGGCCAGGTTGTCGGTCATCTCGCTGAAGGCCTTGCCCAGCCGGCCGGAGATGGGGGTGAGCTGGGTCTCCCGGCGCAGGTCGTTCGAGGCGATGGCCTGTGCCGCGGTGAGCAGGGCGGAGAGCGATTGCTTCACCTGGAGCAGCTGCTCGGTCCGGTCCTGGGCGCGCTCGGTGCGCACCTCCTCCACCGCCAGCCCCATGGACTCGAGGAAGGTGAGCACGAAGGCGTCGCCGATGGCCTGGATGTCGAGGTTGAACACCTTGTTCAGCGCCGCCTCGACCCGGCTGGCGAGCTCGCCATCCAGGTCCTCGCGGAGCCGCGCGCTCACCAGATGGTTCCACTCGGCGTACGATCCGATGTACCACTTCAGCGGCAGGTTGATCCGGTCGTGGATCACGCCGACCTGAAGCCGGCGCTCGAAGTACTGGAGCCCGAAGCCGTCGGCCCCTCCGCTGAAGCAGGCCACCAGGTACTCGGCCTGCGAGGCCTCCAGGTGCCCGCGCAACTTGGCCAGCGGAACCCCTTGCGAGGCGGCGAAGCCCTCGAAGAACGCGCGGGTGGCCGGGAACTCGAACTGCCAGTCGTAGAACTCCACCGCCAGCGCCGCGGCGTGCTCCCGGGCCCAGTCGATCATGCTGGCCAGCAGGGCGCGATCCTCCTCGCCCAGCCGCAGGAAGGCGCGCCGGGCGGCCAGGTTCTCCTCGGTGATGCCGAACTTGGTGGCCAGCACGCCCGGGGCGTGCGGCGCGGAAGTGGTCTGGCCGACCGGGTGGCCGGCGGGGAAGGATCGGGGCGCGGTGGCGCTGTTCCGAGGGTGTGCGCGGGCCGTGCCGAGGCGGGCGGAGGTGGTCCGGGTGGCGTGGCCGTTCTTGCGAGGGTGGGTCTGCATGGCTGGCTCTCCTGGAGGAAGGTCGCTAGGGCTTCGAGTCCGGTTCGCGGCGCAGGGCGCCGATGGCGATGGCGCGGGAGGTATCGAGCAGGAGCACCAGCCCGTCGTCCCGCTTGCAGATGCCGCGCACCAGCTCCCGGACGCCGGGGCGGAGGGTCTCGGGCGGGCGCTCGATGGAATCCGCGGGGACGAGGATCACGTCGCCCACGTCGTCCACGGTGAGGCAGACCGGTCCCTCGCCGGCGTCCACCACCACGTTCACCTCGTCCTGGCCGGAGGGGCGGGCCGGCAGGTCGAACCGGCGGCGCAGGTCCACGGCCATGGCGATCTGGCCGCGGAGGTTGACCAGCCCGCGCACCGCGCCCCCCGCCAGCGGCACCGGGGTGACCGAGAGACCGCGGACCACCTCGCGAATCTCGGCCACGGGCAGGGCGAAGGTGCTCCCCTCCAAGGCGAACGTGCAGATCTGGATGGGCTCAGCCAAGGGCGGCCTCCCGCGGCGCTTCCATGCCGGCAGAGAGGAGCGCGGCGGTGTCGAGCACCTCGGTGATGCGCCCCTGGATCACGGCGCAGCCCACCACGCCCGGTCGGGCGCGAGAGGCGTCCAGCATCACCGCCTCCTCGACCACGTCCAGCACCGAGTCGACCACCAGCCCGACGTCGCGCCCCCCCACCGCCTGCACCACCACGTGGACCCGCTGCGGCGGCGCGCCGGCCGGGGCACGCGGCGCCCGGCGCCTCTCCACCAGGGCGCTGCTCAGCCGGACCAGCGGAAGGATGCGACCGCGGTACTGGATGGCCTCGCCGGCGCCGGTCGGCTCGATCCGCGCGGGTTCCACCTCCTCGAGCCGCAGCACCTCGCCCAGCGGGATGGCGAGCCGCCCGTCGTCGGCTCCCCGCAGGAGAAGGTAGCTGCGACGGGAGAGGCCCGTCGCCAGGTCGGCGGCATCGGCCGGGGCCGGGGGCCGCTCCGCGTCCTCCAGCACCCCGGCGCGCCGAGCCAGCCCGTGCACGTCCAGCACCAGGGCGACCCGGCCGTCGCCGCGCACGGTCGCCCCGGAGTAGACCCCGAGCTGCTGGAGCTGGGCCCCCAGCGGCTTGACCACGATCTCCTCGGTGTCGCCCACCTCGTCCACCAGGAGCCCGAACTGCCGGCCCTGCGCGTTCAGCACCACCACCGAACGCGACCCGTCGGCGGCCCGCCGGGCGGCGCCGGTCCTCAGCTCGGCACCCAGGTCGACCAGGGGGAGGATGGCGCCGCGCAGACGCAGCACCGAGGTCCCCTGCACCACCGCCAGCAGGCGGGCCTCGCGTTCGGGTGGAACTCGGACCAGCTCGGAGAGGTTGGCCTGCGGGACTGCGTAGCGCTCGTCGCCCGACTCCACGATCAGGGCCGGCACGATCACCAGCGTGAGCGGCACGCGCACGCGGCAGACGCTGCCCCGTCCGGCGCGGCTCACCATCTCCACCGAGCCGCCGATCCGCTCCACGTTGGTGCGGACCACGTCCATGCCGACGCCGCGGCCGGAGATCTGGGTCACCGTCTCGGCGGTGGAGAACCCCGGCCGGAAGACCAGGTCCAGCGTGTCCCGCTCCGAGAGGCGCGCGGCTTCCTCGGCGGTGACGAGCCCCGAGGACACGGCCTTCTGCCTCACCTTCTCCAGGTTCACCCCCCCGCCGTCGTCCTGGACCTCGACGACCACCTGGCCGCCGTCCTGGAAGGCGCTGACCGCCACGGTGCCTTCCTCCGGCTTGCCGGCGGCGACCCGCTGCTCGGGGCGCTCCACGCCGTGGTCCACCGCGTTGCGCACGAGGTGGACCAGCGGGTCCCTGATCGCCTCGAGCAAGGTCTTGTCCAGCTCGGTCTCGGCGCCCGAGGTGACCAAGCGGACCCTCTTGGCGGTGGCCTGGGCGGCGTCGCGGCACACCCGCGGCAGGCGGGTGAAGGCGTTGTCGATGGGCTGCATCCGCGCCTTCATCACCGACTCCTGCAGGCCGGCGGTGAGGTGATCGATGCGCTGGCTGGTCTCTCCCAGGCGGGTGTCCTCCCGGGCTGCCTCGTGGCAGAGGAGCTGGTTGCGGGCGAGGACGAGCTCGCCCACCAGGTTCATCAGCCGGTCGAGCACCGCCACCGGCACGCGGAGGGAGCCGCCGTCCCCGGCATCGGGGGCGTGGCCCGGCTCGGGCCTGGCGGCCGAGGGGAGCGGAGGCGTCGCGGCCGGGGCGGTGGAGGGCGCAGCGGTGGGCGGGGGCACGGCCGGGGTCTGCGAGGGCGGGGAGGAGCCTGGCGCGGGAGGGCGCACCAGCTTGGGTGCGGCGCGCAGCGGCTGGAAGACCGCCTGGGGAGGCGGGCCGGGAGGGGGCGGCGCAGCGGCCGCCGCCGGAGCGACGGGAACGGGCGCGGACGGGGGCGGCTCCACCACCGGAGATTCCTGGCCCATGCTCGCGGCGGCCTCACGCAGGCGACCGACCAGCCCCGCGTACGCCTCCGCGCCATCGCCTCCGGTGCGGGAGATCGTCTCCATGATGACCCGCAGCGCGTCGAGCACCTGGAGGAGGGTGTCGGTGACGGGCCGGGTCCATGCCACCTCGCCGTCGCGGATGGAATCGAGCAGATCCTCGGCGGCGTGGGAGAGCTCGCGCAGCCGATCGAAGCCGAGGAAGCCGGCCGTACCCTTGACCGTGTGGAAGACCCGGAAGGTCTGGGCCACCACCTCGGACGGATCGCGTCCGCCGTCGACGGAAATCAGGTCGCGCTCCAGGGTGCTCAGGAGCTCGCCCAGCTCGGCCATGAACTCTTCCAGGATCTCGTCAGCCAAGGGGCCTCCGGTGAGCAAGGGCCACCTTTGCAACGAAGGAGCCGCCGCCGGCCCGGCTCGGAGGCTCGTTTCGCCTGGCCTTTTCGCTCGGGGAGGGTCGGCGACCTCATGAACCGGGGGGGTGAAGCCGTACCTGGGTCCGCCGCGAAGGGGCGAGAGAGGCGCTTCGGCGAGCGCCTCCGTGACCGCGGGGTTCAGCCGACCCCGGGCAGGCGGCGAGGGAGCCGGACCGAGAACCGGGCCCCCCCGCGCGATAGGCTCTCGGCGTCGATGGCCCCGCCGTGGGCCTCCACGATCCCCTTGGAGACCGCCAGGCCCAGGCCGGTCCCGCCGTCCTTGCCGGAGAAGAACGGCTCGAAGAGCCGGGCCCGGACCTCTTGCGACAGGCCCGGACCGGTGTCCGACACGCCGAGCGACACCCGCTCGCCATCCTCGGTCACCTCGAGCTCCACCCGCCCGCCGGGCCCCGCCGCCTCGGCGGCGTTCTTGACCAGATTCACCACCACCTGGCGGAGCTTGGGCGCGTCTCCGGCCGCGCTCCCCCTCCCCGCCACCGCCACCTGCACGCCCTGGAGCACCGGTGTCCCGGAGAGGCGAGCCACCACCTCGTCGCACAGCGCCCGGAGGTCGACCGGCTCGAGGTTGACCTCGAGCGGCCGCGAGAGGTCAAGCAGGCCGTCCACGATCCCCTTGGCCCGGAGCGTCTCGTCCTCGATCACCTGCAGGTCCTCCCGGGCGGCGCCGTCGGACCGCTTCCCGAGCAGGCGCGCGTAGCCGAGGATCACCGCCAGGGGGTTGTTGATCTCGTGGGCCAGGCCGGCGGCCAGCCGGCCGATGCCGGCCAGCTTCTCCTGCTGGACCAGGCGGCGCTGGTGCTCCTTGAGCGCCTCGGTCATGGCGTTCCACTGGCGGGCCAGCGCGCCGAACTCGTCGTCGGCGTCGATGCGAATCCGGGTATCCAGATCGCCCTCCGCCAGGCGGGCCGCGCCCTCGCGAAGCCGGGCCAGCGGACCGGCCACGGAGCGCAGGACGTACGCTCCCACCGCCAGCGCCAGCAGCGGGACCACCGCCAGGAAGAGGAGGGTCCATCGGAAGGTGGCGTCCTGCAGCGCCGAGACCTGGGCCTGGTAGCTGGTGATGGAGTCCTCGAAGTGGCGTACCAGCTGGTCGGCGCGATCCTGGATGAGCGACACCAGCAGCTGCGCCCGCGCGTGCTCCTCCTGGACGCCGGTCCGGTCGTGGCGCAGGACCGAGGGGACGATCTGCGAGCGGAACACCTGGTCGAGCTGGGCGCTGGCCCGCTCGATGTCGTCCACCCAGCCCCGTTCCTCCGGCGAGGCGACGTGGTCACGGACCTTCGCGGTGAGCTCCCCCACCCGCCGCTCGGCCTCGTCGTAGAACCGGAGATGGGTGTCGTTGCCCAGGATGATGGTGTGGGCCTGGTGCGCATACTGGTCGCGCACTGCGCTGGCCAGCTCCAGGGCCAGCCGGACGCCCTCCACCCGATCCCGCATCTCCGCCAGGCCGCCTCGGACGCCGCGCAGGTGCAGGAGCGCGACCGCGGAGGCGGCCGCGAAGGTCGAGAGGAGGACGGCGAAGGAGAGAAAGAGGCGCCGGGCCGTTCCCGAGGTCTGCATGCCCCTCCCATAGCACTCCCGTCGCCCGCTGCGACCGTTTGCGGCAGGCCGGTTTTCCCCGCGTTTCCGAGCCACTGACCGCTGGGCCGACATCCCCTGCCTCCGCCCGCTGGTGCATACAGGGAGCGGGCCGGGAGCGCGTGGTAGGCTCGTTCGGGCCAGCTGGCACGGGAGGAGCCGGGTCGTGAGAGCGCTGTGGGTGACGGATCCGTGGGACACCTTGGATCACCCGCGAGACACCACCCTGCGGCTCGTCCAGGAGGCGCTCGCCTCCGGCCAGCGCTCCTGGTGGTGCGATTCCTCGGGCCTACGGCTGGAGGGGGGACGGGTCCTGGCGCGGTGCCGCGAGGTCCGGGGCGCCCCCCCGGGACGCGAGAGCGCGGGCTGGGCGCTCGAGCCGGCGGCCGACGTCGAGGCCTCGGCCTTCGACCTCCTGCTCTACCGGGTCGACCCGCCCGTCGACTGCCGATACCTCGAGCACCTGCAGCTGCTCGCCTGGGCCGCAGACGCCGGCGGCGCCGAGGTGGTGAACCCGCCCCACGTCCTGACGCGGTGGGGCGACAAGCTCGGGCCGCCCGCCCTGGCCGCCGCCCTGCCCCCGACGGTGGTGTCGTCCTCCTGGGAGCGGCTGCGGGAGTTCGGCCGGACCGAGCGCCGGACGGTGCTGAAGCCCCTGGGTGGTGCGCAGAGCCGGGGTGTGCAGCTGTGCACCTTCGAGACGCCCGAGGAGGTGGAGCGCTCGCGCCGGGAGATCGAGGCGCTCTCCGCCGGCTTCGCCCGGCCGGTTCTGCTCCAGCGCTTCCTGCCCGAGGTCCACGAGGGAGAGAAGCGACTTTGGTTCGTGGACGGCGAGCTGCTCGCCCACGTGAAGAAGCGCCCCCTGGCCGGCACCTTCGTCATCGACATGGACAAGGGCTCGGCCTGCCTGGCCTGCGACCTCACCCTGGCCGAGACCCGGCTGGTCTCGGTGGTGGGGGGGGCGCTCCGCGCCGCCGGCGTGCGCCTGGCGGCGGTGGATCTCATCGCCGACCGCGTCACCGACTGGAACCTGACCAGCCCGGGCATGCTCCCCATCATGGAGCGGGTCCTCGACCGGAACCTGGCGGCGAAGGTGGTGCGGGCGCTCGCCGGGAGGGCGCAGCCGACCCGGGCCGCGGGCTAGGTGCCGCGGGGCGGCCGGCGGTGCGCCGGCGGCCCTCAGTTGACCACGATCTTCCCGAACTCCATCCCCATTCCGCAGAGGATCCGGAGCGACCCGGACTTCGACGGGGTCACGTCCACGTTGACGGTCTTGCCGAGCGGGAGCGCCTGCTTCACGCCCAGCTCCTGGACCACCACCTCGTTCATGCAGGTCTTGTCGGTCTTGCGGGTGATGGCCAGGCGCACCGTCTCCCCCTTGGTGACCTTCACCACCGAGGGGGCCAGGCCGTCGGCGGTCAGCGCCATCTCCACGGTGCGCGGAGCCTTGTCGGCGGCGCGAGAGGTGGGCGCCAGGGCGAGGAGGGCGGCGAGGGCGAGGAGGCGGGAGGAGATCATCGGTTTGCTCCGGTTCGGGGGTTGGACGCCGGCAGCCCACCCAGCACCCGGCGTGCCACCCGCCACCTCAGCGTAACCATGCGCCGGCAGGATGGTTTCCCGAGGCTCCCTGCACCCACGCGTGACCGGGCGGAGGACCGTGTGACCGCCGCGGTCACGCCCGCGCCGGCGGCACCGCCGCTAGAACCCCGGGATGCGGCACACGGCGCGGATGGCGGGGTTCCGGCTGGCGACATAGAGGACCCGGCCTCCCTCGTCGACGGGGGGCCCCCCGTCATACCGGGTGCCCTGGGGGTCGCCGTAGGCGTTGAGGCTCCGGGCCGCGAGCTCCTTGTCCACGCAGGCTCGGATGGCCTCCGGGTTCACGGCGGGCTGGGCCGGGGGCTGCGCCGCCGCCGGCTGCGGCTGGGCCGCGGGGTGCGCGACGGCCTGCTCGCCGCTGGCGGCCTTTTCGGGAGCGACCGGGGCCGCCGCACCCTCCGTCGGGGCTGCCGGCGCAGCGGGGGGGGAGGCCACCATCGCCAGCACGGCCTGCAGCGCTCCCTCGTCGTGCGAGATGCCCTTCTGGATGACGATCTGCCCGCCCTGCGGCCCCACCAGCCCGGTGAACGGGGTGCCGGAGTTGCCGCGGTTGGCCGAGTAGATCGCCTCGTAACGGTAGGTTCCCTCCGGCAGCGACCGGCAGTAGGGCCAGACGTCCACGCTGACCTTGAGGCCGCTGGCGTTGCGGATGTTCCTCACCTCCCAGCCCTCGGCCGACTGGCGGCTGGGCGAGGGGGTCTTGCAGGCGAGCTGGCCGTCGGAGAGCCGGTAGATCTTCACCTGCAGGGCCTCGCCCTTGGGCTCGACGAGCTCGAGCCGGTGGCCGGTGGCGTTGTAGACCACGAACTCCAGGGTGAAGGGCCCGTCGGGCTCCCACCCCACGGCGGCTAGGGTGTCGAGGCGGACGGGCGACTCGGGCCCTCCGCTGATCTGCGCGGTCGCACAGGCCGAGACGAGCGCGGCGGCGACGGTGAGCGTCCAGGTTCGGACCATTTTGCCTCCTCGCGGGCTCCGCAGCATACTCACTAGGAAAGAACGCGCCATCGATTGTTGCATTCCGCGACCGGCGCACGAGGAGGTCGTCGAGATGCCTGTCAGCAAGAAGCGGATGAAGGACGGGAAGCCGGTCCACCGCAAGTCGCCGCCGCAGGAACCCGCGGCCCATCCCCCGGGGCACGAGGGCGGCGAGGTTGCCCCGGCGCCGCCGGGAGGGGGCCGGCAGATCGTGGGGAGGCCCTCCAACCCGTTCGTCGCGCAGCAGGCGGGGCGGCGGGGGTCGCAGCGAGGCCGATGAGGGCCGCCGCCCCACGCTGGGCGGTCTACGTCCTGCGCTGCGGAGACGGCAGCCTCTACACCGGCTCGACCAGCGACCTGGAGCGGCGGCTGGCCCAGCACCAGGCCGGCCGCGGCGCCCGCTACACCCGGGCACGCCTCCCGGTGGTGCTGGTCCACTGGGAGCCCGCCCCCGGGCGGAGCGGTGCCCAGCGCCGCGAGGCCGCGCTGAAGGCGCTCGCGCGCCCGGAGAAGCTGGCCCTCCTCAAGACGGCGCGGGCGGCGCATCGCGCCGCCCGCCGGAGGGGCCCGGGCCGCGCCCGGGCGTTCCCGACCGCTACTGCGCGCCGCGGGCGCCCAGCACGGCCGGGATGGTCTTGATGCAGATCTGGATGTCGTTCCAGAGCGACCACTGATCGATGTACTCGAGGTCGAGCTCCATCCAGCGGTCGAAGTCGATGTTGTTGCGGCCGCTGATCTGCCACAGGCAGGTGATCCCGGGCTTCACCGACAGGCGACGGCGCTGCCAGCGCTTGTATTGGCGGACCTCGCTGGGGAGCGGCGGCCGCGGCCCGACCACGCTCATCTCGCCGCGCAGCACGTTGAAGAACTGCGGGAACTCGTCGAGCGAGGTCCTGCGGATGAAGCGCCCGACGCGGGTGATGCGGGGGTCGTTCTTCATCTTGAAGACCGGCCCGCTCATCTCGTTGTGGGCGCGCAGCGACTCGAGCCGCGCCTCGGCGTCCACGTACATGCTGCGGAACTTGAGGATGTTGAAGGTGCGCCCCTGCAGCCCCACCCGCTTCTGCTTGAAGAACACCGGGCCGGCGGAGTCGAGCTTGATGGCCGCGGCCAGCGCCAGGAGCACCGGCGACAGGATGACCATCACCAGGAAGCTCACCGCCACGTCGAAGATGCGCTTGGCAGCCAGGGCCAGCTCGTCCGAGGGCGTGCGGGTCAGGGCCAGCATGGGCAGCCCGTTCAGATCGCCCACCGACATGCGCGCGTTTCCGAAGCGCAGCACGTCCAGGGCGATCATCACCCCCACGCCCTGCTCCTCGCACACGCCCACGGCCTCCTCGATGGCGTGCAGCCGCTCCCGCGGCACGGCGAAGACCACGTCGTCGAGCACGTGCTCCTCGAGGATGTTCCCCAGCTGCGTGACCCGCCCGAGGATGACACAGTTGGGGTCGGCGGCCTGGGCCCCATCCTCGAGCACGAACCCGGCCAGCTTCATCCCCCACTCCGGGTGCGAGCGAAGCTTGGAGATGATCTCGGCGGCCAGCTCGCCCGAGCCAACCACGGCGTAGTAGCGCGTGGTGTCCGGGTGGGTCCCGGCCCGCTGGGCCAGCCAGCGGAGAACCAGCCGGTTGCCGCAGATCATGGCCAGCGCCACCAGGAAGTAGATGCCGGTGAGGAGGCGCGACACCCACTGGATCTGCGAGAAGAAGATGAAGGAGAAGACGCAGAAGGCCACCAGCACCATGGCCCGCGCGATGCGCATCAGCTCGTCGCGCACCGAGTGCGGGCGCGCGTCGTACACGCGGTAGACCCAGGCCGCGGCGCCCCAGGCCAGGACGGTCACGATCAGGGGAAGCCAGTAGCGATCGATGGCGGTGGAGGCGGCGTGCTCCGCGCTCGCAAGCCGCCGGTAGAGGCCGAAGGCGAGGGGCAGCGACAGCGTCAAGCCGCTGAGGTCCAGGAACCGGGCGAAGGCCTCGGTCGGTCGCGCGGTGTGTCTCAGCATCGCGTTGGCTTCTCCCCCCCAGCCGCAACTTGAGGTCGCATTACTACTGCAAACTCGGCGCGTACGGGAGAGGTCAAAAGTGTTCGTCCGTGGGGGTGAAACGTTTCCCGGTCACGCTTCCATGGCACATCGGCTTCACGCTCGGTCATGCAGTACCATCGAACCGGGACACGGGGCCCTTGTGACGCCCGAGATGAGTGCCGCGGAGCGTGAGCGGCGTCACACCGCGGGGCGCGGAACCTCTTCGAGCGGCCGCCGAACTCGCCTCGCGTCCCTGGATCCTGGGACGCGCCCGCCGCCGCCCGGCGACCCCGACCCCACCCTTTGTCGGCCACGGCTGCCATGGCCGGGGCGCGTACCCGGTCGGCGGGTGGGGCGGAGCCGAAAGAGCGAGCAGGAGGAGCCTGTCGCCTGATATGGTCCGGGGGTTCGGCGCCAGCCGCGGGGACGAGATGCGCGGGGCGGGCGCCACGGGGAACACGACCATGAGCCAGAACCCTTCCTCTCGGACCTGCCTCGCCCGGCGACCCCGGGCTCGGCGCGCCGCCCTGGCGGCTACGGCTATGCTCGTCGTCATGGCCTGCCGGGCGCACGGGCCGTACGTTCCCGTGGAGGAGTTCCCGGTCCCGCCGCCCGAGACCGAGTACCGCATCGAGCCGGGCGATGTGCTCGCCGTTCGCGTCTGGAACCAGGAGTCCATGTCCAACGCCCACGCCCGGGTGCGGGACGACGGGAAGATCTCCGTCCCCTTCCTCCAGGACGTCGAGGTGGCCGGCACCACGCCGAGCGAGCTCTCCCAGCGCCTCCAGACCAAGCTCAAGACCTACGTGGTGAATCCGGTGGTGACCATCACCGTGGAGGAGGTCCGCGCCCTCCACGTCTCGGTGCTGGGCGAGGTGACGAAGCCGGGCCAGTACGACCTCGAGCACGGTGCCGGGGTGCTGGCCGCGCTGGCCGCGGCGAGCGGCCTCACCGACTACGCACACCGCGACCAGATCTTCGTGCTGCGCAACACCCCGGGCGAGGCCAAGGGTCCGGTGCGCATCCGCTTCCGTTACTCGGCGCTCGCGAGCGGCCAGCGACCCGCAGCCTCGTTCCGCCTCCAGCCGGGCGACGTGGTGGTGGTCGAGTAGCTCATGGCCGCGGCGCTGCCGCTCCTCCTCGTCTTCGCCCTGGGGGTGGACTCCCAGCTGGAGGTGGGGCTGCGCACCGAGGTCCGGGCGCACCGCACCGATCCCCCGCCCACCCCCGACCAGGCCCGCGGGGTCGACCTCGCTGCCTCCCCGCACTTCCTGCTCCGCCTCCTGGGCGGAGGGGATTCCCTGCAGCTCTCCTACACCCCTCGTTTCACCGAACGCAACATCGGCCCGAACGGCCTCTACGAGTACATGCACGAGGCCGAGCTGCGGCTCCACGTATCGCCCGACCCGACCTGGAGCTTCGAGGCCTTCGCTGGCGGCGCGGCCGGGAGGACCGACCTCGTCACCGAGAACCTGGTCTCCTCGGCCTCGGCGGGTGGTGGCACGGGTGGAGGACCCGGCACCAGCACCAGCATCAGCAACGTCACCTCGACGCGGGCCATCGACATCGAGCGGCTGCGGGCGGGCCTCTCACTTCGTGCCGACCCGAGTCGCCGCGACGAGTACCTCGCGTCCGCCTCCGGCATCTTCGATGGCGGCGCAAACGCGAGCTCGCGCGAGGCCTACCCCATCGCGCACATCGTGGACGCTGCGGCCGAGTACCGGCACGCGGTCACGCGCCTGGACCAGCTCGGTGTGCGCCTCTCCGGAGAGTGGGGCAACGTCCCGAGCCTGCGAGCCACCTCGGTCACCTCGACCGCGCTGGCCCTCTTGCGGCACCGCTTCTCGCCGGAGCTGGAGACCTGGGGAGGCGCCGGCGCCGTGTTCCTCTTCTCCAGGGTGGAGGCGACGCCCCCGGCCAGCCCATCGCGGGTGCGCGAGATCCGGCCCGCCGCCGAGCTCGGCCTCGTCCGCACGCCCCCGCCTCGGCCGCCCCCCTCCGCCGAGGCGGAGGGGCCCGCGACGGTCCAGCCGATCCTTCACCCCAGCCTACGCGACTACACCGCCGACGCGGTGGCGCACCTCGGTGCAGCCATGGACCGGAACACCGGGATCGCCTCGCCTCAGCTCGACGGTACCGCTGGCCTGAGCTTGCCGGTCTCGGAGCGCTTCTCCCTCCTGGCGAGGGGCACGGGCGTGGTGACGTGGCCCCAGGGCGGGGGCACCCGCACCGCCACGCTGAACCTCGGTGGCAGGTACGCCTTCCTGCAGCGGGTCCTCCTCGAGGCGGGCGCCTACGGCACCTGGCAGCACTCCTACGCCCGAACGGCGCAGACCCTCCAGCCGAGCTTCCACGAGTTCGGCGTCTTCCTGGCGCTCACGCTCGACGCGCCGCGGGCCTCGTTCTGATCGGCTTCCCGGCGAGCCCGGGCGCGGGGGCGCCGCGAAAGGGCGCTGCCCCCCGGCCACGGCCTTCGGCGTCGAGCCTCAGGGGAAGATGCTCGCCGGCTTCGCGGCGTTGAAGAGCCCGTAGGTCGGCTCCAGCACGACGGTGTTGCCGTAGGCCGTGAGGTCGGTGTTGTTGGGGTACGCGCCGTGGGTAGGCACGCCATTCGTCAGGGAGAACGCCAGCGTCGAGCCGTTGGCCGCGAGCAAGAAGCCGGGAGTGCTGGAGTCGTCCCAGGCCCAGGCGATCCATCCCATGCCCAGTGCGTCCGCCTCCTGCATGATGGACAGCGGGGTGATCAGGGTCGGCGACGGACCGTAGTCCACCCCGGGGCCGAACTCCCCGATGATGACCGGCAAGCCGGTCGCGGCGAGCGCCTGCATTCCGGAGACGAGCCCGGCCACGGTCCAGTTCCCGTAGATGTGCTCGCTGAAGATGATGTTTTGCTGGGGGTCGGCCGCGAGCACGGCCGCGCCGTAGTTGATGATGTCGTAGGGATCCTGCCCGCAGCCACCCGCGTCGATCACCAGCGTGCCGAGGTAGCCGGCGTTCCGCAGCGTCGTCACCGCCGAGATGTAGGTGTCCCGCCAGACGGTGCTGTTGGCCGGACCCCACTCGTTGGCGATGTTGATCATCGCGTACTTCTCGAACGGCTTCATGATCGACGCCACGTTGACCCATTCCTGCACCATGTCATTGACCATGGCCGTGGTCGTGTTGCAGGCGGACGCGGCGCCGGACGAGTTGTAGTAGGCCATCGCCATCGGGACGATGTGGTTGGCGATCATCAGGTTCATGTCGGCCTGGATCCGCGAGGCGTTCCCGGTGGTCAACTGGTACATCTCCATCCGGTTGATGTTGGCACCGGAGTTCGGGATGCCACAGTTGGTGGAACACTCCGACCAGGCGAAGTCCCAGTGCGCGGTGTCCACGCCCATGGGGATGAACTGGTTGCCGTTCGCGTCGTAGATCTTGCCGTCGAGCGTGAAGAAGCCGGTGCCGGTGTTGTAGGACGGGCGGGTGGCCGTCCCGGAACCGCTGGCAGGCGTGGTGGCGGTCGCGACGTTGCTGTAGGCGGAGTCGCCGTAGGAGTTCACCGCGGCGACCTCGTACCAGTAGGCGGTGCTCGGCGAGAGCCCCGAGTCGGTGTAGCTCGTGCCGGCGGCGCCCGCCGTGCCGACCTGGGTGAATCCGGCCGTCGCCGAGGTGGTGCTGCGGAGGATCACGAACCCGGTCTGGTTGGTGGCGTTGTTGGTCCAGGTGAGGGAGATCGCGCTGGAGGAGGTGGCCCTGGCGACCAGGTTCGACGGGGTCGAAGGCAGCGTGGCCGAGACGACGACGACGGCGGTCGCGCTCTGGGTGGCATCGACCTGGCTGGTGACGATCACGTGGAAGGTTCCGGCCGTGGCCGGCGCCGTGTAGATACCGGCTGCTGTCACCGTGCCTCCGGTCGTCTCCTCCACCCTCCAGGTCACGGCCTGGCTCGCGGCGCTGGCGACCTTCGCGGTGAACGCCTCTTTGCCGCCGGTGCTCACGGTGGCTGCGGTCGGGTCTATGGTCACCGTGCTGGTCGAGCCTTCGCCGGCGACCTGGGCTCCTCCACACGCGACGAGCAGGGCGCTCACCATCACCGGCACGAGGCCGCCAGCACGCATTCTCATCGGTATTTCCTCCATCGCCGGGGACACGCCCCAAGGCGTCATCGGGCGGACGCCGCTTCTCGTCAGCGAGCCGGCGTACCCGGTTCAAGGGACAACATCATCGCTGGACGTGTAGGGGTGCAAGCGCTCGATGTCGCGAAACGGCGCACAGACTCGGTCGGACTAGCCCCGTCGCGCCCGGACCCTGCCGGCGACGAGGCTGCGAAGCCGCGGGCTTGCGCTCCGTCGGCCGCGCTCGACGCCCATTGGGTACGCCTCAGTCGGGGCTCGATCTTCACCCGAAGTGTCTGTCCGCTACCACCCGGGCCAGGTCCATCGAACTGGTGAAGGCCGGCGAGATCGGGTTCAGCAGGTGAACGGTCTCGTCCTGCGCCTCGACGAGGAAGTCCGTCACCAGCTCCTTCGTCCTCCAGTTCACCAGCTGGGGCCGGATGCCGACCTTGGCCGCCCGCTCGAAGTCCCCGGGCTCGAAGGACCTCACCAGCCGGCGCGCTTCCCTGTGGAAGAAGGTGGCGAGGTACTTGCGCGGTTCGACCAGCGCCACCTCGCGGAAACCGGGGTTCCTGAGGAACAGCACCAGGTCGGCCGCCAGGATGCCGAGCGCGCCCCGATCCGCTCCGGCGAGCAGGCCGTAGTTCTCCCGGCCCAGCGCAGGGATGGCCGTCGGACCGAGGTACACCTCTCCGCGGACGCTGCGGGAGAAGTGCACGCCCAGGAACGGGTTCCGCGGGTCGGGGACGGGATAGATGTTCCCGTTCAGCGGGAACGACGCTCCCGGTCGGAGCTTCCGGTATGTTCCCTTGAAGGGGACGAGCCGGTAGTCCTGCCCCAGGCCGAAGAGCCTCGCCACTCGGTCGCAGTGCGCCCCGGCTGCGTTCACCAGGCGCGAATAGCTGATCTCGCCCAGGGTCGTCTGTACCCGCCCTCGCCCGGCCCTGCCCACCAGCCCGCAGCCGAGGACCAAGGTGGCACGGCCGCTTGCCTCCAGGTCGAGGCGAATCGCCTGGAGGACCAGCTGGGGATCGACCGCGGCGGTGTGGCGCGAGAAGAGAGCGCGACCGACGGTCCGGGCGGCGGGCTCGACGTCCTCGAGCTGCT
This sequence comes from Anaeromyxobacter sp., assembly GCA_035541675.1. GTDB lineage: Bacteria > Myxococcota > Myxococcia > Myxococcales > Anaeromyxobacteraceae > Anaeromyxobacter. The sequence goes on along the minus strand of DATKMW010000121.1, from coordinate 77,415 downwards.
GCTCGTCCAGGAACTCGACCTCGGCCCCGTTCGCCAAGGCGCGGCGATGGAGCTCGTCCAGGGCCGGGAGTTCCTCCTCCGAGCGTGCCACGATGACCTTGCCCTTCTCCAGCACCGGCAGGCCCCGCGCCTTGCAGAACTCCCTCATGAGGAAGTTGCCGCGCAGGCAGGAGCGCGCCTTCAGGCTGTCGGGGGCGTAGTAGATCCCGGCGTGGAGCACGCCGCTGTTCCGACCCGAGGCGTGGCAACCCAGCTCCGGCTCCTTCTCGATCACCACCACGTTCTCACGACCACGCGCGACGAGCTCACGCGCGAGCGCCAGCCCGACGATCCCACCGCCCACGATGAGCACGTCCGCGTGACGTACCGTGACGGTCCCTCCGGCCGGGGGCGGGTGGCGCCCCCGGCCATCCTCGCACGGGGCCGGCTACTGCGTCGCCAGGAAGGTGCCGCAGCTGGTCGTGACCGTAGCCGTGAACTGCTGGGTCCCGCCGGTGCTGAGGCTGGCCGTCGCAGGACTGATGGCGATCGAGAGGATGTGGTCTTGGACGGTCACCGTGGCACGAGCGGTCGCGCTTGCGGATGCGTGGCTGGTGGCGACGACGTGGTAGGTACCCGCGGTCGAGGGCGCGGTGTAGACGCCGCCGGTGGACACGCTGCCGCCCGAGGAGCCCTCGGCGACCGACCAGGTGACGCTCTGGTCGCTGCTCCCCGAAACCGTGGCGCTGAAGCTGAGGGTCTTGCAGGCGTCGACCGTCCCGCTCGCTGGCGTCACGGTCACCGCCACCGGCGGAGTCACGGTGACGGTGGCCGTGTCGCTCTTGCTCGAGTCGGCCGTGCTGGTGGCCACCACGTGACAGGTCCCCGCTGCCGAAGGGGCGGTGTAGACGCCCGCGCTGGTGACGCTGCCGCAGCCCGAGGGCTCCAGGACCGACCAGACCACGCCCGTGGTCGTCAGGTTGGTCACGGTGGCCGTGAAGGTGACCGTGCCGCCGGCGGTGACGCTGGCCGTCCGCGGCGAGATGGCCACCGAGCCCGTCGCCGGCACGGTGACGGTGACGGTGGCGGCGGCGCTGACCCCGGACGACACGTTGACGGCGCGCACGTGATAGCTCCCGGCCGCCCCGGGCGCGGTGTAGAGCCCCGTCTGGTCGACCGTGCCCCCGCCCGCCTCCTCCACCTGCCACGTGACCGACACGTCCACGGCTCCGGTGACGATGGCGGCGAACTGCGCCGCCTGGTTGACGACGAGCGCGGCGGAATTGGGCTCGACGGTGACCGATACCGCCTGGGCCCCCGCTTCCGTGGATCCCACCTTGGCCGCGCAGGCACTCGACCCTGCAGCGACGACGAGGACGGCGAGCGCGATGACGCGGGTAGTGTAACGCTCAGTCATTTTCGGTCGGCTCCTTCGAGGCTAGCGGCGATACCCGGGAATCGGGTGACGATGTCCGCAACTCAGGTGTCACTCGGACATGGCACAAGATGGCATCCCGCCGGCCCTTCGTGAATCGACCACTAGAGGCGGATCCTTAGTAAGTACGGGGACTACAGCGGCTCCGAATGAAGTCGACAGCGCTCCACACCGAGGGCGCAAAAGCCCCCATGAAGGGGCAAAAGGGCCGTCGGGGCTGCGGCAACCTGCCGCTGCCAGGATTCACTGGATGTCCCACGTGCTGGTGTCGTGTGATCCCTCGCTACACCATGTGCGTGGCCCGTCTTACTTTCACTCGGAGAAGAGGTCCGAGCGACTGTGGGCGCCAAACCAGAGCGGGTGTTCGGTAGCGTCGTGGTTGCCGCGCTGATCGCTTGCGGCGGATCGCAGCAAGGCGAGGCGCATCCGGCGCAGGGCGTGCGGGTCGTCCTCGACACCACGGCGCCGTTCGCCGCCGCCCCGGATTTCCGGGCCCGGCTCGACAACACCATCGACGCTGCTCTGCAGTACTGGGGTGGCACCTGGAGTGACGTCGACGGCAAGTCCATCACCCTGGTGGACGACCAGTACCTCGACTGCAACGGGAGCTCTGCGCTCGGCTGCTTCGACGGCGACATCCGGATCACCACGCGCGATCCCGGCATCGGGACCTTCGCCTGCATAGAGGAGACGGTGCTGGTGCACGAGATCGGCCACGCCGTCATCGGCGATCCCGACCACACCGACCCACGTTGGATGGAGATGGACGCCCTGGCCGCCGAGCTCTCGGGGCGCGCGGGGTACTCCACCGACGGCGCCGTGCCCTGCGTCACCTACGTCAGCGTCTGGCGTCACCCGCTGGGTTCGCCCTAGGCGGTCCCGCTCCTCGGCCGGACGCCACCTTTCCCGCCGATGCCCAACCACGGCTTGACCCGGATGAGCTTCCGTCGTCATATCGATCCCGCCCGGGGCCGGGAGGCACGCGATTGAGGGCCGACGAGAAGAAGAACGGTGAAATCCCCCTGCAGGCGAGGATGACGGGGGGCCGGGACTACCTCGAGCTCTGGATCAACCTCGCGCGCCGCGAGTGGGGATCGCTGGTGGTCATCCCGGCGGACCGGGACGGCTCGACCGCGGACATCGCCAACGCGCTTGCGGATATCGGCCAGCGACTCTCCTACGGGCCGGTCACCGCCATCACCGTGACCTCGTTGGAGTACGGGTCGGCGCTGGCGCTCGCCGACCTCCAGCAGCACGTGGAGCGTGAGCGCCAGAACTTCGCCCAGGCTTCTCCAGTGGTGAACGTCCCCGCGGAGCCGGGCCCCTCCCCGGAAGGGGCGGCGGCGCAGGGCGCTTCCCCCGCGCCAGGCACCCCGCCGACGGGCGCGCCCAGCCAGGACGGGGCGGTCCCCGCACAACCCGCCGAGGGCGGGAACCGGAGCCAGTCGCTGGTGGTGGCCCCGCCGGCGCGGCTCATCATCTCGGTCCCGCCGGTCGTGACCGAGCCGTTGGGGCTGGCCGCCGCCGAGGAGGCGGACGCGGTGGTGTTGGCGGTCCGGATGAACCACTCGAGGATGGCCGACGTACGCCGCACCATCGAGCTGGTGGGCCGCAATCAGATCACCGGATGCTTCCTGGTGCGCTGATCGCGGAACCCGGCCGGCGGCGGGGATGTCTCACCGCTTCTGCAACTCGGCCAGCACCGGAAGCCCCAGGCTCCGCTCGACCTGCCAGCGCTCGATGATGCGTCCGCTGCGCAGATCGGGCGCGGCCGCGACCAAGATGGAGAGCAGGAAGGCGAGGAAGATCCCCGCCCCGAAGACCTTCACGGGGTTCGGGCTCACCGGGTCCCGAGGCAGCTGGGGCGGCCAGATGACGTTGTAGCGGTACTTGAAGGCCGCTCGGATCGCGTCCAGCTCCATCTGCGCGCCGTTCACCTTCTCCACGATCTGCTGGTACTCGAAGCGCGCATCCCGGACGCGCTCGTCGTCCTCGACCGGCGTCAAGGTGGCGCGCTGCCGGATGGAGCTGCGCGGGACCGGCAAGGGCGCCGTCGTTCCCGGCGAGGTAGGCACCTCCGCCATGCCTTCCTGGGTGAGCTTGGCCTGATATTCCTTGCGCAGGTTCGCTTCCTCCTCGTGCAAGGTCGCGACCTGGGAGGAGTCCTTCGTCAGGGCGTCGATGTCCTGCTTGAGCTGGATCACCGAGGGGTGGGCGTCGGAGTAGGTGTTCCGCATCTCGTCCAGCCGCGCGTGGAGATCGGCGAGCCGGCGGCGGCGGAATTCCTCGACATCCTCGATGGCCCGCTGCTTCCCCTCCAGCAAGGACTTGAGGCGCACCAGCTCCTCGCTGGGCCCCTTGGGCGTCGCGACCGGGTGGGGGGGCGGAGCCGCCTCGCGAGCTCCGGAAGGCGCCTCGCGGAGCCCCTCCGCCATCTCCCGACGCACGTCGTCGGTCACGCGGTCCAGTTCCTCCTTGCCCTTGGCCGCGCGGGCCCGGAGCACGGCCATCACCTCCTCGATGGCGGTGACCTCCTGGATGTGCCGTGCCTCGATGAAGTTCTGCAGAGCCCCGTCGACCACCCGGTAGGCCTGCTCCGCGTCCGGCCAGTTGAGCGAGATGTCGATGGTGCCCTCGTCGGCGGTGACGGTCAGCGCGCGGTCGAGCTTCTTCACCACCCGGTCGACCGGGACCTCGTCGTCCCTGGGCCCGCCGATCTTCGCCAGGAGATTCTGGAGCCAGCCGGGCTCGGCGGGGGTCAGCAGACCGGCCGACTTGACCAGCGAAACGAGGTTCTCCCGCCGGTGGATAAGCTCCCAGGCGGTATGGGTCGGGTGGTCCTCGGGCCCCGAGCGGAGCGTGGAGAGCAGCTGCTGGCGCTGGGCCAGGATCTTGGCCTCCACCCGATACACCGGGGTCTTGAAGTGGTAGTAGGCGAACACCGCGCTGCAGGCGGCGACGAAGACAGCCAGGAAGAGGAGCTTCCGCCGGCGCGCCGCCCGGAGGGTGAGGAGGAACCAGTCCTTGGGCTGCGGCCCAGGCCGCCTGCCGTCGTCTTCGTCGCCGTAGTCGAAGTCCAGCTCACTGACGTTTCGCGCCATGTTCGACCCACCTCCCGCCATCCTACTGCGGGCAGCCCGCGTCTGCGAGCGTCGGGAACCACCCGCTGCCGTCCACCCGCCACGATGGCTCGGCCCGCGAGCGCCTGGCGGCCATGCTCCGGGGAAGCGCCCCCACCCGGGCGAAGCGGACCCGCGCCCGGCAAGTCGGCGGCGCGCTCCGGCAGAAGCTGGCCAGCGCCGGCGACCGCCACCATGGCGTCATCACAGCGACCCCTGAGCGCCCGCTTCGCCGGGCAGCGATCCCGACGCTCGTCGGGCGGAGGCGGCCAGGCGCGGAGCAGGGCGGAGGTCCGCCCCGAGCCCGAAGCTCAACGGCCGGGGGCCCGCCGGTCCGGGCTCCCCGCCGAGATCGCCCCGATGGAGACCCGCAGAGGTGCGGCTGCTCGCGACCCCCCAGGAGCCTCCTGGCGCCCGCGATCGCCACCCTCACGAGGGCTGCCCGTACTGCCGCTCGTAGTAGGTGCGGTACTCGCCGGAGATGATCCTCTCCCACCACGGCCGGTTCTGCTGGTACCAGGCCACGGTCCCGGCAAGCGCCTCCTCGAAGCGGTGGCGGGGCGACCAGCCCAGCTCGCGCGTGGCCTTGCTCGCGTCGATGGCGTAGCGGCGGTCGTGCCCGGGCCGGTCCTTCACGTACTGGACGAGCGACCTGGGCTTCCCCAGCAGCTCGAGCACCAGGTGGACGATGTCGATGTTGCGGCGCTCGCTGGAGGCCCCGAAGTTGTAGACCTGGCCTGGGCGGCCGCCCTCCAGCGCGGCCACGAGCCCCCGGCAGTGGTCCTCGACGTGGATCCAGTCGCGCACGTTCTTCCCGTCGCCGTACACCGGCAGCGGCAGGTCGCGGATGGCGTTCGCGATCATGAGCGGGATGAGCTTCTCCGGAAACTGGTAGGGGCCGTAGTTGTTCGAGCAGCGGGTCACCACCACCGGGAGGCCGAAGGTGTGGGCGTAGGCCAGGGCCAGCAGGTCGCTGGAGGCCTTCGAGGCCGAGTAGGGGGAGCTCGGTGCGATGGGGCTCTCCTCGGTGAAGAGGCCGGTGGGGCCCAGCGAGCCGTACACCTCGTCGGTGGAAACGTGGAGGAAGCGCCGGACGGTTCCCCCCCGGGCCGCGTCGAGCAGCACCTGCGTGCCGCGCACGTTGGTGTCGACGAAGGCGGAAGGGGCGAGGATGGAGCGGTCGACGTGGCTCTCGGCGGCGAGGTGCATCACCGCCTCGATCCCCTCCTCCTCGAGGAGCCGGCTCACCAACGCTCCGTCGCAGATGTCCCCGCGCACGAACCGGTACCGGGCGTCGCCGGCCAGATCGGCCAGGTTCTCTGCGTTGCCGGCGTAGGTGAGCCGGTCGAGGTTGACCACCCGCCAGCCCGGACGCTCCGCCAGGATCAGGCGGACCAGGTTCGAGCCGATGAAGCCGGCGCCGCCGGTGAGGAGGACCTTCACGCCGCGCCCTCCTCGCCGAACGGGTTGCGGTAGAGGCCCAGCCGTTGCTTGGCCAGCAGGTAGAGCGCCGGCGGCTGGTGGAGCAGATAGCGCCGCCAGCGCTTTCGGGGCTCGCGGACCAGCCGATAGAGCCACTCCAGGCCGGCGTCGGTCATCCACGGCGCGGGCCGGGGCAGCGTGTTCGCCTCGTAGTCGAGGGTCCCGCCCAGGGGCAGGAAGGTGCGCACCCTCGGCAGCCGCGATCTGTTCCGGACGATGAACTTCTCCTGCCGGCCGGCGCCCAGCCCCACCACCAGCACGCTCGCCCCCGAGCCGTCGATCCGTTCCACCATTCGGTCGACCTCGCCTGGCCGGCGATCGAAGTCGAAGGGCGGCGCGTCGACGCCGACCACCATCTGGCGGCCGGCCTTGGCGTTCAGGTTCCGGGCCGCCACCTCGGCCACGCCGGGGGCGCCGCCGCACAGGAACATGGTGACCGCGGGGTCATGCAGGTGCCTGCTGTAGTACAGCGGGAAGAAGTCCGAGCCCGAGACCCTCTCCTGGAGCGGCGTCCCCAGGAGGCGGGCCGCCGCCACCAGGATCTGGCTGTCGCAGGTCACGACGTCGAACTGCGGGAGCATCTCCCAGAACTCTCGGTCCTGCTGCAGCTTCATGATCATGTCGACGTGGACGGTGAGGAGGAGCCCCTCGTCGAAGGTCTCGACCAGCTCCTTCATGGTGATGTCGTCCACGTCCACGTTGAGGAGCCTGACCCGCCGGCGAGCGGGCGCACGCACCGCGGTGGCGTCGATCATCGCTGCCCTCCCACCTGGGCCAGGGCTGGCGGCTTGGCCGGCCCCCAGGCCCGGTCGATCAGCTCCTTGGTGCGCCGGATGTTGCCGGCCGAGGAGGCGCCGAACACGATGGAGTGGACCCCCTCCAGCCCACACACCCAGTCGATGGCCTCCTCCGGCCGGATCGCGCCCGAGGCGAACACCGACATGGCGATGGCGCGGCACCGCCCCGCGCGGAGCACCTCCCGGTAGGCGTCGACGCCACCGCACATGCGAAACCCGATCTTGTTGATGTTGGCGCAGACCACGGGGTCCTTCACCCCGACCCGCTCTAGCCGGTCCACCAAGAGCGGCAGGTTCATGGTGATGAAGCCGGGCTCGGCCCGGTAGCGCTCGCGGATGTGCTCGGCGAAGCTCGCCAGCAACTTCTCCATGTGCAGCCCGAGCAGGAGGTCGGTGACCACGTTCTGCACGAAGATGACCGGCGTGCGGGTCCCGGCGAAGCGCTTCATCTCCGCGTCCACGAGGAGCCGCATGAGGGCTTCCACGTCCTGCGTGGCCGCCGAGAACGCCCCCTTGACCAGCGTCTCGATCAGTCCACCGGGCGCGAAGCGCCGGATGGTCTCGAGCATGCCCACCTCGCCCACCGAGTTGGCGTACTTGTGGGCGTACGGCATGCACGGATAGAACTGGAGGTCGGGGTAGCGTTCGGGGCTCCCGCGGACGATGTCGGTGATCTCGCCGACGGCGTCGTGAGTGGTGCACATGAAGACCGGGATGCCCGCGTCGTAGGCGCTGTCCAGCACCTTCATCATCGAGGCGGTGTCCCGGAACTGCATGGCCTGAGCGCGCGCCTTCTCCTCCGACATGTGGTTCACGCCGAAGAACTGGTTGTCGCCGAAGAGGATGCGGTCCATTGGCTAGGCCCGCCCCTGCGCCGCCCGCTGGATGTCGTCGATGACCTGGTCCGTCCGCGCGGCGCTGGCGAAGCTGTTCTCTTGGTCCACGTCGCCCCTCTCCGCCGCCCCGACGAAGGCGTCGATCTGTGCCGAGTACTCTTCCCCGCGCAGGTAGTACCAGACCGGCTCTTGCAGCTCGGTGATGTAGCGCACGGTCCACCCTTCCCGGTATCCCTCGAAGCTCGCGCCCGGGCGCAGGTAGACCCGGCACTCCTGCCGGTCGGCGACGATCTTCCCGGAGGTTCCGTACACCACGATGGTCGTGCTCATCTTGCGGTGGCTGGTGTCGCTCCAGTTGGTCTCCAGCTGGCCGCTCGCTCCCCCGGGATAGGCGAAGGTCGCGTGCACCGCGTCCTCGACGTCCCTGGAGAAGACGCTGCGCAGGTGGGCGCCCAGCACCTTCTCCGGCGGCCCCATGACGAAGTTCATGAGGTCGACGACGTGGGAGGCATAGTCGTGCAGGCACCCGCCCCCTTCCGAGCGTTTCGAGCGCCAGGTGCTGCCGGACTTGGGCCGGATCACCACCTGGCCGAAGGCGGAGCCGGCCACGTGGTACACCTCGCCGAGGGCGCCTGCCTGCACCAGGCGTCTCACCTCGCGGAAGGTCCCGATGAACCGATTGTGGTAGCCGACCTGGTTGGCCCGCCCCCGCGAGGCGGCCAGCTCGGCGAGCTGCCGGCTCTGCCCCGGGTCGAGGCAGAGCGGCTTCTCCACGAAGACGTGCAGCCCCCGCTCGAGCGCGTGGGAAGCCACCTCGAAGTGGCTGACGGTCGGCGTCGCCACCACCACCGCGTCGAGCTTGGCCTCCTCGATCATGCGGTGATACTCCCTGAAGGTCTCGAAGGGCGCGTGCTTGCGAAGTGCGGCGGTGACGAACATGGCGCTGTCGCACACGGCCGCCATTTCCACACGCGGGTGGGCACCGAGGATCGCACAGTGCGAAATCCCCATCTTGCCAGCCCCGATCAGGCCAGTCCGGATCATTCCACTCCTCTGTCCCCGCCCCGGAAACCTTCCAGCGGATCGCTAGCATCCACGGAGGAGGCGCTCATGGAAACCCCACTCCTCGGTGACGCCGCGCGGGCAACGCCTGGCGAGCCCCGGGCGGGGACACGCCGCGTCCCCGGAGCACACGACTTGCGCTACCCTCCACCGAAGGTCGACGGACGACCTCCTGCCGTGGCGAGCAGCAGCCTGGTATGATCCAGCCGTCGATCGCTCGGTGACAGGGGGCCACGATTTCCGCCAACGCGACGGTCGCCATCGCCCTGACCTTCTTCCTGGTCATCACGGTGGCAGCCTTCATGCTGAGGGACGCTCGGCATGCGGCCGTGGGCACCTTGCTCGCCGGGTTCCTCTTCCTGCCGGTCTACGACAACGTGGTCAACGTGCCCGTGCTCAGCACCAAGGCCGCGTTCGTGCCGACCCTCGTCCTCGCGGTGAGCCTCGTGTTCGACGCGCCGCGGTGGAGGCGATTCCGCCCTGCCTTCCTGGACCTCGTGGTGGTGGCGATGTGCGCCATCTGCTACGCGAGCTCCCTGTCGAACGGGCTGGGCGTCTACGACGGCCTGGTGGGCACCGCCCGGAAGTTCATGCTCTGGGGCACGCCGTACCTGCTGGGCCGAGTGTACCTGGGAACGCCGGCCGGCTCGAAGTGGCTCACCCTGGCCGTGATCGAGGCCGGGCTCGTCTACCTCCCCTTCTGCTTGTGGGAGATCCGGATGAGCCCGATGCTCCACTATCAACTGTACGGCTTCGTACCCCAGCACACCTTCGCCGACACCTTCCGCCACGGCCTCTACCGGCCGAGCGTGTTCCTGGAGCACGGCCTCATGGCCGGGATGTTCCTGGCGTCTGCGTCGCTGCTGTCCTTCTGGAGCTGGCGGACGCGGTCGGTGACGTCGGTGTGGGGCATCCCCATGGGCTGGTGCTGCGCTGCGCTCGTGGGCACGACCTTGTTGTCCCGGTCGTACGGGGCCATCCTCCTCCTCGCCGTGGGGATGGGTGTGCTCGAGGTCACGCGCCACCTGCGCACTCCGCTGCTCATCCTCTCCCTCATGGCAGTGCCCACCACCTACTCCGCCGTGCGCATGACCGGCTGGTCGGCGGACATGCTCGTCGCCCTCTCCAGCTCCTTCCTGAACGTCGAGCGGAGCGCCTCCCTGTCCTTCCGCCTCATGAACGAGGACCGCCTGCTCGAGCGGGCCGCCGAGCGGAGGTGGCTTGGGTGGGGCGGCTGGGGGCGAAACCTCGGGCCCAACGACGAGGAGGAAGCCCAGCCGCAGCCGGTGACGGACGGCATGTGGATACTGGCGCTCGGGTTGAACGGCATCCTGGGGCTCGCCGCGCTGTGGCTCTTCCTGGCCCTGCCCGTCGTCGCGCTGCTGCTCCGGTTCCCAGCACGGCTCTGGCCCCATCCGGGGCTCGCACCGGCAGCGTCCCTGGCGATGTGCGCCCTGCTCTGGGCCGTCGACGACGTCCTGAACGCGATGCAGAACCCGCTCTTCCCCATGATCTGCGGGGCGTTGGTGTCGTTTGCGAGGTTGCCACGGCACACCTCGATCGTCCGGCTGCGTCGGGGAGCCTCGATCCCGCCGCAGCGGAAGCGCCGGGGCCGGGCGGCCGGGCGCGACCGCTCGCCGACGCTCGACACCCCCGACCCCGAGAGTCCGCGCGCCGCACGCGACGGCGCCTGACGGGGGTGCGCCGGTCAGGCCGTCTCCATCAGCTCCACCAGCTTCCGCGCTTCTCCCGCGACGTCGTGCAGCTGCGCCACCCGCGCCGCCCCCGCCCGGCCCATCGCCTCCAGCTGGGCGGGCGACGCCTGCAGGGCGGCGCGCATCGCCTCGGCCAGGGCCTCGACGGATCCCGCCGGGACCATCCACCCGTTCACCCCCGGCTGGACCAGCTCCGGTATGCCGGCGATGGCCGTCGAGATGACCGGGCGCCCCAGCGCCAGCGCTTCCATGAGGACGACCGGCAGACCCTCCGCGAAGCTGGGCAAGACCAGCGCCCGCGAGGCGAGGATCGCCTCCCTCACTTGCGCCTCGCTCATCCAGCCCGCCAGCGAGACGTGCCGCTCCAGCCCCGAGGACCGGATGAGTCGTTCGAGCTCCCCGCGCAGCGGCCCGTCACCGGCGAGCACGATCTCGAACGGCAGCTGCTCGGCGGCGAGCATCGCTGCCGCCTCGACCAGGAGCACGTGACCCTTCTGCTCGCTCAGCCGCGCGACACACACCAGCCGCGGGGCCCCCGGCACGGGCGTGTGCGGCGCCCGGAGCAGCGCGTCGTCCACCCCGCACCGGACCACCCGGATCCGCGGCCAGTCCTGGAAGCGGGCCCAGCGGAACAGCTGCGCCCGTCCATAGCTGGACACGGCGGCGACGAAGGAGGCGTGCTGGACCTTGTCATCGAGCCGTAGCGCTCTCGGCTCGTCGAACTCCAGCATGTGGGCGGTGAAGCTGTAGCGGGGTCCGCCCAGCATTCGACAGAGCATGGCCACCGCGGCGGAGTTCGTCCCGAAGTGGGCGTGCAGGTGGTCCACCCCGGCGCGGCGCAGCCACCGCGCGAGGACGCAGGCCTCCGCCAGGTAGGCGGCATGCCGGATGGGCCGCCCGGCGCTGAGCACCAGGCGCGCCGTCTCCCGGAGCGCCCGCAGGAAGGCGATGGGGTGGCGCGCAGCCGTCGCGGTCAGTGCCCAGGCGTGTCCCGGCATTCCCACCGCCAGCACCACGCGCGTCCGCGCGGCCTCACGCCGATCAGCCTCGCTGACCAGATCGCGGCCCGGGGGCCTCAGGCTGAAGCGCAGCACCTCGTGGCCCTGTGCTTCCACCGCCGCGATCTCGCGCCGCACGAAGCTGAGGCTCGTCTGCGGGTACTGGTTCACGAGGTATCCGATCCGCACGTCTTCCCCCTCCGTCAGTCCACGCGCGACGGGCGCGGCCGCCACAAGGTACCACCGGGTGCCCAGCGGGGGCTCGGGTCAAGCCACCTGCGTCCCCGTCCCAGGGCCATGGCACGGGCCCCGGGCGCGCACTCGTTGACCCCCCTTTCGTTCCTGACTACGGTCGCAGTCCGCCTCCGCCCCGGCGAACGTCCCGCGAGGAGTCCATGCCCGCTCAGCTCGCCGTCATCGTCCTCAACTACCGGACGCCCGGACTGACCGTCGACTGCCTCGCCTCGCTGGAGCCGGAGATCGAGCCGGGGATCACCGTCGTGGTGGTCGACAACGCCTCGGGCGACGGCTCGGCCGAGATCCTCCAGCGGGCCGTGGTCGAGCGCGGATGGGCCAAATGGGCGCGAGTGATCAGCTCCCCGGTGAACGGAGGCTTCGCCGCCGGCAACAACCTGGGCATTCGCTCGGTGGAGGCCGCTGCCTACCTCCTCCTCAACAGCGATACGCTGGTGCGGCGGGGAGCCCTCCGCTCGCTGCTGCAGGCCATGGAGGCCCACCCCGACGCGGGCGCGATCGGCTCGGCGCTGCTCGGCACGGATGGCACCCGGGAGCACAGCGCGTTTCGCCTCATCCACCCGGTATCCGAGTTGATCCGCTCCGCGAACCTGGGCCCCCTCACCCGCGCCATGCACCGATTCCACGTGGTCGGACCGCTCGCCGAGGCTCCCGAGGAGGCGGGCTGGGTCTCCTTCGCGTGCGTGCTTCTGCGCGCCGAGGCGATCCACGAGGTGGGACCCCTCGACGAGGGCTTCTTCATGTACTTCGAGGACGTGGATTACTGCCGGCGGGTCCACCGCAGCCGCTGGAAGGTCCTCACCTGGCCCAGCGCACTGGTGGTGCATCTCGCCGCCGGACATTCGGGTCCGATGAGCGGGGAGGCGGCGCGCCGTCGCTTGCCCCGCTACTACTATGCGGCCAGGGCGAGGTACTTCGCCAAGTACTACGGCAGAGCGGGCCTGTGGCTGGCCAACCTCCTCTGGCACCTGGGGAGGGGGCCGGCCTTCGTGCGCCGCCACCTGGGACGGCCGGACACGCCGCGCGAGCGCGAGTTCCTCGACATCTGGACCAACGCCCTTCACCCTCTGCGCACCGGACAACCCTCGGCGCGATAGCACCTCTTCGGTCTCGAGAGCTCCCTGACCACCGTTCCCACCAGTTCCTGCTCGCTCGCGGCGGGGCTCGAGAGGCCGAAGCCAGGCACGGTCGCCTCTCTCGCGGGTGGCCCCCTTTGTGGACCACCTCTCGATTCGCGGGGCGCATCCGATCGAGTCGGCCGGGTGGCGTCCGTTCCGGTCTTCGAGGGATTCCGTGTATCCTAAGCGATCTGGGCGCGAAGGCTCGACGACCACCTTGAGTGAGGCCACTGCCTTCGCGGCAGCCCTGGAGAGGATGTTGATGCCCCAGCGTGCAAGATCAACCCTGCGCCAGCGGCTGCTTCAGCCCACCTCCTTCCGGTGGCACCGCACCGTTTCGCTGCTCAAGCGGCGGACGTGCATACCGGTGCTGTTGACCACCGACGGGCTCGCGCCGACCAGCGATCTGCAGTACGCGCCCGTGCGCTACCACGCGCGAGCTCTCCGCGACCGCCTGGGCGTGGCGGTGCGCTTCATGAACATCGAGGACGCGCTTCGCCTGGGCGCGGCGCAGCTGCGTCAGTATGATCTGGTGGGCGTGAAGCTCAGCTTCCGCACCTCCGCCGAAGCCGCCCTGTCCACGTTGCGGGCCCTGCGAGAGCGGATCGGCCCCGCGGCCACCCGCCTCGTCTACTTCGACGGCGACGACGACCTCTGCGTCCAGTGGCCTCCCCTCCTCCGCCTCGTCGACCTCTACGTCAAGAAGCACGTGTTTCGGGAGCTCACGTCCTACAGGCCCTTCGTCGGGAAGAGCAACCTGACCGACTACGTGGCCCGGACGCACGGCTTCGATTTCCGCGACGACACCATTCCCTCCTTCCCCGGGCTCTCCCCGGAGGAGGCGGCCAAGGTCCATCTGGGCTGGAACGTCGCCTTCGACGAGCCGATCCGCCGGCTGGCTTGCAGGAGGCTCGCCCCCATCCCCAAGGACACCGACGTGATCTGTCGCGCCTCCGTTCGCAGCGGGGACTGGGTGGAGCCCCTTCGCCGGCCCGTGCTCGAGATCCTGGAGAGCACAGGCGCGCGCTGGAAGGTCCTCACCCCTCGCCAGCGCGTGCCGCAGCGGCAGTACTACCAGGAGCTCCTGCGCTCCAGGGTCTGCATAAGCCCGTTCGGCTACGGCGAGATCTGCTGGCGGGACTTCGAGGCCATCCTCTGCGGCTGCCTCCTCGTCAAGCCCGACGTCGGGCACCTGCGCACCTACCCGGACGTCTTCGTTCCCGGGAAGACCTATGTGCCCGTGCGCTGGGACTACGGCGACCTCGTCGAGACCTGCGCCCACTTCCTCTCCGACGAGCCGGAGCGCCTGCGGATCGTGAGGCGAGCGAGGGAGGTGCTCGACCAGGCCACGCGGCCCGACGCCTTCGTCTCGGCCTTCGCCCACCTGCTCGATCGAGCGGGGATCCCCGTGACCGCCCTCCCCCCGGTCGAGGCCGCAGTCGGCGCGGGCGAGGTCTGACCCTTTGGACACCTACGACTTCATCGTCGTCGGCGCGGGCCTCTTCGGTTCCATCTTCGCCCAGCAAGCTCGCGAGGCCGGTCGATCGGTGCTGGTGCTCGAGAGGCGCGGCCACATCGGCGGCAACTGCCATTCCCACGAGTTCGAGGACACGGGGATCACCGTCCATTCCTACGGAACACACATCTTCCACACCTCCGACGAGCGCGTTTGGCGCTACATGCAGCGCTTCTCCGACTTCAACCAGCACCGGCACCGCGTGCTCACCACCTGGCATGGCAAGGTGTATTCGCTGCCGATCAACCTCGGGACCATCAACTCCTTCTTCGGAGTGAATCTCCGCCCCGACCAGGCCGAGGCCTTCCTGGCCAGCAAGCGCGAGCCCATCGCCTCGCCGGGGAACCTCGAGGAGAAGGCCATGAGCCTGGTGGGGCGGGAGCTCTACGAGGCCTTCGTCAAGGGCTACACCACGAAGCAGTGGGGCTGCGATCCCCGAACCTTGCCCGCCAGCATCATCACCCGCTTGCCGGTCCGGACCTCCTACCACGACGGCTACTTCAACGACCGCTACCAGGGGGTCCCGCTCGACGGGTACACGAAGCTGTTCGAGCGCCTCCTCCAAGGTGTGCCGGTGCAACTGGGGGTGGACTTCCTGGCCGATCGCTCGTACTGGCGACAGCGCGCGCATCGGGTGGTCTACACCGGCCCCCTGGACCGTTACTTCGACTACGTTTGTGGCCGCCTCACCTGGCGCTCGGTGCGCTTCGAGCTGGAGCGGCTCCCGTCCTCCGACTACCAGGGCGTCTCGGTGATGAACTACGCCGATCCGGACGTCCCCTACACTCGCATCCACGAGCCGAAGCACCTCCACCTCGAGCGGCCCTGGAACGAGCGGGCCACCGTCATCGTCCGCGAGTACTCGCAGGTCGACCCCGACGAGCCTTACTACCCGGTGAACCTCGAGGGCGACAGGGAGACCTTCGCGAGGTACCACGCCCTGGCGGCCGAGGATCCCGGCGTGGTCTTCGGCGGTCGCCTGGCCAGCTACCGGTACTACGACATGCATCAGGTCGTGGGGCAGGCGCTCGCAAAGGCTCGCGAGCTGCTGTCCAGCTGACGCCACCACCGCAGTCCGCGGCCGCGGCGCTCCCTGGGGTCGGCTCGCCCGGCAGCCTCGCGCAGACGGATGCCCCCACCGAGCGCAGGTCATGCATCGTGGACGACGAGGTCCCCGGCGTCACCATCGGTGCGGACGGGCCTTGCCCCCGGTGCCGACCGCTCGAGCGGGGTGCCGAGCCCCCCGCCATGGTCCGGTCGGTCCACCGCGCCAGGGGAGGAGGACGTGGTGCCGCTCCCCGATGGAAGGAAGGCGGCGGAGCGGACCGAGGAGGGGGAGCCGCCCGCCCTCGCCGCGCCCCGGAAGGGACCTGGGCGCCGACGGGCCCACCCTACCTGTGGCCCCGGTCCGGCACCCGCGCGCACCTGCGCAAGGCGCTGCGCGGGCCGGTCTCGGCAACGCCGCCCCGGCCAGCTCGCCGGGCGGGCACCTCCCGGCTCACTGAATGACCGCGCCGATGTCCACCGGCGTCGTCCGGCTCGTGAGCGGGTCGGTGGAGCTCCAGGTCGTGTTGGCCGGGATCCCCAGGGGCGCGGCGTAGCTCGCGTTCCCCGTCCCGGCGAGCGGCCCACCAGCGGTCGGCGTGTAGTTCCCGTTGGCGACGTCCGCGAAGGGCGAGGTCGAGTCGCACCAGTTGGACCCGAGGTACGCCATCGAGGCCGAGCCGGTGCTGTTGCACGTCCCGCCGCTGGGCGTGTACACCGCGTTGTTCGCGTCGACGTGCCCGCTGCCCTCGTTCAGGAACTGGATCCCGGTGCCCGAGGCGAGGAGGTGGACGGTGTTGTTCCGCACCGTCGCGTTGGAGCTGTTGGTGAAGCAGCCCGTGTTCGTGTAGTTGGGGACCTTGATACCTACCGCTCCGCCCACCCCCACCTGCACGATGTTGTCCTCGATGATGGTGCCGACGGTGTGGTCCACGCTCACGACCACGTTGCCGGCCGGCCCGTAGAACCGGTTCCCGCGGATGACGGAGCCGGTGTACGACACCCCGCAGCCGTAGCCGCCGTCGGTGATCTGGAAGCCAAAGCACCCCACGTCGCTGACGGTCGACTGGAAGAGGTTGTTCTCCACCAGCAGGCCGCTCTGCGACCCGTGGATGACGAAGCGCGTGCCGGCGCACTGCACATCGTGGGTGTAGAACTCGTTGTTGGTGACGCGCATGTTGCTGGCCGCGCCGCTCTGCCCGGTCATGCCCGACAGGTACATGTGGTGCTGGAACATGTAGGCCGTGTGGCCCGTGCTCCCCACGCCGTTGTTCTCGAAGATGTTGGAGTCGATGGTGCAGTTGTCGCACGAGCCGAGCCAACCGTCTCCCGGATCGCCGGAGGCGTTGGCGTAGTTGCCGTTGTCGTGCAGATACGAATTGCGCAGGGTGATGTTGTTGGAGATGGCGTTGTAGTCCCCGCCGGGCGGGGAGCCATTCCACCCGCCGATCTGGACCCCCAGCGTGAAGTCGGAGATCTCGAGGTTGCAGAGATCGACGTAGTCCACGTCGCCCCAGAAGAACACCCCGGCGTTCGTCCCCGAATTGGAGTGCACGCCGACCATCTTGATGTTCCAGACGTTGTAGCCGTGCTCCCAAGCGCCGGAGTTGCCCATCTCCATGCCGTAGCCGGCGTTGGTGAAGGTCACGGTGGGCTTGCTGCTGCCGCCCCACGATGCCTGGTAGTCGCGAAGGGTGCAGGGGCTGGCTTGCGTGCACTTCGTGTCGGACCACCAGCCGACCGTCCCCGTGCTCCACCGGCCTCCCTTGCACATGAGCACGGTGCCGCCGGCCGGGAGAGCGTTGAAGGCGGTCCGGGCAGCGGCGAAGGTCTGCTTGGGGGCGCTCTTGCTGGTCCCGGCACTCGAGTCGCTGCCGGCCACACAACCCGCGTCGGCACCGGCCTGGCAGTCGCACACGTAGACGACGTTCGAGGTGGGCTCGGCGGCCGTCGCGCAGGATCCGGTCGGAGGTGTCTGGGTCTTGGCCACGGTCACCGTGGCCGCAGCGGTCTGGGTGGTATCCGCCAGGGACTGTGCCACCACGTGGAAGATCCCCGCAGTTGCGGGCGCGACGTAGAGGCCCGTCGAATCGACCGTGCCGCCCCCGCTCTCCAGCACCTGCCAGGCGACGGCCAGGTTCGCCGTCCCGGTCACCTGGGCGATGAACTGCGCTTCCTGGCCGGTGGGAACGAGCGCGCTCTTGGGCAGGACGGAGACGTCGACGCCCTGGGCTGCGCTTCCGATATCAGAAACCTGGCTGCTACAGGCACAGACGACAACGAGCGAGAGGGCAAGGAACCGCGGGCTCGCGTGACGGCTCATCACTATCCTTTATCCTTTCGGGTTCGCGCGGCGACGCCCGCGCTGCGTACCCTGATTCAACGTCACCTGGCGACGGGATGGAGTGTAGTGGCGCCCATCCACAGCCGAAACCCGCCAACGGGCCAGGGGGTCGGGTGAGTTCCGCGCGCACAGGCCTGCTTGCGTACCTCTCGCAGGTCGTGTGTCGCAGGGCACGAGCGTCAGCGCGAGAACACCGAGGTGATCCACCCCAGCGAGTTCCCCCCACCGAGCTTGCGAAGGTACCAGATGCCCACGCCGGACCAGATGGCGCAGGTGGCGACGGCGGCTGCGGCGAAGGCCGGGAGATGGGCGCCGTGAACGACGGCCGCCGCTGCTCCGCCCGCCGCGAGCCCGATGCCGCCGACCGCGGCGAGCGCACCGGTCAGGGCCAGGTCCACCCCAAACCCCCTGAGGCCCATCCCGGCCACGCCGAGCGCCGAGACGAGGTACTTGAGGAGATCCGAGGCGACCAGCCCCACCACCGCGCCCGGGAAGCCTCCTAAGTACATCCCCAACGGGAGCAGGACGGCCATCCCCGCGAGCTTGACGGCGCTTCCCGAAGCCATCCAGGAGAGCCGGGCGTTCGAGAGCAGGGCCGCGCTGTTGGTCGCCTCCAGGGTCTGGAACCAGCCCGACAGCGCCAGCAGCTGGAGGATCCAGCCGGCCTCCACGTACCGACGATCGTAGAGGATGGAGATCATGGGCGGCCCACAGGCGACGAACGCGCTGGCGACGGCTGCTGCCCCGATGAGCAGCGGGAGCCGGGCGCGCCCGTAGACGTTCGAGAGCTCCCCGGTGGCAGCCACGCGGCTGTAGGAGGGGAAGAGGACCAGCGAGCCCAGGCGGTAGGTCACCGCCGTCGGAAGCTGGGCCAGGTTCCAGGCGATGCCGTAGACACCCAGCACCTCAAGCGGGACGAGCTTGCCGAAGATGAGGCGGTCCGCCTGGCCCGACAAGAAGGTGAGCAAGGTGCTGATGAAGACCCACCTCCCGAAGCCAAAGAGCAGCCTGCGCGCAACCGGCTCCATTCGGAGCCGGTTGCGCGCGCCCGGCACGATGGTGAAGCTCAGGACCAGCCGCACCACGCTGCCCAGCAGGCTCCCGGCGATGATCGCCCAGATCGCCCGGGGATCGTCGCCGGCGACGAGCGAGCGGTAGACCAGGGCCAGGACGACGTTGGCCACGATCCCCACGGACTGCCCGGCGAGGTCGACCATGGTGATGCGGTCGGCCCGCAGGTGGCGCTGGGCCGTATGGAGCGCGGTCGCCTCGAACCCCCCCAGCGCAGCGGTCAGCGCCGCCACCGGCAGCAGCTGGGTGATGAGCGGCTGCCCGTAAAACGTGGCCATCGGCTTGGCGATGATGCAGGCCACGAGCCAGATCAGGACGCCGCGGCCGCAGGAGATGGTCCAGGCCGTGTCCAGGAAGACCGGGTCGTCCCCCCGTGCGCTCTGCACGATGGCGGGCCCAGTGCCCACATCGGTGAACATCTGCAGGCCCTGGATGAAGATGAACGTCAGCGCCGCGAGCCCGAACACCCCGGGGAACAGGAGCCGTGCCAGCACCAGGTTGGCGAGGAACCGGAGGAGCTGTCCCGCCGCGAACCCTCCGATCACCCACACCGAGGCCTTGACGGCGTGCTTGGACAACCCTCGCCCCGGGCCGGGCTCCCTGGAAGTCCCCGCCGACGCAGATTCGTTCTTCTCGCTCACTCTGTGTCACCTCGCCGGGGTGGCCGCGCCGGGCCGGGCGACCTTTCCGGGGCGGAAGCGCGCCATCCTAGCATTCCTGGCGTATCGGGCCGTGTCCCCGTGGCGAGGGAATGGGTCAGGGTTGTGGGAGCCGCGCCATCGGGGGCACAAGGTCGCCGGCCGTTGCGCCTCGCGCGCCCTCGTGCAAGAGGATGGCCGCGCAGGGCTTCGCCCGACCGGGGGTACTCGTGCGGCAGGGCAGACGATGGGCGGATCCGACGAGCCGCGGGCACGCCTGCGGCCGGAGGCCGCGCTCCGGTCCACCCGGTGCAGCCTGCGCGGTGGTCGCCGTCCTTGCGGCGGGAGCAGCGACGGCTGCGCCCATCCCAGCGCACGCCGATGATCCCGCGGTGGCCGGGGCATCTCGCACCGGCCCCGACCGCTGGTTCACGGTGCCCGACGGCTCGGCCTCCACCTCCGGAACGGCGCTCGACCTGCGCTCGCTCAACGAGCGCGAGGCCGGAGCTCACGGCCGGATCGTCGTGAAGGGCGGGACCTTCGTCCGGGCGGGCGACTCCGAGCCCATCCGCTTCTGGGGGGTGAACCTCCCGCTGGACGCGGCCGGGGAGGAGTCGCTCCCCCAGCTGGCGCGGACCCTTGCCTCCCGCGGCGTGAACCTGGTTCGGGTCCAGGGGCGCGTCTTCGACGACGACGGCGAGGTCGATCCGGCGCGCGTGCGCAGGGCCATCGCCGCCGTGGAAGCGATGAAGGCGGAGGGGATCTACACCTTCCTCTCGATCTACTTCCCGCTGTGGTTCACGCCGCGGGCCGAACTCCCCTGGCTTCCCGGCTACGACGGGCACAGCCATCCCTTCGGCGCCGTCTTCTTCGATGATGCCTTCGGAGAGCACTACCGAAGGTGGTGGACCGCGGTGCTCACCACCCCGAGCCCCCGCACCGGCCGGCCGCTGGCCGAAGAGCCCGCGCTGGCGGGGATCGACCTGGTCAACGAGGACTCCCTGCTCTTCTGGACGTTCGATCCCAAGCTCCTTCCGGAACGGGAGCTCCGGTTGGTGGAGCAAGCCTTCGCCTCCTGGCTGGAGCGCCAGCCAGGAGGCCTGCCTGCTGCCCGCGACCGGTGGGGCGGCCTGTCGCTCGACCGCGACCTTCCGCGCGAGGGGCGCCTCGCGCTCCGTCCGCTCGGGGCGATCGTGTCGGAGCGGACGGCGCGCGACGTCGATACGGCCCGCTTCCTGGTGGAGCTGCAGACGCGCTTCTATCGCCAGGCCGCCGCCTGGGTGCGGGAGCTCGGCTTCCGGGGGCTGATCGCCGCCTCGAATTGGATCACCGCCAGCCCGGTGGTGCTGGGCCCCCTCGAGAAGCTCAGCTACCGTGCCGGGGACTTCATCGATCGTCACGGCTACTTCTTCTGTGACGCGAGGGGGCCCGACAGCGAGTGGGCCCTGCGTCCCGGGCAGACCTACGCCGATCGCTCCGCGCTGCGGTTCGACCCCGAGGTGCCGGGGGGGGCCAAGCGGCTGCAGAACCCGGTGATGGACCCGCACTACGACGGGATGCCCTCGACGCTCTCCGAGGTCACCTGGAACATGCCGAACCGGTTCCGTTCCGAGGCCCCGCTCTATCTCGCGGCCTACGGGGCGCTGCAGCACACCGACGCCGTCGTGCACTTCGAGGTGGAGAGCAGCCGCTTCACCTCGCGGCCCGGACCGATCCCGCAGCCCTGGCCCCTCACCTCCCCGGCCATGCTGGGCCAATTCCCGGCGGCGGCCCTGATCTTCCGCAGGGGGCTGGTCGCGAGCGGCCCGGTGGTCGCCCGGGTGGACCTCGACGTGGACGCGCTCTTCCAGCTCCGGGGGACGCCACTCCCCCAGGACTCGCCCACCGACGAGCAGCGCCCGGCGAGCCTCCCCTCGACCCCGGGATCGGCCGCGGGCCCGGTCGACCCGCTGCTCCACTACGCCGGCCGGGTCGACGTGAGGTTTGCGAACGGTCGCCAGGAGGTGGCGGTGGAGCCCTCGGGCTCGCTGGTTCACCGCGCCGAGCGCACCGTGACGAGCGCCACCGGCGAGCTGAAGCTCGACTACGGGCGCGGCCTCCTGGTGATCGACGCGCCGCGGGCGCAGGGCGTCTCGGGCAACCTCGCCGCCTCCGGGCCGGTCCGGACCCGGAACGTCGCCTTCGCGTCGAGCATGGACCTCGCCCACCTCGTCCTCGTCTCCCTCGACGATCAGCCCATCGCCACCTCCGGACGGATGTTGCTGCAGGTGATGTCCGAGGAGCGGACCACCGGGTTTCACGTCGAGCCGATCGCGCACGGTGAGATGCGCATCGTCGACCTCGGCCAGGATCCCTGGCAGGTGCGGCAACTCTCTGGCACCGTCACCGTCTTCCGGCCGGACGCCGCGGATCTGCGCGTCACCGCGCTCGACCCGAACGGACGTCCTGTCGCCGCCGCGGGGGACGGAAGCCACATCGAGCTCCGCCCCGACGTCCTGTACTACCTGGTGTCACGGTGATGGCGATCGCGGAGAGCGCTCCGCCCCCCGGGCGGTGCGTCTCCTCCGCCGGGTCCGGCTGCGTGTCCCACCCACCTGGCATTGACACCCATGGGCTTGCTGCTAGGTAACAGAGGTTCAGACTGGCTCGTCGACTGCCCGGGACCGGGTACCGGTCGCGTCCCGGCGGGGAGGCAATGTGGAGGTAATTACCAGCCAGACGGTCCTGGAAACCCCGAAGGCTCCGCCCCCGCAGGTGCGCGGGTTGCCCGAGCCCCTTGGCGATCGCAACCGCAACCCGCCCGACATCGGCTTGTGGGCTCTCGTCAGGGAGGACTACCGGGCCAACAACAACAAGCTCCTCGCGCCCGGCTTCTTGGCCATCTTCGTGCATCGCCTGATCAACGCCCGGTGGAAGATCCGCAGCCGCATCCTGCGGTTCCCGGTCACGGTGTTCTGCCGCCTCCTCTTCAACTGGGTCTCGTGGACCTTCGGCATCGAGATCGGCTACCACTCCCAGATCGGTCGGCGCCTTCACATCTACCATCACGGCGCCACCATGCTGGGGGCGCGCTCCGTCGGCGACGACTGCCACATCCGGCACAACACCACGCTGGGGGTGCTGAATCGCTTCGACCCGGGGGGGCTTCCGGTGATCGGCAACCGGGTAGATATCGGTGTGGGCGTCGTCGTGGCCGGCCCGGTCTGGATCGGCGACGACGCTGTCATCGCCGCCAACTCGCTCGTGCTCCGCGATGTGCCGCCGGGCGGCGTGGTCATGGGAGTGCCAGCCCGCCTGATATCGATCGCCGACCCCGACGCCACCGTGACCCCGACCGGCGGCGCACCGTCGAGGGAGAGTCCCTGAGATGGTGAAGGGGGATTCCCGCAGCCGTCTGCCGCCGTCAGGGTGTGGTATTCGCGGCGGAGGCACCGCCCTGTCATCGACCATCGATCGAGCCGAGGAAGAGTGAACCGAACAGAGCCATCCTCTCCGCACTCGCCTGCCCCCGGCGGCGTGGGCGTCGTGGTGATCGGACGCAACGAAGGTCAGCGCCTGATCCGATGCTTCGACGCGCTGCCCTCCGGCACCGCCACGGTGTACGTCGACTCCGGATCGACGGACCGAAGCGTGGAGGAGGCCCGCCAGCGGGCGATCGACGTCGTCGAACTCGACCTCTCCGTGCCCTTCACCGCGGCGCGGGCCCGCAACGTCGGCGCCAAGCGGCTGCGCGCTCTGCACCCGACCCTCCGAGCCGTCCAGTTCGTGGACGGCGACTCCTCGCTGCAGCCCGGCTGGCTGGAGGTGGCGCTAGCCGCCCTGGACCGGGACCCGAGCGTCGCAGTCGTCTGCGGCCGGCTCCGCGAGTTCCAGCCCAGCGCCTCCATCTACAACCGGCTCTTGGATCTGGAGTGGGACCAGCCGGCCGGGGAGGTCGACGCCTGCGGCGGCATCGCGCTCATGCGGATGACCGCCTTCCAGGAGGAGGGCGGATTCGAGGCTCGCCTCGTCGCTGGCGAGGAGCCGGAGCTTTGCCACCGCCTGCGCAAGCGGGGCTACCGCATCCTGCGCATCGGCGCGGAGATGGCAGTGCACGACGGCGCCATGATCCACTTCCGTCAGTGGTGGCGCAGGATGATCCGCAACGGGTACGCCTACGCCGACCTGCTGGCGAAGCAATCGGAGCTGGTGCGGCGGCAGGTCTACGCCATCCTGGGATGGGGGGTGGCGCTCCCCCTGTCGGCGGTGGTGGGGGGCGCCCTCACCCACGGCTGGGGGCTCCTGCTCCTCGCCGCCTATCCCGCGCAGTGGGCCCGGATCTCGCTCAAGCGCCTTCCCCGGCGCGACGGCCTGGCGCTGGCCTACGGGGCCTCCTGCGTGCTGGGCCGCTTCGCCGAGACCCAAGGCTTCGTGCGCTATTGGCTGGACCAGCTCCGGCAGCGGCCCACAACGATCATCGAGCACAAGGGCCCCGACGCGCCCGCCGGATCTTGAGCCAACCATGTGCGGAATCGGCGGAGTCATCGGCCGGGTGGACGACGCAAACCGCGCCGCAGTCCGGCGCATGTCCACCGCCATGGCGCACCGCGGACCGGACGGCGAGGGCTTCTGGACCTCGGAGCCGGACGGTCGCCACCGGGGCGTGCTCCTGGTGCACCGTCGCCTCTCCATCCTGGACCTCTCGACCGCCGCCGCGCAGCCCATGGTGGACCCGGCCACCGGCGACGTCCTGGCCTACAACGGCGAGCTCTACAACTACCTGGCGCTCCGCGACCGCCTGGCCGCGGCCGGTGAGAGGGTGCACTCCACTGGCGACACCGAGGTGCTCCTGCACCTCCTCGCCCGGGAGGGCGCATCCGCCCTGCCCTCCCTGCGAGGCATGTTCGCCTTCGGCTTCTACGACGCCTCGGCGGGGGAGCTCCTCCTGGCCCGCGACCCGCTGGGAATCAAGCCCCTCTACCTGGCCCGCAATCCCGACCCGGGGGGCGGCTGGTCGGTGGCCTTCGCCTCCGAGCTCAGGGCCCTGCTCGCCTCGGGCCTGCTCCCCTCGCCGCGGCTCGACCCGCGCGCGGTGGCCTCGGTGGTGTGGAACGGCTTCGTGGCCGGACCGCATACGGCAGTCCGGGGCGTGGAGACGCTGTGGCCGGGAGAGTTCAGGGCCTTCGGCCTCGACGGCCGCGAGACCCGCGCCGCCACCTACTGGCGCCTGGGCGCGCCTGCGGGGGGACCGCCCGGCACCGAGGAGCGGCTCGCGGCGGAGCTGGAAGAGTGCGTCCACCGGCACCTCGCCTCCGACGTACCCCTGGCGGTGTTCCTCTCCAGCGGTGTCGACTCCTCGAGCGTGGCCCACCTGGCCCAGCGCACCTCCGGCACGCCGGTCCACACCTTCACCCTGGCCTTCGAGGAGAAGGAGCTCGACGAGAGCGGCCACGCCGCCGACATCGCGCGGGCCATCGGCACCGAGCACCACCAGGTGACCCTCACCGAGGCGCGCTTCGTCGAGCACCTCGACGCCGCCATCGACTCCCTCGACCAGCCGACCTTCGACGGGCTGAACTCCTTCTACATGTCCCAGGCGGTCCGGGAGGCGGGGTTCAAGGTGGCCCTGGTGGGCACGGGGGGCGACGAGCTGTTCGGCGGCTACACCTCCTTCCGCGACCTCCCCCGGCTGTGGGCCTGGGCCCGGGCCACCCGCTTCCTGCCCCGGACCCTGCAGGCGGCCGCCGCCAAGCTCGTCACCGCCGCCCTCCATCCGCGCCGGGGGGCGGTCCCCCCCCAGACGCGGTGGGCCAAGCTGCCCGAGATGATGCGGCGGGGCGACGACCTCCTCGGCCTCTACCAGCTGGCCTACGCCCTGTTCCTGCCCGACTTCCAGGGCGAGCTCCTCGCCGGCGGCGTCGACCGCGAGGTGGTCGACGGCCTCTCCGGCACGATGCGCGAGCGGCTCTCTGGGGAGACGCGCGGGAGCCCGCCGCTGCGGGCCATCAGCGTGTTGGAGCAGCGCCTCTTCCTGGGCGAGCGCCTGCTGCGCGACAGCGACGCCGCCAGCATGGCTTCCTCCCTGGAGCTCCGCCTCCCGCTGGTGGACTCCGTCCTCCTGCAGCAGGTGGACGGGCTGCCCGAGTCGCTCCGCTACCGCCCGCTCCGTGCCAAGGCGCTCCTGCGGCGCCTGGGCTTGCGCGGCCTCGACCCGGCGCTGTTCGACCGGCCCAAGCGCGGGTTCGTGCTCCCCTACGACCGGTGGATCCGGCGCTCGCTCGGCGCGGCCATGGACCGCACCTTGCGCGACCCGGCGCTCATCGCCCCCACCGGGCTCGATCCCCAGGCGGTGGGGAGGCTGTGGCGAGCCTTCCAGGAGGCGGCGCCCGGGATGTACTGGTCGCGGATCTGGGCGGTCTACGTCCTCATCCGCTGGTGCCATCGCCATCGGGTGTTCCTGTGAACCGACGCTACTGCCTGGTAACGCCGTGCCGCGACGAGGCACGCTTCGGGCGGCGGACGCTGGAGTCCGTCGCTCGCCAGTCGATCCCGCCTGCGTTGTGGATCGTCGTCGACGACGGGTCCCGGGACGAGACCCCTGCCCTGCTCTCCGAGTACGCCGCGCGCCTGCCCTACCTCCGGGTGCTGCGCCGGGCCGACCGAGGCGACCGCAAGCTGGGCGGGGGGGTCATCGACGCCTTTTACACAGGGTATGACAGCATCGACCCCGCCGACTTCGACTACGTGTGCAAGCTGGACCTCGATCTCGACCTGCCACCGCGCTACTTCGAGATCCTCATGGAGCGCATGGAGGCGAACCCGCGCCTCGGCACCTGCTCGGGGAAGCCGTACTTCCCCCAGCCGGGGAAGGCCGAGCCGACGCGTCCGCTGCCCCTCTGCGACACCTCGGGCTACGTCTCCGAGAGGATCGCCGACCAGAACTCGGTGGGCATGACCAAGTTCTA
Source organism: Anaeromyxobacter sp. (assembly GCA_035541675.1). GTDB lineage: Bacteria > Myxococcota > Myxococcia > Myxococcales > Anaeromyxobacteraceae > Anaeromyxobacter. Next base: position 51,062 of record DATKMW010000121.1, on the reverse strand, counting down.
CCGGACCGCCTGCTTCCAGCAGATCGGGGGCTTCGTCCGCGAGGTGATGTGGGACGGCATCGACGGTCACCGCTGCCGGCAGCTCGGCTGGATGGCGGAGTCCTGGGACGATCCGGACCTGCGCTTCATCCACCTTCGCCCCATGGGGACGAGCCACCGGAACTGGTGGACCGGCCGCGTCCGGCACGGCTTCGGGCAGTGGTTCATGGGCACCACACCGGCCTACATGGTCGTGGCCGCGCTCTACCGCATGACCCGACCCCCCCTCCTGGTGGGCGGCGTGGCCATGCTCTGGGGCTACTTCCGCAGCATGCTCCGCCGGGTTCCGCGCTACGGGGACGCCGACTTCCGGCGCTTCCTCCGCCGCTACCAATGGGCTTGCCTCCTCCGGGGAAGGGCCCGAGCCACGACCGAGCTCGACGCGCGACAGGCCGCGGTCTTCCGCCCGCTCGCCCCCCTTGGCGCAACCGCCGAGTTGGGCGGGACCGCCCCGCAGCGCTGACGCCGCGGCCTGCCGCGACCATCGGATCCCCGGGGGAGCCGGGCTCCATGGCTCGCGGGCGCGGTGGGGGAACGGGGCCCTCCACCTGTCCTCCCGCGCCGGCCCGACCTCGCGTCGAGCGCGTGCGGCCGGCCCTGCCTGCCAGCTCGAGGCGCCACCCGCCGAGCGAGTCGATCGAGAGGCCGGGCGGCCCCGGCCACCGCCAGGCGCGCGCCTCAGCCGCCGGGAGATCCCCGACCCTCCACCCCGGGGCGGGCGGGGGCCCTAGCCAAAGAGCTGCCAGCGGCCGCCGAGCACCGCGACCGCGGCGATGACGGCGTTGGCGGCGGCGTGCGCCACCACGGCGTCCCCGAGTCGCCCCCGCCAGGCCCGCAGGGCCCCGAAGGCCAGGCCGGCCAGCGCGCCGAGCGCGAAGCTCCGGTGCATGGTGCCGAAGGCGAGCGAGGAGACCACCAGCGCGAGCCAGGGAACACGCCCTGCCGGCGTGTCTCCTGCCCCTGCCGGCGCCGCGAGCCACTCGAAGAGGAAGCCGCGGAAGGCCAGCTCCTCCACCACCGGGATGACCAGTGTCGATCCCAGGGCCCGCACGCCGATCCAGGCTGCCCGCTCCAAGCCCCCCAGGGCGGCCAGGTCGGCTTCCAGCGGCCCGGGTGACCCTGGCCAGGCCGCGATCCAGGCCAGGCCCACGCCCAGCCCCAGAGCAGCCGGCAGCGGTGAGCGCGAGGGGGTGAGGGGGGGCAGGGCCCCTCGGACCCAGACCAGCGCCCCCAGCGCAACCCCGATGCGCAGAAGGTAGAGGCGGTCCAGCGCCCCGGCGGTCCAGACGCTCGTCGCCAGGGCGGCGCCCAGCGTGAGGACCAGCGGGAGGAGGCTGGCGACATCCGGGCGGCCCCCCCCGGCCGATCCTCCCGGCGCCAGCGCCTCCGGCGCATGCAGCCAGCGGAGTCGCCCGGCCACCGCCGCCGACCCGAGGGCGATGGCCAGGAACAGTGCCCAGCCGGCCTTGCTGTGGAAGCCACCCAGTGCCAGGCTCTCGTGGCCCTCCGCGCCCAGGAGCACCAGGCCAGCGATGCGCGCCACGTTGGCGGCCAGAGCGGCGGCCAGGCCCAGGGGGAGGAGGAGCAGCGCCCGGCCCATCCGCAGCCGGTGCCGCGAGAACGCCAGCCACAGCAGCTGGAAGGTGAGCACCAGCCCCAGCCCGTCCGCGCCCGAGCACGCCGGAGCCACGTCGACCTCGAAGCCGCGCAGGCCGATCGTGGCCCGGGTCGGGTCCACCGCCACCGGGCCAGACAGGGAGAGCAGCGCCGCCGAGGCGCGCAGGGTCAGGCCGGAGAGGGCTCCCCATTGCTCCTCGGCGCCGGCGGCCGCGCGCCAGGCGGCGATCCCCAGGGCCAGCGCCAGCAGCGGTGCTCGCCAGCGCCGCAGCAGCTCGCGGCCCAGCCAGGCGGGTGGCGCGGCCGTGGCGGCGGCCAGGGCCGCGGTCGCCAGCGCGCACAGGAGGAAGGCGAGGAACCCCGCCGCGCCGGGCTGGGGCGCCCCCGCACCGAACAGGTGCACGGCCAAGACCGCGGTCAGGAGATAGGCGAGGGGCTGGGCCACGAGCGCCGGCAACGGGCGCCAGGGCGGAGGCGGCGAGGCGGGAGGACCTCCCAGCGCGGCCGCGCCGCCGGTGCGGGCCATGAGCCAGCCCGCGGCCGTGGTGCCGACGACGACCGGCAGGGCCACACGGATGGCGCGGACGGCGGGCATGACCACGCCGGCCAGCGGCAGGTCGACGAGCAGCGAGAGGAACAGGTACTCGGCGGCGAGCAACGCGATCGGCAGCAGCCAGCGTGCCGCCACGGCCGAGGAGGGGCGCCTCGCCAGCGAGGCTGCGGGCGACCCGCCCTCCGGGCCCGCGATCACTTGCTCTGGCGCCGGTTCGCGACCAGGAGCGCACCACCGGCCAGCAGCGCCACCAGCGCCCCGCCGGCCGCCGGGTCGAACTCCGGCACCGAGTGGGTGGGCGCGCGCGGAGCCCTGTCTCCGAGGTGATCGGCCAGGGCCGCCGGAGCGGCCAGGGCGGCCAGCGCCACGGCGAGGATCCTGGCTGCGTGGAGTAGGTTGCGAGCGGTCATCGTGGCCCCCGTGGTGGACTCACATTCTCCCCTTCCGACATCTGCCGCAATTGCCATGCACCGGGGACGGCTTCGCACGTTCGCCGCCCCGCTCCCACGGGACACGACCTGGAGGGTCGGCCAGCGCCACCCCGCCCGGCCCGAGCTCCCTTGCCGGGCGGCCGACCTTCCCGGGCAAGTGCCCCGGGGGCCATGGGTTGGACGCCCCGTCCGGCCCGTGCTCTGCTCTCGCCCGCGCCTCGCCCGAAGGCTCGCATGACCGGACCCCGACTCCACCTGCTGTGCTGCTCCCTCGCCGCGCTCCTCGGTGCCACCGCGCGCGCCGACGACCTCCCCTCCCCCGACGCCATGTGGCTGGCCGCGCGCATCGTGCCGCGGGCCTTGGTCGACGGCTTCCGCGCCGGCATCGCCCGCGAGACGATCGAGCGGGCCGCCCCCAGCGCCGGGACGGCGTCCCCCGGCGCCCGGGCCCGAGCCGGGGCGGCGCTGGCGCCTCTGCTCGACGAGGCCTTCCCGGAGGAGTTCCTGGCCGGGGCGGCCGCGCAGTTCCTGGCCCGCAGCTACACCGCGGAGGAGCTGCACGCCCTGCGCGCGCGGGAGGACTCGCCGCTGGGCAAGAAGCTCCGGGACTTCTACGGGCGCGCGGCCACCCTCCCCTCCGACGATCCGTCCCGCCGCGAGCAACTGGCCCGCGCCACCTTCACCGCGGCGGAGTTGAGGGAGATCGACGAGTTCACCGCCTCGCCGCTCGGGCGCAAGGGCGACGAGCTGGCGCTGGCCCTGGCCGGCTTCTTCCTCGATCAGCTGGAGCGACGCTGGGCGGAGGTCCGCCGGGATCTCGAGCCGCGCCTGGAGGGCGCCGCCCGAAGGGGTCTCGCCGAGCCCGGCCCCGCGCGTTGATGCCGGCGATTCAGCCGCGCCGCGCGCCGACCCTCGCCAGCGCGCCGGCGATCTCCGGGTCGCCCGGGGCGAGCGCCAGCGCGCGCCGGAGCAGCGCCGCCGCCCCCGCCGAGCGGCCGGCCTCGAGCTCGGCCAGGGCCCGCTCGTAGCACCCCTGTGCCTCGGCGCTGCGCGCCGGCGCGAGCGCGTATCCACCGGTGAGCGGCGGCGGCGTGCCGCTCCAGGGCACGCCCCCGTCGAGGCCGCGCGTGAGCCCGCGCGCCCCCTGCCCGGGCGCGGGTGGCAGGCCAGGCCGCGGCCAGGCGGCCGGGACCAGTTCGGCGGCGGGAACCAGCCAGCTCTCGGGCGCGTCGGCGAGGGCCGCCGGTGCCTCGACGGCCGCCAGCTGCGCTTCGGCGGGCGTGGGGACGAGGGGAGCCGGGCGTTGGGCCGGCGCGGACGGCGGGCTCGCGGCCGGCCAGACCGGCGAGGTGGGGGAGGTCCGGAACACCGGGCCGGCCGGGGCCGGGGGCGGCGCCGGCATGGCCACCAGGGCGGGGCGGGTCGGAGCGGGGGGCCGGGCCGCGGGCGCGGCAGGCGGCGAGGCCGGCCCGGTGCGAAGGTCCTCCACTGCCAGCGACGCCTCGACCTCGGAGAGGATCTTCCGCCACGCGTCGGGGTGGACCGAGGCGCCGCGGGTGAGGGTGACGTGCTGGTGGGCGAGGAGCGAGAAGAGCGCGTGCTGCAGCCTCGGCCACCGGTCGTGCAGGAGGGCCCGCAGCTCGGCCACCGAGGTTCCGCTGCCGATGGCCCGGAGCAGCGCCACCTCGCCGGGCGTGAAGTCGACGAGGAAGCGGGGCGGGCTGGCCAGGTAGATGACGGCGTCGACCGGGATCTGGTCGGGGATGCGCCTGAAGGTCGGCAGGCCGGGCACGGCGGCCAGGAGCTGGTCGAACCAGGCCGAGGTCTGGGGGTGGGAGGCCTCGTCGTAGGCGATGCCCAGGCGCCACGGGGCCCGGTCGCTGGACCAGGCCACCCGCCCCGTCACCCGCAGCGGCTCCACCCCTTCGTGAGACACCAAGAGCTGGATGGGCTCGCCCTTGCGGACCAGGCGCGGGGAGACGAGCTGGCAGCCGTGCCCCCCCACGTCCTCGGTGGTGGCCTCGTAAGTACCCGATGCCGACACCACCGTCGCGCGGCACCGGACCGGCGCCCGCGGCGCGCGCCGCGGGTTCTGAATGAAATCGGTCACCCGGAGGGCATTCTACCGCGTGCCGGCACGGCGTCACATTCGGGTAACCCGCCCGCCCGTCCCCGGCCCCGGAAAGCCGCACGGGGCCGGCGAAATCACTCGCCTAGGGCCTTGAGCACGAGACGCTTCCGGCGTCGCCCGTCGAACTCGTAATAGAAGATTTGCTGCCAGGGGCCGAGGTCGAGGCGGCCCTTGGTCACCGGCACGATCACCTCGTGGCCGATGAGCAGGTTCTTGAGGTGGGCGTCGCCGTTGTCCTCTCCGCTCCGGTGGTGGCGGTAGTCCGGGCCCGGCGCGCGGTCGTCGGCGGCGGGCCCGGGGGCGAGGCGTTGCACCCAGTCCTCGATATCCTGGTGGAGGCCCGGCTCGTCGTCGTTCACGAAGACCGCGGCGGTGATGTGCATGGCCGAGACCAGGACGATCCCCTCGGCGATCCCGCTCTCCTTGCAGAAGGCGTGGACCTCGTCGGTGATGCGGACCAGGCCCCGGCGCTGCGGGAACTCGAAGGTCAGGTACTTGGTGGCGGAGGTCATGGGGGGATGCTAGCAGCGGTGACCGCCGCCGTTCACTCGGCCGTGGCCAAGGCGGGGGGATTCCCCTGCCAGGCCGGCAGGCCGAGGGCCCGGTCGATCACGTCCAGGACGGGGGCATGGGGCGCGAACTTGCGCGCGAAGTGCGCCCCGCTCTGGAACAGCTCCCGCACGTCGCCCTCGTCCAGAGTTCGCGGATGAGGGGCGCGCGACGACCAGTCCACGTACCGATAGGGCCGGAGCTCCACGCGCAGCCCCGGTGCATTGCAGACCACGGTGTGGACGTAGGCCTCCTCGGGGAGCTCCTTCCCCGCGAACCAGCGGACGATCTCGGGCCGCTCCTCGTGGAAGCTCAGCAAGTAGGCCACCCCGCGGTGCCCCAGGGTCCACCACGTCTCGCCCGCCCAGCAGCGGAACCGTCGGGAGAAGGGGGCCAAGAGCGGCGCCAGGGCCGGGGACTTGACGCGGACCCTCATCCCCAGCGGATGGAACGTGCTCGAGTAGTAGCGCCGGAAGCAGACCTGCTCGTTGGAGGGGCCCGCGTTCGGGCCAAGGCCCAGCGGCCCGGGGACCTGGCGAGTGCGCCGCCACGGATGGACCGGCCGGGCATCGAGGTAGGCGTCGGCGCCGCAGGAACGCAGATCGGCGAGCACGCGCTGGGCGGGGGCGACGGGGTAGTCGGCGCCGGAGAGGAGCACCACGTGCTCGGGGTGGGTCTCGACCCCGCCGCCATAGAGAAGCCTCAGCGCGGCCAGCTCTCCCTCCACCACGCCCCAGGCGCCCCAGCGGGTGGCGAAGTGCGGCCGCACGAAGCTGACGCCCCGCGGGAAGAGCTTGGTGTCCAGCGGGCACTGGCCGAAGTCGTGGTGGATGGCGATGGGGACGACCGGGCCGAACAGGTCGCGAAGCCGCACCACCAGCCGCAGGACCTGTTCGGGGTCGCGGTGTGTGACGATCACGAAACCAACCGGCGCGCGCACGCAGGGTTGAAACAGGTGAGCTTCCGCTCCATTCCGCGACATCAGGAGCCCCGGAAGTGCCGGTCGATGCCGTTCGTGCACCGGGTGGCGCCGGTGGCCAGGGTCCGATCCAGGATGCGCTGGTTCCCCTCGAGGGCCGCCCGGGAGGCCTCCGGGTGCCAGAGGTGAAAGGCCACCGCCGCGAACTTGAGGTTGCGGCGGCGTATGCCGGCGTGCTGCATGCGGGCCACGAACTCCGAGTCCTCGCGCCCCCACCCCACGAAGTCCTCGTCAAACCCGTTCACCCGCAGGAGGTCCTCGCGCCAGAAGGCCAGGTTCGCACCGCGCACCCGATAGGGGTCGTCGCCGCGGCGGGAGGCGAGCGCCGAGAGCCACCGGCACCGGACGGCGTTCTTGCGGTTGCGGGTGCCCGGCTCGCCCGGCCCGAAGTCGATCCGCCCGCTAGCCAGGGCCTCGCGGGTGACCGCCTCGGAGAGCAGGACGCGCCCACCCTGCACCATCCAGCCGGGCCGGGCAGCCCGGGCGTGGTCGGCGAGAAACCAGGGGTGGAGGACCAGGTCTCCGTCCACCATCACCACGTAGCGGCCGCCGGCCAGGGCGAGCGCCCGGTTGCGGATCTCCGCCAGCCGGAAGCCGCGGTCCTCGTGCCAGCAATGACGCACCGGGATCGGCGCGCGGCAGGCCACCTCCTCAACCAGAGCGCGGGTGTCCCCCCGGGAACCGTCGTCCGCCACCACCACCTCGCCGGGCAGCGCGCGCTGCGCCAGGACGCTCTTCAGCACCAGCGCCAGCGCGTCGGGGCGGTTGTAGGTCGTGACCACGAGGGTGAGGTCCATCCGCGGGCATGCAAGCACGCGGAGGGGCACCGGACAAGCATGCTAGCGCCGGACCGCGCTGGGGCCTGCCAAGAGCCGCGCGGGAAGGAGGAGCAAGGCCTTCACCAGGCCGAGCGCCCCCTCCACCGCTATCCCCACCAGGCGGAACGGCAGCAGGAGCAGCCAGACCACGGGATAGAGAACCAGGCCCAAGAGCGCCAGCGGCCAGCACAGGATGAGCAACAGGAGCCAGAGGAGAAAGCCGAGCATGCGCCATCCTACGCCGCCCGGCCGCAGCTATTTCGTACCCGCCCGTGGCGCGGCGTGCCGCCGCGGCCCGGCGATGGCCCGGAAAGGCCCGGCCGGTGACGCGCGCCCCATCGGCGTCCTGCAGGTCGAAGGCGGCGCGCCCCTCCGCGAGAGCCTGGCGTCGCGCCCGGCGGTGAGGGGCCGTCCGGTCGCACGGGCACCCGCTGGCGAGAAGGCTCTGAAGCCGCCCTGGCGGTCCACCCCGCGCAGCAGATGCGGCCGTGCTCCACCCCTCGCCTCGCGCGCGACTCGCCCTCCTCCTCGCCTTCGCGCTCGCGCCCCTGGCCGACGGGCGTCGCTGCCAGGCGCGGCGCTCGAAGCTCGTGCCCGGATCCGGAGGCTCCACGCCGACGAGGTCCGCGCCGAGGTCCTGCGGCTGCCCGGGCCCGGACGCGGAGGTGGTGGTGCGGCCCGAGCCCATCGACGACTTCCTCGGCGCGTGGGGAACGGTCGTGGGGTTGGACTCCATGGGGATGTCCTTCCCGGTGGCGGCCCCGCTCTCCCTCGCCGGCGTCGCGGGGGGCGACGAGGTCGCGATCCGCTTCACGGTTCGACTGCGACGGGCCCTCGCTCCAGGCCGGGCGGCCGGAACGGCTCCCGCCGCGCACCGCCCCCTGCTTCGCGCGCCTCCGGCCAGGCCGCTGCGCCGCGCAAGGAGGCGGACAGGCCCGAGGGCGCGGTAGCATGCCCGCGGCGAGGCACACCAGGCTCAATGGGGATCGACTGGGGCGGAACGAAGATCGACGGGCCGGCCATGGAGAGCCGGACGGCAAGGAGATCCTCCGCCTGCGCCGGCCCCCGCCGCGCCCTGCCTACGACGGATGCATCCGGGTCAGCCGGGAAATCGTCGAGGAGCTGGGCCGGAGACAGGGTGGCGTCCCCGCTCCGGGACCGCTACCTGGACCGGGTGGCCCGCGAACTCGCCACCGTCGTCGAATCCCTCGACCCCGACCTGTCCGTCGTGGGCGGCGGCGCGTCCAACGCGGACGAGCTCCACCTTGGCCTGCCCGGACGCTGGCCCCGCGCGTCCTCTCCACCCTCTTCCACACGCCCATCCGGAGGGCCGTCCACGGCGACTCGAGCGGAGTCCGCGGAGCGGCCTGGATCCGGAGATAGGAGCGAGCCCGCAATGCCGCGACCGTCCACCGCCGAGCTGCACCGCTACGCCATCGACCTCGCCCGCGAGGCCGGCGCCCTGGCGCACGGCTACTTCAAGCGGCGCGAAACGCTGACCATCAACGACAAGGGGCTGCAGGACATGGCCAGCGAGGCCGACCTGAACACCGAGCTCCTCATCCGCGAGCGGCTGCGACGCGACTTTCCCGGGGACGCCTTCCTCGGCGAGGAGACCGGCATCACCGACCACGTCCCTGGCCAGGGGATCTGGGTGGTGGATCCCATCGACGGCACGCAGCCCTTCGTGAGCGGCCTGTCCGCCTGGTGCGTCTCCATCGCCTATGTGCGCGACGGGAAGCTCGAGCTGGGCGCGGTCAACGCGCCCGCGCGCGACGAGCTGTTCGCGGGCGCCCAGGGAATCCCGGCCACCTTGAACGGGAAGCCGGTGACCCCGAACCCGAGCACCACCATCCGCAAGGGGATCGTGGGCGTGGGGCATTCCCCCCGGGTGGCGCCGGAGCGGCTGCTGGCGCTCCTTCGCCCCTTCCTGGAGGCCGGGGGCATGTACTTCCGCGAGGGGTCGGGGGCGCTGGCCATCTGCTACGTCGCCTGCGGCCGCCTGGTGGGCTTCATCGAGGCGCAGATCAACTCCTGGGACTGCCTGGGCGCTCTGGCCGTGGCCCAGGCCGCCGGCCTGCGGAGCAACGACTTCCTGGCCGGAGAGGGCCTTCGCAAGGGCGGCCCCCTCCTCGTCGGGAACGAGCCGGTCTACGCGGAGCTGGAGGCCATCCACCGCAGGTCTGGTCACTCCGGGTAGGTCCCACGCACCGATGGGCGGTTCGGGCCAGCACAGGCTCGACGCCCTGCAGGGATGGCTCGATGGTCGCCGCCCTCGACCCCAGGCCGCCCACGCACGCCGCAGGGCTCACAGAGGGGACCGGACTCGCAGGACGAAGCCGAACACGAGCCCGTCGCCGCGTCGCTTCCCCGGGCAGGGCCCCCGCTTGCACCCTGATCGGTCCCCAAGGTCTGGTATGAGTGGGTTCAATGCACGCGCACCGCAAAGGTATCGTCCTCGCCGGCGGGGCCGGGACCCGGCTCTACCCTGCCACCCTGGCCGTCTCCAAGCAGCTCCTGCCGGTCTACGACAAGCCCATGATCTACTACCCGCTCTCCGCCTTGATGCTGGCGGGGATCCGGGAGGTGCTGGTCATCTCCACCCCCCAGGACACCCCCCGCTTCTCCTCCCTGCTGGGAGACGGCGGCCGCTGGGGGATGCGCTTCGAGTACCGGATCCAGCAGAGCCCCGACGGTCTGGCCCAGGCGTTCCTCATCGGGGCCGACTTCGTGGAGGGCGGCCCCTCGGCGCTGGTCCTGGGCGATAACCTCTTCTTCGGCCACGAGCTGCAGCAGCTCCTGCGTGCGGCCGACGCCCGCTCGGGCGGCGCCACCGTCTTCGCCTACGCGGTCAACGACCCGGAGCGCTACGGCGTGGTCGAGTTCGACGAGCAGCGACGGGCCGTCTCCATCGAGGAGAAGCCCGCCCACCCCCGCTCCCGCTACGCGGTCACCGGCCTCTACTTCTACGACCAGGAGGTGGTCGGGCTGGCCCGGACGCTCAGGCCCTCGGCGCGCGGCGAGCTGGAGATCACCGACCTGAACCGCCTCTACCTCGAGCGGCAGCGGCTCCGGGTGGAGATCCTGGGGCGCGGCTACGCCTGGCTCGACACCGGGACCCACGACTCGCTCCTCGACGCCGGCCAGTTCATCTCCACCGTCGAGCGCCGGCAGGGGCTGAAGATCGCCTGCCCGGAGGAGATCGCCTGGCGGCAGGGCTGGATCGATGACGCCGGGCTGGAGCGCTGCGCGGCGGGGCTGGGCAAGTCGTCCTACGCCGCCTACCTGCGCGCGCTGCTCGACAAGGGGGTCTTCTCGTGAAGGTCCGCCCCACCGCCCTCCCCGGCGTGGTGGTGGTCGAGCCGCGGGTGTTTGGCGACGCGCGAGGCTCCTTCTTCGAGAGCTTCCACCGCCGAGCGCTGGAGGAGGCCCTGGGCCGGCCGCTCGACTTCGTGCAGGACAACCACAGCGTATCGGTCCGCCACGTCCTCCGCGGCCTCCACTACCAGCTTCCCCACCCGCAGGCGAAGCTCGTCCGCGTGGTCCGGGGCGAGGTCTTCGACGTGGCCGTGGACCTGCGCCGGGCCTCGCCCACCTTCGGGCGCTGGGTGGGGGAGACCCTGTCGGCCGAGAACCGGCTGCAGATGTTCCTGCCCGAGGGCCTGGCCCACGGGTTCCTGGTCCTGTCGGCGGAGGCCGAGTTCCTCTACAAGACCACCGACTACTGGCACCCCGAGGCGGAGCGCTGCGTCAGATGGGACGACCCGGACCTGGCCATCGCCTGGCCTCTCGCCGGGGCCGTGCCCATCGTCTCCGCCAAGGACGCGGCGGGGGTGGCATTCCGGGATGCCCCGGCCGGCTGACCGGGTGCGTCCCCCGAGCCCGCCGCGACGAGCACGGGTGAGCCCTTGAGCCGGGGCTGCCGCAAGATCTCGCTGCTCGTCGCGCCGTGCACCCCGGGCCCGGGCTCCGCGGCCGAGCCGGCCGGGGCCCCACCTCCCCGGGGTTCTCGCTCCGCCGGGCGCACCGCGCAGCGCGGCTCGGCCCCAGGGTGGGGAGCGAAGGTCCCGGTGGAGCTCACCCACTCCTGTTCCCGTCCGGTGGCGACCCTGGAGCACACCGCCTTCGCCGGCACCTCGCTCCTCACCACCGCGCCCCACCCCCCTCTGGCGGCCTCCCGAGGCGAGCCCGCCACCTGCTCGCCCGAGGCCGGGGTCCGGTTCGGGCGCGCCGTGCAGCTTCGTCCCGGCGGCCGCTGCCCGTTGCCCTTCCGCGCCCACCGGGCCGCAGGCCGGCGCCTCGAGGTCCCCTGATCCGACGATGCCGTCCCGCGAAGCCGTCACCGCCCTGATCGCCGCGCTGGCCCTCGCCCTCGCCGGGCGGAGCGCAGCGCAGGCGACGGGATCCGAGGAGCGCGTCGCGCTCGCCCGCCGGCTGGTGGACGCGGCCGTGGCGCGCGCCCAGGTGAAGGTCCGCTACGATCCCAGCTACGTCCGACTCCCCTACCCCGGTGGAGACGTCCCGGCGGGCACCGGCGTCTGCACCGACGAGATCATCCGCATCTACCGGGCCGTGGGCGTCGACCTGCAGCGGGAGGTGCACCAGGACGTGGTGGCCAGCCCGGCGGCCTACCCACGGGTGCGCGGGCGCCCCGACGCCAGCATCGACCACCGCCGCGTGCCCAACCTCATGGCCTTCCTCTCCCGGCACGGCGAGGTGCTCCCCATCACCGACGAGCCCAGCGACTACCGGCCCGGTGACCTGGTGGTCTGGGACCTCCAGGCCGGCCACATCGGGATGGTGGTCGACCGGGCCGACCCGTCCGGCGTCCGTCACTTGATCCTCCACAACGTCGGCGCCGGCCCGAGGATCGAGGACGCGCTCTTCAGCTGGCGGATCATCGGGCACTACCGGTACTTGCCCGCCGCGTCGGCGCCGCCCCGGCAGGCGCCGGGGCCCCCCGGGAGGGCGTGCCCCGCAGCCTGGCCGCCAGCCTCCGGCTCGCCACCGTCAGGTAGGCCTCGCGGAGCAGGGCTGCGACCTGCCTCCAGTCGGGCGCCCCGTCGAGCACGACCGCCACCCATCCTCTTCCGCCGACGTAGGGCGGTCGGAAGAAGCGGGCCGGGTCCTCCGCCATGAGCGCCTCCTGCGCGCCCAGGGGGAGGGGCAGCCACACCGAGAGGTGCTCGGCGCCGTGGTGGTGGTCGTCGAGCGTCGCGAACACCTTCCCGGCCCCGGCGAACCATGTCGGCTCGCCATGTGAGAGCTTCTCGACCGCCTCGGGGAGCGTCAGGCAGAGCCTTCGCAGCCGGGCGACGACCGCGCTCCCGGCCGGCCGCTGGCGGGCGTGGCCCCTCCCGGTGGCCGCGCTCGGCCGTGCGGGCATGCCTCCCCCCATCTTGCGCGTCTCGAGCGGACGCCCGGAACGCCGGGAACCCTGGCCTCGGACGTCTGCGGGGACGGAGCCATTGGCCTCCGGCCTCCTCCGGTGGCCTGAAGCGCCCGCCGGGCCCGCCCGCGCCGCCACCGGCACGGCGGGCGCCTGATGCACGTCAAGGGGTGGTGCCACGCTCCGTGAGCCGCCGAGTTCTGCCCGGGCCGGCTTGGCTTTCGCGGCGCGTTCCTCCATCGTGGATCCGCCTTCGCAAGGCTTCGCGCTGCTTACGTTATTCCTCGGCTTTCCCGCGCGCCAGTGCTGCACCGCGACCCTGCCCGCGGCCTGCTGGCCGGGGGACCCGGCCCCAGGACGACCGCTGGCGGGTCTCGCCCGGCAAGAAGCCCGCCGCCGAGGCCGACACGAGGACCGGGCCCGGCGTGATCTGGCCGAGCCCGTAGGTGCCGTCGCTGGCCGACGTGGCGCAGATCGAGGATCCCGGCAACGCCGGGATCCTCCCGGCTGGCACTCCCTGAGCGGCCGACCTGGGCGGAGCCGGACCCACCGACGCCATCGGCTGGTGGCAGCAGGAGTACCTCACCGCCATCGGCGGCGCGGCCAAGCCCTCCTGGGTGGCCTGGGCCACCTCCTTCACGCCCACCGACGCGCTGGTGATGCCGCTTGCCTGGAAGCAGCGGACCCAGCAGTGGGTCCCGGCGCCCGACTACGACGGGACGTGGTCCAAGGCCTGCGCCGGCTGCCACGAGGCGGGGATCACCCTCGCCGCCGACGGCAACGGCTACGTGACCCGTTACTCGGCTGCCGACCGGGAGCGGGGCTGCGAGAAGTGGCACGGCCCGGCCTCCGACCACGTGGCGACCTTCGACCCCCGGTACATCGTCAACCCCCGCTACCTCACCGCCCAGGCGGCGCGAGAGGTGTGCGCCCAGTGCCACTCGCAGGGCGTCTCCTCGGCCAGCCCCGCGGGCGTCTACGGTTCCGCCTGGAACGACCAGTCCGCGACGGGCGGCGGGAACTTCATTCCGGGCGTGCACCAGCTGTTCGACTTCATGGTCGGCCCGAGCTTCGGCGACCCGGACTTCTACTGGCCGGCCGGCTTCCCCGCCGCCGACCACCTGACCGCGACCGACTTCGGTGCCAGCGCCCACGTGAGCAACCCCTGCTGGAAGGTGACCTGCAGCGACTGCCACTCCGCCCATTCCGGGGCGGGCGGACCCGCGGAGTTCGCCCAGACCGACGCGGCTGGTGACCAGCACGACTTCCAGGACAACGCGGCAGCGTTGCGAGACGACGTGGTTTGCCTCGCCTGCCACGCCGGCCAGGGGGCGTTCAGGTTCCTCGCCGTCGCGGATGCCGCGGCCTACCCCCTCTCGTTGGGTGGGATGGTCCTGAGGAACGGCGCGGCCTGGAGCGCCTCTGCCAGCGACCAGGAGACGGCGGCGGACCTGGTGTCGACCTTGGTCAAGGAGCACATGGCCGCCCAGTCAGGCTGCACCGCTCCGTTCGATCCCGTCGGCTCGGGGGCGCGCCGACAGGGCGCTGCTCCACCTGCCACATGCCCAGGACCGCCTTCACGGGCTCCTACTTCTCCGGCCTCGACGCGAGCGGGAACACGGCCAGCGTCATCGGCGACGTCTCCGCCCACACCCTTGCCGTAGCCACCCCGGAGGAGAGCCAGGCGACCGTGGCCGGGGCGGCCAGCTGGGACGGCGTCATGCCCAACGGCTGCGGCGCCTGCCACGCGAACTATCGATTCGGGCTGTGAGCCAAGACCGTAGGCCGCGGTCAGGGGGCGCGAAGGCAGGCCGGACACACGGACCTCGGCGTCGCGCGGGCCCGAACCGGCGAGACGGACACGGCCAGCGTGGGTAGCTGGGAGGGCGCGGATCTCCCCGCGCGGCGTCCCGGGCGCGATGGCAACGCCTTCACGCCCCGGGGGCTCGACGGCGTGCGCGGAGCCTTGCAGTCCCGACCTGGCCGCTAGAACGGGTGCGCGAACAGCCCCGAGCGCAGCTTGGGCTCGAACCAGGTGCTCTTCGGCGGCATGAGCTTGCCAGCGTCGGAGACGGCCAGGAGCTGCTCGATCCTGGTGGGGAAGAGGTGCAGGGCCAGCGACCAGCCCTCCTCCCTCACCCGCCGCTCCAGCTCGCCGGCGCCGCGGATGCCGCCCACGAAGTCGACGTCCCGAGAGGTCCGCGGGTCGCGGATCCCGAAGAGCGGGGCGAGGATCTGGTCTTGGGCGATGGAGCAGTCGAGCGAGGCCACCGGATCGGCGGCGTCGAAGCTGCCGGGCCGGACGCGGGCCCGCCACCAGCGCCCGCCCAGGAACACGCCGAAGGAGAGCGAGGACTCGGGCGCGGGCTGCCGGGCGGGCTCGAGGTCCATCACCTGGCGGAGCGCGGCCAGGAGGTCCTCGGGAGGGCGCCCGCGGGGATCGCGCACCAGCCGGTTGTAGGCCAGGATCTGCATCTGGTCGTGGGGGAAGACCACCGCCAGGAACGCGCCGTGCTCTCCTGGCCGGCCGCGGCGGGCGGCGTGGACCCGGGAGGCGGCGGCGGAGCGATGATGACCGTCGGCGACGTAGAGCGAGGGGACGGCCGAGAACAGCCGGGCGATGGCCTGGCCGGCGGCGGGAGGCACCACCCAGAGCCTGTGGGACACACCGTCCGGGGTGACCAGGTCGTTGTCGGGGGGGGCCCGGCTCACCTCCGCGACGGCGGTGTCGATGGCCGGGACCGCCCGGTAGGTGAGGAAGACTGGCTCGTCGTGGGCGGAGAGCGCGTCGATGTGCCGGACCCGGTCGTCCTCCTTGTCGGCGCGGGTCTTCTCGTGCTTGCGAATGCGGTCCTGGTCGTACTCGTCGACGCTGGCGCAGGCGACCAGCCCGGTCTGGGCGTGCGCCCCCATGCGCTGCGCGTAGACGTAGAGCCGCGGCTCCGGGTCCTGGCGCAGCACGCCCCGGGCGAGGAAGGCTTCCAGGTTCTCGCGGCCGCGTCGATAGACCGGCTCGGCGTGCTCGTCCACGCCCTCGGCCAGGTCGATCTCCGGCCGGGAGACGTGCAGGTAGCTGTCCGGGTTCCCCGCGGCCAGCGCGCGGGCCTCGCGGGCCGAGACGACGTCGTAGGGCGGGGCCGCAACCTTGGCAGCCAGGTCCCGGGGTGGCCGAAGTGCGCGAAACGGGACGAGAGTGGCCATCGAGCCTCCTCGAGGTGCTTCTCTTAGCAGAAGACGTTGCGGGCGCGCCGCGCAAGATATGCGGGCGACGGACGCAGGCGAGTCTCACCACACGGGCCGGTCGGCGCCGAAGGCATCCGGACCACACCCCAACGTGTTGACAAGGCGGCCTCCGAGGTGGGATTGCATCGTCAGGCGGGAGGCAGTTCCCTTGCTCACGGTCAACTCAAGGCGCCTCCGATGTCGACATGCTGGCGCCACGGATCGCCCGGCGAACTCCAGGTCGTCCGGGCTGGCGGAACCCGCTGGACCCGAGGAAACACCGCACATGCGCATTCACCATCTGGCAATGCTGGCGATCGCGGCCGCGGCCCTCTCCACAGGCTGTGACGCCGCCCGTGACTGGCAGAACGCGAGCACCCACTCCAACGCGTACGGCTGCGATCAGTGCCACGGCTACCCTCCGCCGCCCATGGCCAACCTGGCCGACGCGTCGCTCGTCCACCCCAAGGACGTGACCGCGACCGAGTGCTACATCTGCCACCCGGGGACGGTGGCGCCCGACGGCCACACCATCGTGGTCTCGGCCACGCCCGACGCGGCCGGCCGTTACACCCTGCACCGCGATGGCCAGGTCGAGGTCTTTGACTACCGCCTCTCTTCCTGCGACCTGTGTCACGGCCTTCCCCCGCCCACCGGCCGCCACAGCTTCCACGTGACGACCCGTGGGCTCAAGTGCGGCGCCTGCCACCAGGGCTACGACCCGACCCACGACCCCGACACCGGGCTCGCCAGCGTGGGCAGCCAGGGCTGCACCGAGGCCGATGGCTCGCTCTGCTTCGAGGAGCACATGAACGGGACCGCCAACGTCGTCCTCGGCACCGAGACCGGCACCGGGACCGTCATCGACACCTACAATCTGCCCGACCACAGCTGGCCCAACGCCGAGTGCATCCAGTGCCACGCGGCGGCCGGCGTCACCGGCACCTAGCAGACGGAACCGCCGCTGTAGGCCCCTCCGCCCGCCCGCCGGCCCCGCGCCGGCCGGCGGGCTTTCCGTCCCAGCTCCCGGCCGTCGCGCTGTCAGACCCGCGCTCCACACTGCCGGGGCCATGCAGCGGATCGTCACCCTCGACCTCGAGACCGTGCCCGACGAGGCGCTGGTCTCGGCGGTCGACGGCGAGCCCGGCCGGCCCTACCCGGAGCAGGTGAAGCGCCTCATGGCCGAGCGTCGCGCCCGCACCGGCGGCCGCACCGACTTCCTCCCCCTGCCCTATCACCGTCCGGTGGTGGCCTCCTTCCTCGAGGCGGCCGCCGACGGCGGCGTGGTGACCCTGGCCGACGCGGCGGTCTGGACCGACGGGCGCCAGAGCGAGGTGGGCTTCCTGGAGGCCACCTGGCGCCGCCTCGACGGTGCCAGCGTGGTCTCCTTCCACGGCAAGGGCTTCGATCTCCCGGTGCTGGCGCTCCGGTCGCTCAAGCACGGCGTCCCCACGCCGGCCTGGTCGGCGGCCACCCGGCGGGGCGGCGGCGACCACTTCGACATGCGCGAGCTCCTGGCCGGGCAGGCCGCGCCCGCCCCGCTCGACCTGTATGCCAAGCTGGTGGGGCTCCCCGGCAAGGGCGAGGTGGCCGGCGAGGACGTCCAGGATCTCTATGCCGCCGGCGATCTGGACCGCATCGCCGCCTACTGCGTCACCGACGTGGTGCAGACCTACCTGCTCTTCCTCCGCCACCAGCTGGTCGAGGGGGCCCTCACCGCCGACGGCTACGCCGAGAGCGTGGCCCAGGCGCGCGAGTCCCTGCCGCGCATCTTCGCCCGCCGGCTCCGGCCCGGTGAGCGGGCCGGCCTGGAAGGCTTCCTCGGGCGCTGCGCACCCTTCTTCGCGACCCACTGCGAAGGTGGGATGCGGCGCGCGCTCTAGGCCGCCGGCGACAGGACCAGAGGGCGCGATCCCCGGAATCGTCGGTGCGGCTCCAGTCACCCTAGGTGCGCCCGACCCCGCGTCCGTTTCCCCGTGATCTCCGGGGGTTGTGCGTCCCTCCCGATGGCACCTCGGGTGCAGCTGGGACCTGCCATGGCGGTCCGCGCCTCCACCTCCCGATCCCGCATCTTCACGGCCAGCATCCGGGAGCTCGCCGCCCTCTCTGACGCGGCGCTCCTCCTCGACCTGGAAGGGACCGTCCTCTTCGTCAACGAGGCGTGGGAGAGGCTCGCCAGCGCGGCCGGGCGCGCCCCCGGGCCGGCGGTGGGGACGGCCTTCGCGGACTGCGCCCCGGGCGAGGAGCCCCGCGCCGTGCTGCGGAGCCTGGTCGCCTCGGCTGCCCGAGGCCCCGCCCATCCGGTGTTCATCTCCGGCGAGCTCAACAGCCCGG
The DNA here is from genome assembly GCA_035541675.1 of Anaeromyxobacter sp. Classification (GTDB taxonomy): domain Bacteria; phylum Myxococcota; class Myxococcia; order Myxococcales; family Anaeromyxobacteraceae; genus Anaeromyxobacter. The sequence continues at coordinate 33,000 of DATKMW010000121.1, read as the reverse complement.
AGACGGCGCGGCTCGTGACCATGCAGATGCAGCCCCTCGTCGCCGGCGGCGAGTCCATGGGCGTCACGGTGGTGTGCCGGGTGGTGCGCGAGCTGCCGGCGGGCGAGGTCTACCCGGTGGTGGAGGGGAAGCTGGAATCGTACCTCGGTGAGGACGGCGCGCTCGTGCAGTGCTGCTGCTGCCGGCGGACCCGCCGACCGGCCGACCCGGAGGAGTGGGACTTCGTCCCGCTGCTCGTGGCCGTGCCGCCGGCGGATGCCCTCTTCGTCTACTGCCCGCTCTGCCGGGAGCTCCACCGCCCCCCCGCGGCGGGGGCGCACCCGTGAACGAGCCCGTCCCCCGGGGACCCGCGCTCCCGCTCGTCCACGGCACCTCGTAGGACCTAGCGCGGTCCTCGCTTGGCGCGCCGCTTGCGCTGGATGCTGCGGGCTCGCTTCGCCTTGGCAGCGACGCGCTTGGTCTTCGACCGGCTCGACACCTTCCGCTTGGAGCGGTTCCCTCGCTTGGCGGGCATGCGTCTCTCCTCCGTGCTGCGGTTCGATGCGGCGTGCTTCGCCGCGGGGTTGGCGCGCGGGCAAGGGGCCCGTGCGCCTTCGGGCTCGGCGCCGGCTATTCCAGCCAGTCGCGGTCCCTGAGCTTCCTGGGCACGTACTCCTCGGTGATGAAGCTGATGCCGCGGCGCGAGAGCGCCTCGAGCTCGAACTTCTGGCCGGAGCGGACCATCTCCTGGATCTCGCGCTGCCACTGCTTGGCCTGGAACCAGGGGTACGCCAGCATCTGCTTGGCGCGGGAGTTGTCCTGGTCGTTCATCTGGATGGCCACGTTGGCCGGCAGCTTGTACTTGTCCTTGTCGAAGGAGGAGAGCCCCACGAAGCGCGCGTCGGGCACCGCCATGCGCATCGACTCGTAGGCCAGGTTGATCGAGCCCTGCTTCAAGACCGAGTAGATGTAGAGGCCCCAGGGGTCGTTGTCGACCAGGACGTAGACCGGCAGCTTGAGCTCGAAGTGGAGCCGCTGCACCAGCCGGCGCACGCCACGCGGCGGCTGCCCCTGGCCGGTGACGATGACGCACCTCTCCCGCTGCCAGAACTTGTCCTCGTTGAAGCGCTTCCAGACCGCGTCCTTCTCGATGAGGAGCACGTACCTGGCCTCGCTCCTTCCCAGCTGGACCACGTGCTCCTCGACGATGGAGGGCACCGACCAGCCGCCCGAGCCCATGCGGCGCAGGTCGATGGTGTCGCCCGAGTCGCGGATGGTGAGGGGGCCGACCATGGAGCCGCGGCCGGTGGCGAAGAGGTGGAGCTCCTCGCGCAGCGAGTCGAGAGACACCTCGATGTCCTCGATGATGGGGTCCGACTCCTCCTGCTCCTCGAAGGTGTTCTGCTTGGTGTCCCCGAGGGCGTGCTTGGTCATGTAGTACAGGTCGCGGATGCTGGTGGTCTTGCCGGAGTCGATGAGCTCCTTGCAGGCCTCCGAGACCAGGAACGTCTGCATGAACTTCTTGGCCATGCCGACGTTGAAGAAGTAGCGCTTCTGCTTCTGGGCCCCGAGCTCGATGAGCCGCTTCTTCTCGTTGAACCTCACGTTGGCCAGGGAGCGGATGGGGATCTCGACGAAGGGGTTCTTGCCGCCCTTGGTGGCCCTGAGAACCGACTCGGCCAGCTTCTCGATCTTCTGGATGGTCTTCTTGTCGACCGCGTCGAGCCTGGGCATGGCCTACTCCTGCTCCTCTTCCGACCGCCTCGGCCGGCGCGCGACCTTCTCCGACTGCTCCTGGAGGGCCTGGTCCTGGGCGGCCAGCTCCTGCTCGGTCACCTTGTCCGCCAGCCTGAGGAACTCACGCTTGATGGGCTCCGGGCTCCGCTTCACGATCTTGCCGATCGCCCGCGCCACCTCCTGGATGTAGAGCTCGAAGATGCTGCGGCGCTGGGCCTGGTAGTCGAGGTGCTTCCTGCGGCGGATGTGGGCGGCGAGCTTCCGCCCGCACTCCTGGGCGGCCAGCTGGATCTCCCGGGTGATCTCCGGGTAGTGAGCCACCGCCTCCTTGGCCTCGCTGGTGAACGGCACCCAGACGCTGGCGATGTGCACCAGCAGGGCCATGGGGCCCACCGGGAGCGCGCCCTTGGGCTGGCTGAGGAGGTAGTTGCGCCAGTCGGTCCTGACGATGGCCTCGGTCATGCCGCAGGCACCCTTCTGGAAGAGCAGGGGCACGCGGTTGGCGAAGCGGAAGAGCTCGATGGGCTTGTCGGCCGGCCAGGAGCCGCCGTAGGCCAGCCCCACCTCCACCTGGAAGGGGTTTCCGCGGTAGACCTTGGGCGGGCGGGTGACGGTGGCGATGAAGTAGTTGTGCCCCTTGATCTTCTCCACGCCCTCCTCGGGCGTCGCGTCGGGCACGGCCGGCGCCTCGGCCTTGGCCTCCTTCTCCCTCCGGGAAGCCTTCTTCTTCTTGGCCTGGTCGAGGTCGAGCTGCTCGTCCTCCTCCGGGCCCTCCGTCTCGATGACGTTGAGGAACGAGACCAGCCCCTTGCGCATCAGCTCGTCGCCGATGGGCGAGAGCACCTGCGTGGGCGGGGCCATGATCTTGGTCCCGGCGATGGCCCGGTGCAGCCGGTCGGCCAGCTCGCGGTCCTCGGCCAGGTCGCGCGGCCGGACCCTGCCCTTGAGGCCGGCCCGCCCGACGATCTCCGCCGCCACCGTGGCCGAGACGCGCGAGAAGGAGGTCTGCAGGAACCCCTTCACGTCGTGGCTCTTCGAGTCGGCGGCCATCACCATCAGGGCGCCCAGCTCCACGCCGTGCGGGTGGGGGCGGATCTCCAGCGCCTCCCGGGGCAGCTCCTCGGTGGCCCGCGGGAAGGTGATCCGCTCGGCGCGCGGACGGACGTAGTGCAGGGTGGCGTGGGGGTTCGAAAGGGCGGTGTGCTCCACGTAGCGGTTCACGAAGCGCTGCCCCTGCTGCCAGTTGGCCACGATCTCCAGCTCGACCCGGGTGCCGTGCTCCTGGTGCCACTCCACCAGCTCCCGGTCCTCGGTGACCACCGGGTTGTTCTTGCGGGTGTCGATCTGGATCTCGAAGTAGTGGGCCGGCTTGGCCTTGCCCACCCGCGAGGTGACGCGGATGGGCTGGCCGGTGGTGAGCTGGCCGTACATGGCGGCGGCGCTGATGCCGATACCCTGCTGGCCGCGGCTCTGCTTGAGGCGGTGGAACTTGGAGCCGTAGAGCAGCTTGCCGAAGATCTTCGGCGCTTGCGCCTTGACGATGCCGGGGCCGTTGTCCTCGACCACCACCACGAAGCGCCCCTCTCCCTTGGTGAGCTCGCCCTCGCCCTTGGCGTTCAGGGCCAGGTCCCGGACCTCGATGGTGATCTCTGGGACGATGCCCGCCTCCTCGCAGGCGTCGAGCGAGTTGTCGACCGCTTCCTTGATGGTGGTGAGCAGCGCCTTGGAGGCGTTGTCGAAGCCGAGCAGGTGCCGGTTCTTGGTGAAGAACTCGGAGATGGAGATCTCGCGCTGCTTGGCCGCCATCTGCTCGGCGGTGGCGCGGCGCTTGGGCGCCGGGGTCGAGGGGGGCGCCGGCGGGGCCTGGGCCTCCGGCGCGGGGAGCGGCGCCGGGACCGGGCTGCGGCCTCGTGCCGCGGGGCCGGTGAGCCCCCTCGCGGCCACCGGTCGCGCCCTCGGGGGCGCACCCTTCCCGTCCGAGGTGGTCGGAACCAGCTCGAGCTGGCCGGCCGATTCCCGAGCCGGCCTCCCCTTCGCGCGCCCCGCCTTCGCCGCCGTCGCCTTGCGAGCCACCATCACCCGTAACCTCGCGATATCTCCTGCCATCGCCCCTTTAGCACGGCCTCGGGGCGCGCGCGAGAAACGGGCTCCATGGCTTCCCCTCGCCCGGTCGGCCGGATTGACCAGCCCCGACCCGTGGTTACTAGGTGATCATGCCTTGGACAGAAGCAGCGCAGCCCCGCGGGATGAGCAGCTCCTACCGGCCCAGCGCCGGCCGCAACTACCTCAAGACGGCCATGCTCATGGCCTTCCTCATCGCCGTCCTGGCCATCGGCGGCGAGATGTACGGTGGCACGGGCGGCATGCTGCTCTTCGGCGGCATCGGCCTCCTCTTCAACTTCGCCTCCTACTGGTTCTCCGACAAGATCGCCCTGGCGGCCCACCGCGCCCAGCCGGTCACGCGCGAGCAGCTCCCCGTGGTCTACGAGATCGTGGAGCGGCTCACCCGGAAGGCCGCTCTGCCCATGCCCCGCATCTACGTCATCCCATCGGCCACGCCCAACGCCTTCGCCACCGGGCGCAACCCCGCGCACGCGGCGGTGGCCGTCACCGAGGGCATCCTGCGCATCCTCACCCCCCGGCAGCTCGAGGGCGTGCTGGCCCATGAGCTCTCCCACGTGCGCAACCGCGACATCCTCATCTCGACCATCGCCGCCGCGGTGGCCGGCCTCATCGCCTCGCTGGGGCACGTCATCCAGTGGGGGGCCATCCTGGGCGGCTTCGGGCGCTCCAGCGACGACGATCGCGGCGGAGGCGTCTTCGGCGCGCTCGCCTGGGCGATCCTCGCCCCCCTCGTCGCCATGGTCATCCAGCTCGCCGTCTCCCGCTCGCGCGAGTTCGGCGCCGACGCCTCCGGGGCGGAGCTGGTGGGCGACCCCGAACCGCTGGCCGAGGCGCTGCTGGCGCTCGAGCAGGGCAACGAGGCGCGGCCCTACCCGTTCGGCGGCCCGGCCACCGCGCACCTCTTCATCGTCAACCCCTTCGCCGGTGGCGCGCAGCGCTTCATGAACCTCTTCTCCACCCACCCGCCGGTCGAGGAGCGGGTGCGGAGGCTGCGCGAGATGCGGCGGGGGATGCGGTTCGTCTAGGTTCGCGCCCACCTCGCGGCGCCGGATTCCCCACCCACCCGGGCCGGGACCGTCTCCCCTTGGGACGCCCACAATGCCGGAATGCCGGCCAATCTCACCCTCCAGTACAAGGAGGCGGAGGCGCGGTTCCGGCGGGCGTCGACGCACCCGGAGAAGGTCGACGCGCTGCGGGAGATGATCGCCCTCCTCCCCAAGCACAAGGGCACGGAGAAGCTGCACGCCGACCTCAAGCACCGGCTGGCCAAGCTGGAGGAGGAGGGCGAGCACGTCGCACGCTCCGGCCACCACGGCCCGGAGCCGGGCCGTGTGAAGCACGAGGGGGCCGGCCAGTGGGTGATGCTGGGCCCGCCCAACGCCGGCAAGTCCTCGCTCCTGGCCGTGCTCACCCACGCGCACCCGGAGGTGGCCGACTACCCGTTCACCACGCGTGCACCGCAGCCCGGGATGATGTCCTACGAGGACGTCCAGGTGCAGCTGGTGGACACGCCGGCCCTGGCCCCCGGCCACGTGGAGAGCTACATGGCGGCGCTGGCCGGCGCCGCCGACGGGCTCCTCTTGGTGGTGGACCTGACCTCGGACGGCGTCGCCGAGGCGGTGCGCGAGGCGGTGGAGGTGATGGAGAAGGGGCACGTCTGGCCGTCGCCGCGCCCGTTCCCGCCCGACGCCTCGCCGCTGCTCTCGGTCCGGCCCACCTACCTGGTCGGGAACAAGTGCGACCTGGACGAGGGCGGCGTCTTCGCCGGGCTGGCGCGGGAGGCGGCCGGCGGGGACCTCGCCTTCCTTTCGGTCTCCGCAACCCGCGGCGACGGCCTCCCCGCCCTCCGGGCCGCGCTGTGGCGCGACCTCCACTGCATCCGCGTCCACACCAAGGAGCCGGGCAAGAAGGCCGACCTGGGGAAGCCCTTCGTGCTCCCCCAGCACGCCACGGTCCACGACCTGGCCAGGCTCGTCCACCGCGACATGGCCGACCGGCTCAAGTTCGCCCGGGTGTGGGGGACCGCCAAGTTCGAGGGCCAGCAGGTCGACCGCCACCACGAGCTCTATGATCACGACGTCGTCGAGCTCCACGCCTGACCCGGGTGCGGCCGGCCTCCCGGGGCCCCGCGCCCGCCGCCCGGCCCTTCTGCTCCTGGCCGCCCTTGTCCCGGCCCTGGCAGCGTCGGCGGGTGGCTCCACGCGTCCCCAGGGCTCCCAGCCCCCCTCGCCCAGCGTCGGCTCCTGCCGGCCCGCCTCCGGCCCGCCCGGCACGCGCCTGACCATCCGCGGCTCCAACTTCCAGGCCGGCGCCACCGTGGAGCTCGGCGGCGTGCCGGCCGAGGACGTGGTGGTGGTGAGCGGCAGCGAGATCGCCGCCACCGCCGGCCCCCACCCGCCCGGCCGCGTCACCGTCACCGTGACCAACCCCGATCGCCGCAGCGGCTCCCGCGGGTGGACCTTCCGCTACCTCGCCCCCGGCGGCGGGTGACGGCAGCGCGGTCAGGGCAGCGATCGCCGGATGACCACCGCGGTGCGCGGCTCGACCGTCACCGCCGCTTCGGCCACCGAGAATCCGACCTGATCGACCGGCGCGATGGGGCTCGTCCCCGCCTGGCCGGCGTCGACCAGGACATCCGCGCCGCGCAGGTCGAGGCCACCGGTGGAGAGCGCCACCGCGCCGGTCCCGGCGTTGGCGAAGACCGCATAGGCGGTGGCGCCGTCGGAGCTCACCGCCTGGAAGGCGATGGCGCCCGCGCGCGACCCGTCGAGCAGGGACAGGTTGGCGGTCACCTGGGCCTTCGACCCCAGCCGGAAGGCGTCGGTGGAGGCGCGCAGCGCCAGGAGCCCCTGTACGTAGCCAGCGGTCTGCCCTTCCACCGAGCCCGGGGCGCCCGGGGTCGCCCAGTCGAAGCCGTTCACCGCGTCGGAGCTGTCGTAGCTGTTGTAGACGTAGTAGCGACCGCCGCCGTTGGCGCTGGTGGCCTCCGCGGCCGCCGCCGGCACCCACTTCGAGCGCCCCATCTCGCACCCGCCCTGGAGGAAGAGCATCCCCTGCGAGGTGGCCTGGAGGGCGAAGCCCAGCCGGACCACCTGCATGATGGTGGCCTCCTGGGCGGCGCGGGTGGGGTCGAGCCGGAGGATCTTGCCGATCTTGTCGTGCAGGGTCAGGCCGTCGTGGGCGGTGAGGTACTGCACCGGGTCGCCGGGGCCGTCGGCGGTGAAGTTGGTGGGGTCGGCGGAGAGGTTCCGCAGGAGGGTGGCCGCGGCCGGGTCGGCCCCGGTGAGGAACCCCGCGTCGGTGTCGCTGGTCTCGCTCAACCCGCCGCCCTTCATGACGTTGCGGTAGCTGTCGGAGAAGGCCGAGATGCCGACCGCGTCGGGCGAGGCCATCCAGCCCTGGTCGGCGGCGACGATGGGGGTACCGGCGTAGTCGGTCGAGGGCACTCCGCCCATCCGCCAGCCCTCGCCGATGAAGAGCACGGCCGGCTTCACCGCGGCCGCGGCCTGGTAAGCCTCCTCCATGGTCACCGAGTCGAGCAGGCCCATGAGGTCGAAGCGGAACCCGTCGACCCCGTACTGCTCCACCAGGTAGCGGACCGAGTCCACCACCAGCTTCCGCATCATCTTCCGCTCGCTGGCGGTGTCGTTGCCCACCCCCGAGTAGTTCGTGCCGCGGTAGTAGTACCCCGGCACCAGGGCATCGAGAACCGCGGTCGATCCGGTGTGGTTGTAGACCACGTCGAGGATCACCCCCAGCCCCCGCCGGTGGGCCTCGTTGACCAGGGTCTTCAGCTCGCGCACGCGGCGGGCCGGGTCCTCGGGGTCCTCGGAGTACATGCCGTCGGGGGCAAACCAGCTCTGCGGATCATACCCCCAGTTGTAGTTGTTGCCGGTGGTGGTGCGGTCGAGCTCCACGGTGGCCCGTTTCCCTTCGTCACCGTTGGTGTAGGCGAGCACCGGCAGGAGCTCGACGTGGGTGGCGCCGAGCTTGGCCACGTGGTCGAGCGCCTCGGCGAAGGCCTCGTAGGTGCCGACCGGGTGGGCCAGCCCGGAGAGGAAGATGGTCAGGTCGCGGACGTGGACCTCGTAGATGACCGCGTCCTCGCGCTTCCCGTAGCCGGGCGGTGCGTCGAAGGGCACCGTCGCGGTCGGCTCGCCGGTGAGGAGATCCTCCGGCCCGATCGACGACGGGTCGAGCGCCGCTCCCTTGCCCGAGGACATCGTGCTCGAGTCGAACCTGCCCATGGACGGTGCGTAGGGGTCGAGGGCGAGGCCGAAGCCGACGTCGTACTGGTAGAGCTGGCCCGAGGCCAGGGAGGGGACGGTCGCGGTCCAGATGCCGTCCCACCCGTTCTTGTCGAGGTCACCGGGGGCGTCGAGCTCCCGGTCCATGGGGTAGGAGGCGCTCGGCGAGGTCGCGCTCCAGGAGTCGAAGAGGAGCACCCTCGCCGAGGAGCTCGAGGGCGCCCAGACGCGGAAGGTGGCCGCGCCGGTGCCGGCGTCGTAGGCGACGCCCAGGGCCGCCCCGGCGTCCGGCGTGGGCAGGCGACCGCCCCCTCCGCCACCGCCGCAGGCCAGGAGGATTGCGGCTGCGAGGCCTCCGCTCTTGCGCCAGGTCATGGTTCGCGCCCCAGCTTCGCCCACTAGGTGCAGCTCGCGGAGGCGCCGTCGGAGACGTAGAGCGGCACGGGCTGGTAGGTCTGGCCGCTGATGATGTACAGGTTGTAGGAGCCGTCGGCGGGCGCGTCGAAGGTGCAGTCGACGCTCTGGGAAGGACACGAGTCGGGGTTCGCCGGGCAGCTCGCGTCGCAGGAGTTCACCTTGGGCTCGAGCTGAGCGACGCCGCTGCCCCCCCAGTCGGGCAACACGTCGCAGGTCGTGGCCGCGCCGCAATCGCACCAGTGCACGCTCACGGTGAGGGAACCGCCGGGCGGGGCCGTACAGGAACCCGGCGCCTGGTGGACGTCGGGCGTGACGTTGTTGCAGCTCTGCGTCCCACACCCCACCCCGACGAGCACTCCGGCGGCCAAGAGGGCGGCGAGGGCGGCGTCTCGATTCGCTCGGGTCATGGCGTCTCCTCCGCCAAGGTCGTCCTTCCTGTACCGCACGTCCCACGTGGACACCAGCCCGCTGGCGGTCCCGGTCCGGGCGCCTTGCCCGCGTCCTTGGCGCCCGCTATGGAGACGCCGCCCGGAATGGAGCGGGCGAACGATGACCATGCCACTGCTCGCTATGCTGCTCGGCGCCTCCCCACTCAAGGTCGGCGACAAGGCCCCCGACTTCACCCTCCCCGACACGGAAGGATCGCCGGTCACGCTCTCCCGGCTCCTGGAGAAGGGACCGGTGATCATCGCCTTCTACCCCAAGGCCTTCACGCCCGGGTGCACACAGCAGAACCAGAACTTCCGGGATCACTTCCCCGAGGTCGCCGCCAAGGGAGCCCAGGTGGTGGGCGTCTCGGTGGACGACGTCGCCACCCAGAAGAAGTTCAAGGCCCAGTACCAGCTCCCCTTCCCGCTCCTCTCCGACGAAGGCGGCAAGGTGGCCGAGGCGTACACGGGGAAGATCCCGGTGATCGGCCTGGCCAAGCGCTCCAACGTGGTCATCGGCGAGGACGGCAAGGTGGTGGCCATCGTGGAGGGGGGCGACGCCGTCGACCCCACCTCGGCCATCGCCTCCTGCCCGCTCCACAAGCGGGCCGGCTGAGCTCAGCGCAGCTCGGCGGCCGGCCGTCCGACCCCGGCGCGGGCAACGGCTCGGCGCGATCCGCCATCCCGTCGAACGGGCAGGGCTGGCGCTCGCCCGGCGCCCCGGGCCGCCACGTCGCGGGCCACCCCGCTTCGCTCCCGGAGCCGCGTCACCTCCGCCCACGACCACTCCCCGCCCAGCCGGGATGTGAGCAGCTCCTCCATCCGCCGCCCCAGCGCCCCTTCCCGGCGCCAGCCGAAGGCCCGTTCGGCGGCCACCTTCCAGGCGGTGACGGCCAGGTCGAAGGCCAGGCCCAGGAGGGCGCCGCGGAGGTCCTACGGCAGCATGGCCTGGTGCCCGGCCGGCAGGCGCCGGGGCCTAGGGCAGGCGGAGGCCCTCTCCACGCGATGACCGCATGCGCCCCACCCCGCTGGGGCGCGACGTGTCGGGCGATCCACCGACGCAGGTTCCAGGCCTTCATGCGCTTTCAGGACCCGGGGGATCGCCCTAGGCTGCGTGTACCCTCATGAAGCCTGGCGATGTCCTCGAGGAGCTCGTCATCCGCGTGCTTGGCGCGTTCGACGTGATGGCGGCGCGCGACGTGGCGAAGCAGGTGGAGCGCGCCCCCGCCGGCGCGGGCGTTTGCATCGACCTGGCCCTGGCCCGGACCATCGACGACCGCGGCGTGGTGGCGCTCTCGGAGGCGGTGCGCGGCCGGGCCGTCTCGGCACCGGTGCGCCTCCTCGGCCTGCGGCAGCACCACGTGCGCGTGCTTCGCTACCACGGCGCCGACGTGGCGCAGCTCGGGCTGGGGCCTGCGGTGCTCTAGGACCCGGGCTCCTCCACGATCACCCGGGTCACCACCGCCTCGCCGCCGGCGGCCTCAAGCCGACCGCCCGGGCGCCAGTGCGGCCGGCGCAGATAGGCGAGCCCCACCCTGCCGTCCGGCATCGCCGCGGCGCTCGTCACCTCGCCGACCTCGGCGCCGCCGGCGCGAAGCGGCGTGCCCGGCCCCGCCCCCGGTGGCAGCGCCAGCAGGGCCAGCCCCCGCTGCAGGGAGCCCCGGGCAGTGGCCCGCACCACCACCTCTTGACCGACGTAGCAGCCCTTGGTGAAGGAGATCGCCGCCCGGTTGAGCCCGGCCTCCACCAGCAGGTGACCAGGGCCCAGCTCGGGGCCGAAGCGGGCCACGCCGCCGGCGATGCGCAGCGCCTCCAGCGCCTCCTCGTCGAGCGGCTCCCAGCCCTCCGCGGCCAGCGCCGCGCGGAGCGGCGCCGCCTCGCCACCCGGCAGCCACAGATCCAGGCAGGGGGCGCCGCGCCGCGTGCTGGCCACCCGGCGCGCGCCCGCCGCTCGCCCCCCCAGCCGCGACGGGGCCTCCGGCCCGAGCAGCGGCAGCGCGGCCATCCCCGGCACCATCTCCAAGGAAACGTCGTCGGCGATGACGAACCGCTCCAGGTGAGCGCGAAGGTCCCCCCCGGCCGCGGGCTCGACGGCGAGGAGCAGGGCGCCCTCCTCCGCCAGGACCTGGCCCTCGCCCAACAGGCGCCCCCGGGCGTTCAGGAAGGCGGTGTAGGTCGCCGCCCCCGGCGCCAGTCCGGAGAGATCCTGGGTACACATCCGGTGAAGATAGTCGCGGGCGTCCCGTCCGGTGAAGCGCAGGAAGGTCGGGGCCAGCACCGGCCCCACCGCCGCGCCGTTGCGGGCCGCGGCGAGCTGTTCACGGGTGATCATCCGGGCGAGAGGGATAACGCGCCGAATTCGTCGGGGCACCTCGTTCGGCCTCGGGTCCGCCCGGGCCGCCCGGGTAGGGCGTCGATTCGCGCGCCGGACGCCGACGAGGTCCCGGCGCGGGCGAGCTCGCGCAGCAGCTCGACGGGGTCTCCGCGCCTGCCTGCTGCCGCCGTCCTCGCTGCGGCCGCGCCCGCACCGCGCAGGGAGGAACCGGGGCGGCGCATACACTGATGGTGAAAGCAGATCCGGTGCGGCGCGACCATGGCCGAGCCCCGCGGCAAGCGGGTGCTCGCCCTCCGGCGGGGAGCGGCCCTCCCTCCGCCCTCGTGCATGGGGAAAGGGGCTGGCCGGCGCGCGTCATCCCTCCTGCCGTGCCGGAGCGGAGCATCTGCCGGACCGCGTCCGTGGAGCGCGGCGTCGGCCGGCGAGCTGGCTGAGGAGGGCGGGCGAAGCCTCCGCCGGCAGAGGGCCCGGGAGCACACCGCCTCGAGACCTGGGGCTCGGCCTGTTTCGTCTGGAATCCCGGAAGGATGGGTGGGAGGATGCCCGGTGAACGGCCTCCGCGCGGCCATCCCCGCGGACCGGCGCGGGGCGCGGCGGAACTTCTCGCCCGATCCGGTGTTGTCCTTGTCGTCACCCGAGTTGGAGCCTGAGCGCACCCGGCCACGAGCCCTATCAGCCGCAATCCCTGCCCCGGCCGGCCGGCGCTGGCCGCTGGCGGGCCCGCGGAGCTCCCCCGTCACCCGGAGGTACGCCATGAGCCATGTCGCTAGGTCGTTGGGCCTCGCCACCCTTCTCGCCGTCGTCGGCGCCAGCGCCGGATGCGTGGCGGAGCGCCGTCCCCCGCCACCGCCGCCCCCCCCGAGCGCGCGGGCGAGCATCGAGACCTGGGAGCGACGCCACCCCGCCGCTTCCCAGGAGCTCGGCGACTGGGTCCGGGGCCACTCCCGCGCGGCCGAGCGCTTCTTCACATGGGATAGCCACCACCCCGGCGCCGCCGAGTCCTTCGTCAGCTGGTCCCTGGCCAACCCGGCCGCCGACATCGACGTGTTCGCCGCCACCCACCGCGCCTGGGACGAGTTCAACGGGATCATGGAGCACCACCGGCCCGCGGCCAACACCTTCATGGCCTGGTGCCGCCGCCACCCCGAGGCATCGCGCGAGCTGATGCACTATCCGGCCGGGCTCCACTGGGCGGGGACGCACCTCTACCAGAGCTACTGGGACATGAAGAGCGCCGGAGGCTAGCCTCCCGGGTGAGAGGTCCGCTGGCTCCATCGCGCGGCGATCTCGTCGGCGGACCGGGTCCCCGCCAGGGGCTCGGTCCGGACAGGAGTCCGAGCCAGCGCGGGCGGGCGGGCCTGCGCGGCCCTGTCCCGTCCTCGCCGCCGGTCCCCGTCCGCCGGAGCCCACGAGGCTCTAGGTGCGCTCGCGGGGGATGGAGGCCGGGGCGCTCGACCCCTCGCCCCGCGGGGCGGCGGGAGGGGGCGCCACCTCGCCCTCGAGTTGGGCCAGCGCCCAGGCCGCGGCGGCGCGCACGCCCGGGTGCGCGCTCGAGAGGTGCCCGCGCACCGCCCCCTCCCAGATCCGCTCGCCGGACAGGCCGGCCTGGAGGAGGGCGTTGCGGAGGAGGCCGTCGTACCTCGCCCGCGCCAGCGCCGTGCCGTGGTAGCGGCCCCGGTACTCGGCCTCGGTCATGCAAAGGAGGGGCCCGAGGTCGAGCGCCGACTGCCCGGGGAGCGGTGTGAGGTCCGGGTCGGCCGAGGGCGCGAGCCCCTGGTTCCACGGGCACGCGGTCTGGCAGTCGTCGCAGCCGAAGACCCAGCCGGAAAGGCGCGCGGCCACCTCCGGCGGGATCTCGCCCCGCCGCTCGATGGTCCAGTAGGAGATGCAGCGGCGGGCGTCGACCAGCCCGGGTGCGGGGATGGCGCCGGTGTGGCAGGCGGAGAGGCAGGCGGTGCAGCTCCCGCAGCGCTCGGGATGGGGCGGGTCGGCAGCCAGCTCGCGGTCGGTGAGGACCACCGCCAGGACCACCCAGCTCCCCAGGCCCGGGGCGATGAAGCAGCTGTTCTTCCCCACCCACCCCAGGCCGGCGCGCTCGGCCCAGGCCTTCTCCATCACCGGCCCGATGTCGCAGCCGGCCCACAGGCGCGCCTCGGGGTCCATGGCGAAGAGGGCGGCCACCAGCGCCCGGAGCTTGCGCTTCACCACGCCATGGTAGTCGCGCCCGCGCGCGTACCGGGCCACCGCGCGCTCGAAGGGGCGCGGCGGCGCCCCTTCCCCGGCGTGATGGGAGAGCGCCAGCGCCAGGACGCTCCGGGCGCCGGGGAGGACGCGCCGCGGGTCGAGCCGATCTTCGCGCTGCTCGCGCAGCCAGGCCATGTCCGCCTCGCCGCCCAGGGCCAGCATGCGGTGGAGCGGGCCGGGGTCGAGCCGCTCCGCCCGGGCGATTCCGGCGCGGTGGAAGCCCTCCCGGAGGGCGGCCTCCTTCACCCGCGCGGCGTCGAGCGTCATGGCGGAGATCTAGCAGCCCCCGGGCCGGCGATCCGGTCGGGCCGCCGCCCGGCCGAAAACTGGCGATATCGATCGGCCCACCTACCATGGCCCGATATGGCGCGACGGCTGGACTTGCACGCGTGGAACGAGCTGCCGGGGACGGTGGAGCGGGGCGAGGGGTGGGCGCTCGTCCAGGGGGACTGCCTGGAGGCGCTCGAGCGCCTGCCGCCCGGCGCGGTGGACCTGGCCTTCGCCGACCCGCCCTACCACCTCTCCAACGGCGGCACCACCTGCCAGGGTGGCCGGCGGGTCAAGGTCGACAAGGGCGCCTGGGACGCGTCGCGGGGGGTGGCCGAGGACCACGCCTTCCAGGCCCGCTGGCTCCAGGCGGTGCGCCGCGCCCTGAAGCCCGGCGGCACGCTCTGGGTCTCGGGCACCCAGCACGTGATCTTCTCCATCGGCTACGCCATGCAGGAGTTGGGCTACCACCTCCTCAACACCGTCACCTGGTACAAGCCCAACGCCTCTCCCAACCTGGCCTGCCGCTTCTTCACCCACTCCACCGAGATCCTGCTCTGGGCCAGCCCGACCCGGGCTCGCCCGCTCCCCCACCGCTTCAACTACCGGGAGATGAAGTCGCGCAACGGCGGCAAGCAGATGCGGGACCTGTGGGAGATCTGCGAGCGGCCGGTGCCGGGCGGCGAGCAGGTGGTCTGGTCCATCCCCACGCCCGGCCCGCGCGAGAAGGCGCTGGGTCGTCACCCCACGCAGAAGCCCCTCGCGCTGCTCGAGCGCGTGCTGGCCGCCAGTGCCGCGCCGGGAGACCTGGTGCTCGACCCGTTCTCCGGCTCGGGCACCACCGGGATCGCGGCGATCCGGGCGGGCTGCCATTTCCTGGGCTTGGAGCGCGAGGCGGGCTACGTCGAACTGGCGGCGCGACGGCTGCGCGACGCCGGCGCCGGATCGCAGTAACCCGGCGGAATGCGGTGCTGCCCGGCCCCCGGGGCCCCGACCGGGCATCCGGTCGCGGCCCGTCGGCGGCGGCCCCGGCGCGGACCCCGGCGGTATTCCTCCCCGGCGACCCGCCGCGTTGCTAAGTTGTCCCGGTGAACCCAACCGCGGCCGAGGCGCTCCTCCCCCTGCTCGGGCTCGTCTGCTTCCTCCTCACCACGCTGGCGATCTTCACCGTTCGTGCTGCGCTCCAGGGCCGGCCCCACACCGCGGACATCGAGAAGCGGGGGCGCTCCTTCCTGGCCAAGTTCTTCCAGGAATGGTGGCTCTGGCTCTACCGCCCGGTCGAGCGCACCTGCCTGCGGCTTCGGATCCCTCCCGACGCCATCACCGTGGCCAGCACCGTCGCCGCCGCGGGCGCGGCGGTGCTCATGGGCTCGGGCCGGCTCTCCTCGGGCGGCTGGGTCTACCTGTTCGGCGCCAGCCTCGACTTCATCGACGGCCGGGTGGCGCGCGCCACCGGCCGCGTGAGCCGGGCGGGCGCCTTCCTCGACTCCACCCTCGACCGCGTGGGCGAGCTCCTGGTGTTCGGCGGGCTGGCGGTCGCCTTCCGCGACTCGCTGGCGCTGTTCGCCGCCCTGGGCGCGGCCGGGGCCTCGCTCCTGGTCTCCTACGCGCGCGCCCGCGGGGAGGCGCTCGGCGCCGGCGACGTGGTCCGCGTGGGCGGGATGCAGCGCCCCGAGCGGATCGTGGTGAGCGGCCTGGCCTGCGCCCTGTCCCCGCTCGCCGACGCGGCCTTCGGCGCGGGCGCCGGCCGGACGCTGGTGGGGCTGGCCATGGCCGGCCTGGCCGTGCTCACCGCCGGCACCGCCGTCCGCCGCATCATCGCCATCTACCGCGCCCTCCGGCCGCCCGAGCTCGCCGCCGAGGCGCGCCCCGCCTTCCGGCTGGCCGACGTGTTCCGCCTGGACCCGGTGCGCAAGCGGAAGGTGGTCCGCTAGGGCGCCAGCGGGCTACCCGGCCAAGCCAGGGGGCCTGCGGCCAGGGCCCGGACCCGCTGACCGGACCGACGCCGCGTCGATTGCCGCTGCGCGGATCGCGTGATAGGAGGGGTTGCCGTGAGAGGCCCATCGTCGCGCCATCCGGACGAGCCGCGCGAGCAGCTCCCGCCCGTCGAGGGCTTCGTCTCCGACGCGAACGACCTCGCGCCCGGCGTCCGAGTGGTCTATCCGAACCAGGGCGTCTGCACCGTCGAGGGCACCGAGGAGAAGGACATCGCCGGGCAGAAGCTGCAGCTGGTGCGCATGCGGCGCGAGGAGGACGGGGCCGTGGTCCTGGTGCCCCGCGCCAAGGTGCCCACGGTGGGGCTCAGGCGGGTTGCCACCGGCGACCAGATCCAGGGCGTGTTCCACTACCTGGCCGCCCAGTCCGACGACCCCGAGCTGGACTGGAAGGTCCGGCACCGCGACAACGCCGACCGGCTGGTCGGCGGCGGGGTCCTGGGCCTGGCCGAGGTGGTGAAGGGGTTGCACTCGCTCTCGCGGCTTCGCCCCCTGCCCAACAAGGAGCGCGAGCAGTACGACAACGCCCGCCACCTCCTGGTGCACGAGGTAGCGGTGGCCCTGGGGGTCCCGCCTGGCGTGGCCGAGGACTACATCGACTACGTGCTCGTGCCGCCCGCCGGCGTGAAGTTCGACGTGCCGCCGCCCCCGGCGCCGGTGATGCTGCCCTCCCGCCCGCGCCGCCACCGGCCCGCGCCGGCAGAGGAGGAGAGCGACATCGCCGACCTCGGGCTCTCCGACCTCGGGCTCGACCTGGACCTCGACGGCGCCGTCGCCGCGCCGGGCGAGGCCACCGAGGGCGGCGAGGCGGCGGCCGCCGGCCGAGACGACGAGGCCGTCGAGGGAGGCGCTGCCGAGGCCGGCGAGGGCGCGGAGGCCGGCGAGCCTCCGCCCCGACCGCGGGCCGCCCCCGCCCGTGCCGCGCGCGGGAAGCCCGCCGGGAAGGCCGCATCGTCCAAGCCTGCACGAAAGGCGCCGGCGACCGCGCCGAAGAGGGCGGCCAAGGCCGCCCGCGAGAAGCCCGCCCGGAAGGCTGCGGCCAAGGCGCCGCCCAGGCGGGGGGGGAAGAAGAAGTGATCCGCATCGCCCTGCTCGAGGAGCTCGATCCGGCCGACCTGACCTTCCTGACCCGGAGCCTGTACCGGGCCTTCGGGCTCGGCACCGAGGTCGCCGGCCACCGCCCGCAGCCGGCGCACGCCGAGCGAAAGGACGGCCGGCTCGACGCCTTGGCCCTGCTGCGCGCGGCGGCCCCAGTCCGGGCCTTCGCCGACGACAAGGTCCTGTACGTCACCACCGCGCCGCTGTCGCTCCCGCCCGGCCCGTTGGGCGAGCCGCCCTGCTGGGGGTTCGCCGAGTACGGGAAGGACCGGGCTCTCGTCTCCACCGCGCGCCTCCCCGCCCGCGGCCTCTCCGAAGCCTCGGTCGAAGCCCACCGGCGCCGGCTGGCCCGCGAGGCGATCCACGCCATCGGGCACCTCTGGGACCTGCACCACTGCGTCGACGCCCGCTGCCCCATGCACCCCTCCTGGTCTCCGCACCTCCCCGCCTCGCCGGAGATGGACCTCTGCGCCTTCTGCCGCGAAAAGAGCGAGCGGAAGATCCGGCTCGCAAAGACGTGAGGCCCGGGGCCCCGGCGCCCCGCCCCTCCATCTACGGGCCGCGGCCGCCGCCTCCGGTAGAGCCCGGCGCGCCCGGGCCACCCACCTCCCGCCGCACCCTGGCCCGCCTCCTGGCGCTGGGCCTTGCCGGGTCGCTCGCCGTCCTGGGGATCGGCGGCGTGGCCTTCCAGCTCGCCCTCCCGCTCCTCTTGCCCTCCGCGCTCGACTGGCGCGCCGCGGGCGTCCTGCTCGAGCGGCAGGCCCAGCCTGGCGACGCCGCGGCCAGCTCGCCGGCCTGGGCCGAGCGCCTTCGGCTGGTGGCCCCCCCCCGGCTGCGGGTCCTGGGCGGCCCGCGGTTCTCCCACGCCGAGCTGGAGGGCGTGCGCCGGGTGTGGCTGGTGTCCTTGCCCAGCGCGCCCGGCTTCTCCTGGAAGCCGGAGCTCGAGCTCATCGCCCGCGCCACCCCCACCGACCCGCCGCTGGCCGTGGGGCGGCTGGAGATCGCGCACTACGAGGTGTCCCACCCCGACCTGGTCCTCGCCTCGCTGCCCGACGAGCTGGCCCGGGCCACCATCGACCTGGGCGGCACCCCCTGCACGGAGGCCCATGGCGTGTTCCGCTGCACCGGCGGGCGGGCCACGGCCTCGGTCGAGGCGGGCGTGATCGACGTGGAGGGCCTGCCCCGCCAGTGCCTCGTCGCCCACGCCTGGGGCGAGGCCACGCCGCTCACCCTCACCTTTCCGGCCGTGGCGCTGGGGCGGGTGCTGGGCGGGAGCGCCGGCCTGCTGCCCAGGGGCAGCGCCCAGACCGCCCCCCTCACCTTGACGCTCCGGATCGACGGCGAGGAGGCGGGATCGGTCGAGCTCGACGGCGCGGCCTGGCCCAGCTTCCACCTGGACACCGGCCGCTGGGCGGGCCAGGAGCACTCGGTCGCGCTCGAGGTGGTGATCCCCGAGGACCGGACGCTGTGCCTGCAGGCGGTGACCCAGCCTTGAGCCCCCCCCCTGGCGAGCGCCGCGAGCGGGCGGCCCGGCGCTGGCTGCCGCTGGCCTGGGGGGTGTGCGCCGCCGCCCTGCTCGCCGCGACCGCCCAGGGACCGGGGATCTCGGATGCCGAGGCGGCCGCGCTCGCCGGCACCGGGCCTTCGGACCCAGCAGCCTCGGCCGCGGCCGTCTCCACCCCGCCCTCGACGGCCGCCGTCCTGGGTGCCGCCGGGGCCGTCGCCACCCGGCTCGGCGCCCCCCGCCTGGCCGGCTACCGCGCGGTCTCGGCGCTCGCCGGCGGCGCCCTGGCGGCCCTGGTGGCGATGCTCGCCCTGGCGCTCGCCGAGCCGGGCGCCGCCCTGCTCGCCCCGGCGATCCTCCTCTGCGCCCCGCGCCTGCTCGCCTCCCTGGTGGAGGCCGGGCCGCTCGCGCCCGGCGCGGCGCTCGCGGTGGGGACCGTCCTCGCCTACCGCACCGCCGCCGCGGCCGGACGTGCGCGCGCGCGGCTGGCCGCCGCGCTCGTCGCCGGCTGCCTCTTCGCGGTGGCCCTCGCCCTGCGGGCCGAGGCGGTGCAGCTGCTCGCGGTGGTCGCGGCACATGTCCTCGGCTGCGCCGCGCTCCGCGCGCTGCAGCCGGAGCGCGCTCGCCTCGCGGGTCCTCGGCCCCGCTCGTCCCCGCCGTCGCTCGCGGCCATGCTCGTGCTGGGACCGATCGGGGCCCTTGCGCTGTGGCCGCAGCTCTGGGCGGCCCCCCTGCCTCGCATCGCAGGGGTGCTCGCCGCCTCGCTCGGCACTCGCCCCGCCTGGGGCTTCCCGCTCTACGTGACCGGCCTGGCTTTGCCGGTCGCCCTCGTGGCCGCTTTCGCGGCTGGCGCTCTTCACGGCGCGGCGCGGTGCGCTCGGGCCGTGCGGGGTGGGCCGGGGCTCTCGGACGAGCTCCTGCTCCTCTTCGCGGCCGTGGGGCCGCTGGCCGCGGCGCAGGCAGGCCTGGGCTCGAGGGAGCCCGGCCCCGGACCCTGGGTCTCGGCCTTTCCCTTCCTGGCGATCCTCGCCGCCCGGGCGCTCCACGCGGCGGCGCGCGCCATCTGGCCGGCGCGGGCCTCGCTCGTCGCCGGCTTCCTGGCAGCGCTGGTCCTCGCCCCCGGCGTGGTCGCCACCGCGCGCTCCTTCCCGCTCCTCTCGGCGGCCTGGGGAGAGCTGGCCGGTGGCGCACCAGGTGCCGCGACGCTCGGCTTGCCGCGGCAGGACGGCGGGGTGGTCGCCTCCCTCCTCCGGGAGATCGCCGTGCACGCTCGGCCCGGCGCCCGCGTCTACTGGGCGGCAGTGCCGGCCGAGGCGCTCCGTGTGTACACGCAGGACGGGCGGATTCGCCCCGACCTCGCGGTCGCTTCCCGCCCCGAGGAGGCGGACCTGGCCGTGGTGCCACTTCCCGGTGACTCTCGGCAAGAAGAGTACCGCGTTTGGGCGGCATTTCGATCATCGACGCCGGTCGCGGGCACGTTCCTGGACGAGGTACCGCTCGCCTGGGTGTACGCTCAGCCGGGAGCCTGGCGCTGACGGATTCCTGCCGCGGGCGCACCGTTCGCGAGGCCCGGCGTCGGGAGCCTGCCCTTGGCCGGTGTGACCGAGCGTCGAGGCTGCGCGCTCCCGCGCTGAGGCGTTTTCTCGCGCCAATTCCCCGGTGACGCCCGCGCGCGCGATGCGCGAGAATGCCCACCCATGATAGCCGAACCGGCCAGCGCCACCTCCCCCAAGGGCGGCGACAAGCGGCTCAAGATGCTCGATGCGGCCATGCGCCGCCAGCAGTTCCAGGCGGACGCGCTCCTGGAGGTGCTGCACTCCGCCCAGGAGCTCTACGGCTTCCTCTCGGGCGAGGTGCTCCTGCACATCGGGCGGAGCCTCAAGGTCCCTCCCTCGCGCGTGTACGGAGTGGCCACCTTCTACAACCACTTCTCGCTCAAGCCCAAGGGCGAGCACACCTGCACCGTGTGCATGGGCACCGCCTGCTACGTGAAGGGGGCGGGCGAGATCCTGGGGCGGGTGCGCGACGAGCTCGGCCTCTCCGAGAGGAAGAGCACCACCGACGACGGGAAGGCGTCGGTGGTGGTGGCCCGCTGCGTGGGCGCCTGCGGCATCGCCCCGGCCGTGGTCTTCGACCAGGAGGTCGCGGGCGGCCTCGGTCCCGAGGCGGTGGTCTCGCGCGTGAGGGGGTGGATCCGATGAGCCCGACCGACTCGCTGGAGGAGATCGCGCAGCGCCGGAACGCGGCGCGGGCGGAGCGGAAGTGCCGGGTCTCGGTCTGCAGCGGCCTGGGCTGCGAGTCGGTCGGCGCCGGGGCGGTGCTGGAGAAGGTCCGGGCCCGCATGCGCCTGCAGGGCCTGGCCGAGGAGAGCGAGGTCCACCTCACCGGCTGCCGGGGCCTGTGCCAGCGCGGCCCCATCGTGGAGGTCGAGTGGGGCCCGGCCGAGGCCAAGGAGCGGCGGCTCTACCTCGACGTGGACGAGGCCTGCGCCGACCAGCTCGCTCTGGAGATGGCCACGAGCGGCGCGCCCCCCGCGAGCCTCAGGGACCACGGCGGCGAGCCATTCTTCACCCGGCAGACCAAGATCGTCCTGGCCAACGCCGGGGTGATCGACCCGGAGGACATCGAGAGCTGCATCGCCGCCGGCGCCTACTCCGCCCTGGAGAAGGCGGTCACCGAGAAGAAGCCCGCCGAGGTGGTCCAGATGATCACCGAGAGCGGGCTGCGCGGCCGCGGCGGCGCCGGCTACCCCACCGGCCTCAAGTGGAGCACGGTGGCCAAGGCCGCCGGCACCCGCAAGTACGTGGTGTGCAACGGCGACGAGGGCGACCCGGGCGCCTTCATGGACCGGTCGGTGCTGGAGGGCGACCCCCACGAGGTGCTGGAGGGGATGGCCATCGCCGCCTACGCGGTGGGGGCCGAGCAGGGCTTCATCTACGTCCGGGCCGAGTACCCCCTAGCCATCAAGCGCCTGCGCGCCGCCATCAAGCAGGCGGAGCGGCTGAACCTCCTCGGCGCCCACATCTTCGACACCGGCTTCAACTTCCGGGTCGACGTCCGCACCGGCGCCGGTGCCTTCGTGTGCGGCGAGGAGACCGCGCTCATCGCCTCGATCGAGGGGGGCCGCGGCACGCCCCGGCCCCGCCCCCCCTACCCGGCGGTCTCCGGCCTGTGGGGTCAGCCCACCCTCATCAACAACGTCGAGACCCTGGCCAACGTCGCGGCCATCGTCCGCAACGGCCCCGCCTGGTTCGCCGGGATCGGCACCGAGAAGTCGAAGGGAACCAAGGTGTTCGCCCTGGCGGGCAAGATCCAGAACACCGGCCTCATCGAGGTGCCGATGGGGATGACCTTGCGGGAGATCATCTTCGACATCGGGGGCGGCATCCCCGGCGGCAAGCGCTTCAAGGCCGCGCAGACCGGCGGCCCCTCCGGCGGCTGCATCCCGGCCCAGTTCCTGGACCTCCCGGTCGACTACGAGTCCTTGCAGCAGGTGGGCACGATCATGGGTTCGGGCGGGCTCATCGTCATGGACGAGAGCTCCTGCATGGTCGACGTGGCCAAGTTCTTCATCGAGTTCTGCCGCGAGGAGTCCTGCGGGAAATGCATCCCCTGCCGCGCCGGCACGGTGCAGATCCACGACATCCTGGTGCGGATCACCCACGGGCTCGGGAACTTCGAGGACCTGGAGAAGCTCGAGGACCTGGCCGACCTGCTCCGCAACACCAGCCTGTGCGGGCTGGGGCAGACCGCCCCCAACCCGGTGGTGTCCACCATTCGGTACTTCCGCGACGAGTACCTGGCCCACGTCAACGAGCACCGCTGCCCGGCCGGCGTCTGCGCCATGGCAGGGTCCACCGCGGCTCGGGAACCGAGCCGGGCCCACTCCGTCGCATGAGCCGGGATAGCGCGCCATGACCGTCAAGACCCTGCTGCTGGACGGAAAGCCGGTCTCGGCCGGCGAGGGCCAGAGCCTGCTCGACCTTTGCCGCGAGAACGGCGTCAAGCTCCCCACCCTGTGCCACCTGGACGGCCTCTCCGACGTCGGCGCCTGCCGGCTCTGCCTGGTGGAGGTGAAGGGCTCGAACAAGCTCCTCCCCGCCTGCACCACCCAGGCGCAGGAAGGGATGGACGTCAGCACCACCTCGGACCGGCTCCGCCGCTACCGCCGGCAGATCGTGGAGCTGCTCTTCGCCGAGCGGAACCACGTCTGCGCCGTGTGCGTGGCCAACGGAAACTGCGAGCTGCAGGCGGTGGCGCTCGAGGTGGGGATGGACCACGTCCGCTTCGAGTACCAGTGCCCGCAGACCGAGCTCGACGCCAGCCACCCGCGCTTCGTGCTGGACCACGCCCGGTGCATCCTCTGCACCCGCTGCGTGCGGGTGTGCGACGAGATCGAGGCTGCCCACACCTGGGACGTGGCCAATCGCGGGGCCGCCTCGCGGGTCATCACCGACATGGCCGTTCCCTGGGGGAAGGCGGACAGCTGCACCACCTGCGGGAAATGCATCCGCGTCTGCCCCACCGGGGCGCTCTTCGAGAAGGAGCGGGCCGCGGTGGGCACCAGCAAGAACCGCAACTTCCTCGTCTACATCAAGAACGCGCGGGAGAAGGGACAGTGGAGCCGATGAGCGAAGCCAAGGAGCCCGTGATCCGTCCCCGGGTGGCCACCGTCTGGCTGGGAGGTTGCTCCGGCTGCCACATGTCCTTCCTGGACATGGACGAGCGGCTGCTCGACCTGGCCGCCAAGGTGGACCTGGTCTACAGCCCCATCGCCGACCGCAAGGTGTTCCCCGAGGACGTGGACGTGACCCTGGTCGAGGGGGCGGTGGTGAACGAGGAGAACCTGCACATGCTGCACCAGGTGCGCAGGAACACGCGCATGCTGGTGGCCTTCGGCGACTGCGCCGTCACCGGCAACGTCCCCGCCATCCGCAACGCCCTGGGGACGGCCCTGCCGGTGCTCGACCGCGCCTACCGCGACGCGCGGCTCCTGAACCCCCGCATCCCCGCGGAGGACGGGATCGTCCCCAGGCTGCTCGACAAGGTGCGTCCCCTCCACCAGGTGGTCAAGGTCGACGCCTTCCTGCCCGGCTGCCCGCCCTCGCCCGACCTCATCCACGCCCTCCTGCTCGACGCCGTCGCCGGCAAGGTGCCGTCGTTCGCCGGCCGGGCCATCTTCGGGTGACGCCATGAGCGAGCGCATCGTCATCGACCCGGTCACGCGCATCGAGGGTCACGCCAAGATCACCATCCAGCTCGACGACGCCGGGGCCGTGAAGGACGCGCGGTTCCACGTCGTCGAGTTCCGCGGCTTCGAGAAGTTCTGCGAGGGGCGGAGCTTCCGGGAGATGCCGGTCATCACCGCTCGCATCTGCGGCATCTGCCCGGTCTCCCACCTGCTCGCCTCGGCCAAGGCCACCGACGCCCTGCTGGCGGTGGAGATCCCCGACACCGCCAAGAAGCTGCGCAAGATCGTCAACCTCGGCCAGCTGGTGCAATCGCACGCCCTGTCCTTCTTCCACCTCTCCTCGCCGGACTTCCTGCTCGGCTACGACGCCGAGCCCCACCGGCGCAACGTGCTGGCGCTGGCCGAGACCCACCCCGAGGTGGCCAAGGACGGCATCCGGCTCCGCAAGTGGGGGCAGGAGGTCATCGAGACCGTCGCCGGCAAGCGCATCCACCCGGCCTGGGCCACGCCCGGCGGCGTGGCTCGCCCGCTCACCGAGGACGGGCGCGACAAGATCTGGGCGGGCCTCGCAGAGGCGCTGGACATCGCCCAGCGCACCCTGTCCTGGTGGAAGCGGGTCCTGGAGGATCACCAGGAGGAGGCCCGCACCTTCGGCAACTTCCCCTCGCTGTTCATGGGGATGGTCGACGAGCACGGCCTGCTCGACCACACCGACGGCAAGCTCCGCTTCGTCTCCGAGACCGGCGAGATCGTGAAGGACCAGATCGACCCGGCCGACTACGAGGAGTGGATCGGGGAGGCCGTCGAGCCCGACAGCTACCTCAAGTCGCCCTACTTCAAGCCGGCCGGCTACCCCGGCGGCGTCTACCGCGTCGGTCCCCTGGCCCGGCTCAACGTCTGCACCCGCGCCGGCACCCCCCACGCCGACGAGGAGCTGGCCGAGTTCCGCCAGCTGGGGCGCGGCGCGGTGCTCTCCTCCTTCCACTACCACTACGCCCGGCTCATCGAGATCGTCTACGGCATCGAGCGGATCGCCCAGCTCCTGGGCGAGCCGGACATCCTCTCCGACGACGTGCAGGCAGTGGCCATGCGCAACCGCACCCGCGGCGTCGGCGCCTGCGAGGCCCCCCGCGGCACCCTCTTCCACGACTACGAGGCCAAGCCCGGCGGCATCCTCACCCGCGTCAACCTGGTCATCGCCACCGGCCAGAACAACCTGGCCATGAACCGGACCGTGGCCCAGATCGCCAAGCACTTCGTCAACGGCCGCAAGCTCGTGGAGGGGATGCTCAACCGGGTCGAGGCCGGCATCCGCGCCTTCGACCCCTGCCTCTCCTGCTCCACCCACGCCGCCGGCCAGATGCCCCTCCGCATCGAGCTCATCGACGCCGCGGGCGCGATCGTGGACGTGGCGGAGCGGTGATCCTCGCCTTCGCCCTCGGCAACCCCCTCCGCCGCGACGACGGGGCGGGGGGCGCCGTGGCCCGGGGGCTCGAGGCGCTGGTGCCGGACCTCGAGGTGCTGGAGGCGGCCGAGCTGCTGCCCGAGCACGCCGAGGCGGTCTCCCGCGCCGACGGCGTGCTCTTCCTCGACGCCGCCGCGGCGGGCCCGCCGGGCGAGGTGCGAGCCGGGCCGCTCGCCCCCAGCGCCGCCCGGACCGCCGTCCTGCACGCCCTCCTGCCCGAAGAGGTCCTGGGGCTGGCCCGGGCCCTCTACGGCCGGGCGCCGCCGGCGGTGCTCCTCACCGTCGCGGGCGCGGATTTCACCTTCGGTCACGGGCTGTCGGCCGAGGTGGAGGCCTCGCTCCCGCGGGCCCGGGAGCGGGCGTGCGAGCTGGCGGCCGCCCTGTCCGAACCGCGGCCGCGCCCGGTCCTGTGATCTTTTGTCAGGGCGCTTCGGGGTACCCCCGAATTCCCCAATGGCCGCTTGATGCGCGTCACGCGCGGTGGAGGGTCCCGCGCTTTCTCCCGCGCGGAAAGTGGGAAGATTCTCGGCCATGGCATGGCCTTCGGTTGGAGCCCGTGAGGGCGAGGCGAGGCGCCCATGGCTCACCCCCTGACGACCTGCACCTTCTGCGGCGCCGGCTGCGGGTTGCACCTCGAGACGCAGGGCGGACGCATCGTCGGCGTCTACCCGAGCCGATCGCACCCCGCCAGCCAGGGCCGGCTGTGCGTCCGCGGCTGGCACGTCCACGAGATCTCGAGCTCGCCCGACCGGCTGCGCCGGCCGCTCCTCCGCCGCGACGACGGGTTCGCCGAGGTGAGCTGGGACGAGGCCCTGGCCTTCCTGGTCGAGCGGCTGGGCAAGGTGGTGGCCGAGCGCGGGCCCGAGGCGGTGGCGCTGTTCTGCTCGCCCCGCTGCTCCAACGAGGAGACCTACCTCCTCCAGAAGCTGGGGCGAGCGGTCCTGGGCACACCCAACGTCGACCACGGCGCCGGCGTCTACGGCAACAACTCCACCGACGTGCTGGCTCGCCTGCTGGGCGTGCCGGCCGCGACCGGCTCCATCGCCGACCTCGACCGGAGCGATCTCATCCTGGTCGACGGGCTCGATCTGGCCCGCCAGCTCCCCACCGTGGCCGGGCGGGTGATCCGCGCCCGGCTGCGCGGCGCCCGCCTGGTGGTGGTGGGCGAGCGCAGCCACCGGGTGGCGGAGCACGCCGACCACTTCCTGCAGGTCCGGCCCGGCACCGAGGCCCGGCTCTACGCGGCCATGGCCAAGGTGGTGGCCGACCGCGGCCTCTACGACCGCGAGTTCCTGCGCAGCCGCTGCCGCGACGCCGACGCCTTCCTGGCCGCCGCCCGCGAGGTGGACCTGCTGGCCGCCGCCAAGGCCTGCGGGCTGGAGCCGGAGCAGCTCGAGGCCGCCGCGCTGGCCTACGGGCAGGCCCGCGCCGCCGCCATCCTTTACTCCACCGCCTCGCCGCGCCGCCCCGAGGTGGTGGAGGGGCTGGTGAGCCTGGCCCTCCTCACCGGGAACGTGGGGCGGACCGGCGGGGGCCTGTTCCCGCTGGCCGAGCACAACAACCTCCAGGGCGTCTGCGACGTGGGCATGGACCCCGACTGGCTCCCCGGCTACCGGCCGGCGGCCAGCGCCGCGGCGCGGGCCGAGGTGGAGCGGCGCTGGGGGACGGCGCTGCCGGCCCGGCCGGGCCTGGGCGCGGCCGAGGTGTTCTCGGCGGCCGAGCCGGGACGCATCCGGGCCCTGTGGCTCTCCCGCTACGACCCGGTGGGCACCGCCACCGGACCCAACGTGGCCCGGGTGCTGGAAGCCTGCGACCTGGTGGTGATCCAGCACGTCTTCCGCCCGGAGTCGGCGCGCTACGCGCACGTCATCCTCCCCACCACCGCCTTCGGCGAGGAGCAGGTCACCTTCACCAGCACCGAGCGGCGCGTCCAGCTCGTCGCCCAGGCGGTGGTGCCGCCGCCCGGGGTGGAACCGGCCTGGAAGCAGCTCACCCTCCTGGCCCGCGCCCTGGGGGCGAACTGGAGCTACCCCTCGGCGGCCCGGGTGATGGACGAGATCGCCGACCTCGTCCCCTTCTACGCCGGCATCTCCCACGCGGCCCTGGCCCGGGGACACGGCCGCCAGTGGCCCTGCACGCCCGATCGCCCGCTGGGCACGCGCACCCTCTTCGCCGAGCCCGCCGACGCCCCCGGCCGCTTCCAGCTGGTCCCGCCGCCGGCTCGCCCGCCCGAGGAGCAGGGCGATCCCGCCTATCCGCTCACCCTGGTGTTCGGCCACTCCGACCACTACTGGAACCAGAACGTGCTGGTGCAGCACAGCGAGACCCTGCGACGCGAGCACCGCTTCCTCTTGCTCGACTACCCGGAGGGCTTCGTCGAGCTCAATCCCGAGGATGCCAAGTCGCTGGGGGTCCGGGAGGGGGAGCGGGTCCGGGTCCTCTCCGCCGAGGGCGCGGCGGTGACCGACGCCCGGATCACCCCGGAGGTGCGGCGCGGGGCCGTCTTCGCCCCGTTCTTCGCCGCGCAGGTCCAGACCCTGGTCCACGGCTACCGTCCCGAGGCTCCGGCGCTGCTCCACGTCCGCATCGAGAAGGAGGTGAGCGCGCCATGAAGGCCCGCGTCCTCGACGGCGTCGACGTGCTCCGGGTGGTCGACGTCCTCCGCTCCCAGGGCTACCAGGTGGTGGCGCCCTTCGCCGAGGAGGGCGGCGACGGCGCCTTCTCCACGGTCACCGACGAGAACCGCGACGCCATCGCGCTCCACCTCCCCAATCCGCTCTACCCGCCCAAGCGCTTCGCCCTCCCGCCCATCGAGCCGCTGCTGGAGATCCGCGGCCACGGCGCAGAGACCACCTTCCGCCCCATCGTGGAGGCGCCGCGGGTGGCGGTGTTCGGGATCCGCTCCTGCGACGTGGCCGGCATCGGCCACCTCGACCGCTTCTACCTGGAGGGCGCCTATCGCGACCTCTACTACGCCACCCGGCGCGAGGCCCTGTTCCTGGTCAACGTGGTGTGCACCCTGCCCGGCGTGGACGTGGGGGAGGCCTGCTTCTGCCCCTGCACCGACACCGGTCCGGCGGCGCGCGAGGGCTTCGACCTGCAGCTCATGGACCTGGGCGGCGGCGAGTGGCTGGCCCTGGCCGGCTCGCAGAAGGGCGAGGCGCTGTTCCAGGAGCCCTTCTTCCGCCGGGGTACACCCGAGCACCTGGCCCGCCGCCGCGCGCTGCTCGACGACCTCCGCACCCGCTTCAAGACCTTCACCAGCTGGTTCGCGGCGGCCATCTCCCGCATCTCGCGCGGCGAGGTGTCGGAGGGCACCTGGGAGGAGATCGGGCGCCGCTGCCTGGAGTGCGGCGGCTGCACCTACGTGTGCCCGGCCTGCACCTGCTTCACGGTGAGCGACCGGCCGGCTGGCCCGGACCGCACCGAGCGGGTCCGCATCTGGGACTCCTGCGCGCTCTCCGGCTTCACCCGCATGGCCGGCGGCCACAACCCGCGCAAGGCCGTGCACGACCGGCGCAACCGCCGCTTCTACCGCAAGCTGTCCCACCACTTCATCCAGCGGGAGCGATCGGTGGCCTGCGTGGGCTGCGGCCGCTGCGCCGAGATCTGCCACGGCGACGTGGGCATGCCCACGGTGGTGGAGCTGCTCCGCCGCGGTCCGACCGGCCCCTCGCCCGCGGCCAACGGAGGCAAGGCGTGACCACCGCCGTCCGCGAGAACGTCTACCTGCCCAAGCGGGCCGTGATCGATCGGGTCAACGACGAGATCGCCGGGGTGAAGACGTTCGAGTGGCACTTCGAGGACCCGGCCGAGCAGGCCGCCTTCGGCCGCTTCAAGCCCGGCCAGTTCGCCCAGGTCTCGGTGTTCGGCGCCGGCGAGTTCCCGCTCTCGCTCCCCGCCAGCCCCACCGAGGGGCGGATGCTCTTCACCGTGCGGCAGGTGGGCACCTGCAGCGCCGCCCTCCACCAGCTGGGCGCCGGCGACCGGTTCGCGGTGCGCGGCCCCTACGGCAACGGCTTCCCCATGGAGGAGTACCGGGGCAAGAACCTGGTCTTCGCCGCCGGCGGCATCGGGCTCATCCCGCTGCGGGCGTGCATCGTCTGGGCACTGGCCCACCGCCAGGACTTCGGCCGCATCCTGGTCTTCCACGGGGCGCGCACACCGAAGGACCTCATGTACCTCCCGCTCCTCGACGGGTGGCAGCACTCCGGCCAGCTCGAGTGCTACCTCACCGTCGATCGGGCCACCGCCGGCTGGAACGGGAACGTGGGGGTGGTGGGGAGCCTGCTCACCAAGCCCGAGGTGAAGCTGCCGGTGGAGAACTCCGTCGCCTTCGTCTGCGGCCCGCCGGTCATGTTCCGCTTCGCCATCCGCGACCTCCTCTCCCTGGGCTTCCAGGGCAAGGACATCGTCTCCACCCTGGAGCGCTACATGAAGTGCGGGGTGGGGAAGTGCGGCCACTGCTGCATCGGCATGGCCTACGTCTGCACCGACGGCCCGGTCTTCACCTACGAGCAGATCGCCCAGCTCGGGGAGAGCATCTGATGACCGACCTTCGCACCGAGCTGGCGCAGTGGCGCGGCCACCGGGTGGTCCTCCTCGGGGCCGGGAACGCCGAGGCTGGGGACGACGGCTTCGGGGTGCGGCTGGCCCGGGCGCTGGCCGCGCGCCGGGAGGGCGTGGACGAGGACGGAGGCTCGCTCTCCTCCATCGACGGCGGGACCTGCCCGGAGCGGTACGTGGGCGAGGCGGTGCGCGCCGGCGCCGAGGTGCTCGCCCTCGCCGATGCGGTGGACTTCGGCGGTGCGCCCGGCGCGCTGCTCCTGGCCAGCGCCGCGGACCTCCAGGTGCACCCGGTCCTGGCCGCCGCCCACCGCGTCCCGCTCTCGGTCCTGGCCCAGTACGCCGAGGGGCTGGGGGCCCGCGCCTTCGTCCTCGGCGTCCAGCCGGCCTCGCTCGAGGGCACGGAGCTGTCGCCGCCGGTGGCCGAGACGCTGGAGGCGCTGGTGGAGCTCCTCTGCGGCGCGCCCCGCGCCTTGCCGGTCACGGTGGGGGTGACGCCATGACTCCCGAGCTGGCGGTGGTGGCGGCCATCCTCATCTGCGAGGCGGGGGCGGTGCTCACCGCGCTCGTCTCCCGGTGGCAGGCGGTGGCGGGCTGGGTGACGTTCGTCCTGGCCACGGTGACGGCCCTCCTCGTCGGGTGGGCGGTGGTGCACGTGCTCGTCCAGGGACCCTCCCCGGAGCCGGTCGCCTTCCTGGTCGTGCCCTGGCTCGGCTTCGCCCCGCGCTTCCACGTCGACGGTCTCACCTCGGTGTTCCTGGCGCTGGCTGCCACGCTGGCGGTGCCGGCCTCGCTCTACTCCATCGGCTACCTGCGCGCCCGCCACCCCGGACAGGCCACCCGCCACTACTACCCCTGCCTCCTGCTCTTCCTGTCGGCGATGTACGGCCTCACCAGCACCACCGACATGATGTGGTTCTTCTTCGTGTTCTGGCAGCTCATGACGCTGCCCGGCTACGCCCTCATCCGCTACGAGGGCGGGCCCGGCCCCATCCGCGCCGCCAGCCGCTTCCTGTGGATGATGCAGATCGCCTGCGTGGTCACCATGGTCGGCGCGCAGATCCTCATCGCCCTGGGCGGGGGCTCCGCCGCCTCGCCCATCAACCCCTACGACTTCGCCGCCGTCTCCGCGGCGCTCCCCCTGGTCCTCGCCGCCCACCCGCTCGCCTCGGCGCTGGCCTTCTTCCTCTTCCTGGTGGGGTTCGGGATCAAGATGGGCATGTGGCCCTTCGGCCAGGTCTGGCTGCCCGACGCCCACCCGGCCGCGCCCTCGCCGATGTCGGCCATGCTCTCCGGGGTCATGATCAAGACCGGCGTCTACGGCCTGATCCGCTACTTCCTGTGGTTGGTGCCGCCCCAGGCCCGCGACGTGTTCCCGCTCTCCGGCTGGGGCGCAGCGGTGGCGGTGCTCGGCACCCTCACCCTCTTCACCGGCACCGCCCAGGCGCTGCAGCAGGACCGCTCCAAGCGGCTCCTCGCCTATCACAGCATCGGGCAGATCGGCTACGTGCTGCTCGGCACCGGCGCCGCCATGGCGCTCCTCGCCACCCCCGGGGAGGCGGCCCGGCCGCTGGCCGCGCTGGCCCTCTTCGGCGCCCTCTTCCACGTGGTGAACCACGGGTTGTTCAAGGCCCTGCTCTTCCTCGACGCCGGCTCCATGCTCTGCGCCACCGACAGCCAGGATCTCGACCGCATGGGCGGGCTGATGCGCCACATGCCGGTGACCGGCGTCACCGCCCTCGTCGCCTCCTTCGCCATCTCCGGCGTCCCGCTCCTCAACGGCTTCGCCAGCAAGTGGAGCATCTACGTGGCCACGCTCCAGGGGAGCGCCGCCGCGGCCTACCTCGCGCCCTGCGCGGTGGTGGCCCTGCTCACCAGCACCCTCACCCTGGCCTCCTTCGTGAAGTTCCTGGGGGTGGGCTTCCTCGGCCGGCGCAGCGCCTCGGTGGCGGCCGCCGCCGCGCGGGGGCCCCTCGAGGTGGGGATGGGCATGCGGCTCTCGCAGCTCTTCCTCGCCGCCCTGTGCGTCCTCATCGGCCTGATGCCGGCCCTGGCGGCGAAAGCCGGCGACGCGGTGCTGGGCGCGAGCCCGGGCGGCCTGGGGAGCGAGCTGGCCGGCTCAGGCTTCGCCCGGGGGAGCGCCCTCTCCGGCCTGGAGGTGCTGGGAGGCGCCGCGGTGCTGCGACCGCTGGCGGTGCTGCTCCTGCTGGGCATCTTCTTCCTGCTGGCCCGCGCCCTGGCCAAGCTGGGCGGGGCACCGCGCCGGGCCTCGCCGCCATGGCTCTGCGGCTACGCCCAGGAGGCCGACTGCTTCCGGACCTCCACCCACGACCTCTACGGCGAGGTCAAGGTCGCCCTCCGGCACCTGGGGGGCGCACCCCACCACGCGGCGGAGCCCCGCTCCGGGGAGGGCCACTGACATGCCCTCGCGCGCCCTGCTCTCGAAGCTCGCCGACCGCTTCGGCTCGGCCATCCAGCGGGCCGACCTCCCCGCCTCCGAGCGGCTCTTCCTCACCGTCGACCCCGGCGCCGTCCGCCAGGTCTGCAGCGCGCTCTTCGGCGAGCTGGGAGCGCGCTACGTCATCACCGTGGGCGCCGACGACCGGCCCTTCTCCGGGAAGTACCTGGTGGCCCACGACTTCGCGCTGGACAAGGAGCACCTCCTCGGCAGCGTGATGGCGCTCCTCCCGCCCGACGCGCCGCGGGTGGACAGCATCTCCGGGGTCGTCCCGGGCGCGAGCTGGGCCGAGCGCGAGATGCGGGACCTGGTGGGCATCGAGCCCGCCGGACACGCCGATCCGCGCCGCCTGGTCCTGCCCGACGGCTGGCCGGACGGAGTGCACCCGCTGCGCAAGGACGTGCCCTGGAACGAGCTCCCCCAGGGCTACGACCCCGGACGGCGATACGCTTTCCAGGAGCCGCCGCCGAACTGCACGGTGGTCCCGCTAGGCCCCTTCCACCCCGCCCTCGACGAGCCGGCCCACTTCCGGCTCTTCGTGGAGGGCGAGCGGGTGCGTGGCTGCGAGTACCGCGGGTTCATGGTCCACCGGGGGATCGAGAAGCTGGCCGAGTCGGTGCTGGGCTACGACGACATCCCCACCTTGGCCGAGCGCATCTGCGGCATCTGCGGCTGCGTGCACAGCGTGGCCTACGCCCAGGCGGTGGAGTCGGCAGCCTCGCTCGAGATCCCGCCGCGAGCCGAGTACATCCGCACCGTCCTGCTCGAGCTGGAGCGGCTCCACAGCCACCTGCTCTGGCTGGGTCTGGCCTGCCACCTCATCGGCTTCGACACCCTCTTCATGCAGGCCTTCCGCATCCGCGAGCCGGTCATGTGGATGGCCGAGAAGATCACCGGCAACCGCAAGACCTACGGGCTGTGCCTGGTGGGCGGGGTGCGCTGGGAC